>NZ_JAEINI020000002.1:0-444651 GCF_016343785.1 Alishewanella maricola | reverse complement strand
AATTTTGTGGTTCAATATTCTTACTTTGGAATAGGCTTGCCGAGTTTGCAGCAATTTGAAGTGTATGATGAGCAATTGGTAGATCCTTTATCTACTCCTATTGCTGCTGGTGATATTTCCATCGCGGCAGTTCCTGAGCCGGGCTCTTTATACTTGTTCGGGTTGGGGCTTTTGGCTTTTACCGCTTATCGTATAAGGCAAGTGCGATTAAACTAACCGTTAAAGTGTATTTACAGTACTTACCATACCCCCAATTTATTTATATATAGTACCTTGAACTATGTATATTGTGTATTAAGGCAGAGAAATCTGCCTTTTTATTTGACAACAAACACTTTAGCATTATAGTGTATTGTATGTTTAATGTGTATAAAGGAATGAACCTTGTCATCGGTTAAAGTCAAAGCAACTATCGTAGAAGATAATACTGGCATTAAAAGTCAGCTCCCCATCTTGATCACCGAACAAGGTGAAGTTGGTTCAGTTACCGATTACTTGCTAAAGATGGAAGCTGATGGTGCTAGTAATGCTTTAATGAATGGTTTTATACAAGCCACCTCTTTGCTCTTGGATTACATGGAAGCCAACAAAGGATTATTTGAAGATCCTAAAATGCTATTCCAAACCTTTGCTAAGCGTCTTTACACAGGCACCATCGGTGATGATGGTTTAGATCCCTCTGGCTTGTACTGGGTGCCAAGCTCAACTGATAACGTCAATAAACATATTCATCGATTAACGGCATTTACTGATTGGCTGGCTAACAAGCATGGCGCAGAGCCAATGAACCCTTTGCGAGATGCCACACCTCATGAGCAACGCCTGAATTATGCGGCATGGTATCGAAAAAACCAACATGACTTCCTTGGACATATTGAAGATAAAACCGTTAATAAAACCATCCGTAAAGCTCGCACAATGAAAGGACGCACTCCATTGACGAAAGCCGAAGACGATGCTTTAGCATTCCCAGATAAGCATTGGGAATCATTCTATAAAGATGGTATTGGCGGAGCAAAAGATCCGCGAGTTGCGTTGAGAGATAAGCTTATGCTGCTCTTGATGCACGGTGGCGGTTTGCGTGAAAGTGAAGCTATTATGCTCTGGGTGACTGATGTACTTGAAGATCCGTATGACCCTGAAAAAGCGATAGTTCGAATTTACAACGAAGTCGATGGTAAAGCACCCGAAGGTTGGCGTAGTCGCTCAGGGACAAAAACCAGAGAAGCCTATTTACAAGAAAAATACGCTCGTATACCACGCAAACGAATGAAAGGCACGGCATACGTTGGCTGGAAAACAAGAGTTGTAGACCATCGAGATAACTACATACAAGTTCAGTGGTTTCCAACGGATTATGGCAAGGTTTTTATGTCACTGTGGAAGAGTTACCAAAAATATCGAGCCAGTATTGACTGCCATCACCCCTATGCGTTCATTTCATTCCATCACAGCGCCCTTGGAAACCCATACACTTTGAATGCGTTTCACCAAAGCTATGCGGCGGGATTAAGGCGCATTGGCTTAGAGCCAAACAAATCGGAAGGGTTAGACCCGCACGGTCATCGTCATAGTTATGGCAGACGCTTAGAGCGTTCAGGACTTAACCCGTTGGTGATACGACGATGTATGCACCATAAATCACTGGAGTCTCAAGTTCCCTACACAGGTAAAGGGCAGCAGGAAATCTCCGATGAACTCAACAAGGCCACGCTACAACTGGCAAATCCTGAGTCCAAAGTAAAATCGCTAGATTGGAAAGAGTTGGTCGAGCACGGTTTTGACGATATTGACCCGCAAGGCTATTTCACAGGCAAGCATCCGAAATTACGAGGTAAATAATGGCAAAAAAAGTCAAGAAATATGACGGGCGCTCATCGGACTTAACGTTTAAATGGATGCTCACCACCCTTGGCCCTGAGTGGGAGCAATGGCAGGAATTAGCCGCTGAGTGGATGGCGATACAACATACGGGGGTTGACCACAAGCGCAGAGCGTTGGGCTGTTTTTTTGAGTCCTACCTGTTAGAGTACGCTCCCTATGCAACTGATATTGTTCTGTTTTTCAAGGGCTACAATGGTCATATCTGCTCCACTGAAGAGCTAGAAGCTACTGTGAGAAAAACTATTAACGACCCCGCCGGATTAACAATGTCTATCAACTACACCTTTGACTTCATTAATTACGTCATTGAACATCATCTATCTGAAGAAGATGATAGCGGCAACTTAATGCCACTGGTTCGCAATCCGCTGAGCAAAATTAAGAAGCAATCCTCACACACTGAAACCGTGCGTAACCCACTTCCGTATCGTTACATCCAAGACCTGCGCCAAATTTTGTGTCCATTGCCAGATAAAGCGGAACTGACGGTGATTGAGCAAAACCTACCACAAGGCGAGTCGTTACTGTCTAGCTATCACTACCGCCATTTCAAGCATTGGGCATGGGCACAAGAGCAGACAGGGCAAGGCAAAGCAGGTGGAAGTGGCGACTGGTTCGAGGTCGAGCCTGAGCTGATTGACAAAACCGACCCCGATTGCGTGTGGCGCACCAAAGAAGTGACTAGAGATGGTAAAAGAATCACCCTCCACCAAATCTGGTCACCTGTCAAAGCGATGGTTATATTTATGAAGCTGCATCTGCCACTGCGCACCTATCAAGTGCGTATATTAGACAGTGGTGAAGCGGATACGTGGCGTTATGAAAGCGGTCATTGGAAGCTCAATGACAAGCATGACTTTGCGCTCGGTAGCGAAAAACGCCCTTTTGGTAAAGGCATCTTTCGCCGTATCCATGACACCATGACAGGCCAGCACTCCACAGGTTTGTATATCAACACCAACAAAACCGCTGACCAGAATAAAGATGAACTAGAACGCGGCTACATCATCCCTTGGCAGAATGAGGAAGTATTATATTGGCTGGAAAAACTGCGTAACTGGCAGGAAAAATACAACCCTATAGTGAAACCGACAGACTGCACCACGCTGTTAACTAAACATACTACGAAAAAGAAGTCACAAACCCAGCTAGAGAGCATGGGTGAAATCGCCTTTCTGTTTCGTGATGCATCAGCAAACGGTGATGATAAATACAAACCGATAAATGCAAATGCGATGAAATCTTTCTGGTATCAACTCTTGCTAACACTGGAAAACCAGCTTGCTGAGCAAGGTAATACGCTTGATAATGGAGAGCGGCTTAAACTGGTTATGGATTACCCAGAAGGCACTCCAGAAAGCGATAAGAATGCCACAAATTTCCCCCTGCACAGCTTGCGTGTATCCTTGATAACATGCTACACGATGGATACCCAATTGCCACTACCTGTCATATCCAAACTACTGGCAGGGCACTCACGTATCCTAATGACCATCTATTACAACAAAATCACCCCGTCCGTGATGGCGGAAAAAATGAGTGAAGCCGAAGGGGAGCTTGAGGGTAAAGCTAAGCAGTCAGTGCGCAACTTCCTCAAAGATGCCTCACTAGCGCAAATTCAATGCAAAATGGTCTACCACAAAGAAGACAGTATTCAGGCAGCACTGGTTAACCGTAATCCCATCGGCTGGGAGGAGCGTTCAGCTGGCTTATGTTTGGTCGGAGGCAACACCGTAAAATCCGATGAAGTCAGTACGCTGGGCGGGTGTTGGAACGGTGGTGAGTTGATTAGAGATGCAAGTGCTGCCGCCAATCGCATCTATGGCAGCGTACCGCATGGCCCTGAAAACTGCATTCGTTGCCGTTGGTTTATTACTGAGGCGCGATACCTGCCAGCGCTTAACGCTCAGTTTAATCAACTCAGTTACAAGGCGCACCAAGCGGCTAACCTATCGGTTGAAATCGAGGGTGAGCTAGAAGCACTCAAAGACGAGCAGTTCTTCTGTGAAGAGCAAGGTGCGCCTTTTACCAAACATAATGACATGCAGGTTCTACAGCGCCGCTATGAAAAGCAACAAGTAGAGGCCGATGAATATACCAAAGACTGGATAGCGTGCTTCGAGCTAATCAGCAAAATCATTCACGTCGAGGAAGCCCGAAACGATGACGACACCAAAGATAAATTGATTGCAGTAGGGAATGAACAAGATATTAGCCATGCCTTGAGATTCGTTGAAACAGAGTCTGAGTTACTGCACTTATCCCTTCTGTGTGACGATGCCGAATTCTTTCCTGACTTGCAGGATGAATTGCGTAAGACGCCTGCTATTGAAAAGCGCTCCCGCAAACTTAGTCGTGCTCTGATGAAGAAAGGCTTTGAGCCTATCTTTATGGAAATG
This sequence comes from Alishewanella maricola, assembly GCF_016343785.1. Taxonomy (NCBI): domain Bacteria; kingdom Pseudomonadati; phylum Pseudomonadota; class Gammaproteobacteria; order Alteromonadales; family Alteromonadaceae; genus Alishewanella; species Alishewanella maricola. The sequence goes on along the minus strand of NZ_JAEINI020000002.1, from coordinate 440,368 downwards.
GATGAGAAACAGCAGCTAATCGCTGGTAATGCCATGCTACGCCAAATGGCAAAGATAGCCGACCCTGACGATAAAATGGAAGGCTACCGTAAAGTGGCTAATTACATCGAAGCGGGTGAGTACCTGTCTAATCACAAGCTATTTAACGCTGGCATGAATGCACTGTCGGATAAGGCCTTGCGCTTAGAAAATCTCACCCAACCTGCGCTATTGGAGGGTTAATGGACATTAATATTGATATCATCTTGGCTGACCTAAAAGACGACAAAGTGCCAAGAACCCAAAAAAACCTAGATAAGCTTAACGACATCCTGAAAGCCTATATAGAATCGGGGCAGCGTGATTTCTCCATTGCACAAATGGGGCGAGTATCAGCAGCAGGGGGTGGCCCAGGTTACGAAGCGTTGCGAGCAACCAAAAACAAGCACTACCGCACCTTGATTGAAGCATGGGCAGCAAAGTGCAAAACAACCACCAAAAAGCCGTTATCGCCAACCTCACGCTCTAAGTCTGTTCCACAGGATAACAAGCTGCTTGAGCGTATTCCAGACCCTGCGGTACGGGCTTTGTTTGGTCAGATTATTGCCGAGCGCAACCGTTATCGCAAAGAGGTTAATCTGCTAAAACAGCACGCGAATATTACCATTGATAAGCGTCCTGTACGTCAGTTTGATGCAAGCGCAGAGCCGAGTGTTGAAGTCTTGCCTTCACTATCTGGCATCTTGACCGAATCTGAGAAGAACGCCTTAGCCTACGCTATCTCTGACGAATGTATGGAAAAACATAACTGGCAAACCACACAAGCAGGCCAAGTAAAAGACATGGAATACAACATACAAATATTCCCTAGAGGTTTTGCGACAGGTCTACGCAAGTTGTTAGGTGAGGTAGATGATTAATGGCGAACGGTCAGCAAAGAGCGCAGCAGAACCTCGAAGCATTTGAAGTATGGCAAGCCACTCAAACTGATGATGACTTTAAGCAAATCGCCTTTAAAGGCAAGCTCAACCGCATCGAAGTAGCAAAAGGGGTTGGTTGCGGCAAGTCTGCCCTTAACCAAAATCCTACGCTTAGAAAAGCGCTCAAGGCATTAGAAGAAAAACTGCGTGATAAAGGTATACTCCCGCCATTGACCGAATCTGCAAAGAACAATGCTGACAAACCAAAGCAATACGACAACACGGCTAATCGCAAGCTGCTCGACGCTAAACGAGTATCGACCTTAGAAGCTGAAAACATTGAGCTAAAAGCCAAAGTTAAAGAGCTGGAAGGTAAACTGGAGCGGTTTGGCGAACTGAATGAAACCTTGTCAGAAATGGGGTTTATGCCACGATGAAATTTACACTCCATCAAGACCAAATGCGTGTCACGAGCATTCCTTACAGCTCTACCAAAATGGTGATATTCAGTGGCGTGCCACTGAAAAAAAACTCACACAAAACCAATAGCGGCAAGTATTACGTCACCATCAAAGCTGATCCAGATGCCATCCCCGTTCAACCAGCCCTCGGCCAGCACTGGTCGGTTAAAGGCCATCGTTTAATAGAAGAAATGGAAACGGGTGATTACGTGATGCAGCAGCATACCTATGAATCACCAGAGCACATCGAATGCAGCCTGCCAGAAACGGGTGAACAGCTTATTCGCTTTATTGCCAGAGAAAGTGATTTCAAAGGTATCGGTGAAAGTAAAGCTAGAGCACTCTGGGAACTGTTAGGAAAGGATTTTCACCCAACGGTTAGAAAAGACACTCATGAATCAAGAGAGCGCCTTAGAAGTGTCCTGAGTGAAGATTCTATCAATGCGTTATTTGAGGGTTACGCCAAATATAAGAATCTGGCCTACTGCAACTGGATGACCGAACACAAGATACCAGCAAGTATTCAGCAGCGCTTATTGAAGCATCATGGAGAAGAGTCCATTGAGGCTATTAAACAAAATCCGTATGTCCTTATTGGGTTTGGAATGTCGTTTACGGATGTCGATAAACTGGTTAATTTTGACCAGTTTAAGATCACAGTTTGTGATCACCGCAGACTAAGTGCCGCACTTGAAACCGCGATTCGAAAAGAGATTGAGAAAGGCCACACCTATACAACTCAAGCGTGTTTACGCCCATACCTAACCAAATTGCTCAAAGATAAGGAACTGGTGACGGAAGCGTTTAAAGCAGGTCACAACAAAGCGCAATACATCCTAAACCCTGACACTGGCTCTTATCATCCAACCGCCCAGTTGTTGATGGAAAATGTCGTTGCCAAACGACTTAAAGCACTAGCTAATCAAAACAACCTTTATGACGAAGTTGCAAATTCTGCATATTGCTCTTCGGTTGATGAATTACCATACGAGCTAACCAAGAAACAGATTGAAGCAGTGACAACGTGTTTGGATAACGCCGTGAGCTGTATTACGGGCGGAGCTGGCACAGGTAAAACCACAGTCCTTAGAACCGCACTTCGAGCCTACCATCAAATGGGATTTGAAATACATGCGGTCGCGCTGAGTGGCAGAGCCGCTATGCGCTTGCATGAGTCAATTGGCTTTATCACCTCAACTATCGCTAAGTTATTACGTAGAGAGCCTATTGAGCCAAGTTCAGACCAGCCAAAGCATTTACTGGTAATAGATGAAGCCAGTATGATTGACTTGCCAACCATGTATCGCCTGGTCAACCATATTCACCCATCGGTTCGTATTATCTTTACTGGCGACCCTGACCAGTTACCACCTATAGGGTGCGGCAAGGTTTTGGCTGATATCGTTCTATCAAAAGCCATTGCTAATACTATGCTAGATATCGTTAAGCGTCAGAAAGGCTCAACGGGTATTCCTGAATACTCCAAGCTCATTAATCAAGGTATCGTGCCTGAAAAACTAAGTACGGGGGCTATTCACTTCCACGAAACGGCAAAGAGCGACATTGCTCAAGCCTGTTGTGAGTTGTATCAGCAATCACCTGAAAATAGTCGCGTCATGGCACCGACCAAGGCACTCGTTGCTGAAATTAATAAACTGACCCAAGAGGCTGTTAACCCAAGCGGTAAAAGGCTTGAGTTTGAAATGCACGGCGAGAGATTCTTTCAAAACCTCAGATTGAATGATGCGATTCTATTTACGCAAAACCACTATGATAAAGGCATTCAAAACGGATCTCTTGGTACGCTTACCAGCATTGACTCATCAGGTGAAAGTTATGGTGAAGTAACGCTGGATACGGGGGATAAAGTTGAGGTCACACAGTCCGTGCTCGATTGCATGGAGTTGGGTTATGCAATAACCCTTCATAAAGCTCAAGGCTCGCAGTTTCCTAGAATCATTATTGCACTACAGAAAGGCAAAATCGTTGATAGAGCGTGGCTGTATACCGCGATTACCAGAGCCGAGGTTGAGATCCATATAGTTGGTAGCTCGGATGAACTAAGGGTTATTACAGAAGCCCACAGTAACTCACATAAGCGAAATAGCTACTTGAGTGAACTACTACACCAAAATTAGCAAAGCTGCAAAACATCACCCAAATTTATCACCACGAACAATCGCGGCTTACAACCCGTTGCACTTTCATGTAACCACCAGCTTCAGCAGTCATACAATTAATTGATCGTCAGCTATGAGCGAGTTGCAGTCGTTCAGATCAGGCGCTCACAAGAAAACCGAATCTCTGCTTTGCCTTACTTTGCAGACATTGGTTTTTTCGAGAATCCATTGTGCTCAAAGCTCTTATCATAAGGCAGAACTCATAGAACCTGTGCTCCTGTAGATTCTGATGAAATGAGCTTTCTATGAAGATTTTGGTGATTAGACCATTTCGAAAATCCAATACTCAAGTACTAAATTACTTCAACAGCAACAACAAGCTACATTTTGTCCCTTCATCCAACCAAGCTGTGAAGCTGAAAATTCTACATCTTGCTTCACAAAATTAACGACTTTACAAAGTGTACAAAATTTTTGGGCTTTGAGTGATTTATAAGAGCTTCCAGGTCTAGTCCTAAATCGACCATCACTACGGACAAAAATAGTGGTATTTTTTAGTAGATTCTGAGCTTTAAGGACGGTGTATGCGTTCTCATTATGTTCAGATCCATGATGAGGCGTTGTGACAATCGAATTATGACCAATATTTGGTAAAGGATGATTAAATGAGAAATCAGAGTCTGCACTAAATAAAACATCAGTAGCATTATTTAAACTTGGCGAGTAGAAAACTAGACTTTCCTTATTTGCAACACTTAAAGTTAAGTATCTAAATGCATCTACGGGCCTCGCGACTTGAAAAATTTCACGGGAGTTAACAGGCATCAAGTAGCTTTCTCCTCCATTAGGATTTTGATGCTTATCATATTCAAACCACCTTATTTTTGCCCCCGAATGATATGCGAGTATTGCAAGTTCTCTTATTTTTGCGGCTGTATCAATGGCGTCTAAAAACAAGCTTAATTGTGTAGAGTCTAGGCGATGCGGCCAAATATATGGCCATCCAGATAGTATCGTTCTTTCTACCCTAAAATCTTCTGCATTTTCAATTGCATCAGAAATTGAATGGATACTTGTTTCTCCATCTTCCGTGCCTCCACTAGGTCTGATTTCTCTAGAAAAAGATCGGGACTCCGTAAACCCCTCTAAAGTGGATATTTCAGTATGCTGGAGGTCTATAACTTGTTCAAAAGTTTCATATATAAAGTGATGAGGATTAATCAACAAATCAACCAATCTGCTGGTCCAAGTACCTGGGAGCCATACTTCTCGCGAACTCAACCCTGCCTCAAAAAAACCAAGTAATCCATTAATATGATCTGCGTCAGCATGAGTGCAAACTAGAATATCTATCGACTTGGTACAAGCTATACGCACAAACAGGTTCGCAAATCCACTTCTTGACCTACCGCCATCAACCAATATCTGTTTCCCGTCTCTCTCTAAATAGAACGAGTCTCCCTGGTTAACACTTAATGAAATGAATTTATCCATCATAACCTCTAAAGTCCCTTATTTTTTACTTAGCACTTTTCTAATTTATCACTTACTTTGATAGCGCCATTTATGAACGACAGCGCCAATCTGATCTAAAGTCATTGCTTGTTTTTGCCAACCTTTATCAAAATCGACATCGTTTGACCTCGGCAGTTGTTCGTCGGAGAGACTCCGGATCATAATCCTGGACGGCAATGTTGCAGCCTGCCCAACAAAAATAGCCTCTTGCCGTCTAAGTCCAGATAGCATCTTGGTTAACCCAGACATTGAATCAGGCAAAATACTGCGAACGTGCTCTCTGTCTGCGTCATTGGTTATTCGAAGCACTATCCAAGAATTACATTGAGACAACACTGTTGCTTCAACTTCGCTAGGTCGTTGGGATACGAGCAACAAGCCAACACCATATTTCCGACCTTCTTTAGCAATCCTTCGAATTGCAGATTGCGCAGCTTCATACTGAGCTTCACCACGGTTTGGGACATAGCGGTGGGCTTCCTCACACACTAGCAACACAGGGCTATTTTGCCGTTCTGCATCTGTTTGCCAGACTTTAAGTTGAAAAACGATTCGTGCAATAGCAGCACTGGCAACACCTGCGACTTCATTAGGTATGCCAGATAAGTCCACAATCTGAACTGTCGTTTGATGTGTTAAAAATTGATTGACGATCGCAGGGAGTGGATCGTCGCCGCCTCCCCAACTTTCCATCATAAATTTGAGTCGACCATCTTTTAGTAGTGAGTCAATTTTACGAATGACTTTACTGAAATCCTCGTGCTGTTTCTTATCCTTGTTATCTGGCCGCTGTGCGTTGATTGCGCCAATTAATCCATCTTCATAGCGAGCACCGTCCTTAAACCCAAAGTAATCTAGCCCCTCGGTACTACCAAGTACATATGGAACTGGCGAATCTACGGTCAATTGGTTCTTATCAAGCCCAAGTTGTTCTGCAGCTTGCTCACGTACAGCAATCAAAGCATTTTTAACAATATTTGACTGTGATGTCGCAGCAAACTCAGTCTTGCCAATAAACAAGCTTAGTGATTCTTCTAAATCGAGTAACCAATAAGGTAGCTTCAAAGACCCCTCATCGGTAGATAATCGCTGATGTGCGGGAAATGCTTTGCCGTACTCATTATGAGGGTCAAGAATAATAATTTGAGGGTGCCAATGCTCATGATTAGCAATGTGACCACGTTCAAGAATACTGTGAATGACAGCAGCAACAGTCCCAGATTTACCGGCCCCCGTGGAGCCTAAAATCGCAGTATGTTTGCCTAAAAGTTCATTCAACTCCGCATAGCACGGTGCGCCACCAGAACCAACGTGCTCTCCAAGTTGTATGACGGCACCTTTTGCGTCACCATAAATAAATCTGAGTTCAGACTTTGGTGTCAGATAAATGGTTTGTTGTGGTAACGGATAAGTAGCAACGCCGCGCTCAAACTCAAGGGTAAAATCATTACCATCCGTTCTCCTCCATTCCCCCTCGCCAAACAAGTCGGCTTCGATAATGCGTTCATCTGAGGAGGCTACTGGCAGGCCTTTTTCAAGTTGGTAATCTGCTTTCATACGTAAGCGACTTACCAAGCCATAAATTGACCTGCGGCCAAAATGCACTTTGATTATTGAGCCAAATTGACCAATTGGATAGTTTTCACCAGCAAACACGCGTGAAAGATCAGAAATAGAAGCGTCAAGTTCGGCAATAATACGAGAACCGTCGACTTCGATAATTTTGCCGATCGACAGATTCTCAATTGGTTTGATGTACTTGTTATCCATATCAAATACCACCTTCAAGAATTTGAGTCAGGTTTTCAAACTTCCACCACTCAATACTGTTTTCTGATAGCTGTTTATTTTCAGCATGGAAAAAACCTTTGTCAGCAAAAATCAGTATTTGCTCATTAATCGAAGGATTTTCATACCAAGTCTGCAATATACCGTTAGGCTCTGCATCACTGGTAAACACAATAACTGTCAAGTTACCATTTGAAGACCTTAAACCACGCTCAATCTCAAGATTGATATGTGCGTCACCAAAGCTATAACCAGTAATTAATAAAACGCGCTGACTCCCGCCTTGAGGGTTTAACGACGACCTAGCTCGGTGCATTAAGTTAGCGTAAGGGTCAAGCTGGGTTTCGCGATATTTCGTTGACGCAGGCCAAATCATAATTTTTGCTGCTTGTTGCTGCTTGCGCTTTAAATGGGGAGCGATCCGTAAAGGTGTTGTGGATGGAGGATGCTCTGCCCAGTTGATTGAACCATGTAATTTAAATACACGAGCGTCCAAATTTCCTTGCTCAAAAGTTGTTGGATTCCACCAACCTGAGACTCCGCCTTCTAAACCATCGGCATAGCGCAACTTTGACAATGCCAATGAATCTTCAATCAGTGTGTCATAATTCATCACCAAATAATCAATACAGCCAGAGCTGCTAACTTTGCCTGGCCGCATGGGACGATGAAGAGCCTGAACAAAACGCTCATGGATTTCTGAATCTACCTCGATATTAATGACCTCAAAAATAGCTAGCTTGATTTCATCAATGGCTGTTAACAATTCTTCGTTGTTATAGTCAATGCCTGCAATAGTGACTTGGCAACTGTCAACAATCCGGTTCACACGACGTGTGGTAATGGCTAACCAGTCGACCAATTCACTTAAATAATCTTCGATATGAGACGCAGGTTTTGCCCCAGTAAAAGATGCTTGTATGGCATTTAATATTTGTTTGGATTTGTCAGATAGCTTATCACTTTGCAGTGCTTTATCAGTTAACTGATTAGTCAGGGGCAAGCCTGCACAATGGCTGGCTCCTGCTCCTAACAAAACGGCTTTCGAATGTGAAAGCAGTTCTTCAAGCTTATTTAATGCAGCTCTGAACTCTTTTTGCTCAAAAACAGTAGTATCAAATGCCATACCCCCTCCTTAGAGTCTAGTGGCCATCTAATTTTGGCCGCATTGTTATAGTCTGAAAACAGGTAACCAACAGAAACATGAGATTGATAATGCACGTTTTTATACTTTCTGACACTAAAAAATGTCCCGAAATGTTCTAAAGCTCTGGTCCGCTTATACTCAGTAACGTCCGCTTTCAGTGAAAAGCGCCGATTTAATCAAATTTCAGTGAATTTCTGCTTTTGGCACAAAGCCGAGATCCGACGAAGTGATACTTTCCGTGAAAGTTGTGGTGCGATTAATTTGCAACACGTGGTAAGGAGCGGTTGCAATGCGGTGGTAAATTAAGTGCAATTAATCAAGAAGGTGAATCAATGAGTGAACAACTGAACTGTCAAAGCCGCATGGATGCGGCGACAACTCTGTACTTGCCGCAAACAACTATCCCCGTCCTGCTAAACCAATGACGTAAACTCCTATCTCTCCCGACTTGTTGGAACAAGTCGCACTCACAAGGTGCAATTAAACACTGAACAAAAATTCATGGATGAATGGTTACCGCCGAAGGACTCGGCGCAAATAAAAAACGTACATACCATTATACACAGTATTTACGTTTGAAATGAAAGCCGCTGACCCTATATGTAAAGCCCTGTCACTCACTCACACGCGAATAGACACTGTTTTTACTATATACTCCTAATGTGGGGGTATTTTTTCATGCAAACTAAGTGACTTAAACCGAACATGATTAAGTCAATTTAACGCCCAACAATGCCTTTACCAATGGGCGCGATACTTAAACCAGCTAATTTTAAGTGCTGGATGCCAAAAGGAATACCAATAATACTAAGGAAGCAAACCAAGGCATGCATTAAGTGGCCAATAGCCAGCCAAATACCAAAGAAGATAAACCAGACAATATTGCCCAGAGTGCCAAAAGCCGAGGTGCCAAAATCCTCTACGCGGTTAATATAGCGACGATTAATCGCATCGCGGCCAAAGGGCCAGAACGCCAGTTTCCCCATGACAAAGCAGGCACGACCGAACGGAATGCCAATAATGCTGATAAAGCAAATTAAGCCAATAATCCACCAGGCTAAGCCCATCACTAGTCCGCCGAGTAAAAACCATAAAATATTAAAAATTAACCGTAATACACTCATCTTGCGCTCCACAACCTCATTAAATTTAATACGCTTGCCGTTCACGTGTCTTTGCACTTTGGCCGCTGACAAAACAAAGCGATAAATGTGCCAACTTTAAGTTATTGTTTATATTTGTTTTATTTTTAGCTTGTAATTTTCTAAGGGTATTTTTGAGTGTATTTAACCAGTTTATAGTAAAAATACCTAGGCACCTGTGGCACAACCCTAACCCAACAGTGTTGCCCAGATAGCGCTTAGCTGAGTCTGTGATAAAACTTTTACTGTACCAACTGGTCGGTTTGTGATTTTGCCGTTATACTATACCGACTAGACGGTTTTGATTTGAGGGTGCAGCAAACGTGAATAAAGCACAAATTACCGTACAACAGATTTTACAAGCGGCCTTAGCCGTTGCTGCAGAAAAAGGGCCGGGTAAGGTCACCTTGGATGCGGTGGCACAAGCCAGTGGCTTAAGTAAAGGTGGCTTGCTATATCACTTTCCGTCAAAAGAAGCTTTGCTCAGTGCCATGGTGCAATTTTTAGTGGATGATGCTGAGCACAGCCGCCAACAGTTTGTTGCAACAGAGTCTTCAAAATTAGCGGCTTTCTTAAAAGCGCGAGAGTGTTTCACTCAGCAATTAAGCAGTAATACCGCGATGGCTATCTTAGCGGCGGCAGCAGAGCAACCGGCGCTGTTAAAGCCGTTGCAGCAACATAACCGTAAGGTATTTAACGACATTTTAGCTGAGCATCATCACAGTCCCGAAGTGATGTCATTATTGCTGGTCAGTGAAGCCTTAACCTTTCATCAGTTGCTGAACATTTCACCCTTGACCCCAGAACAACACAGTCAATTGGAAAATTATATGACGATTCGTGCACAGGAGCTAAGATAATGAACCGCCCATCTTTTACTCTGATCAGTAGCGTACTTAGCCTGCTGATATTTCTCAGTGCTTGTTCCGACTCGGTAAGCCAAGAGTCAGCTACCACACTAACCACGGTGAAATTATATACCGTTAGCGGAGATGAACATGCCAACAGTCGCAGTTTTATTGGGCGAATTGATGCGGTCAGTACTGTCGATTTAGCCTTTCAAGTGGGCGGGCGTGTAACTGCTTTACCGGTTCAGCAAGGCGAAATTATTCCTGCAGGTGAGCTATTAGCGGCACTGGATAACACCGATTATCAACTGGCCGTGCAACAAGCCGAAGTGCAACTTGCTCAAGCGCAGCGAGATTTAGAGCGGGCTAAGCCACTGCGTAAACAAGGGATCTTAACCCCGTCGGCTTTTGACCAGTTACAAACTAATTTTGATATTGCGCAAGTTGCGTTGCAAAACGCCGAGCGTAATAGCCAGTACACGCAGTTAAACGCGCCTTTTGATGCGTTAGTTACACGCCGCTTAATCGAGCGTTATTCCACCGTTACGGCCGGTACACCCATTTTACGCGTGCAGAATGTCTCTGAATTACGCGTGCACATTAACGTGCCAGAGCAAATGATGCGCCAAGTGCAAGATAAAGCCGATTATGCGGTGTATGTGAAATTATCTGATGATAATGCCAGCCTTCACCCGCTTACTTACCGTGAGCATGCGACAGAAGTGGATGTGGTCACGCAAACCTATCAAGTGTCTTTTGCTATGCCGCGACTCGCCGGTGAAAATTTATTGCCAGGCATGACGGTGACGGTGGTCACCGAGAACAACGCTGCTCAGAATAATATGTTGATCCCCGTCTCGGCATTAGATACCTCAACTCCAGAGCAATTCCATGTTTGGATTTATCAAGCCGAAACTCAGCAAGTCAGCAGACAACCTATCCAAGTCAGCCGGATCCACCAGCAGCAAGTTGAAGTGCTTTCCGGTTTAAAAGCCGGCGATCAGGTGGTCTCTGCGGGTATTTATCATTTACAAGACGGCCAAGTCGTGCGTCCGTTTGAAAAATATTAGGAGTCAACCGCATGAAAATGGCGAGTTATGCGATTGATAAACAGGTCAACACTTGGATGTTGATTATGCTTTGTTTTTTGGGGGGGCTTTGGGCGCTAAATACCATCGGTCGTTTAGAAGATCCGGCCTTTACCCTGAAAGAAGCCATGGTGATCACCTATTATCCTGGGGCGACGGCAACCGAGGTGGAAGAGGAAGTCACTGAGGTACTCGAATCGGCAGTGCAGCAATTACCGCAATTAAAGCGCGTGACGTCTAAATCCTTCCCAGGCAAATCTGAGATCCGTGTAGTGATCCAAGATACTTACAATGGCTCAGCCATGCCGCAAATTTGGGATGAGTTACGGCGAAAAATCAGCGATAGCAGTCGGTCATTGCCTGCCGGGGTAATGACGCCATCGGTCAATGACGATTTCGGTGATGTGTTTGGTATTTTTTATGCGGTCACTGCTGAAGGGTATAGCGATCGCGAGATCCGTGAGTTGGCCACGTTTTTACGGCGCGAAATGCTGATGGTGCCGGGTGTGGCTAAAGTACAAACCGCGGGCGAGCCACAAGAGAAAATTTATGTAGAGATTGCCCAAGAGCGGTTGCTGGGCATGGGCCTACCTTTAGATTTAGTGATTGGTACCTTACAAGCTGAAAATACCGTCGCGGCGGCCGGCTCTTTAGCCGTTGGCGATAAGCGTATCCGCTTAGTCAGTAAGCCTGGCTTAGATTCGATCAGTGCGATTGAGAACTTACGTTTAGGTAATTTGGGCTCCACTGAGCAACTGAGTATTTACGATGTTGCTAAAGTGAGTCGAGAAGAGGCGGAAACGCCGATACACTTGATCCGTCATAACGGCAAAGCGGCTTTTACGCTTGCCATTGCCGGCTTAAGTGATGCCAATATTGTCGATGTAGGTAATGCCGTTGATTTGCACTTAGCCTCTTTAACGCCGCGTATTCCACTGGGCATCGAGTTACAGCCGATCTACCAGCAACATATTGTGGTGGATAAAGCGATTAATGATTTTATTGTGAATTTATTAATTTCTGTGGTGATTGTGGTCGCCGTGCTGTGTTTAACCATGGGCTGGCGCGTGGGTATTGTTGTCGGCGGCACCTTATTGCTTACTGTGCTGGGCACCTTGTTCTTTATGCGTATATGGCAAATCGAAATGGAGCGTATTTCGTTAGGTGCGCTGATTATCGCCATGGGGATGTTGGTTGATAATGCCATTGTGGTGGCCGAAACCATGCTGATAAATATGCAGCGAGGCATGGCATCACGCCAAGCTGCAGCGGAGGCGGCCAGTCGCACCCAAGTGCCGTTATTAGGTGCCACGGTTATTGGCATTATGGCCTTTGCCGGTATTGGCTTGTCGCCTGATAGCACGGGTGAGTTTTTGTTTTCGTTATTCGCAGTGATTGGTATTTCCTTATTATTAAGCTGGGTTTTGGCGATTACTGTTACCCCTTTGTTAGGTCATTATTTGTTTAAAGTGGCCGCAGACAGCGAGCAACGTGATCCTTATGCCGGTTTTGTTTATCAGCGTTATGCCAAAGTGCTCCGTTTAGCTTTGCAGCAGCGCGCCGCTACCATCGGTTTGCTGATGGTGCTAACTGTGATCAGCGTTATTGGTTTTGGCCAAGTTAAGCAGGTATTTTTCCCTGCCTCTAATACCCCGTTGTTTTACTTAAATTATTATTTACCGCAAGGCACCGATATTCGTGCCACCGAGCGCGATATTGCCGAAATAGAAAAGATTATTTTGGCCGAAGCGTCGGTGGAGTCGGTCAGTAGTTTTGTTGGCGCAGGTGCCAGCCGTTTTATGTTGACTTACGCACCGCAATTGCCGAATAGCGCTTATGGTCAGTTGATCATTCGCACCAAGGAGCGAGATGCGATCCCGTCCTTGATGCAGTATTTGCGGCAAACTTTACCAGCTCAGTTCCCCAGTGCTGAAATTTATACTGAGCGTCTGATGTTCGGCCCCGGTACCGGGGCAAAGTTACAGGCTCGCATTTCTGGTAGTGATGAGGCTGTCTTGCGGCAACTCGGCCAACAAGTGGCGGATATTATGCGTAATACCGACGGCGTGACCGATATCAGGCAAAACTGGCGGCAGCGTGAGTTGGTGATAGCGCCAGATTTCAATGAAGAGCGGGCCCGCATTGCCGGTGTTAATCGTACCGATTTAGCGCAAACGCTGGCTTTTGCCAGTGAGGGCTTAGTTAGCGGTGTGTATCGCGAGCAAGAAAAACAAATTCCTATTGTGGTGCGGCCACCGGCAGCAGAGCGATTTGATTTAGACAGACTGAATGACCGCATGATTTGGAGTAGCATCGATAACAGTTATATCCCGCTAACGCAGGTGATTAATGGTTTTGTTACCGAGCACGAAGAAGCGGTGATCCAAAGGCGCAATCGGGTACGCACTTTAACCGTTGAAGCAGAGCCCACCACGGCGATAACCGCCGATCAAGCCTTAAAGCGTTTGCGGGCGCCGGTTGAGCAATTAGTATTGCCTCATGGCTATACGTTGGAGTGGGGAGGCGAGTATGAAAGCTCAGCGGAAGCACAGGCTTCATTAGGTAAACAATTGCCTTTAAGTTTTCTGGTGATGTTAGCTATTAGCATTTTGTTGTTCGGCTCCCTAAAACAACCCTTAGTTATTTGGTTAATTGTACCGATGTCGATATGTGGTGTCAGTGCTGGGCTTCTGCTGACGGGCTTTCCTTTTGGTTTTACAGCGCTGTTGGGCTTTTTGAGTTTATCCGGCATGCTGATGAAAAATGCCATAGTGTTAGTTGACGAAATGGATTTGCAATTAAGCCAAGCAACGGATAAAGCTCAAGCCATTATTGATGCGAGCATCAGCCGGATCCGGCCGGTGATTTTAGCGGCATTAACCACTATTTTAGGTATGTTGCCACTGATTTGGGATGCGTTTTTTAACAGTATGGCGATAACCATTATGGCCGGTTTGGCGTTTGCCACCGTGTTAACTTTGGTGGCAGTGCCGGTATTGTATTCGCTGGTGTTTAAAATCAAATTAGCCCGCTAATTGAATCTGTTGGTTGCTAACAGTGCGGCTTTTGCTGTGCTGTTAGTGGCTACAGTTAACACAAAATGCGGTGGCGGGTAACGCTTCTAAGCGTGCTGGATTAATTTTTGCACCACAACGGGTACATTGGGCATAAACACCTTGCTCCATTCTTAGCAAGGCCTGATTAATTTCAGCCAACTCTGCCTCGGCATGGTGTTTTAGGCTAGTTAGCACATCATCGTTTTCTCGCTCTTGTGCTTGTTCTGCAAAATCATGGCTGTGTTCTTTCGAGAGGTCTTGCTGCAGTGATACCTGCTGTCGCTCCAATTCCATTTTGCGTTGAATTAGGCGACGTTTGTATTCTTGAAATGGCATGATCTGCTCCTTGTCTCTGCGCTATCTTAAATTTAGCAGCACTTCGTTAAAAAAGCTTGATCTAGCACAAATAAACAGCAATGGCTTAGGTGGTAAGACGTGTCTGCTTGGCCTGTTGTTGCCACATTTTGGCATATTCCCCCGCTAAATCTAGCAACTGTTGATGGCTGCCTTGCTCAATCAATTCGCCCTGCCGTAATACTAATATGCAATCAGCATCGGTAATGGTTGATAAACGATGAGCGATAACCACGCTGGTATGTTGTTTGGCGACTTCACGCATAGCGGCAACAATGCTTTGCTCCGCTAAGGAATCTAATGCCGAGGTGGCTTCGTCAAAAACTAAAATGGGCGAGCCTTTTAATAGCGCTCGGGCAATCGCAATGCGCTGTTTTTCACCGCCAGAGACCTTTAAGCCGCGTTCACCCACCAAAGTGTCATCACCTTGTGGCAAGCTATCAATAAACTGACGTAACTGGGCTAATTCTATAACCTGGGCAATCTCGCTGGCACTGGCCCCCGGTTTGGCATAGGCAATATTGTCTCGAATACTACTGTTAAATAACACCGTATCTTGCGGCACAATGGCAATCGCTTGGCGCAGAGAGTCGAGGGTTAGCCCCTTAATATCTTGCTGATCAATTAAAATGCGGCCGCCGCTCACATCGTAAAAGCGATACAGTAAGCGGGCAATGGTACTTTTACCCGCACCAGACGCGCCTACTATCGCCACTTTTTGGCCTGCGGCAACGGTAAAACTGAGATTATTGAGAATGGGGCGATCGGCCTGATAGGCAAAACTCACCTGCTCAAACTGAATACTGGCACCTTGGGTGACTAAGGGTTTAGCATCCGCTTTATCGACAATGCTGCTTTTGCGTTGTAATAAGCCCAGCATATTTTCTAAATCGGTTAACGCACGGCGAATTTCACGATACACAAAACCTAAAAAATTCAACGGTAAAAACAGTTGGATCATGTAAGCATTCAGCATTACTAATTCACCGATACTCATTTCACCACTCACTACCTCGGCTGCAGCTAGCCACATTAATGCGGTAATAGCCGCGGCAATTAATAATGCTTGGCCAGAGTTAAGTAAAAGCAGGCTTAAACGGTTTTTTAAACGAGCTTGTTCCCAAGTGGCTAAAAAGCCATCGTAAACCTGTGCTTCATGCTGCTCATTATTAAAATATTTCACCGTTTCATAGTTAAGTAAGCTATCAACAGCACGGCTATTGGTGGTGTTATCCGCTTGATTCGCCTCACGAATAAACTTGTTGCGCCATTCCGTAATATACACGGTAAAAAAGATATAGAGACTGACCGCCACCACGGTGATCAGCGCATACATGGGCGAGAACAGTAAGCTGAAGATCACGGCTACCGCCACGATTTCAAGTAAGGTTGGCACAATATTAAACATCAAAAAGCGCATTAAAAAGCTCAGGCCATTGCTGCCTCGCTCTATATCGCGACTGATGCCACCGGTTTGTCGGTCAAGGTGAAACGCTAGTTCTAAACTATGCAGGTGTTTAAAAACTTTTAAACCTAATTGGCGCATGGCATGTTCGGTGACACGCCCAAACAGTGCATCCCGCACTTCACCAAAAAACACCATGCCAAAGCGCAGCGCACCATACAACAATAATAACCAAACAGGAACAAGTAGTAATTGTTGGCGGTTGGCATCTACCGCATCGATAATTTCTTTTAAGGCCCAAGGCAGTAGTAAGGTGGCGCTTTTGGCGGCAATAAGTGCCAGTAAGGCTAACAATACCCGCCCTTTAAAGGCCATTAAATAAGGCCAGAGGGTTTTAATACTCTGACCTAGCGGCATGGCGTAATCACGCTTTAACGGTTCAGGTTGTTTTGCGGCGCTTCGCATGCCTCGCATAGTACTCTCAGTAATTCAACTTACGCATAAGTACAAAGGTACGCGGTATCCTGTTGTACTTGCAATTGAAACTTCACGTTAGCTTCTACTTCAAACGCCTGACCTGATGTAAATGTCAGCCAATCATCACTGCCAGGCAGTTTTACGGTAAGAGCGCCGCTGATCACGGTCATCACTTCATGTTGGCTGGTACCAAATTCATATTCACCGGGTGCCATTACGCCGACCGTTGCAGGTAGCTTTTCGCCTTGAAAACCAATTGAGGCGACTTTGCCATCAAAATAATTGTTGACTTTAAACATCGTTAACTCCTTATATATCGGGCTGTTTAGTAAAACGGAAAAAAGCCCGTTTGTATAGCTTTTTTAGCTATTTAGATGTCTTGAAGTCTTTTTCTACTCAGTAAAGCATTCTTAAAAAGTTAATCAGATTGCCACATTCGTGGCTTAGTCTGCACAATCCTAATAACAGATCAGGGAATACCACGTGAAGAAAACACTTATTGCGGCAACACTCGCGCTTATTTTAGCGCCTGTTGCTCAAGCAGAACTATTTATTTCAGAGTATGTAGAAGGTTCAAGTTTAAATAAAGCACTAGAGTTACATAACCCAGGCACTGCACCGATTAATTTAAGTGATTATCGGATCCGGATTTATTTCAATGGCGCGTTAACATCCAACGTTAATCAACAACTAAGTGGCACCTTAGCAGCCGGTGAAACCTTTGTTTATGCAAGTTCTGCCTCTGCAGCAGCCATTTTAGCGGTAGCGAATGTCACAACCGGAGCAAGTCTTTGGAATGGTGATGATGCTATCGTAATTGAAAAGAATGGTGTGGTTGTTGATAGTATAGGTACAGTGGGAGAGGATCCTGGCACTGCTTGGAACACCAATGGCGTGTCAACATTAGACAAAACGCTTCGTCGTAAGAGCGTGGTAAGAGATACCAATATCAGTGATGCTTTTGATCCCTCTGTTGAATGGATTCAATTTGATCGGGATGATTTTTCTGATCTGGGCATGTTTAATGGCACAGGCGCGCCAATTGATCCTGAAGAACCTGTCGATCCCGAGCCACTACCACCTTTAGTGTGTGGCGCAACCTTTACGCCCATTTCCGTGATTCAAGGCGTGGGTAATGCGAGCCCCTTAGTCGGCCAAACGGTAGTGGTAGAGGCGGTTGTCACACATACTTTACCCGGCTTACGTGGCTATATGATCCAAGCCAGTGATCTTGAGCAAGATGCCGATCCGTTAACTTCCGAAGGCGTTTTTGTCTTTACCGATAATGCAAATCTGAATGTTACCGCAGGTCAACGTGTGCGCTTACAAGCACAAGTTGGCGAAGCCTTTAATAATACTCAGCTGCAGAATGTGACTAACATGGTCGCTTGTGGCACGGCGCAACTGCCAAACGCCGTGACCGTGAGTTTGCCGGTCGCTTCATTAGATTATTTAGAGCGCTACGAAGGCATGTTGGTGCAGTTCGCGCAAGAGTTGACGGTAAACAGCAACTTTACCTTAGGCCGCTTTGGCGAGTTAGTGTTATCAAACGGTCGTCGTTACACACCCACTCAAGTCGTTACGCCAGGTGCCGCCGCACAAGCCTTAGCGGCTGAGCATGCCTTAAATCGCATTATATTAGATGATGCCTCAACAGTGCAAAACGCTACCACGGTCATTTATCCAGCACCGGGTTTAACGGCGATGAATACCGTGCGTGCCGGCGATACCGTCGTGGGCTTAACGGGTACCCTTTATTACAGTTTTAATGAATATCGGGTTAACCCCATTAATAGCGTGAACTTTGTCGCGACAAATCCGCGCACAGCGCAGCCTGAGCTCAGTGGCGATGGTAACGTGAAAATTGCTAGTTTTAACGTGTTGAATTATTTCAACGGTGACGGCTTAGGCGGTGGCTTCCCCACTGCACGTGGCGCCGATAATCTACTTGAGTTTGAGCGGCAACGTGCCAAGATTTTAGCCGCATTAGCAGCGTTAGATGCCACCGTGATTGGTGTAATGGAAATCGAGAACGATGGTTTCGCTGAAACCTCTGCCATTGCTGATTTAGTGCGTGGTTTACAGCAAGTCAGTGGGCAAGACGATTGGCGCTTTGTCTCGGTTAACACGCCGGTGATTGGTACCGATCAAATTACTGTGGGCATGTTATATCGTGCTGATTTGGCAACGCCAGTCGGTGCAGCTCAAATATTAGACGAAACCAACTCTGCCACAGATACCAATGGCGTAGCGTTATTTAATACCCGCAGTAATCGCCCGATGTTGGCGCAGCGCTTTAAGCTCACCAGTAACAATGCTGAGTTTGCAGTGATGGTGAATCACCTTAAATCGAAGGGTTCAGCTTGTAGCGGTGATCCCGATCTCAATGATGGTCAGGGTAACTGTAATATCACGCGTACGCGTGCGGCCGAGGCGGTTGGGCAGTTTGCAGCGCAGTACTTCAATGACACTCCGGCTTTGGTGATTGGTGATTTAAACTCTTATGCGAAAGAAGACCCGTTAACGGCCCTGGCTCGTGCCGGTTACGCTAACGTATTTGAAGTATTAGAGAAAACGCCCACCTACGGTTATGTGTTTGATGGTTTAGCGGGGCAACTCGACCATGCCTTACTGAACGAGCCGGCACGCCGTTATTTAGTGGATGCGGCAGAGTGGCATATTAATGCCGATGAACCAATCGTGCTGGATTACAACACTGAGAGTAAATCGACGCAGCAACGTAGCGATTTTTATGCGCCCGATGCTTATCGTTCGTCTGATCATGATCCGGTTATTGTGGCGCTGGATCTGATTGCGCCTTTGGATATTGATTTAAACCTGATCAAAGTGAATCAAGGCAATGCTAAATCAGGTTCGAAATTGGTGCAGTTACGTTGGAGCAGTGTGCAAACAGGCTTAACGCTCTATCGCGATGGCGAAGTGGTGGCGGTGTTGAACAAACCTGGTCAGTATAACAATCAATTTAAAACCAGTGCGCCAGCCGTTACATATACCTTATGTTATGACGCGACCGCACAGTGCTCTGCGCCATTGACCGTGCATTTCTAATATTGCTAAAGCGTTGCGAGCAACGCTTAAACAGATAAAAAAAGGGCCAGTCATCTGACTGGCCCTTTTTATTTAGAGTGTCTCGCGCTTATGCGGCTTCTGTTTTGGTTTGTTTCTTACTTTCAGCTTTTAACGCTTCAGCACCATTGGGTTGCTGGGTTAAAGTTTTGTCTGCCGCTAAGTAATCAGGTTCAAAATCATCCACGTTAATCACAAACAAGCGGCTATCTTCAGCTTTACGTAACTTATCCGCTTCTTGTTTATTAATCACGCCTAGCTCTAAGCCAATATCAGCTACGTCATGTAACTTGAAGAAAGGCAGGCGTTTACCTGAGGCTTTGCTGACTTTATCAAACAGCGGCTCTGCAGCTAACACATCCAATAAGGCTTGTTCTACGCGACCTAATTGATTACCTGGCTCAACCGTTAAATACAAGTGCTTACCTAAGCGGTTACGCGCTTCACAAGGGGTCATCATGATACGTGATACTTGATGATCCAGCATATCTGATGGTTTACGTAGCGTGCGACCAAATGGGAAGACAATGCGTTTTAGCACGATACCAATGACGCGGTTAGGGAAGTTATCGAATAACTCCGTTAACGCCAATTGCGCTTTAGCCATGTTATCTTCACAAGCCCATTTTACCAAAGGTAAGTCTTGAACTTGGCGACCTTCATCTTGATAACGCTTCAGTACTGATGAGGTGATATACAGCATACTTAAAATGTCACCCAAACGCGCTGAGATACGCTCACGACGTTTTAAATCACCACCTAAGGTTCCCATTGCAACATCAGACATTAACGCAAGGGCGGCACTAAAGCGGTTCATTTGCTTGTAATAACGGGCAGTGTCATCGTTGTAAGGTGAATGACTAAAAGCACCACCGGTTAACGATAACCAGAAGGTTCGGAAGAAATTACTAATGGCAAAACCAATATGACCGAATAACGCTTTATCAAAGGCAGTCACGGCTGCGCCTTCATCCGTCAATTGGGCAGCTTGTAACTCGGCTAACACATAAGGATGACAGCGGATGGCACCTTGACCATAGATGATCATGTTACGGGTCAGGATATTAGCACCTTCAACCGTGATCGCTACTGGCGCACCTTGATAACCGCGCGCTAAATAGTTATTTGGCCCCATGCAAATGCCTTTACCGCCGTGCACGTCCATTGCATCATTAATCGCCGTACGCATACGCTCAGTCATATGGTATTTGGTGATGGCAGAAACCACTGACGGTTTTTCACCTAAATCAATCGCACCTACCGACATAGAGGTTGAAGCATCGGCCATGTAAGCATAACCACCAATGCGTGCCATGGCTTCTTCAACGCCTTCCATTTTACCGACAGGTAATTTGAATTGACGACGAATACGCGCATAGGCGCCTGTAGACAGTGCAGCAGCTTTAATTCCACCGGTGCTGTTAGACGGTAATGTGATGGCGCGACCGACAGATAAACATTCAACCAGCATACGCCAACCTTGGCCGGCCATTTCTGGACCACCAATGATATATGAAATAGGTACAAAAACTTCTTCACCTTGCGTGGGACCATTTTGGAACGGCACGTTCAAGGGGAAGTGGCGACGACCGATTTTCACACCTGGGGTGTCGGCAGGGATCAACGCACAGGTAATACCGCGATCTTCTTCTTCACTTAGTAGATGATCTGGATCGTACAGTTTAAAGGCTAAACCTAACACCGTAGCGATAGGCGCTAAAGTAATATAACGTTTGTTCCAGGTTAATTTTAAACCCAGAACTTCTTCACCTTGCCACTGACCTTTACAAACGATACCCACATCAGGGATAGCACCAGCATCTGAACCCGCTTCTGGGCTAGTTAAAGCAAAACACGGCACATCGATGCCTTTGGCTAAGCGCGGTAAATAATAATTTTTTTGCTCATCAGTACCATAGTGTTGCAACAGTTCGCCTGGGCCTAACGAGTTAGGAACACCAACGATGCTTGATAACACCATGCTTTTGCTGGTTAATTTTTGCAATACGCAAGACTGTGCATAAGCAGAAAACTCTAAACCGCCGTATTCTTTTTTGATAATCATCGCAAAGAAACCGTGATCTTTTAAGTATTGATAGACTTCTGGCGCGAGATCAGCACGTTCATGAGTTGTGTGCCAGTCATCCGTCATAGCCAGTAATTCTTCAACTGGGCCGTCTAAAAAGGCTTGTTCTTCTGCACTTAACCGAGGTTGTGGGAAGTTGTGCATTTTATGCCAGTCAGGGTTACCGCGAAATAAATCGCCTTCCCACCAGGTGGTACCGGCATCGATGGCTTCTTTTTCTGTCGTTGACATTTCCGGCATAATTTTGCGATATAACGCCAGTAATGGTTTTGTCAGATGTTGCTGACGTACCGAAGCGATATTTAACGGTAAGGCAACGATTAGAAAGACTAACCAAGACCAAAAGCCGACGATGTCGCTAAAAGTACCAATTAATAATACACCCGCTAAAGCTGCGGTAAATAATGTGAGGCTGGCGCGATGATAGGCAAGAATGCCTGTCGCCACCAGCAAAGCTACACAAACCAGAAAAATACTCATTGTTAACTCCTGCGATAAGAGGTCTGACCACTAAAGCCTAAGCTTAGAACGCTTTGATTTAAGTTGCAAGTACTTCTGTGCAATGCTTATCTATACAAAGTGTCAACTAATGTTGCAGACTCTGTACAATAGCCTTTAGCATAGCTCAGCATTGGCCTTTGTGTGTCAACACAAACGCTGTTTGTACTTTTATATGCCAACGACATCATTGTGGATTAATGGGAATACACCAGTGTGTGAATTATTGGGAATGTCAGCCAATGTGCCGACCGACATTTGTTTTAGTTTTAAAGGCTTAAAAGAGCGCGGTGGGCGCACAGGCCCACATAAAGATGGCTGGGGTGTAGCCTTTTACGAGCAAAAAGGCGTTTGTACTTTTAAAGATGCGCTGCCCAGTTATCAATCCGAAATTGCCCGTTTAATTTCTGATTACCCAATTAAAAGCACCGCTGTGGTAGCGCATGTGCGGCAAGCCAATCGGGGGCAAGTGGCATTAGCCAATACTCATCCGTTTACTCGTGAACTATGGGGGCGTTATTGGACTTATGCCCACAATGGGCAGTTATCCCAATATCAACATTTAGCGGTGGATCGGTTTTTACCCGTGGGAACGACCGATAGCGAGCGTGCCTTTTGTTATTTACTCAGTGCTTTAGCGGCACGTTATCCAGAGAAAAGCCCAGGCCCAAAAGCCGCATTTCGCTATATTCGTCGCTTATTACCACAGTTACAGCAGCTAGGGGTATTTAATATGCTGCTCACTGATGGTGAGTATTTATTGGCGTTTTGCAGCACTAAACTGCATTGGATCACGCGCCGGGCCCCTTTTGGTGTGGCACGTTTATCAGATGTGGATGTGGATATTGATTTTAGCCAAGAAACCACGCCGAACGATGTCGTGACCATTATTGCCACTGCACCGCTAACTAATAATGAGCAGTGGCAAAAAATGCAAAGTGGTGAGGCGCAGTTATTCCGTCGTGGCGAGCCCATCGACTGTTGAGGTGGGGGTGAGCCACTGTACTTTTTGCAGTTGCACATCAAATTGTTCAACGTTATCTTCGCCACGCCAAAGTCTGACGAGCATGTAATCAAGCTCAGGTGCAACCCAAGCTAAAACTTGCTTGTCTGAATTTTCTTCAACCCGAGCAATGCGTAACGCGCGAACGGTACCAAAAGGTAAGGCCAACGCTTCTTCGGTGACTACCTGATAGTGATACACTTTATTATTACCATCGCGGTTTAACACTTGGTAAGTGAAATCGGTTTTACCGGCGCGTAAATCCAGCACCAATTGTTGATGGTAACTTAGCGGATCTAACCAATCTTCTTGCCAATCGATGGCCTTGAGCGTGGGTTTTTTACCGGTGAAAAGTTGTTGTTTCTGCCAGTCTAAACGTAATTCATAGTGTCGATTAGATCCGGTACCCGTGCGGATCATTTTATAATGTGACGGTTTTAAACGGCCCTGCTCAAGCGTAAAAGTGGACGTTTCGCTACGCTTATCACTAAATACTAACCAAGTGATATCACTGCTATAGCCCATTTCATAATGGCTGTCTTTTTTATGCAAATAGCGTTTAGCGGTGCCATGGCTTTTGCCGCCACGGTACACTAAATAATCAGCATTAAAGGGAGTGAAAATAGGTGCTGCAGCAGTGTCTTTCGACGACTCAGCAACGCTAGGGGCTGGCAACGATGTCGCCAATACAGCAGAACTACAGAATAATAGTGTGCTTAAAAAAAGTGACGTATTAACACGCCACTTCAGAATCATCCTCATCTTCGGCATAACCTTGTACTGAAAGTAAGTTACCGTCTAACCATGCCTCATTGCCGCGCTGTTGTAAACGATTTTGACAAAACCAACGCACAACCAGTGGATAAATCAGATGTTCTTGCTCATGTACCCGTTCAGCCACTGTCGAAGCATCATCACCCGGAAAGATAGGCACTTTCGCTTGCAAGATCACCGGGCCGCCATCAAGTTGCTCTGTCACAAAATGGACACTGCAACCATGTTCAGTATCGCCGGCATCAATTGCACGCTGATGCGTATTCAAACCTTGATACTTCGGCAACAAAGATGGATGAATGTTCAATAATTTTCCAGAAAAGTGCTGCACAAAGGCGGGCGTGAGGATCCGCATAAAGCCGGCAAGCACCACTAATGATGGCGCAAAACCCTCAATAGCTTGCTGTAAAGCCTTATCGTAACTGGCGCGATCGCTATAGTCTTTGTGGCTGACGACACGGGTAGCAATACCCGCTGCCGTTGCTCGTTGCAAACCATAAGCGGACGCTTTGTTGGCAATAACCCCGGTAATTTTACCGGGGATCGTGCCTTTCGCACAGCCATCGATAATGGCTTGCAAATTACTGCCATTACCAGAGATCAGTACTACAATAGCGTTCATGCGGCCTCGTTATTCGTTAATAATAACCAGCTGCTCATCTGCCGCAGCCGCTTGAATCTCGCCAAGGTGCCAAGCTGTTTCACCCGCTTGTTGGAGTGTCGCTAACGCGGTAGGTAATTCGGCTGCAGGCACAACCACTAACATACCCACACCACAGTTAAAGGTGCGATACATTTCATGGCGGCTAATATTGCCTTGTTGCTGTAACCAGTTAAAAATGGCGGGCCATTGCCAGCTTTTACCGTCAATAACAGCTTTGGTATTAGCCGGTAAGACGCGAGGAATATTTTCCCAGAAACCGCCACCGGTAATGTGACATAGGGCATGCACAGGGCTGGTTTTAAACAAGCTTAGCAGGTTTTTCACATAAATTCTGGTAGGTTCTAGTAGGTGATCGGCTAACGACTTACCTTCTAATAAGGTGTCTGCTGACTGACCTGACACTTCTAATACTTTGCGAATTAATGAAAAGCCATTAGAGTGAGGACCAGACGAGGCCAATGCAATAAGTTGATCGCCCGGTTGTACTTTGCTGCCATCGATAATGTCGGCTTTTTCAACTACGCCTACACAGAAACCTGCGATATCGTAATCATCACCATGGTACATGCCGGGCATTTCAGCCGTTTCACCACCGACCAAAGAACAACCTGATTGCACACAGCCTTCAGCGATGCCAGTAACAACGCGGGCGGCGGTGTCAACATCCAACTTGCCTGTGGCGTAGTAATCTAAAAAGAATAATGGCTCTGCGCCTTGCACCACTAAATCGTTGACGCACATGGCAACTAAGTCGATACCTACGCCATCATGACGTTTTAAGTCCATGGCTAAGCGTAGTTTTGTGCCCACGCCATCGGTACCTGAGACTAAAACCGGCTCTTTATAACCGGCAGGGATTTGGCACAGCGCACCGAAACCGCCTAAACCACCCATGACTTCTGGGCGGGTGGTGCGTTTTACGGCACCTTTGATGCGGTCAACTAACGCATTACCAGCGTCAATGTCTACTCCGGCGTCTTTGTAACTTAAAGATGTGTTGTGCTCGCTCACGGCTTTCCTCGAATGGCTAAGTGGGTTGGCTAAAGTGCTGACCATTTTACCCGTTTAACCGCGCAGACAAAAGCCTTACTGCATAGCATTCTGTTTCGCTTGGCGAACATAGTCTTGTAAACTGATGGTATCGTCATTGGCGATCTTATGGTAACAGACTGAAGCAAAAGGGAATTCTTTGTCGCCAAAGGTCACTGCGATATAAGGTGCTGATTGATCTTGTTGATTATTGTTCCACTCACCCCCGACCAGTTTAATGAATACTTCACCGACATAAGCGCCAATAATATTACAAAGTGTAAATAACATTTCGCCAGAATGTTGCCGATGCTGCTGATCTTTGTGTAACGCCGACAACAAGGTGTCGACGACAGCTAAACTTTCAGCAGAGCCATCTAGCGTTAATTGATGTTGCTCGGCGGCATAAGCGATCGCATCTTGTGCAGCGGCATGCATTAGCTGGTTTATTTCGTCAGATTGCATAGGGGTTCCTTATTATTTTTGATGGACGGCCAGTAACAGCTGACGTAGCTGACGACTGCCGGGGCCAAGAGATTCTTCTTGTGGTGCCAATAAACTCATCGGGGCAAAACGTTCTGTACTTTGTTGCAGCGGTAGCCGAAACAAGGTTTTATCAGCTAACAGCGGTGCCACCACAAAATCGGGTAACCAACAAAAGCCTAAGCCGAGTAATAATATATCGACTGCTTCATCAAAATTATTTACTGTCCAACGTTGCTCAGCTTTTAACCAGCCAATATGTTCTTGCGGTTTAACTGCGGTGTCACGAATAACAATTTGCAGTTGTTGGCTCAGTTCATTTTGGTCTAGGCTTGGTAGCTGCGCTAACGGGTGCGTCGCGCCCACCACGGGAATAAAACGGGTGATCGACAACGGCTCACTTAAATAGCCTTTTGGCACCATGCCAGTGATAACTAAATCGGCTTTTTTTTGAGTAATGATTTCGCTAGTTCCCGTCAGCACCGTATCAATAATTTGTACTCGGCTGCCACGACTCATTGGATAAAATTGCTGTAATGCTTGGTATAAATAGTGTTTGGGGTAGGCTAACTCAGTGGCGATACGAATTTCTGGCTCCCAGCCTTTATCTAAGTTATCGGCCAGCAGTTCAAGATCTTCAATTTGTTGCGTTAAAATACGCGAACGACGAAGCATAACTTCGCCGGCGGCAGTCAGTTGCGCTTTACGCCCAATCACTTCGAGCAATTCTACACCCAGCTGGGTTTGTAACTTTGCGACGGCATGATTAAGCGATGATTGACTTTTGTTGAGCAACTCGGCCGCTTGGGCATAGCCACCAGCATCAACCACCGCTTGTAAAATGCGCCATTGCTCTAACGTTGACTTTGGGCGATAGGGCATACGAGCCGTTTCCTTACTTTGCTTAAACCCTGGCTACCACCACCGCACGTAATGGTGCCGGGTAACCTTCAATGGTCTTACTATGGTCATTTGGGTCAAGAAAATCAATCAGACTTTCATTTTCCATCCAAGGGGTGGCACGTTGTTCATCTAAACTGGTGTGATTTAAATCGACCAGTTTAATATCTTGAAAACCCAGCCGTTCTAACCAGTGGCACAAAGCAGCAGTGCTAGGGATAAACCAAACATTACGCATTTTGGCATAGCGTTCACCGGGCACCAACACGGTTTGTGCATCACCTTCAATAACCAGTGTCTCTAGCACCAATTCACCACCGGGGCGCAGCTGTTGTTTTAGTTGCTGTAAAAAGTCTAACGGCGAGCGGCGATGATATAACACCCCCATTGAGAACACCGTATCAAATTGCTTTAACGCCGGCATATCATCAATACCAATCGGCAGTAAATTAACCTGCGGATCGGGATTAAAATGTTTAATGGCTTGAAATTGCGTATAAAACAGCTGCGAGGGATCAATACCCACAACAAAGCGCGCCCCAGCGCCGCGCATCCGCCATAAATGATAGCCACTGCCACAGCCGACATCTAATACCAAGCGCTCGGTTAAATCACTGATGTGCGGTAGCACCCGTTGCCATTTCCAATCTGAACGCCACTCGGTATCAATATCAATACCGTGGATCTGAAACGGGCCTTTGCGCCAAGGTTTTAATTGCTGCAGTAAAAAGCGAATGCGTTCTGTTTCACCCGCGCTAATATCACTCGCTTGGCCAAAGGCAACGGCGTCAGCCAGCGCTATTTGCGAGACGCGGGTTGCAGGAAGATTCGCAAGTATTTTTTGCCATTGTTTAAATTCACCATGCAGCGCGGTTTTCGACCACAACGCTAATTGTGCCGGTAAGGTTTCTAGCCAAGGGTGCAGGCGGCTGGTGGCAAGCTGCGCATAAAAAGCGGAAAAGTCCAACATGCGAATCAATCCTTTAAAGCAAACATCGAGCAAAAATTAAAACATTGAAACCAAACACTGTGCGAATGAAAGCCGGCTTGCTGCAGGCGCGCACTGTGGGTGGCGAGCGTGTCGGGGCGCATAACTTTTTCCAGCGCGGTGCGTTTTTGGCTAATTTCTAATTCGCTGTAACCATTGGCGCGTTTAAAATCATGGTACAAATCAATCAGCAATTCATCATTAACAGGGGTATCGGCTTTAAATTTTTCTGAGATGATCAAAAGGCCACCCGGTTTTAACCCCTGATAAATTTTGTTGAGCAGAGCTTGGCGATCTTCTGGCGCCAAAAATTGCATGGTAAAGTTCACCACCACCACCGCAGCATTTTCAATAGTAAGCTGTCGAATATCACCTAATATGGCGTCCACCGGCACATCCGAGCGAAAGGCTTGCAAATGACGCTGACAACGCTCAATCATGGCACTGCTATTATCCACTGCGATCACTTTACAATTGTCGGCGGTAATATGGCGGCGCATGGACAAACTGGCCGCCCCTAACGAGCAGCCTAAATCATAATAATGGCTATTTGCCTGCTGATAGCGCGCAGTCAATTTACCGATGGTTTGAATAATCGTTTGGTAGCCAGGAATAGAGCGCTGGATCATGTCAGGAAAAACGTCGGCTACCGCATCATCAAAACGGAAATCCTGAATATGTGCCAAAGGTTCGGCATAAACGTGGTCTTTTTGCATTAACACACTCAGTGGTTGTCACGAAAATGGCGGCTAGTTTACCTGAAATTTGCCGAGCGCTGAAAACTTATCGTGTTAAGCTAGCGACTAAGCAGAGTTTTCGGCTCTGGGCAGTGACTTTAAAGCGCTTTTCGCTATAATTGCCGTCATTCAAATCAGTTGCTTTCAGTTGTTCAGCATGGAGAAAGGATAAATTAATGCGTAGTCATTATTGCGGTAAGTTATCGGTAAACGAAGTCGATCAGCAGGTCACACTTAGTGGCTGGGTAAACCGTCGTCGGGATCTGGGTGGGTTAATTTTTATCGATATGCGAGATCGCGAAGGCTTGGTGCAAGTCGTTTGTGATCCCGATCTGAAAGCGTTATTCGACGTCGCTTACACCTTGCGCAATGAATATTGTATTCAAGTCACCGGGCAAGTTCGAGCACGTCCCGCTTCACAAATTAACAAAGAGATGGCGACGGGTGCGGTTGAAGTGTATGCCAGTGCGCTCACCATTTTAAATAAGTCAGCGCCATTGCCTCTAGACTTTAATCATGAGAACAGCGAAGAACAACGCTTAAAATACCGCTATCTTGATTTACGCCGGCCATTAATGAGCGAACGTTTAAAGTTTCGCGCTAAAGTCACCAGCTTTGTACGTAACTTTATGGACGGCAATGGCTTTTTAGATGTTGAAACCCCCATTTTAACCAAAGCCACCCCAGAAGGTGCGCGAGATTATTTAGTGCCAAGCCGCACGCACAAAGGCGAGTTTTTCGCTTTGCCCCAGTCTCCCCAGTTGTTTAAACAACTGCTGATGATGTCGGGTTTAGATCGCTATTATCAGATCGTAAAATGTTTTCGTGATGAAGATTTACGCGCCGATCGTCAGCCTGAATTTACCCAGATCGATATTGAAACCTCTTTTATGAGTGCGCCAGAAGTGATGGCGGTAACGGAGCAAATGGTTCAGCAGATGTTTGAACAATTGCTCGGTGTGGATTTAGGCACCTTCCCGCAAATGCCATACTGGGAAGCGATGCGTTTATACGGCTCAGATAAACCTGATCTGCGTAACCCCATGCAGTTTGTCGACGTTGCTGATTTACTGAAAGACGTTGAGTTTAAAGTTTTTTCAGGCCCAGCAAACGATGAAAAAGGCCGCGTAGTGGCATTAAAAGTGCCAGGCGCAGCAGAAAAAGTATCGCGCAAAGATATTGATAACTATACCCAATTTGTCAGCATCTATGGTGCAAAAGGCCTCGCTTGGATGAAAGTAAATGACGTTGCCGCGGGAACCGAAGGTGTGCAATCGCCGGTGGCGAAGTTTTTAAGCCCGAGCATCATTACTGACATTTTAGCGCGTACAGCAGCCGCTAACGGTGATTTAATTTTCTTTGGTGCTGACAGCTATAAAGTGGTCTGTGAAGCCATGGGCGCACTGCGCCTAAAACTGGGTGAAGATTTACAGATCACTCAACCCGGTTGGAAGCCATTATGGGTGGTGGATTTCCCGATGTTTGAAGAAAACGACGATGGTAGCTATTCTGCTGTGCATCACCCGTTTACCTCACCATTAGATACGCAAAGCTTTTTAGCTACGCCTAACCAAGAATTAAAGCTGGGCGAATTATTATCCAATGCCTATGACATGGTGCTAAACGGTACCGAATTAGGCGGTGGCTCAGTCCGTATTCATACCGCAGAAGTTCAAGCAAAAGTGTTCACATTACTGGGTATTAGCGATGAAGAGGCAGCAGAAAAATTTGGCTTCTTACTCGAAGCGTTAAAGTATGGCGCACCGCCACATGCCGGTTTAGCTTTTGGTTTAGATCGCTTAGTCATGTTAATGACCGGTGCAACCTCTATTCGTGATGTTATGGCGTTCCCTAAAACCGCCACTGCTGCGTGTCCATTAACGGATGCACCTGGTGCGGCCAACCCGCAACAACTGGCTGAGTTGGGTATCCAAGTCACGCCAAAAGCGTAGTTACTGCATTACACAGCGAGGCCATAGAGCCTCGTTGTGCCTTTATATCCTGTTTATGATTAGCTAAGAGGAGTAAGACATGGCTGGACATAGCAAATGGGCTAACATGAAGCATCGTAAAGCCCGTCAGGATGCCAAAAAAAATAAGATCTGGACCAAGATGATCCGCGAACTTACGGTAGCGGCAAAGATCAGTGCCGATGTACAGGCTAATCCACGCTTACGTTTGGCTGTTGATCGCGCGTTGGCTGAAAATATGACGCGCGATACCATCGACCGCGCCATTAAACGGGGGGCCGGTATGCATGATGCCGATAACTACGAAGAACTCGTTTATGAAGGTTATGGCCCCGGTGGTGTGGCGGTGATTGTCGAAACACTCACCGATAACAATAAACGTACCGTTGCTGATGTGCGCCATGCCTTTTCCAAAAATATGGGTAACTTAGGTACCTCAGGTTCGGTCTCTTATTTATTT
This sequence comes from Alishewanella maricola, assembly GCF_016343785.1. Lineage (NCBI taxonomy): Bacteria > Pseudomonadati > Pseudomonadota > Gammaproteobacteria > Alteromonadales > Alteromonadaceae > Alishewanella > Alishewanella maricola. The sequence goes on along the minus strand of NZ_JAEINI020000002.1, from coordinate 409,389 downwards.
CATCGCATAGGCGTGTTGTGCTTTGCCGCCGGCGCTGATGAAGAGCAAATCTTAGATGTGGCACTGGATGCCGGTGCCGATGATGTACAAACCCAAGAAGATGGCAGCATCGAGGTGCTCACCAGCCCTGAGTATTTCAGTGCAGTACAGAATGCGCTTAACGGTGCAGGCTTTGTGGCTGACTCTGCTGAGCTAACCTTAGTGCCTGATACGCATGCCGAATTGGATGCTGAGACGGCAGAGAAATTTATCAAATTAATGGATGCGTTAGAAGATTCTGACGATGTTCAAAACGTTTATCATAATGCGCAGATCAGTGACGACATTATGGCTAGCTTGGAGTAGCCTTGAATATTATTCTGGGCATCGACCCTGGTAGTCGTTTAACGGGTTACGGTGTGGTTCGCCAGCAAGGTGGGCAGTTTCATTATGTGGCCAGCGGTTGTATTCGTTTAGGCACTGATGACTTTCCTGAGCGTTTACTGCGGATCTTTAACGGCATCAGTGAAATTATTGCGCAAACGCAACCGACTATTTTTGCCATTGAACAAGTGTTTATGGCACGCAACCCCGATTCCGCACTCAAATTAGGTCAGGCGAGGGGCGCGGCTATTGTGGCGGCTAAAAATGCCGGTTTAGAGGTGCATGAATATTCGGCGCGGCAAGTGAAACAAGCCGTAGTGGGCAGTGGCGCGGCGGATAAAGCGCAAGTACAACATATGATCCGGCATTTATTAAAGTTATCTGCGAGTCCTCAAGCCGATGCGGCAGATGCACTGGCCGTGGCATTGTGCCATGGTCATACGCAGCAAAGTTTAATTGCCATGGCGGGGCAAGCCAGAAAAACAGTTCGCGGCCGTTTACGTTAACGCCGCCCAAAGATAAGAAAACAGATGATTGGACGTTTAAGCGGTATTATTTTAGAAAAGCAGCCACCCGATTTATTATTGGACGTGGCCGGTGTAGGTTACGAAGTGCAATTACCCCTCACCAGTTTTTATGCTTTGCCCGAAGTGGGTAAGCCCGCGGTGATTTACACCCACTTTGTGGTGCGCGAAGACGCACAGTTACTTTATGGCTTTAGTAATCAAACTGAGCGTAGTTTGTTTCGACAATTAATTAAAGCAAATGGCGTTGGGCCAAAGTTGGCGTTAACCATCCTTTCTGGCATGACCGCGCAGCATTTTGTACGTTGTGTGCAATTTGATGATCTCAGTACCTTGGTAAAATTGCCGGGTGTCGGTAAAAAAACGGCCGAGCGTTTAGTGATTGAAATGCGTGATCGCTTAAAAGATTGGGGCGTAAGTTCAAATACGCCCATCACCGATAAAATGATTATGCAGGATGATGAAGCCTTATTCGCGCCACCGGCTTCGGCAGAGCAAGATGCGATTAGTGCCTTATTCGGTTTAGGCTATTCGCAAGCGCAAGCGGCAAAAGCGGTGCAACAACAACTGAAACCTGGCATGAGCAGCGAGCAGCTGATTAAAGCAGCGTTAAAGAGTATGATTTAACCCCGTAAGCCAGGCTAAGCAGAGTGTCATGCTGGCCTGTATCGCGGTTAATCGTGGCGTTTTCTAAGCACACAAAGCAGTTATAAAAGGCATAGCATGATAGAAGCAGATCGTCTGATCCAGCCTAGCGCATTTAAAGAAGAAGAAGCCATCGACAGGGCTATTCGGCCAAAATCGCTGGCCGATTATACCGGCCAAGCGCATGTGCGTGAGCAAATGGCGATCTTTATCGAAGCCGCCCGCGGGCGCGGTGAGCCGCTCGATCATTTATTGATTTTTGGCCCGCCAGGTTTAGGTAAAACCACCTTAGCCATGATTGTGGCCAATGAAATGGGGGTGAACATTAAAACCACCTCTGGGCCTGTACTAGAAAAGGCCGGTGATTTGGCGGCGTTACTGACCAATCTTGAAGAAAATGATGTGCTTTTTATCGATGAAATTCATCGTTTAAGCCCCGTGGTAGAGGAAATTCTGTATCCGGCCATGGAAGATTATCAGTTAGATCTGATGATTGGTGAAGGCCCTGCGGCGCGCTCAATTAAACTCGACTTACCGCCTTTTACCCTAGTAGGGGCCACGACACGAGCTGGTGCTCTGACATCACCCTTGCGCGATCGCTTTGGTATCGTGCAACGATTGGAATTTTATAAAGTAGAAGAGCTGACGCAAATTATTCAACGCTCGGCCAACTTCCTTAATATGCAGTTAGATGAAGCCGGTGCCACTGAAATTGCACGACGTGCTCGTGGTACACCGCGTATCGCTAACCGTTTGTTACGTCGTGTGCGAGATTATGCTCAGGTTAAAGCTAATGGCATAGTCAGTGTTGAAGTAGCGTCTGCCGCGCTGAAAATGGTTGATGTAGATGCACAAGGTTTTGATTATATGGATCGTAAATTACTTGATGCCATCATTGATAAGTTTATGGGGGGGCCAGTAGGATTAGATAACTTAGCTGCCGCCATCGGTGAAGAAAAAGAAACCATTGAAGATGTGATTGAACCCTTTTTAATTCAGCAAGGTTATATTCAACGCACGCCACGGGGGCGAATAGCCACGCCGCGTGCTTATCAGCATTTAGGTTTTGACCTGCCACAGACACCAACATAAGGGTGTTGTTACTCGGTTTTTAAGCAAAAAAAAGCCCGCTCAATGAGCGGGCAAGCAACAATTTCAGGAACTGCTTCAATAAATCCAGGGAACATGTTTGGAGCAAACAACAAAACCTCTCTCACAAAGTCTCATTGTTAAGTGACCTGTACTAAACAATCAAAAGGCGCTACCAAAATTTTGATTGTCTTTGCGCTAGCTCAGAACACCTGCGTATGATAGAGAATTGGAGTTTTTACTTCAAACGAGAAAAACTGGCGTTTTGACATTAAAAAAACTAATGGTTCGTCAAGGGTTAAGATGATGAGGATAAAAAGAGACTAACGAGTTTATCGTAAGCTATTACTGAAATTCATCTGCCATTCATCTAAATCAAGCATGATAGTACCAGATTACTTTTTATCGCTTAAAACGATAATTTGTACCTAATAAATCGGCCTTTATTCTGAACTTAGTCGATAGACCTGTGTCAACGTAATGTTTTAATAAAATACAAGTAGTCAGTGTAAAAAAATATAGTTACGAAATTGGTCGACAGCCAATTGAGTTTGTACGCTGGCTTAATTATCATACAGGCGCGAAATAAAGCGGAACCAGATGCAGCGAAACAACTTCTCTTGGTCAGTGCGGGTGTATTATGAAGATACCGATGCTGGCGGCATTGTTTACTATGCAAACTACCTGAAATACTTCGAAAGAGCGCGCACCGAATGGTTGCGTGCCCTAGGAGTTGAGCAAGATATCTGGTTAGCGAATAAAGTAGCTTTTGTGGTAACTGAAGTACACATGAAGAACACTCGCCCTGCAAAGTTCAATGAGCTGTTGACGGTGTCCAGTGAAATCAGTACCTTAAAGCGTGCTAGTTTAAGTTTTAAACAAGAAATTCACAATGCAGCGCAACAAATTGTGTGTGCTGCAGAGATTAAGATAGCGTGTGTTGACCCAGAGCAGTTAAAAGCTCGTTCAATACCCGCAGAAATAACAGAGGTATTATCGCGTGTCAGGTGAAATTTCCATTCTGCATTTATTGCTCGATGCCAGCATAGTTGTTCAGGCAGTAATGTTAATCCTGGTGGGGATGTCAGTAACCTCGTGGGCGATGATTTTTAAACGCAAGAAGATCTTAACCGAAGCGTTAAGTGATGCGAAAAAGTTTGAAGACCGTTTTTGGTCGGGTATTGATTTATCAAAGTTATATGCTGAAGTCAGTGCGCGCCAACAAGCCAACGGTATGGAAGCCTTGTTCAAGTCAGGCTTTAAAGAGTTCGCGCGTATGCACAAAACGAGTCGCCAATCAGCGGCAGTGATGGATGGTACGCATCGTGCCATGCGCGTAGGTCTGTCGCGCGAAGTAGAACGCTTAGAATCGGATTTGCCGTTTTTAGCCACTGTCGGTTCGATCAGCCCGTATATCGGTTTGTTCGGTACTGTCTGGGGTATTATGAATTCTTTTATCGCGTTAGGTGCTGTGCAACAAGCCACCTTAGCGATGGTGGCGCCAGGTATCGCCGAAGCCCTAATTGCAACGGCAATTGGTTTATTTGCTGCCATCCCGGCCGTTATTGCTTACAACAAGTTTTCAACGCAGGTTGAGCAGATTGAAAGCAGCTACATCAACTTTGTTGAAGAGTTTGCGAACATTCTGCATCGCCAGGTCAGTAGCGGGGATCAAGGCTAATGATATACCCGCGTAAAAAGCGCCGCCCAGTTGCTGAGATTAACGTAGTACCTTATATCGACGTTATGCTGGTGTTGTTGGTGATTTTTATGATTACCACACCGATTATCACGCAAGGTGTGAAGGTTGAACTGCCAAAATCAGCGGCAGAACCGATTGAACAAATGAAAGACGGTAAAACGCCCTTGGTGGCCACCGTTGATGAAGATGGCTTGTATTATTTTGAAAAAGACGGTAACCAGCAAGGCCCTTTTACCGCGTCACAGTTACAGGTTGAGGTTGCAAGTTGGTTAAGTATCGAGCCTGGCACTCAGGTGATAGTAAAAGGTGATGGTCGTGTGGATTACAATTCAGTAATACGCCTGATCAATGTGTTAAAAAACGCTGGGGCTCCCGCTGTCGGGTTGATGACTGACAATGAAGTCTGAGTTGCAAGCAAAGTGGTGGCAAAAACCACTGGCAAAATCAGTAGGCTTGCATCTTGCGTTAGTGCTGGGTTTATTCATCAGTACCTTAAGTTTTTGGCCAAAGCCAACTGAAATTATGTTATCGGGTGAAGCAGGGCTCAGTGCCGATGCGCCACCTCCGCCACCACCGGCGCCTGTTGAAGCGGTGGCGATTGACAAACAAGCGTTAGAACAGCGTGTTGCTGAGATTAAAAAACAGCAAGATGACACACGTAAAGCTGAAGAGAAACGTATTAGAGATTTAGAACGCCGTGCGAAAGAAGCTGAAAATTCACGTACAGCAGAAGAAGCCCGCTTAAAACGGGTAGCAGAAGAAAAACGCAAAGCGGATGCCGCAGTCCAGGCTTCAAGACAAGCTGCCGCAGAAGCAAAGAAAGTACAAGAGGCCGAAGCGGCTAAAGCGCGCGCAGCTGAGCAACAGCGGTTAGCGAAAGAGCAAGAACGCAAAAAAGCCGAAGAAGCGGCCAAAGCAGCAGAAGCGAAACGCAAAGCGGAACAAGCCGCGTTAGCCAAAGCGCAAGCTGAACGTGAACAAAAAGCACGTGAAGAGCGAGAGCAAGCCGAACGCGAGCGGATGATTCAAGAACAATTAGCTGCAGAAGCGGAAGCTCGGCGCAGAGCCAGATCACAACAAGCTGTGACTGAGGTTCAACGCTATACCGCGATGATCAGCGATGCGATTGATAGAAACCTGATTAAAGATGAATCGACCATGCGTGGCCGTACTTGTCGGGTAAATATTCGCTTAGCAACTAATGGTTTTGTGACAAGTGTCAATGTGATTAGCGGTGAGCGGGTGGTATGTGATGCAGCAGTGCGAGCGGTAAATCGGGCAGGGACCTTGCCGATGTCAGCTGATCCTGATGTATATAACCAACTCAAAGACATAACATTAACGGTGGCACCAGAATTTAGATGATGAATTTTTTACGTAAATTAGGTTGCAGTGTCTTACTGCTGGTCGGTATGCAAGCGCATGCCTCTTTAGAAATTGTGATTACCGGTGGTGTTGATTCTGCCCGTCCGGTGGCGGTGTTACCGTTCACGTTTAAAGGCACTACCTTGCCTAAAGAAAATATCGCGGATGTCGTGTCTGCCGATTTAATGCGTAGCGGTAAGTTTAATCCTATTTCGTTTTTAAAAATGCCACAGCGTCCTGCAACCGCAGCTGACATTAATTTTTCAGCTTGGGCAAAAGAAGGTGTAGAAGCCATTTTAATGGGTTCTATTACTGAGATTGGCATCGACCGTTACAGTGTGAGCTTTGAATTAATTGATGTATTAAAAGGTAGCACCGGTTTAAGCAGCCAGATGTTGAATAGCGGTATCTTAGGTGGTTCGCCACAGTACTTGTTAGACAGTCGTGAAACCACGATTAACGGTAGTCAATTCCGTCAGTACGCGCATCGCATTAGCGATATTGTTTACGAAAAATTAACCGGTGAACGCGGTGCTTTCTTAACCAAGATTGCTTATGTTTTAGTGCGTCCTAATGCAGAATTTCAATATCAATTAGTCGTTGCTGATTATGACGGCTATAATGAGCAAGTATTATTACGCTCGAAAGAACCATTGATGTCGCCTAACTGGTCACCAGACGGTACCAAATTAGCTTATGTCACTTTTGAAAAGCGTCAGGCACAAATTTATATTCAAGATATTTACAGCGGCCGTCGTACCATTTTGACCTCGTTCCCGGGTATTAACAGTGCCCCAACCTGGTCACCTGATGGCAGAAAGATTGCGATGGTATTGTCAAAAGATGGCAATGCAGAAATTTATGTGATGGATGTGGCCACCAAAGCGTTAACCCGCGTGACCAGTCATCGCGCCATTGATACAGAACCGAGCTGGTCACCAGATGGTACAGAAATTGTGTTCAGTTCTGAGCGCGGTGGTAATCCACAACTTTATAGCGTAAATTTGAACACAGGCGATACCCGTCGTTTAACGTTCGAAGGCGAAATGAATCTGGCGGGGACTTACTCACCAGATGGTCAGTCGGTTGTTATGGTTAACCGTACCAACGGCCGCTACCACCTGGCAAGAATGGACAGACAAAGCCGTTATTTGCAAGTGTTGACCGCTACTAACCTAGATGAGTCACCGAGTATTGCTCCTAACGGTTCGATGATAATTTACAGCACTATGCATGGTCGTTCGCAAGTGTTGGCACTGGTTTCTATGGATGGGCGTTTTAAAGCACGACTACCGGCGGCTGATGGACAGGTGAAATCGCCGGCTTGGTCACCTTTTTTATAAAAAAACTTGGTAAAACTTGGTAAATCTAATCTAATCTAAGGACAAATGATGAACTTAAATAAAGTGTTAAAAGGTCTGTTAATCGCAGTTCCAGTATTAACTTTAGCTGCTTGTAGCTCAAAGTCTTCAACAGGTGCTGGCGACGCTGACACGTCTGCTAACACAGTTCAAACTGTACAAGTTGAACGTGTAGATCCAGCGGTTGCTGCTGCTGAACAAATGCGTTTAAAAATGGAAGCATTACGTCGTGAAAACACCGTATACTTCGATTTCGACAAAGCAACTATCCGCCCAGAATTTGCAGAAGTTCTGCAAGCTCACGGTGAGTTCCTGCGCGCTAACCCAAGCGTACGTGTGACTGTTGAAGGTCATACTGACGAACGTGGCACGCCAGAGTACAACATCGCGTTAGGCGAGCGTCGTGCAATGTCTGTGGTTCAGTATTTACAGAACCTGGGCGTAAGCGCTGGCCAGATCTCTACAGTAAGCTACGGCGAAGAAAAGCCAGCAGTACGTGAGACAGGCGAATCAGCTTATGCTAAAAACCGTCGCGGTGTATTAGTTTACTAATTAAAAAGGTACGAGTGAGGATGATAGTGAAGAAACCTCTGCTTATAGCAATGTCCTTAGTCAGTGTTGGCGTCTGGGCAAATCCGGCGCCGGTTACTGAGATAAGTAAAAGCGGCAGAACAACTTCAACATCAGCCACTGCAGCTGCAGTGGGTACAGTAGAACAGCGATTGGCAACGTTGGAGCGGGTGGTTGAAGCCCGCGCCGAAGGCCAAGTGCGTATGCAGCAACAATTGCAGATTCTACTGGATGAAGTAAGCGATCTCCGCGGGGTCACTGAAACTCATTCATACCGGCTGGACGAGATTATCCAGCGACAGCGTGATATTTACCAGGAAATAGAACGGCGGGTGAGTGCTGTACAAGGTGGGGCATCTAACGCTGCACCGAGTTCAGCCACACCGGCTACGAGTGGCCCGGCTGTCATGGTTTCGGGTAACGTCTCGGAAAACGACGCCTATGACAGAGCAGTCAACATGGTGTTGAAAGACCGACGCTATGATGCTGCTATTCCTGAATTTGAGAACTTTTTGCGTACTTATCCAAATTCAGTATATGCACCCAACGCACACTATTGGTTAGGGCAGTTGTTGTTTAACAATGGCGAGCTAGCTAAAGCGAAAACGGAGTTTGAACGCGTAGTGAAAAACTTCGCCGAATCAAGCAAAGTGGCAGATGCATTATTGAAGCTTGGACAGATAGCAGAACGCAACAACGATAAAGCCACCGCTTTAGGGCATTATCGAACTCTGGTATCTGCACATGGTAGCTCTACGGCTGCCAAACTGGCAAAGGAACGCCTCGAGGCGCTTAAATGATCAACCCGGCCTGGTGCCGGGTTTTTTCTTTCTGTTGTTTAGCGATTAAACAATTCGTCTGCAGCCTTACACCAATCCGCTGGGATTTTAAGCAGTCAGCCGGCTAAAGCCGAAAAAAATACAGTTTTTGGTTGCACTAATTACGTAAATCAGTAAGATATGCGTCCGCGGTTAGGGTCGTTAGCTCAGTTGGTAGAGCAGTTGACTTTTAATCAATTGGTCGCTGGTTCGAATCCAGCACGACCCACCAAATCGCAAAAACAAGTACACCGAAGTGGGTCGTTAGCTCAGTTGGTAGAGCAGTTGACTTTTAATCAATTGGTCGCTGGTTCGAATCCAGCACGACCCACCACTTCGTGTTTACCCTGTTTGGGTCGTTAGCTCAGTTGGTAGAGCAGTTGACTTTTAATCAATTGGTCGCTGGTTCGAATCCAGCACGACCCACCAAATTGCACAATACAGTATACCGAAGCGGGTCGTTAGCTCAGTTGGTAGAGCAGTTGACTTTTAATCAATTGGTCGCTGGTTCGAATCCAGCACGACCCACCACTTCGCAAATACTCAGAATTCATAGCATCTCTAAAAACTCACTCAATCGCTTCTCACATCCGTACTGTCCTTTTTATGCTATGCCTTATATAATACGCGACCTTGACCAGCTACTGAGTATCTTCTATGGATCAGCCGTTGTATTTTTCAGAGCAAGATTTTGCTTTCCCGAAAAAGCCTGTGCCATTAAGTCACGATGATAAAGCCGCTTACAAAGCGCGGATCAAAACCTTATTACAGCAAAAAAATGCGGTGTTAGTGGCGCATTACTACACCGATCCAGAAATTCAAGCGTTGGCCGAAGAAACCGGTGGTTGTGTATCGGACTCTTTAGAAATGGCGCGTTTTGGTAATCAGCACCCTGCAAAAACCTTGTTGGTGGCTGGCGTTAAGTTTATGGGCGAAACCGCTAAAATTCTTACGCCAGAAAAAACGGTCATTATGCCAACCTTGGAAGCGACCTGCTCGTTAGACTTAGGCTGCCCAGCGGCCGAATTTTCAGCGTTTTGCGATGCCCACCCTGACCGCGTAGTCGTGGTATACGCTAACACCTCTGCGGCCGTTAAAGCCCGTGCCGATTGGGTTGTCACGTCTTCTATTGCCTTAGATGTTGTGGACTACCTAGACAGCCAGGGTAAGAAAATCTTATGGGGCCCGGATAAGCACTTAGGCGTTTATGTGCAAAAGCAAACCGGTGCTGATATGTTGCTGTGGAACGGCGCCTGTATTGTACACGACGAATTTAAAGCCAAAGCGTTAATTGAGCTGAAAAAGCAATATCCAACAGCCGCTATACTGGTACACCCTGAATCGCCCGATAGCGTGGTGCAGTTAGCCGATGCTGTCGGTTCGACCAGCCAGCTGATTAAAGCCAGCCAAACCTTACCGAATGACATTTTTATTGTGGCGACTGATCGCGGTATTTTTTACAAGATGCAACAGTTAATGCCAAACAAGACGTTTATGGAAGCCCCAACCGGCGGTAACGGCGCAACTTGCCGCAGCTGCGCGCATTGCCCTTGGATGGCAATGAACGGCTTAAAAGCGATTGAGGAAGCGCTGCTAGAGCCTACTGGCCATGAAATTTTTGTTGATGCGCAACTGCGTGAGCGAGCATTACTGCCGCTAGACCGTATGTTGAATTTTGCTAAAGAACAAAAAACCGTAGTAAAAGGTAACGCTTAGTTTTTGTAACACAGGGATTGGCCAAAATAGCGGCAATAAGCTTCTGCTATACCAATTAGTTATTGCTAAGCGCGGCCTTTTTCCCTAGTATAGCCGCGCTTGCAACGCAAGTTCCGGAGAGATGGCTGAGTGGCTGAAGGCGCACGCCTGGAAAGTGTGTTTAGGTTAATCCCTAACGAGGGTTCGAATCCCTCTCTCTCCGCCAGATTATGTGTGTGATTTTAAACGATTTTATAGTGTTTAAAATGTTGTTTGGGGCAGATTTGGGGCAAAATTAAGCTTTTCCAGTCCGCCCCAGCTCGCTTTTTTCCTCTTTTTCTACCACGCCTAACATCTGCGATATTAGATCAGCTTGCCGTTTTGAATCTTTCGGGATCCACTTACCGTAATGTTTTTTAATCATCGTGGTATCAGAGTGCCCAAGCTGGCGCGCGATCCATTCCATTGGCACGTAACTGGTTAATAACTGACTGGCAAACGTGTGTCGGCATTGGTTTGGCCCACGGTGTCTTACTTTTGCTTTTCTTAGGTGTGGTTCAAACCATGTGCGGTACGTGCTTTGGCTCCATGGCATATCACCATTCATAAACACCAGCCTGATCTTGTCGGATCGCTTAGTGATGTTATCGCGGTTTTTAACGGCAAATTCTTTAGCGGGTAGCATAGCGGTGTACTGCATTTGCTGTTTAAGATATCTGATAGCCGGATCCAATAGCTCAATAACCCTTACCCGTGAACGCTCTTTAGGTACTTTATAATCACCAAGCACCCGAGCTCGGTTTATTTTTGCCGTCCATTTTACCGTGTCGATATCTTCCCAGGCTAACGCAATAATTTCTGAATATGATAGGCCAGACCAACACCAGAACATCAGCATGTTTATATTTTCTGGTTGTAAGCTGTTTGTGGCTCCTATTCGCGCCATTTCTTCGCGGTCAAATGGATCGGCTGTTTCGTCCAGTGCATCGCGCTCAACGTTTTTAATTCGCTCCATTATATTGTGCTCAATAGCGCTATCACTGAAAGCATCAGCCCAAACACCACGAATGATGGTGAATATATCGTTTACGGTTTTTGGTGATAACCCTTCGCGTAATAGCACGGCCTGGTAAAGCTCCATTTCGGATTTGGCAATGTCGCGCATTTTTCGTTTGCCAAAATACTCAACCACCCGCCGCGACTTTTTACGGTAGTTAGTAAATGTGCTTTTTGCCTTAGTGGCTTCTTGAACTGCCAGCCATTTTTTTACGCCGTCATCTACTGTTCTGCGGCTATCTTTGCCGCCATAACCGCTGAATAGCTTTGCGCGTTCTGATTCAGGAAAGTGCTTAACGTAGTCAAACCGCCCATCTTTAATTTCAGTAACGATGGTTCTGCGCTTATTGTCTGCATATAAGATCACCGCCTTGCTAAGCTTAGAGTGGCCCGTTATGGGCTCTCGGCAGCGCATACCTTCATACGTGAAAGATATGCGCACTGCATCGCCTCTTACCTCAACGCCAGTAGGTAACTTATCTATGCCTTTTGGCAGTTTATTCATTTGAAAACCATTTGTTGATGTTCTCTGGATTGTAGACAATACGCCCTACAGGATCCTTTTTCCAGTGAACACCTTCAAGCCAAATGCCCCGGTCACGATATTTTCGCGCGGCATCTTCGGAAATGCCGTAAATCTGCGGCAGCAAACCGCCACGGATCCACGTTGGTAACTGAAATACTATTTTTTCTGCTGCACCCATAAATCACCTCAATTACTTACGCTGATATTTTTGTTGTTGGCCAGTGTTGGAACGTGGCCCCGGTGCGGTTGGTGGTTGCTGATACCCTTGGTTATGCTGATAGCCATGTTGTGGCGGTTGGTAACCTTGGTTCTGCTGCTGATAACCGTTATGCTGTGGCGCATGTTGCTGGCCGCCTTGCTGCTGCGGTGCACCGTCGAGCATTTGCAGTTCGTCACATACTATTTCGGTGGTGTAACGGTCGATGCCGTCTTTGTCTTGCCATTTTCTCGTTTTAAGCTTGCCCTCGATATAAACCTTTGAGCCTTTGCGCAGGTACTCACCAGCAATTTCAGCCAAGCGCTGATAGATCACCACTTTATGCCATTCGGTTTGATCTTTCTTTTCGCCAGTGGCTTTGTCGGTCCAGCTTTCGCTGGTGGCAATGCTTAGGTTGCACACAGCATTACCGCTTTGCGAGTAACGCACTTCTGGATCTTGGCCAAGGTTGCCAATCAAAATCGCCTTATTTATGCCTTTGCTCATTAACTTACCCTTTTAAACTTATCACTTAACTGATTTAGGTGCTGCCAGTCGAGTTCTTTGATCCGCTCAACTGTGGCCGCTGCTTGATTTAATTTTTTTAACGCTCGAGTAAAATTGCTTAATGGCACCTCGTTTAATGCTGCCGCTGTTACTTCATCTAACCCAGTAACTAAATAATGCTTTAATGCGTACTTGATATCGTCACTGCTGATGCGCGTTAGGCTGATCAGCAGATCAAAACGTTCTTGGCTTTCGCCGCCTTGGGTTAGGTATTTCATAGGCCGTGCTTATCCAACCATTTAACTAAGCTGATGCTTTTTATGCTTACCACGTTACTGGTTGGCTGTTCACAAAGCAGTTCGCCGCGCGGGAAATCTTTTGGCCGGCCTTTCCATGGGCGGGGCAATGTAAGCGTAACCCGATCAGATTCAGCGGCCATTTGTCTTAGTTGCTGTGGGTTCATTTTAGTTAATCCTATAAAGTTCTTTCTGTTCGTTGCTTAGCTTGTACCACTTGGCAAATAAAGCCCATTGCCTACGCTTGACTGAGCGCCAAGGGCGTTCATTAAAGGTTTTTCGGTTAAGCATTATCGGACCTAAGTAGTCGTGATAGTCAAAAGTCACACCCTTGTATCGGTATAATTTACCCAGTGAAATAAACATCACTCCCCCTTGGCCTGCATATTCGCAAAAACCTGCTTAATGATTTTGCCGCGTATTTTTTCAGCTTGTGATGGCGTTAAATAATTGTTCAACAACAGCCTGGTAACTGCATTTAAGTGGTGTTGATAGTGATCCGCGCCATCTACCATTAATCCGAAATTATCAAGCTGCTCAGTTATGTGCGGCGCTAGTGCGCCTACCGATAATTTAACTTGCATTACTCACCACCCTTAGCTTTGCCATTGCAATGCGTATTGCTATCTTTTAGCCAGGTGCCGGTTGCTTGTTTGGCCCGCTGGCGTAGTTTGTTTTGTATAGAACAAATTTCTTTTGTAAATAATTTGAATACATGGTTAGCGCCAATAGACCACTCTGTTGTATCGTTGCCGTCATACTGATTTGCTACTGTGTGAAGCAAATTATCAAAGGCGGCAACCTGCGATTTAAGTGCATCGCGCTCAGTCTCTAACCTCTGCATATACAAAGCCATATCTCTAAGGTGTATCGCATCCAGCTTATCGCTTTCATGCAATGCGTTTACATAACCCTCAAGCCTTACTGTGCCAACTGTTTTTTGTGTTTCACAAATCTGATACAATCCCTGAAGCCTGTCACCTCTTGCGCGTGATCCAGCCTTTTCCATTGTGTTTTTTTGGCAGTAAAAATAATTTTCCATCACTCACCACCATTAACTGTTCTATCATCAACTTTGGGTGGGTTCTTTGACGCTTTAAGACCAGTTAAATATCCAAAGCAAAAAACCTTTGCTTCACGCCATTCAAACACTTGCTTTTCACCATCAACTTCAAGGGTGACTTTTGGGTTTTCTATTTGCCCGGATGCAACTTTGTAAGCTAGTTCTTTCATAACTCACCACCTTTAGCCAATAAACTGCGCGCTGACTGCTGGATCCAGTCTGGTATTTGTGGGTGGTCGTCCGCTATAGCGGCAATCCATTTTTCAAGCTCAGCGATGTGTTCTTTTGCTTCTATGATAGTTTGCAAATCGGATAGTAAATGGACACCAGCATAAACAGGGTATGGCTCCCACTTGTTGCCTAGACTCACATAAAAGCCACCTAAGTGAACCACCTTTGCATAAAGGTTCATGCTTGGAACCGTATCAGTGCAGTGAGTTGCTCCATCTGGTGCCTTAGCCAATATTATTCTGATTTTTTCTAATTCCATCACTCACCACCCTTAGCCGCTTGGCGTAGTTGGTTGGCGTATTTCCTGCCAGCCATTCTGCAATCCATGTTGCCAGCTTTCCATCCGGTAACCAGATCTTCTGAGCACTCATCTGTTGTTGGGCATTGATCAATCGCTAATCCCTCGTATGATGCGCAAAACTCCTCAACAGCCTGTGCTTTAATCTCAGTAAGGCATTGGGCTGGTGTTTTGTTTTGCGCTTCTTTCCATAAAGACCTATATTCTTCTGCAAACGCATCGGTGCTATAAGCTAGGTTTACGCACATTAAATTTCCGTATTTCCGCAACTGCTCAACCTGCGCCTGCAGCGCTAAATAAATATCCTCCCGCACATAGCGAGTAGCATCTTCTTCGCGCATGCCTTCGCCTGGCGCTGGATCATCACTCCAAACGTGGCCATGCTCTGCGTCTGCTACCAGGTAAATTTCTGCTGGGTTTTCGGTTTTATCATTCATGCTGCGGCATCCTGAGTGAGTTGGCGGCGTTTCATTGTTATTTCGGCCAGTGTTATGGCGGCGGGTTTCAGCTCGGCTGGTACATCGCCAAACCCTAGTTTGTTTATCACTGCGCCCTGGGCGCGTGTGATCAGCATTAAGTTGTCGATATGCCAGTTAGTGCGGTTGTTATCTTTAAACCACAGGCGCATGCCTTTTGGTAAAGGGCCGTTGTGCTTTTCCCATTCAACCAGGTGCTTGGCGCGCCATTTATTTGGCATGGCTATTTTTATGATGATATAGCCGTCTTTGCTGCATATTCTTTCTGAGCCAATGGGTTTAATGCTGCCGCTTTCAACGCCTTTTTTAAAACGTGTTTCGATTGACCTGCCGCCAGCTTCCCAGCCTTTCATGCCTGCGTTCCATGTTGAATGGCCTTTTTTAAACTGGCCTGTTCTGCCAGATTTTAAGCAGTGGTTGCGAGTAAAGCCGCGGATCTGGTTTACTGTCATGTTGGTTTTAAAATTTGCATTAAACGCTAACGTTAAACGCGGGATGGTTAAGTTTTTGTATTCATCTTCAATAAACTTGGCTTGCTCAGCGTTGAACAGCTTGTATACGCCTTTTTTAATTTGGCCAGTAATGCGACCACACTTAAACTTGTGGTTGCTGATGCAGGCCTTAATTTGTTTTGGCGTTTTGCAGAGGCCGAACTTGCCATTAAACGCTTTGGTTAAATCGGTTACACCCATTTTTTTAAAACCGGTTTCGATAAACTCAAGCATGGCGGGTGTGTAAACGTATCGGCTCATTTTTTGTTTACCTCTAGCATAGGGCTAGGCAAGTGCAGGTTGCCGCCGTCATAAGCTTTTTGTGCATCGAGTACCAAGCGCGCATTGCTGATCACTTCTTTTGCAACTGAGGTAATGGCATGGCTGCGATCAATTTCTTTGGCCAGTTCTTCACCTTTTAACGTTTCATTGCCTAAACGCTCAAGCTGCGCGAACAAGTGATTGTTAAGATCCGATAATTTGTTTTTCATGCTGCCATGCCCTCGCGTTCTAACTGTTTAATGCGGCGGTTTACTGCATCTGTAGCGCTGCTGCCTAAGTTGCTTAGCGTAAGCGCTACTTTGCATTGCTCATGGCTCAGTGTTTTAACGCGCTCTATTTTGTCTTTTACTGTTTGCACATAGGTGGCGTTGCCGTTGTAAAAGCCACTAAAAAAGGGATGGGCTTCGACTTGTGGTGTTTCGGGTTGTGGTTTCAGTAGTGCGTCTAATGCTGATAGCGCTTCTGGCCAGCTTGGGTATTCACCTGCATTTTTGCCTTGGTGAAAAACCACTAAAATTGGCTCATAAAAATATCCTTTTTTAAAATCACCTGAGGTTTTAATACCAATACCATCGATTTTACCTGGGTTAAAATTGCCTTTACCCCAAATGGCATGGCCGCTACGCCACATTTTTGTTTTTTCACATTCTGCCCCAATGGATCTGATGTTTTGTGGTATTTGCAGTTGATCAAAAAACACTCCGGCATCATCAGATTTAACTTGATCAGCTTTACTGGTGATAACCTTAGGTTTGGGTTCGGCTTCTGCGGCCATGGCTTCATCAAAATGCACAAACAGATCGTTTTGCTCTTCTGTTATTTCGGTGGCTGGCTCGCTTATATGGGTAGCTGGTTCCGTTATCTCGGTAGCTAACTCGACGACACTTATGTCGTCGACTTGGGAAACGGCAGCAACCACTTCACCGCCTTTGGTTATCATGCCGGGTTCATCTAGCGCTAAAATAGCGGTGCGGATCTGGCTGGTGGTGTAAGTGTCGCGCTTGCCAAACATGCCATCGAGTTGCAGCATTAACGCTAAGTGATCACCATCAAAAGCTAGTTTGCCGCTGGCGAGTTGTTCGGCCAGTTGTTCGCTGGTGAATTCTAATGTGATCAGTTCAATAGCTTTGCGTTCAGTAGCAATGGGTTCTGCTGGTGCGTCGCAAGTTGTCGCGGTGGGTTCGTTGCCATCGATGTGCACAGTGCCATCCACTTCATTGCCGAACACATCCCAGCCAGCGGGTGCGGTGCGAGCGAACATTTCTAGCCTGGGCAAATCACCGCACAGCTTTACAATTTCATCACGGAATATGGCTGGCTTTTCTGAGTGTTCGCCTACCACTTCATCACGCACTTGGCGAATACTGCGGCACTCTGCTTTAGGTTTACCACGCACTGCAATTAGCGCACATTCAGCACCGGCGCGTGTCCAGTAGCCCATGCCAAAGTGTGGGATCAGGTTTGTTGATAGCTTGCGCCAAATGAAAGCGTTCATGTTTTTAAGGGTGAAGCCCCAAGCCTTAACCAGATCTAACGCTTCTTGCGGTTGGCTGCTTACGTACCACATGATCAATACGCAATCTTTGTCGCACAGCGCGGGTACATCGAGCGCTTTCATTTGATCAAGCGTAATGGTTTGATACTTTGCCGCTGCACCAGATTTCATGCTGCCGCCTGTTTTAACGCTGTAAAATGACCACGGCGGATCGGCGTAGATGATGTTGTATTTTTTGGTCATAATAATTCCTTATGGCCGGTTACTAACGCCGCACCTGCGGCAGTCAGATGCGTAAAACTGGTATTCACTCATAAACACACCACAGCCGTGACAGTGGTAAACCGGTTTGCGTGGCTTTGGTGGTTCAATAAGATTAAACCCGGCGTACTTGGCACAAGCTTTTGGTAGAACATGAGCGGCATTAACCGTTAGCCGAGAAATGGCTTTAATATCGTCGTATGGGTAAATGCGGTAGTTGTAGTTTGTTGCAGCCAGTATGCAACCTTCTTCAAGCTCAAATACCTTTGCTTCATCAAGCTCGAAGGTCTGCCCGTTGTCACCAACAAACAGAACGTCGTTTCCATCAAATTGCCCACCAACAATAACAACGTGCTTGTCTGCATCACGCAGGGTTGGCGAAGCTTCCAGCCACTGGCAGTCAACACGTTGGCGTGTTTTACCTGTTATAAAATCTACTGCTACAGGCAAGTCAGTTTCACGGCTTCGGTGTTGGCGTAGTGCATTTTCTTCGGTGAATACTTCTGCATCATTCAGGTTAGTGGTATAGCCCCCAGCATTGGCCCAAAACTGGGCATTACTGCCCACATTGCTGCGCGTGTCGCGTAGATAATATTGCCTGCTCATGCTGCAATTTCCTTTTTATCTAACCAACCTTTTGGCAGGCCACCCGCGGCAACGATGTATTGATCAATGCGGCGGGCGATGTCCATTACTACGCCGTTGTTATTGGTCCAGTGGCCGCCGGGTAAGATCCAGCCCATAGGGTTGTTAAATGGCTGCTCTGATTCTTTGAACTTGCGCGATTTTTTAATGATCGCAAAGCCGTAAACGTAATCTTGGCTATAGCGTGGTGCTGCCGTGCGATTGTTCATGCTAGGCTTTGGCGGTTTAGCATCGCGAGCGATAGGGGCGGCCATGCGGCAGCCCTGGTTGTTTGACCGGTATTCTTTAAACATTAGCGGCCCCCGTTTTTGCTGGCGTCTGTGTAGTCATTACCAGCAACGTAATTAACCCACTTAGCGGCAACGCGCAGGCGGCCTTTTTTATCTGTGCTTTGCACTGGCGCTTTAATTTTTACTGCCAAGCCTTGATAACATTGTTTTTCTGCAAGCTTAATAAACTGGCTGCATATTTCAGGGCTGCTGTATTCTTTACTTAAAACAAGTGGCTTCATTTGCTGAAACAGCTTTTCGGTGTTTTCAGCTAATGCTTGTTGATACTCTTCATCAGTGAGCTGCCGATAGTTTTTGCCTTTACCAACAAAACGACTGGTTTTTTTAAGCGCTTTTTCACGCGCTTTTTCGTAGCTTTTACCAAATACGGCAAACATGGTTATTTACTCCCCATTTGATTTAACCGAATTACCGCCAGATCCATTTGCAGTTCGTCTAAGCAGCGGCGCAGCTCTGTGCTGGTGGGTGATAACAGCATGCTGCAGTAGTTTAAGGCGCGCTGTTTAGCATCGATGTTATCAACCACATGCTGATCGGCCTTGGCTTGTTCGCTATCAAACTCTGCTGCCATGGCATCCATGTCAAATGCTTTGCTGGCAAATTCGTTAGCCTGGGCAAAGTGGGCTGGCTCGGGTAAATCCAGTTCGATCACTTCTTCGGCCTGTTCTGGTTCTGGTGTTGGTTCAACTGGCGCGTTGGCCAGTGCTAATAAGTCACCGGTGCTATTGGCTGCATACTCTTCAATTAAGTGCAGTTTGTTCTGCGTGGTTTTGTACATGCCGTTGCTTTGCCGCCAAATTAGCTTTTGCTCTAACATTCCGGCCAGCAGCTGCTGCATGAACGTGTCGGTAACACCAATAAAGCGCTTCATGGCTTTAATGCTTTTGCCCTCGGTTTGGCAAAACGCCATCAGCTTTTTGGTGTGGGTGCATAGTTCGCCTGGTGAGGCCATTTTTAAGGCTGCAGTCATGGTTAGTGCTCCGCTGCTGGTTGATTGATAGATTCGATCATGTTGATGGCCGAAACGGTTAAACTGAATTTGCCCTCGTAGCATTTCAGCAAGTTAAGCTGCTTTAGCTTGCTGGCCAGTGCCGCGCCTTTGCGATTGTCGGTACAAAACTGATCAAAGAACTTGGCTGGCTCTGAGTGATAAGCGCGCAAGTTGCCGTGCTGCTCAATGGCTTTAAACGACAGCGTTAAAATGGCTCTGCGTTCTTCAAAACTTAACGACTGATAACGGCTAACCAGTTGCCAGCCTTGCGCATGGTTTTTAATGTCCATGGGGATGGCTGATGCGGCTTTTAACTGCTGCGCTTGGGTGTAGGTTGTGGCGATCATGGCAGGGTTACTCCCATTGTTTGGCGTTCTAGCTTTAACAGGCGATTATTGTTAATGCGGCGAATGGTGCGCAGCTTGGTGGGCGATTGTTCTGCCAGGCTAAACGCAAACTGCAGGGTACTGGCGGCATCGCTTAAATATTCGCGGGCTATTTCAGTGGCGCAGGTAGCACCAATGGCGTGTTTGCTTGCCAGCGCTTTGCTGATGTAGTTGGCACTGGCGGCCATTTCACGTGCATGTTGTTGCATGCTAACGATCAACATAGTTTTCATTAGCGCCCCCAAACCACTGCGGCAACGAATAGCACAGTGACAACCGCGCTAATGGTCCAAATGGTACGTTGCAGCTTTGATGGCTTGCTTTGATGGTTAAGGATGTAATCGCCAAGTGTTTTCATTTTTGGTGCCTTTGCATTATTTGCATCTTTTGTTAAGCTGATATTATGCACTAAAGCATAATCAGTCAATGCATTAACGCATAATTTATTAAATTTTTTTTGAGGTTTTGATGAGCAAGTACAAAAAGGCGAAAATAGATAACGTGTGTAAGCGCTGCAGCTATCACGCTGCAGAGCGCTGGCACAACGAATTAAATGTGAGTATTAAAATAATTAATATAGGGCCAGAGCCTTCTTTAAGCCAAAGGCTAGCTGCAGCGCATTATGTTGCGGCAAGAAATATTGCGGACGTGGGAATTTCAACAATTAGGTGTTTGATGTGGCCAAAAATGGAGTTTACTCATAACGATGTGGTTAACTTTGCCGCTTGGTTGTTGGCCAGTGCTCAATCTGCTGTGCTACAAGTATTGCCTCAGCATGCGATTGACAGCCTTTCGACAGATCTAAGTGAACGGCTGTCTTTTGTTTGCGACTTCGAACAACAAGATGATAAAGCCCATGATCAGGAAATATAACCTCGCCAGGTTCAGGTGTTTTATCAAGCTTTATGCTTTTAGCTTGGTGGTCATCACCATCACTTAAGTAATAAAGCTTAAATACTGGCATTAGTCTAAATGCCTTATAGCGCTGGGGTGTAGTACGCCTCTGATTAAATATATGCTTTCTATCTCAGCATTTGGTATGCGCAGCACTTCGCCACCGTTAATGCTTTTTAGCTCGGTATAACCGTTTTGATTGCTGCGGTATTCTTTAATCATTTTAGCGCCGTTGCGCTTGTGTATGGCAACGTTATCGCCTGTAACAAATTGACTTGCAATGTCGCACCACACCACAAAGCCGTCTTTAATGGCAGGGTACATGCTATCGCCACGGGCAATAAGTGCAAAGCCAGTTGTGCTGCGCATGGGTAGCTCTATATAACCTTCAATACCTTCTTCAACTTGTTCGTAGTAGCCATCCTGGCCCATCTTTGCCATTCCTTTAATTGCAGTTAAAACAGGTGTGCGTTTGTAAATTGAAGTTTCTTCCATCATGGATACTTCATTTTTATTGAAGTATGCATCAGGTATAGGTGAATAACCTCTGAGCTGGTCTGTTGAAAGACCAAAAAAATCTGCCAGCGCCCTGACTGCATCGTCTTTAGGCACTTTTGTTTTTTGACTTAGAATCCGGCTAATAGTTGGCTGAGACACGCCAGTTAGCTTTTCTAACTCGGTATCTGTTTTTATTCCATTTGCAGCTTTTAGAGCTTCAAGAATTTCATGTATTTTTTTTCGCATGTGTGCATTTCACCAGCCGTTGATGCATAAATCAATACACTGCCAGCTTGACAATTATGCTCCAATGCATAATTATCTATGCAATTGGATAATACAGGCAGCGAAATGAAAACACTTACCATCCAGCAAAAGCTACAGCAGCTTTTAGAGCGCGGACTTAGCCCTAAAGACTTAGCCGAAAAAATTGGCTGTCATATTTCTACCGTTTACCGGATACGCGATGGCTTTATTACTGATCCAAGTTATTCAGTAGGGCAAGCCATCGATAACTTGTTGGCTGAAAAACAAGCCAACGCAGCATAGAGTAATTAATTTTATGACTAAGCACACATTAAAACCTTTTAGTTACTCATGCCCCATCATTGCGGCTTACCAGTTAGGCCACAGCTATGGTGTAGATCGCTTTGCATCTGAGACCTATCAAAATGTGGGCTCAATGTACAACAAGCTTAACCCGGAAAACGACAGCAACCATTTGTATTTGCGCGATGCCATTTTGCTCACTGAAAAGGCTAATAACGATGCCATTTTGTCGGCATGGGCGCAGCAACGAGGTGGTGTGTTTGTTAAGTTGCCGAATAATTTGAGCTGCGAAGAAGAGCTTAGCGATCAGTTGCTGCGGCTGAGCGAGGAAATGGGCTTAACCTCTGGTGGAATAAGAGAATCACGCAGTGATGGGATTATTGACCCCGATGAGTATGAAGGCATTGAGGCAAGAATTGATGCGCTAGTAACTGAAGCGCTAGCGCTAAAGGCCTTGATAAAAAGCCAAGTGCGTGATTTGCCAAAGCCGGTGAGTGCTGAAGAAGATTGGGGTTTGCCTGGTAAAGCCGCTACGCCGATCCGAAAGGGGGCCTAATGAGCGGCTTTCAACTCGCATCCATTATTTATGTTTGGGTATTGTTCTTGTCGATTTTATGGGCGCGCAAGAACCAACCAAAAATTAACCCTTTTGTTTTGCTGATAATCGCTGCCGTTCTTGCGGTGATTTTTTACGTGCCTTTAATCGCCATTTGGGCATTACAGCTTTTTAATTTACTGACTTGATGCAAGGCCACCCCAGCTGCAGGTGGGGGTAATAACAGCAGCAGGTAATAACACTGGATCCCAACCTCCGCCGGTGTGTGTTACCAGACAGCCAGGAAAGACTGGCGCGTATTGCTCTGTTCACTGGTAAAGGATGCCAATCAATCCGAGATATTGGCGCTAGTGAGCAGATCAATGCGTTTTAGGCGCATAAAAAAGCCCACTGTTCAGAGTGGGCCAGTCACTCACTTAAATAGGCTAAGCAAATGACAGCGACAAATTTAATAGATTTTAACGCTAAACGCAATGGGGGTAACCAGGTGATTGCCGATACTGACGATGGTTACACCAGAACGGCCAATGCCATTCAGGACCAATTGTGCAAAGCAGACTTAACCGGCGCTCAATTTAGAGTGCTGAGTGCCATTATTCGTATTACCTACGGCTACAACCAAAAAACTAACCGCATTACTAACACCTATTTGGCAGAGCTTACTGGCGTGTCTGAAAAGGGCGTAAGGTTATGCTTAGCTGAACTTCTTGATCGTAAGATGATTACGCTTGAAAAGTCAGGCCTGATGAAGTTGGTTGGGGTTAACAAAGTGATCAGCGAGTGGGTTATCACCACTGGCAAAAGCGAAAAGCAAAGCCTAAAAGGTAAGGCAAGCCGGAACAACTGTTCCGTACAAAGACGGAACAACGGTTCCTTTAAGGCGGTACAACAGTTACCACAAGACGGAACAACAGTTCCGTACAAGGGGAACAGTAGTTCCAGCACTAAAGACAACCTTAAAGACAACTTACTAAAGACAACTTCAAAAGATCTTGTGTCGTCGCCTTCGGCAGACGACGAACCGTTGAAACCTGATGCGGCTATTCAAAAAGGTAAGAACTGGGGCACGGAAGAAGATCTATCCCTTGCCAAACAGCTTGAAGGCATCCTAAAAAACACCCTTGGCGAGCATCACAGGCCACCAAACATGGCGCTATGGGCAAACGAAATACGACTAATGCGTACGCAAGATCGCCGAGAGCCAAAGCACCTGCTGACTTTATTCGCTTTTGCACATACCAATAATTTTTGGAAAACCACGCTGCATAGCCCCGCATCGCTGCGCAAGCACTGGGCAAAGATAGCCAGCCAGTATAACGAGAAAAAAGCGGGTTTTGGCAATGGCCAGAGCGGCATAACCATTGGTGAAAACGGGCAGCCTATGACCTCGCAAGACTGGGGCAAAAAGGGCCGTGAATTGGCGGTGAAAATATGAATAAACCTACTTTGATTAACGTTCCGCGCGGCCTGTTGGCAAAAGTGAAAGCCCATGCCAAGCACAGCGCCTTTACGCCAGACGAGTATTTAGCGTTTCAGCAACGCGAAGCACTGGCCGACTATCACCGCCAGCAAGAGCAGGTGCAGGCAGAACGCCAGCAACGCGCTGTTAAAAGCCTGCTTGAACGCAGTGGTGTGCAGGATATTTATTTGGCGGCAACGCTTGAAGGTTATCAGGTTTATCGGCCTGAGCAAGCCACCGCCATTAGCACGTGCCGCAAGTATTTAAGCAACTTTGGCCAATACGGTGCGGTTAAAAACATGGTGTTTTGTGGCAGCACTGGCACGGGCAAGAATCACATGGCCAGCGCGATATGTAACGCCCTTAATGCCAGTGGCAAAAGTGCTGTGGTAGCCACTGCGTTAGAAATTCAAATGAAAGCCCGGGCCGCACGGCGCCATGATAGCCATTTAACCGAAGATCGCGTGATTGCCAGCTTTGCCAATGTTGATTTGTTGGTACTGGATGAAATAGAGCTGGGCAGCACCTCAGATTATGACAGCAAGATCGTTAATGCGGTGATTGATCAGCGTGTAACGAAAGGCAAGGGCACGGTGGTGCTAACCAATATGGGCTTTGAACAGCTGGGTACTTATGTGGGTGAACGTATTGCCGATCGGCTGTTTGCCAGCTTTTACCTGGTGGAATGTTTCTGGCCAAGTTTTCGAACTAATAAACCCGCGGTGACCAATGGCGAATAAAGACGAGTATCAACGCCGCCTTAGAGCGGCCATGGCGGAACTTACGGCAGCGCATGTGGCATTACTGCAAGTTGATGGTGACAAAGCCAAGTTCACTTTTGCTGATGTGATGGCAGATAAGCTATTAGACATTGATCACAGCTTACAGCATTACCACAACGTTGTTGATCAGATCAGTCTAGATACTGAGGTGCATGTTTGATGAGTTTGCAGCCTATTGCAATTACTGAGACAGCCATTAAAAACGCTGTTAATGACGCCTCAGTTACCGAGCTGCGAGATATACGCAGTAGGCTGCATATTCGTTTTCATAGCTGCAGAACGAAAGCAACGTGGTTTTTGCAAAGGTATGAAGGTGGCAAAAGGCTCAGGCACAAAATTGGTTATTGGCCAGAGCTAAAAATAAAAGATGCGTTGTCTTTGGTTACGCCTTTGCTTAATCGTATTGGCCATGGCGAGCAAATGCAAAGTAGTGAGTTTAGAACAGTAGGCGACATGCTGAACTGGTATCTAAAACGCTTGGAAGCGGAAAAGGTAAAAAGCAAAAGCCGCCGAAATGGTGCTACCAGTGCAATAAAAAAGCATTTACTGCCGCGCTTGGGTAAACTTTTTATCGCTGATGTAAAAAAAATTACTATCGATGAAATGTTAATGCTGCCACTGCAAAAGGCATCGCTTAAAACGTCAACGATTAAACAATATTTTGCCATTTTAAAACGGGTTTTTGCCAGCGCTGCTGAATTAGAGCTGATAACAATTAATCCTATGTTATCGATGCAGTTTAAAGATCATGTGCAAAAGCGCATTGAGCCTAAAATGGGCAGCTTGATGGTGAGTGATATTGGCCGTGTAGCAAGTCATTTCATTACGCTGCCAGAACCCGCCAAAACCATGTTAATGCTGATGCTGATGTTTGCTACCCGCATTGGTGAAACACGCCAGCTACGTTGGAACTACATTGATTTTGACGCTGGCCAAATCACTATACCTGGGCGCATTACTAAAACAGGTGTAACTCACAACCTTCCTCTTACTGAGTTCTCTGTAGCAATTCTGAAAGCTTACCAAGCGCATTCAACTGGCCCTTATTTATTTGGCGAGCATACCGCTATGTCGTCGAGTGATGCCGATCGCATTGTTAGATCAATATCAAAAAGAAAGTGGAGTGCTCACGACTTACGCAAAGTTGCCAGAAGCTCATGGGCAGTATTGGGTGTTGATTTTTGGGTATCTGAAAGGCTGCTTAACCATGTTCAAAAGGGGCTGGATTTGGTTTATGTGAGTGTGGTGAATACGGATATGTTGACCCTTAAACGGGATGCGTTAGAGCGTTATCACGAGTGGCTAAAAGAGCAAATAAAAACCGCCAACCAAGCGCCAATAGAAATTAGCAAAATAACTTAAATAGCCAGTAGTGAAGCGGCTTTGAATGGTGTTTTTGTGTTTTCCAACATGGAACACGCCAAAGGTGTAAAAGAGGGGCAAAACTGAGCATGGCAACACAAAAAAGAGTGGCGCAGTTACGTGCACGGCGTAAAGAACAGGCAGCATTAATCCATGGCATTTGTTGTTGCTTAGTGGGTATAGCCTCCATTTTGATGATTGTTTTTATAGCGAGCTAAACCATGAGCAATGAACAGCAGAACCAAACCAACGAACAAAAACCAGCCAGTTGTTTAGATTGGGAGCTTACCCAAGCGCTGATCCATTTAAACAACGCCAAGGGCCTGACTGATAGCCGCCGTGCGCACCTGTTGTTATCGGCTGCGCAGATCGTTAAAGGGGTGCGTGAATCGTGAGCGGTGTAAAAATATCACGAAGATCCTTTCTCAAAGGATTGGTTGGGATAGCAATTACATCAGGTTTAAGCGTTCCTGCATTTGACAAGACAAGATTACCTTACGTAGCTGTTGGCGATATTGTTAACTATATAGGCCCTTCACCTGGATTTATCGGAGGGAAAAGAGTCATTCGCACAATGCCTTTTGATGGAATCGGATATCCGGTTGTTATTGCAGAAAACGGATTTGGTAAAAAAGTTATCGAAGAAACTTATTACGACATCGATCTTGCTGACTTTTTAAAAGAAGTTCCTGCTGATTTTTGGCATAAAAGCGAAAACAGAATTTACCCAAATATTCATACTTGGCTGCGTATGAAACGATATGGGGAAACAATTAAGCAAGCCATATACAAACTAAATTTTGCAAGTTCTCAAGATTTTATTAGCCTTTTATAAATTTTTAATGAGCGATGTTAATGGCTGCAATACCTAAGATTTGGTTGAATAAATTTCATAGCGATTCAGCACCCAATTACATGCGCTATGGGTTAATGCGTGGCGGCGTGGCTTATGTGCCTTGGTGGGGCGCTGATTCGATAAACATTAACCATGCTGATGGTAGCCGCATTGTTGGTGCGGAACTGCGAACAGCCACGATGTTAGAGTTTTAATCATGAATAGCAGGCAGAGGCGAAAAGCAGCAGCAGACGAGCATAACTACATGCTTTGGCTTTATAACAACACAAAGACGCAAGAAAGATGCAGACCAACGCCACGCAAAAGATCCGTAAATAATAGAAGTTCAGCCATTCTTCACACTATGGGTGCTATGGCTGCTCATGCTTGTAACATAAAAGTGAGCTTGAATGATTGAACTAACTTTGCCTTATCCTCCATCAGTAAACAGTTATTGGCGCTCTGTTCGTGTTGGCCATACAACAAAGGTGTTGGTGAGTTTGCCAGGGCGCAAGTTTCAGGCGGCAGTTAAAGAGGCCGTTTTAATAGGTCGATGCGCTAAGCAGTATGCTGGCCGGTTGGTGGTTGATGTGTACCTGTACCCAGCTGATGCCAGAAAACGCGATATTGATAACTGCTTAAAGTCTTTGCTCGATGCCTTGGGTAAAGCCGGGGTTTATATCGATGATAGCCAGATTGATGTATTGCGAGTGAGAAGGATGCAGCAGTTCGCCGGTGGTAAGTGTGAAGTTGTGGTAAAGGGTATTATTTAATGCGCGATACTGGCCCACATGGTGGTTTGATACTTAAGCTGATCCGAGAAAGGAAAGGGTTTACCCAAGAGCAGGTATCAGAAATCATGGGTATTGCTAGAAGAACATACCAACGGTGGGAAGCTGGCGAAAGTGAGCCAGAGTTCGGTTTGGTATTTATGATCTGCGAATGTGTTTTTAAAGTCGAGTTGTTGGACGCTATAACTATTGCCAGGGAGTATGAGATTGAACGCAAAAGAGCTTGATCGTTTGCTGCAAGATTGGGGGAAGTTTTGGGCTTCTCGTGAAGCACTCCAAGGGTATGCTAGTACATCGGTTACAGAACGTTGTTGCGAGGTGATGCGAACTGGCATTTGGGCAAGCTCGGATAAGCATTTATTCAGCCATCAAGCTGATCAGGTATTCGTACCATCTTGGGTGCGAGATATTGATAAGTGCGTTCAGCAGTTAACCGAGCAAGATCATCGGATGATTATAAACCGTCGTTACGTAAAAATGGTTAAGTTAAAACGTTCAGAACGTGTGCTTTTATGGATTGCACAGGCAGAATTATTGGGTTTTTTGTAATTATTTTCACTATGCGCCATTTTTGGCGTGTTTTTCACCCTTAAAAACAGCTATATTTCTCTAAGCTTGCACAAGTTGTAAATACTTTAAGCGCACTAAACCCCGAACCTCAGCTCGGGGTTTTTTTATGGACAAAATTCATGAATAACTTCGCCAAAGCATTAGATGTGGTTCTTCATCATGAAGGTGGCTATGTCAATCACCCTAATGATCCAGGCGGCGAAACTATCTATGGCATCAGCCGTCGTTCACACCCAGATGTGTGGGCAAAGGGCAGGCCTTCAATTGATGATGCTAAACGCATCTATCACCGCGATTATTGGTTACCTATTAAAGCAGATGCGTTACCTCTACCGGTTGCGCTAATGGTATTTGATACCGCTGTTAATTCGGGCAATCGTCGTGCGGTGATGTTACTGCAGCGAGCATTGCGAGTGTCAGAGGATGGCGTTATTGGACCTGTCACACTGGCCGCCGCAAACAAGGCTGATACCAGAACGCTGGTTAATCACATCGCTGCAGAGCGCATTACTTTTAATAGCTCCCTTAGTAATTGGGGTTCGTTTGGTTTGGGATGGTCGCGCCGTGTTGTTGATGTGGCGGTAACTGCTGTTCAATTAATAAAGTGAGGCGACTATGCCAACATTTCTAATTAAGGTTCTTAAGGGCCTAGCCATTCATTTTGCGACTAAGTATGCAGCAGAACTGCTGGTTAAGGCTGCCATCGAGGCGATGGAGAAAGCCGCTAAGCGCACCAGTACGCTAATGGATGATGAGTTAGTGGCTAAGGTTAAGGCTGATAAAGAAACGATTATCAATATCGTAAGCGGTAAAGGTTAATCGATGGATCAGCACGTAAGGCCAGAAGAGCAAACCGAATCAACTAATGAAAGAAGCTGGCATCTGGATAAAACTATCAGTGTTGGCCACTTAGTAAGTACAGTGATCATTGCTGTTTCTATATTCAGCTGGGCGGTTACGCTCGACAAACGAGTAGAGCAGAACAGCATATCAATATCGCATATCAAAGAGCAGCAGATGGCTGAACAGCGTCGTGCTCAAGAGTTGCGCCAAGAGATCAAGCAAGACCTGCGTGATATTAACGCAAAGCTTGACCGGATGATTGAAAGCCAGGCTAAGCGCTGATGCCATCAAAGCAGCTAAAGCCATGCCGCAAGTGCAAGAAATCACTAACGCGCTGCCGATCTGGCTACTGTGATAAATGTAAGCCTGCTGATGATACCAATTGGAGTGGTTGGCAGAAGCAAAAGGGCAACAGGCACGAGCGTGGATATGGCAACGCATGGCAAAAGCTGCGCTTAACCATACTTGATCGTGATGATAACCTTTGCCAAGAGTGCTTAAGACAAGGTGTGTTCACCAGAGGCACCCACATCGACCACATCAAGCCGAAATCTAAAGGCGGCACAGACGATCAGACTAATCTGCAAGCCCTTTGTAAGCCCTGCCATGACGCCAAAACGGCCTCAGAGCGCACCGGGGGGGCGGGGTAAATCTCTGCAGCTTAAATTTTCTGTACCGCCCCTTAAGTCAGATTTTTACACCCGCGAAATTAAAAGTTTGACCTACGCGATCCAGAGGTGACCATGACCGGCAAGTCAGTCGTGCCTGGCCGTGGTCGTAAGCCTAAGCCAACAGCCCGAAAAGTGGCCGCTGGTAACCCAGGCAAGCGGAAGCTGAACGACCGCGAGCCAAGCTACAGTGAAATACAAAGTGTTGATGCGCCCGAGTGGTTAAGTGCCGATGCGGCAACGATGTGGACGCTCGTTACAACTGAGCTTATCCGCGAGGGTGTGTTAACCGTTACTGATCTGCATAACGTTGAAGCGTTCTGCACAAGCTATAGCAACTGGCGAATAGCTCAAAAAGAAATTGATCAGAATGGCATCACCGTTGAAGGTGCCACTGGCGGCTTGCAGAAAAACCCAGCCGTTACTGTTGCCAATGAAAGCTTGCGCCAGATAGTTACCTTCGGTTCATTGCTCGGATTAGATCCATCTAGCCGCAGCCGGTTAATGGGATCCGCTAAAAAGCCAGTCGGCAACCAGTTTTCCGAGTTCTAAATGGCAAAAATTGAACGTTACCCGCATTGCAATCGGGCGGCAAAGTATGCCCGAGACATTGTTGCCGGTCGAGTTCCGGCCTGTAAGTACGTAAAACTGGCATGCGAACGCTTTTTAGTTGACCTAGAACAGAGCAGTAAGAAGGTATTTAAGTACCGATTCGACAGAGATAAGGCCGAAAGGTCTTGCCGCTTTGTTGAAAAGCTACCGCACACCAAAGGCGAATGGGCCTTTCGTGGTGAAAAACTAAAGCTGGAACCCTGGCAAAGTTTCATTATTGCCAATGCTTTTGGCTGGATCCGAAAAAAAGGTGGCAAGCGTCGGTACCGCGAAGTGTATACCGAAGTGCCACGTAAAAATGGTAAGTCGGCTGTTAGTTCCGGCGTGGCCGTTTACACCTTTGCCGCTGATGGCGAGTTTGGTGCTGAAGTCTATTCAGGCGCCACTACTGAAAAGCAAGCTTGGGAAGTATTCCGGCCAGCCAAGCTAATGTGTTCGCGAACACCCGATCTGCTCGCGCACTTTGGCATAGAAGTTAACGCCAGTACCATTAGCAAGCCATCAGACGCGGCCAGATTAGAGCCCGTGATCGGTAAGCCAGGTGACGGTGCCAGCCCTAGCTGCGCCATCATCGATGAATACCACGAGCACGACACCAGCGACCTATACGACACCATGCTTACGGGTATGGGCGCAAGGGCTCAGCCGCTTCTGTGGATCATCACCACCGCTGGTGCCAACATCGAAGGCCCCTGTTACGACAAACGCCGCGGTGTAATAGAAATGCTCGAAGGCATCACGCCTGACGACGAGCTATTTGGCATTATTTACACCATCGACGTTGAAGACGACTGGACAGATCCAGCCGTACTGCGCAAGGCAAACCCGAATATGGGTGTGTCGGTGCACGAAGATTACCTCTTAAGCCAGCAGCAGCGGGCCATTAAAAACGCACGGTTTACCAATACCTTTAAAACAAAGCATTTAAACGTATGGGTAAGCGCTAAAACCGCGTTCTTTAACCTAGAATCGTGGAAAGCCTGCGAAGATAAAACACTCGAAATATCAAGCTTTGCCGGGCAAGAATGCATTATAGCTAACGACTTAGCCACCAAGCTCGACTTAACCGCCATGGTGCCATTGTTCTGGCGCGACATTTGCGGCAAACGGCACTACTACTGCATAGGCAGTAAGTTTTTTATACCTTACGACACCGTTTACAGCAGCGACGATCAAAAGCTGGCCCAGCGTTACCAGAAATGGGCTAACACAGGCAGCATCATCGTTACCGACGGTGCCGAAATAAATTTTAAAGACGTGATGGAAGAGATCCTTAACTTCCACCGCGAAGCACCCGTTCGTGAAGTGCCATTAGATCCACACGGTGCCACAGCACTCGCCCACGATTTAGAGGGCGAAGGCCTACTGCCGGTAAACATACCGCAGAACTACACCCACATGAGTGAACCCATGAAAGAACTGGAAGCCGCAATACAAAGCGGCCGGTTTCATCATGACGGCCACCCAATATTGACCTGGTGTATCGGCAACGTGGTAGCGCAAGTTACCCCAGACGAAAAGATGATGCGCCCAGTAAAAGAAAAACGGGGCTCAGTTAACAAAATAGACGGCGCAGTAGCGTTGATTATGGCAATTTCACGAGCAATGGCGAACGACCCGCCAGAGCCTGAACCAAACATACGGACACTTTGATGGGTTTATTTAAACGATTATTCGGCACTAAAAATACCGACATCATAGATAGCCCTGAAAAATTACTCGCCTTATTTTCATCTTTTGGCATGTCGGCGGCAGGAATAAACATTACCCCAGCCAATGCTATGCAAATTGCTACCGTTTACGGTTGTGTGCGGGTACTGGCTGAATCTGTTGGCATGCTGCCGCTTAACTTAATGAAGCAAAACGGCCGCCAAAAAGAAAAAGACAGCAAGAACGATCTGTACTGGCGGATGCAAAACGGCCCGAACGATTACATGACAGCTCAAGAGTTTAAAGAGCTGATCATGGTTCACCTTTGTTTGCGCGGCAACCATTACTCATTTATCAATCGTTCTTCCACTGGCAAAGTGTTAGAGCTTTTGCCACTAGCACCGCATTGCGTAGAGCCAAAACTTAACGACGACTGGACCGTTCAGTACAAAGTTACCTTTGCCAAAGGTAATCAACGCACGCTCGACGCCAGTGAAATATTGCACTTGCGCCTATTTACCGTTGATGGTCTCAACGGATTAAGCCCAATTAGCTACGGCCGCCATGCCATGGGGCTAGCAAAGGCCACTGAAACCCATGGCAGCAAGTTATTTGCTAATGCCGCACGGCCATCAGGTGGTTTTAAAACAGAAAAATCGCTAACCGATCCCCAGTTCAACCGGCTTAAAGATCAGTTCTCTGACTACAGCGGCGAAAACGCCCTTAAAAACTTGATACTGGAAGGCGGATTAGAGTGGTTTCAAACCACCATGAGCAGCGAAGACGCCCAGTTTCTTGAAACTCGAAAATATCAACGATCTGAAATATGCGGCCTTTACCGCGTGCCCCCGCACATGGTTGCCGATTTAGAAAAAGCCACATTCAGTAACATAGAGCACCAAAGCTTAGACTTTGTGCAGCACAGCCTCATGCCATATCTAACGCGCATAGAGCAGCGCTTTGATAAAGACCTGCTTAAGTCAGACAAAACCCGTTATTTCAAATTTAACGCCAACGCCCTGCTGCGCGGTGCCATGAAAGATCGCGCAGAGTTCTACGGCAAACTGGTTAACTTAG
The DNA here is from genome assembly GCF_016343785.1 of Alishewanella maricola. Taxonomy (NCBI): domain Bacteria; kingdom Pseudomonadati; phylum Pseudomonadota; class Gammaproteobacteria; order Alteromonadales; family Alteromonadaceae; genus Alishewanella; species Alishewanella maricola. The sequence continues at coordinate 376,621 of NZ_JAEINI020000002.1, read as the reverse complement.
GCGCGCTAAGCCCCAACGACGTGCGTGAATACGAAGACATGAACCCGCGTGAAAATGGCGACATTTACCTAACACCAAGCAACATGCTTATTGATGGCAAGCTGCCGGAGACACAAAAATGAAATACAAACACGGCATTCAAACCCGCAATCGCTTAGATATGCAGCTTAATATTAAAGCGGTAAGCGACAGCGGAGAATTTGAAGGGTACGGCAGCGTATTTGGCATAAAAGACAGCTACGGCGACATCGTAATGCCTGGTGCATTTAATGCCTCATTAGCCGCTTGGAAAGCCAAAAAACAATTGCCAGCCATGCTTTGGCAACACCGCATGGACGAGCCTATCGGTATTTTCACCGAAATGTATGAAGACGCCACCGGTTTATTTGTAAAAGGTCGGTTGCTTATCGAAGACGACCCAATGGCCAAGCGGGCACATGCCCACATGAAAGCCGGATCCATCTCAGGCATGAGCATTGGTTACATTCTCAAAGATTGGGAATACGACAAAACCAAAGAAGCTTACATGCTAAAAGATATTGAATTATGGGAAGTGTCGTTAGTGACATTTCCCGCCAATGACGAGGCCCGTGTGGCCGAAGTTAAATCAGTTTTAAGTTCTGGTGAGTTACCCGCTCAAAGTCTTGTGGAGCGGTGCCTGCGCGATGCTGGTTTCTCTAGAACTCAAGCCAAAACCATAGTAGGTGGCGGTTACAAGGCCCTGCGCGATGCTGGCGGAACAACAAACTTGGATTCATTACACTTTTTACTTGATTCAATAGGATAACTATTATGAACAAAACATATAACAAACCCATGATGATGCCAGCAGCGTCTGCATTTTCACACAAAGAAGCAGGTTCTGATCCGGTAAAAGAAGTCGCCGAAAAAATAGCGGCTAAATTCACCGAGTTTACAGAAAAAAACGATAAGCGCTTAGCTGCCGTTGAATCCGAAAAAGGCGCATTAGCTGGAAAGGTAGAAAGCTTAGGTGAACAGTTACTTGAGCTAGAAAGCTTAAAAGCCACTATCGAAGCGTTAGAGAAAAAATCTAACCGCCCAGGCGCAACCAGCACCACGCCAGAACAGGCTGAGCACAAAGACGCGTTTAACAAGTTTTTGCGCAAAGGTCAGGACCAAGGCTTAGGTGCATTACAAGCCAAGGCCCTTAACATCACTGACGATCCAGACGGTGGTTACGCAGTGCCAGAAGAGCTAGACCGCAACATTCTCAGCCTATTACGTAACACCACGCCAATGCGGCAGCTGGCAAACGTAATCAGTATGGGTGGTGCTGAATATAAAAAATTGGTTAGCTTAGGTGGTGCTAATTCTGGTTGGGTAGGCGAGCAAGCCGCACGGCCAGCAACAAACACCCCAACACTGGCACAAATTACCCCATTTATGGGCGAAATTTACGCCAATCCACAAGCCACCCAAACCATGTTAGATGATGTGTTTTTTAACGCAGAATCATGGTTAAGTTCAGAAGTAGCAACAGACTTTGCCGAAAAAGAGAACCTTGCGTTCACTAGCGGCGATGGCACGTTAAAGCCAAAAGGTTTGTTAGCTTACGCAACGGCAGCAACGTCTGACGCTACGCGCGCTTTTGGTACCTTTGAGCATATCAACACCGGTACGGTGGGTGCGATTACTGGCGATGATATCGTTAAGTTCTTCACCAACTTTAAAGCAGGCTACTTAATGGGCAGCCGTTGGCAGTTCAGCCGCACCACATTGGCTGCACTTATGGTGTTAAAAGATGGTGACGGTAACTATTTATGGCGCCCAGGCTTAAGCGAAAGTGCACCATCTGTTCTGGCGGGCTTCGGCTACACCATTAACGATGATATGCCATCAATCGCTGCCGGTGCCAATGCTATCGCCTTTGGTGATCACAAGCGTGCTTACACCATTATCGACCGCATGGGTACTCGAGTATTACGTGACCCGTTCACCAACAAGCCGTTCGTGGGCTTTTACACCACAAAACGCGTTGGCGGTATGGCAGTAGACACTCAGGCTGTTAAGTTCCTGAAAATCCGCGCTTCTTAAACCCTGGTCGCACGTTAGCCCCGCCAGTCGGGGCTTTTTTTATAAGGTAAAACCATGAGCAAAGCCAAGAAAGACGAAGCTGCAACAGTTACCGCTGTTCAGGCAGACGCAGCACCCGCCCCAGAAGCTGAATTACCACCAGTCGCAGAAACGGAAGTGCCTAGCATTGAAATTCTGAAAGACTTTTCGGCCAGCGAAAACGGCGCGATTGTGCAAGATTACAAAGCCGGCGAATTACACATAACGTTACCGCCAGTAGCCGCAAATTATGCCATTGCTATTGGCGCAGTAAGTAAAGCAGACGCTGAAAAGCTAAAAGCCAGCGTAGCTGAAGAAAAACCGGAAGCCTAAACAGCATGATTTCTCTGGAAAGCATTAAACGCCAATGCCGGTTAGAACTGGACGACAGCACCGAAGATGCCTATCTGCAAGAATTGCTCGATGATGCCATTGAAGCAGTAGAGCAGCGGCTAAATCGCAAGCTATATGCCGATCAAAACGCCATCGATGCCGATCCAGCAGCTACTGCAACCGCGTTAATATTGCCTCGCAGTGTACGCCGTGCGGTATTAATGCTTATTTCAGACCTATACGAAAACCGTGGCGCTACCAGCGTATTAATGCTGAATAACAACCCGCTTTTCGATCAAATGCTAAACCCTTGGCGAGTTTACCCCAATGGCTATTAACGCAGGCGCAATGCGGCACCGGGTACTGCTTTGTCAAAAAAATGCCAATGCGCGCAACGAATCAGGCGCATTAGAAGCCAGCTACAGCACCGTAAGATCGTTTTGGGCTGGCATTCTTACGGCTAAACAAGCCCAGCAGCGCTTGGCCAGTGGCATGGCGTTACCCACTAACGTTACTTTTCATTGTCGCTTTATGCCAAATGTAACAACCAGCATGGCCGTATTTTACCAAGGCAAGTATCACGACATTACCGAAATAGAAAACCCAGCAGGCCGAAACACCGAGCTTTACCTGGTAACCGAGCACAAGCTATGAACGAAAACAAAGCGGAATTCGCTGTTGTGCAAATACTTAACGGTAACGCCACGTTAGCCACTGAGCTTGACGGCCGCATAACGCCCTTATTACGCGATGAAAACGGCACTTTACCCGCCATTGTTTATGCAGGCTCTGCCCCAAATCGCCAGCGCTACCTCGACGGCAGCTTTATGGACATAGCAACAGTAGATATGAGCTTTGAGCTATGGGCCACCAACTACATACAAGCCAAACGGCTCGTTTCAATTGCCGTTGGCGCGCTTAACAACTTTAGCGGCAACATTGCCGGCATATCGGTATTAACTATCGACTGCGAAGCCGGCCCCGAGGGCGGCATCTGGGACGGTGACGAAATGGTTGTAGAGTTTACGGCCAAGGTAACAGCAAAAGGACTATAGGCATGAGCAACAAAGTAAAGTTTTCGCTTGTAGGCTTCAATGAAATACAAAAAAAACTGCAAATGCTTAACCAAGAAGTCAGGTTCAAAGCATCGCGCAGCGCCTTGCGCCGATCAGCCGGTATTGTTATGCGTTCAGCCAAAGAAAACGCCCTAACCGTTGATGATAAAAAAACAGGCCGCCGCATTGCAGACAACATCGCACTTCGCTTTGGTACAAAAGTATTTAACAGCACCGGCAAGCAGCTTTACCGCATTGGCGTAAATACGCGCTGGCAAAACACCCAAAAGGGCAACCCCGACGAAGGCTACAAAGGCAATACGCCCCACTGGCATTTAGTAGAGTTTGGCACCCGCCGCTCAAGAGAACGAAAGTATTTACGGCCCGCACTTACCAATAATGTTAACAACGTTATTAATAAGTTCGGCACCGAAATAATGAAAGAAATTAATAAGCTTCTTTAATGGCCGCCATAGCAGCCTAAAAACATCAGGAGACATTGCATGTCAATTTTAACCCAAGGTACACACGTTTATTTTATTGATCCTGCAGATGATTCTGTTGTCCAGGTTCGCGGCGCAACGGCATTTAACCCTGGCGGCGCACCCTCTGATCAAATCGAAACCACCGCGCTTGAAGATTTCGACCGCAAATACAAAAAAGGCATGCGCACACCCGGCCAAGCTTCACTAACGGTACAAGCCGATCCAAATCAAACATCCCATGTGCGAATGCACGAGTTGTCAGAGTCAAACGATCAAACCCAACAAACCGTTAAATGGGTAGTGGGCTGGTCAGACGGTTCTGCACCGCCAACAGTTGGTGTTGATGGTGATTGGGAATTACCTACAACACGCACCTGGTACCAGTTTGAAGGTTACATTTCAGATTTCCCGTTCGACTTTGCGTTAAACACCGTGGTAACCACCCAAGTTACCATTCAGCGCACCGGTGGCAGTGCGTGGCTTAAAAAATCTACCTAAGGAGTAACGCGTGGAATTATCGTTAAAAGTAATTGAAGATGCCGGTGGCTTTGCGCCGGCACAACCCGAAATGCGCGAAATAAACTGGCAGGTTACCCAGAACGGCAAGCTGCAAGAATACAGCGCTACGGCTTACATTCGCAAAAAGTCATTTGCAACCGTTAGCATGGAAAGCCAAGCGGCCAACGCGCGTTCCGATGTAGTGGCAGCGCGTATTGCCTCAAGCGTGGTAGATGCCAACAATAAGCCCGTGTTTACGGTTCAAGACATCACAGGCAGTGACGTTCGCGGCCCCATGTGCGAATCATTAACGCTGGCGTTGCTTTCAGCCATTGCCGACGTTAACGGCTACATAAGTAAAGCCGAGGACGAAGCTGAAAAAAACTAACATCCGCCGATGAATTCTGGTGCGAACTCGTACTAGCAGGCATTGGCGGTAGCACTATTGAACTGGCCAAAAGCACCTTAACGTATCCAGAGGTTAAGGTGTGGGCTAAATACCGTAATAAATACGGGCCGCTTAGCCCAAACCAACGCGACGAACGCATAGCCGCCGCGCAAATGCTGCAACTTAGTGCGCTGCATGGCGGTAAACGGCAGCTAGACGATTTTATGCTGTGGACAAAACCCGAAGAGCGCGAATTATCACTTGATGAAGCTATGCAGCAATGGGTATAGTTTGTATCCCATTAATCAAAAGGAAATGATATGAAGCTATTTCTAACAATTTTATTATCAGTTTTTCTTATTGGCTGCAGTAGTGTCGGTAACGAACAAATAAAAGCAGAAAGTCAGGAAACTATAGAAGATAAGCTGATAACAGGCGTTACTAGTAAACAGCAAGTAAAGGAGCTGTTCGGCGATCCAATGGATGCTACATTCCATCCAGATGGTTCAGAAATGTGGAAATACGTTTTCACAAAGACGAGCTGTAATTTTTCTTGCTACTTTATTTATACCTCTTGGGCTTATAGATCTTCATCTGGCACAGCAAAAACGTTAACTATTTTATTTAACGATGATGAAACGGTAAGAAAATACACACTTTCAGAATCACCAGTACAATCAAAGTCAGGTATATTTGCTGGTTAGCTCCACATGTTTTCGCCCAGCCAGCGCGCTAATTTAAAGCACTGGCTTTACAACCAACGCAAAGGGTTGCATAATTCTGCTTGAGGACTCAAAACCTCGTCAAACAGCGGAAGCCCGACCCCGTCAGCGTTGGTTTTTTTATGCCTATAACCCTTGTTATTTGCATAAATGTACCCGATTTCTAAGTCGGGAGGGCGATGAATACAATACCCGCAAGGGGAATTAATCCGCAGCTCTGTTTGGCTGTTTTGAGCCTCCCGGCACCCAACAACTTGGGTGACATCTCAAAAAAACAAACAGGAGGTCTTATGACCACTTTAGCTATAATCCCGGCAGACGCTATTGTTGTTAACGAATCTGAAATTCTAACCAGTTCTCTTAAAGTTGCTGAAGCATTCAATAAGCTTCATAAAAACGTTATTCAGAAGATTGAAAGTTTAGAATGTTCATCTGAATTTAACCGGCTGAATTTTAAGCCCGTTGAATATCGTGATGCAAAAGGCGAAAAACGGCCTTGCTGGGAAATGACCAAAGACGGCTTTATGTTCTTAGTTATGGGCTTTACCGGTAAGCTGGCCGCCCAAATAAAAGAAGCTTACATAAATGCGTTTAACAAAATGGCTGAAAAGCTAAAAACGCAATATAAGGCACGTACCAACACAGACGAACGCACTGGCCTGCGCAATGCGGTAAACCTGCTAGTAAGCAAAAAAGGCTTAATGTACCCCGATGCCTACAGCCTAGTGCATCAGCGCTTTAATATAGAACACCTAGACGAACTAACAAAAGATCAGCTGCCCCAAGCGGTAGAGTATATTCATAAGCTGGCCTTAGAAGGCGAATACTTGCCAGCGGCCCAGCCGCCCGCACTAACAGTAAAACCACAGTTTACAGATGAAGAGCTAAACCACTTAGCATGGTTATGGCGCGTGTCGGATATTATGCTTACCGGCATAAAAGAAATTTACCCGTTACTGGCTGTAGCCGAGCACAAGTTAGCCCCGGTGTTTTTAACGTGGAAACGCGAATACCCGTACACCCTAAAACGGGCGCAACGGCATTTAATACGCGAAAGTTTGCACATACCCGTAATAAAAGGTGGCGACCCAGTGCTGCTGCACTTACGTGAATTTAGAGAAACCAATTAACACAACAACCCGCTTCGGCGGGTTTTTTAATGCCCGGAGTTTACATGTCGACTAAATCCATTGGTACACTTAGCTTAAATTTAGTGGCCAACACCGGCAGCTTTGAAGAAGGCACCACAAGGGCAGAGCGCGCCACTGAAAAATTAAATAAAGCGGTGGCACGTCAAAAGGATCAGCTGCAAGATTTAATTGGCCAAATTGATCCGGTGGTAGCGGAATACAACCGCCTAGATAAAATGGAAGAAAAGCTGCGCAAGCACCGCGACAGCAAGCTAATAGACGATAACGACTTTAATTTATACACCTCTCGCATCAAAGGCATGCGTGATCAGGTAGGAAAAGCGTCGGTAGAGTTCGATAAAAACGGCTTGTCGGCTAAACAAATGGCGTTTGCACTGCGTGGTGTTCCGGCACAATTCACTGACATTGCCGTGTCATTGCAAGGTGGCCAAAACCCGTTAACCGTGTTTCTGCAGCAAGGTGGTCAGTTAAAAGACATGTTTGGTGGCATAGCACCAGCGGCAAGAGCAATGGGTGGTTATATTCTTGGCTTGGTTAACCCTTTTACCGTTGCGGCGGCCAGTGCGGGTGTTTTAGCCTTTGCTTACTACAAAGGCAGTATAGAAGCTGACCGGTTTAGAAACGCACTTATACTTACCGGTAACGCCAGTGGCACCACGGTTAATGGCCTTACCAATATGGCCAAAAATATTGAGGCGGTAACCGGTACACAGCGCCAAGCCTCAGCTGCATTAGCTGAAATTGCGGGTTCCGGCAAATTTACGGCCGATCAAATAGAGCTTGTTGGCAAAGCAGCCCTGCAAATGGAAAACGTAACAGGCAAGGCGGTAGCCGACACCGTTGCTGAATTTGCCAAGCTCACCAAAGAACCGGCAAAAAACATTGCCGAGCTAAACGAAAAGTATAACTTTTTAACCTCTGATATTTATGAACAAATTGCGGCATTAGAAGAGCAAGGCAACACCCAAGAAGCCTCATCATTGGCAATGAAAACCTATGCCGATGTAGTTGAAACGCGCACCAAAGAAATAACAGAAAATTTAGGTTCAATCGAAAACGCCTGGAAGATGATTAAAGAAGAGTCGTCAAAGGCATGGAGCGCAATACTTAACGTCGGCAGAACTGATGAGCTTTCTGATCAAATTAAAGATCTTGATAAGCAAATCTCTGAAATGGAAAGTGGTAAAGTGCGCAAGGTTCGCGGTAAAGAGGTAGCAGGCCAAAGCGAAACACTTAACCGCCTAAAACAACAAAGAGAAGAACTGCAAGCGCAATTAGATTTAGAAGAAAGCAAAGGCGTTATGCAAGCCGAGGCTGCAAAAATTGCCTCAGATGCCATTAAAGCGCAGCAAGATATAGCCAAAATTACTGAAAGCACCAAAACCAATGAAGAAAAGCGCGCTGCCGCAATCCAAGATTACTACAACAATTTAGAAAAGGCGCGTGCTGGCTTAGCGGCTGCAGGTAAAAGCGAAGCCGATAGTGAATTATTTAACCCAGAAAAAATAGCCCGCGACATAAAAGCGATTGAAGATAAATTCAAAGAAGCAAATAAGGCCATACACAACAGCGCGGCAGAGCAAATGATCCAGCGGCTGCGCGAACAAGAAGCCGCATTAAATGCACAGCTTAACCAAGAGCAAAAAATAGGTGAAGCACGGCGCGAGCTCATTAAGTTTGATCAAAAAATAGCAGACTTAAAAAACAAAGAAATCCTTACTGCATCTGAAAAATCACTCATTGCTGAAGCTGCGATATTACGCGCGCAACTCGAAAAAAACGCAGCTATTGAAGATGAGATTGCAGCAAAGACAGAAAGCCTAAGGTTATCAAGCCTACAGCAAAGTTTAATGGACGAAATAAACCGCGATGCGCAAAACTATAATAGCCTGATAACAGGTTTTGGCATGGGTGATAAAGAACGCGAAAAGCTGCGTGAACGTGAAAAGATCATTAATGAATCAAATGAAAGAATACAAAAATTGCAAATGGATATGCTTAGTGGCGATAAATCATTAGAGCAATACGAAAAAGAAAAAGAGCTGCTGGAAGAAGCTTTGGCTGTAAAGCTAGAAATGTATGAAGAGTCTTATGAGCAACTTTCAGAACTTGAAGGTGATTGGATGAATGGCGCCAGTGAAGCTATGCAAAACTACATAGATAACGCTAGGGATATTGCCGGCCAAACCGAAGAAATCTTTACTAAGATGTTTGGTGGCTTAGAAGATGCGGTGGTTAACTTTGTAAAAACGGGTGAGCTAAGCATGCGCGACTTAATGGCGTCCATAGCCGAAGACGTGATCCGCATGTTAGTGCGCATTGGTATTCAAAAAATGGCAACGTGGGCTATAGATAAACTGTTTGGTGCCGCTGCAGCGGGCAGTTATTTTACTGCAATAAGCGGGCAGGCTACGGCAATGAACTTTATGGCTGGCTTAAATGCGTTTGCATCAACTGCGGCTATACCCGTTGTAGGTCCGGGTTTAGCGCCTGCTGCAATGTCTGCAGCCTTGGCAATCAGTTCTCCATTAGCATTAGGGGCAATAACTGCTGCAGGCGGCAGCCTAGCAGGTATGGCCCACAGCGGCCTTGATTATATCCCGCAAGAAGGCACCTGGTTACTCGACAAAGGCGAACGGGTACTTAGCCCGCGCCAAAACGAAGATTTAACCCGTTTCTTATCCGCAGTAGAAAGCGACTCTGGCCGTGCGGGTTCGGGTGGTTTAAACCCAGCCAGTGGCAAAGTGGAATTGCAGTTTAATTTTACCGGCCTGCAAAACGAGCAGTTAATGGAAATGCTAATGGAAAATCGCGGTGCCGTAGCAGGCATGGTTAGCAGCGCATTTGAAGATCAAGGCATTCGTTTAGGATAAACCATGAGCCAACTACCAGCCGTTTTTAAAATACAAGAAGCGCGATTTGCCAGTATCGATGCCAACATTAGCACCGAAAGCAAAACCTACATTGAACACGTGCGCGGCATACCGGGGCACAAGTGGGAAATAACCCTAATTAGCACCATGCTAACCGCCGACGAACTGCGCAGCGCGTTTGGCTGGGCCTGTGGTTTAAAAGGCCGCTTTACCGCTTTTACCGCAGTGATCCCACGCTACAGCAACACCAAAGGCGTAGGCGCTGGCTCGCCAGTGGTGCGCACAGCAACTAGCCAAGGCGCAACCGCAATACCGCTGCAAGGCTTTAGTGGCGCAATTAGTGGTCAGCTGCTGGCGGGTGATTTTGTAAAATTTGGCAACCACAGCAAGGTTTACATTGTTACCGCCGACGCAAACAGCAACGTAAGCGGCCAGCTAACACTAAACATACACCCGCAACTTATGCAGGCCGTACCGGTTAGCACACCACTGGTTATCCGCAACGTGCCATTTTTACTGCGCAAAGTGCGCGACGCCCAAGAATTTAAGGTAGACGGCCGCGACGGCTGTATTGCCAAACTCGAATTAGATTGCCGCGAGGCGCTATAACGCATGATCACAACTACGCCACAAGTCGCTGCTACCTTAGCCGGCGATCATAACTATTGCCATTTAATACGCATGGAGCTGGCCAACAACACCGTGCTGCGTTTTACCGAAGCGGGTTTTGATATTAACTGGAATGGCGAAACCTTTAACGCCAATGGCCTGCTACTTGGTGTTGATGCGCCCAGCTTTAATACCGAGCTGCGCATAGGTGAAATAAGCCTAAGCTTTACTGCTGCAGATCAAAGCATTGTGGCGTTAATGCTAGGCACCAACCAAGTAAACCGGCCTATTTACATTTATCGTGCTTACTTAAACCCCTTTGGCCAAGTGATACCCGATCCAGTGTTATTACACGCCTGGCTAATCACCAGCGCCGATGTATCAGACGATAACAACAGCGCCACCTGCTCAGTGCGTATGGCTAGCGAATGGGCCGACTTTGAAGCACCTCGCGGGCGGCGCACTACCAACAACAGCCAAGTGCGGTTTTACCCACAAGACAAAGGCTTAGAGTTTGCCACGCAAGTGAAAAAAGACATTAAGTGGGGCGGCGCATGATTTTCAAGTTTATTAAAAAAGCAGTTAAATTTGTAACAGCACCGCTTCGCAAAGTACTGGGCTGGCTATTTAAAATACCTGGGCAACAAGATCCCGCCGCGGTACTGGTAGAAAAACAGGGCAGCGATCATGCTATTCCTGTGGTATATGGCACCCGTAAAATTGGCGTAATTAAAGTACACAAGTATGTAACCGACCTAAGCGGTGGCGCCGAAAACGAACTGCTGCACCTAATTTGTGTGCTGTGCGAAGGCGAAATAGACGCCATTGAAGAAGTGTACTTCGACGGCGTAAGTGAAAACGATGTTAGATGGCGCAAAGATAAAAACAACGCCAACAGCGCCAAATGGTTTACCGTAAACCGCTATTTAGGTGCAGCAAACCAAGTGGCATCGGCACCCGCAGTAGCGGCCATACCTAACTGGACCAACAATCACAAACTTAGCGGCTTAGCGTACTTATACGTTGTGCTGCAAATGGACAAAGACCAATCTATTTGGCGCGGCGAACCAGAAATAACCGCACGGGTGCGTGGCCGTAAAATTTATGACCCCCGCAGCAACACCACCGCTTACAGCGTAAACCCAAGCATTCAATTGCTTGATTACCTGCAAAACACGGTTTACGGCAAAGGCTTAAACCAAAGCCGCTTATCACTTAGCAGCTTTATCGATGCCGCCAACTTTGCAGACGAAACCTTAAACAGCACGGTAATAGTGAATGGCGTAACAACCCCGTTTACCCACAAGCGCTTTAGCAGCAACCAAGTGGTAGACACAGGCAATTCGGTATTTGGAAATGTGCAACAAATGCTGTCTGCCATGCGCGGCAGCTTGCCCATTGGTAGCGGTGCACTGCGCTTACAAATAGAACGCGACACCACGCCAACCTTTTACTTTAGCCATGGCCGTAGCGAGTTATTAAACCACGCCACCATAACGGGCAAAATTAAAAGCAGCGGCGGCAATAAAAAAGATCGCTTTAACCGCGTTGTAGTGCGTTTTCCTAATGCCGCACTAGACTTTGAACGCGACGAAGTATTTTACCCCGACAGCGAAGATCCACAGTTTACCGAGTGGCTGGCCGAAGATAACGGCGTACTGCTTGAACAAAGCTTTGAATTTAACACCATTACTAATAAAGCCGAAGCGCTGCAAATGGCGCGCATTATTACCTTGCGCAGCCGCTTTCAGTTGCAATGCAGCTTTGTTGCCAGCCCTGCTGCAATTGTAGTAGAACCGGGCGATGTAACCGCCATAACCGACGACACCCGCGGCTGGGATGCTAAACCGTTTCGGGTAGAGCAGGTAAAACTAAAAGACGATGGCGATGTAGAGCTAGAGTTTATCGAGCACCAAAACGCCATTTACCCGTGGAGTGGTGCAACCTATACCGAGCGCACGGGCGGCACTAACTTAGGCGATCCCACTAATATTCCGGCACCAACGGGCCTAAGCATTGCACCTGATCTCACCTTAGCAACCGGTGGCCGCTTAACCTGGTCGACTGTAAACAACGCCTTTATCCGTCGCTTTCGGGTGCAAATGCAAAACGGCAGCACCTTATTGTTTAGCGAAGAAACCGCCGGTCGCTCGCTTGATCTGCCGTTACTCGCCCCCGGCAGTTACACAATTTCGGTATTTGCCATTAGCACGCTGAATACGCTGTCACCCGCAGCAGTAATTGCATTTGAAATAACCTTACCGGTAGCGCCAACCAGCATACAGCTAACCAGCTTTAACTTTGAAATAGAAGCGCGACCCGTGCTGGCCGGTACCGGCCTTGGCACCCAGTTTGAATTTGATATTGTTGAAGGCAACGGCATTGGCCATACACCCACCAGCAAAGCGCGTGGCGGCAGCGCCACCTTTGTAGGCCTAAAGCACAACACCCAATACACCGTGTTTGCGCGAACCATTAACGCCTTAGGTAATAGCGGCTGGGTAAATGCCAGCATTAGCACCACCAACGATGCCAACAACGTTATCGACCTAATAAAAGATCCGCTATGGGAAAGCACCTTTCAACCGGTAGTAATAGATTTACAGCAGCAAATAACCGACGTTGAAAACCAACTCAGCAATACTGAACGCGAATTAAAAGTACGCATACAAGCCGAGCAATTAAGCCGCCAAGCATCAGACAAGCAGCTATTCGACACCGCCGCCGCGGCAGTTCGCTTGCGCCAAGATGTGCAATTAGGCATTACCGAGTTAAAAGACGCCACCTTTGAAGTTGACCCAGCCAACGGCCAAGTACGTTTACGCGCACTGGCCTATACCGATAACAGCTTTAGCCAAGCCAGCTTTTTAATTGATGGCGTAAATGCCAACGTAAACATATTAGCGCAGCGGGTAACATCCACTGAAGATCAAATAACCCAAGCTACGGGCGAAATAGACGTACTGGCCGGCCAAATAACCTTGCGAGCAACCTACACCGAGGTTAACCAAGCCATTGCCGGTGCTATTGATGCCATATTGCCAGCATACTCATTTGGCTTTTTTAACAGCGCAGAAGGTTGGGCCGCAGTAAACGGCACGCTTACTTCCGCAGGTGGCAAAGTAACACTAACACTGGGCGACATTGCCAATACCGCGCTAAGCTTCATTGCAGACGAAAACCCCGTCATCAGCATTAGCCTAGAGCGCACCGCGGGCAGCGGCTGGCAGGGTGATTTGATTGTTACATTTGATGGTGGTAGCACGGTAACCTATGTTGGCGTTATTGATCCGGTGGGCTCATCGGTTACCGTTCGTAACCTTAATTTAGCTGGCGAAGCTTCGTACACAGGCACGATAACCGGTTTACGCCTAGTGCTTGGCCAAACCATTGCCGACGAATTTACGGTAAACAGCATTACCATTGGTAAGCCCTCAGCCGCACTAACCGAGATAGAAGGCTTAACCGCTCAGGTAAACCAACTGGGTATTAATATTGATGCTGTACAGGGGCAGCTTACCAGCTATGTAACATCGGTTTTTTACAGCAACAACAGCGTAACCTTTAGTAATGCTGCCCAAGTTATTGACGGCACCGCCTCTGTTATTAGTTTAAAAGCCACACAACAACAACTAGACCAACAAGGCACCGTTACCAAAGCAAATAGCGCATCACAATGGGTAAACGCTGCCGAAGCAAACATTACCCAAGTGGTTACCAGCTATAACGCGCAGCCCGGTGGCATTGACGATCAACTAGATAACGCGCAGCAAACATTAACAACCGTAAACACCTCGCTGGATGCGTTAAATGGCAGGCTATCAGATCAAATAGTCAGTATTGCCAATAACCGGCTTAAAACCAACGATGTAAGCAAGCTGCAATTTTTTGCCGAATACGAGCTATACAAACAGCGCAACAATCAATTAGACCAAGGCAGCGCCGTGGCCATTGCCGAGCGTGATCTGATCAGCTTAGCAAATTCGCAGCAAGCGTTATCACAAGAACTATTAACCCTTGAAGCCAGCTTTGGCGCACAAACCGGCCAAATTAATGCCAGCTTAAACCAAGTTAACCAAACCATTGCTAATGAAACCTTGGCCCGTGCCGAGTCAATTAATAGCTTATCAGCTGCCACAAATGATCAGTTTGCTGCAACCGCGGGCTTAATACAGCAAGTGCAAACCGATGTAGAGGGCAACGCGCAATCTATTACCGGTATTAGCAACCGCGTAGGGGGCTTAGAAACCTTTAGCCAAGCGCAGCTAATTTTAAACTCGCAATACAACCAAGATTTAGATCAGCTAGAAAGCCGCGCCTTTTTGGGTGTAACCAATGTGGTTAACGGCGTGGCCACCATAGCCGGCTTAACCATTGGTGGTGGCAACAATGCTATAAACTTTCAGGGCGATGTGTTTGGTTTAACCAATACCGCCGGTGTGCCAGTGTTGTACTGGACCAATAACAGTGGTGTATTAAACATTCGTGCGCGGCTGGTGTTATCCGACAACACCACTGTAAATACCATAGAGGATATTAGGGCATTAGACGGTGCCGATGGTTTGCCTGGTCAAAATGGCGCGGGCTTTTATGGCAGTACCTATACCGCCATAAGCTGGACCACCTCCACCGCTAACCAGCGCTTCACCGAGTTAACCGGCCGTTCGCCAGTCGCGTTTGACATATTAACCCAAACCCGAGCAGACGGTACCGACAGCCAAGCCCGCCAATACAACGGCAGCAGCTGGGTAACCGTAGCGCTGCAAGTTAACGGCAGCATTATAGCCAGCGGCACTATTGCGGGTAACAGGCTCATTGCTGGCACATCAATAAGTGCCCCTGTGATTACCGGCGGTAAATTTGTTACCGACAGCGGTACCGGCATTCGTATTGATACGGGCGACGACGGTACCTATTTACAATGGGCGGGTGCCAACCAAAAGAACGACGCTAACGCCACGTTTTATATCAAGCGCAACGGCGATGCTTATTACGCAGGCGAATTGCGCGACGGCGTATCAACCGCTGGCAACTATGCGGTATTACAAAACCTAACCCAGCTAGACGACAACGTTGAAACAACCATAGCAACGGCAGTAATGAATGCCATTACCGGCAAACCGGTAACCATACAAGCCATTGTTGAAGGCTCAACCGAGCGGCCAGAAGTAGGCGGCAATGGCGCACTAACCAGCATTAGAGTTAGACGCAACGGCGTATTAATTGGCACTAAAAACATTGCGGGCTTTATCTCTAATTACGAAGCCATACGGTTCTATTTAGATAACGTACCGGCAGGAACCTATACCTACACACTAACAGTGCAAGCCTCTAACGACGATCAATCCATAACGCCAGAAGGTTCTCGCCGCGTATTTTACGCAGCGTTAGCAGTGCAACAACTAAGACGATAAACACAAAATAACCCACAGCCCCGAACGGGGCTTTTTTGTTTGAGGAAAAACTATGACATGGTTTACCGCAACCAGTGTAACCGTTGCTAACGGCCAAACCGTTGTAAGCGTAAATGCTGGCGACGATATACAACTGGCGCAAGAAGCGGGGGGCTTAATTATTGGCAGCAACCCGCCTGTAGAAATTAAACGATCATACCTAGATGGCAGTAATAATAAAAAAATAGAACTGCGCAGCGCTTGGCCATACGCTAACCAATCCGCGCAAGCGGCTGTAGCATTTCCCACCGATGGCGATTTAGCCGCAGCAACTGCCGTGCTTAAACAGTTAATTGATGGTTTTACCCTAGCCACCCAAGTGCAAGCCGAGCAGGGCACCAATAACACCGCCACCATGACCGCACTACGCGTAAAACAGGCCATTGATTTTTTTAGGCCAATGACAAGCAGTGCAACAGATACAACGGCGGGTAGAGGGTTAAAGGTTGGGGATTTTGGGTTGGGTGCAACTGGTGCGACGACCGTTTTTACTGGCTCACTAGATACTTTATTTGCGGGTGGTTTTTATGCTTGTGGTCCTAGCGCCTCTGGTGGTCCAGCCGGTGTTCCAATTGACGGAGCCAAAGTTCAAGTTATCAAGTGGGCAGACGGTAATAGCTGCACTCAAATATTTCATTCTTACAATGGCGACACGCACGAAAGAAACATTACAGGCGGCACTTTGCTGGCTTGGAAAAAGACTTTTAGCAGCGCAAATATCCTTGGCGTAGTATCGCAATCCGCTGGCGTTCCAACTGGTGCAATTATTGAGCATGGTAGTAATGCTAATGGGAAATATACTAAATTTGCTGACGGAACTTTAATAATGACGTTTACTTCAACATATACCGATTTGATAAATTCAACTTTTGGTAATCTTTACGCCAGTCCAACAAAAATTTGGAATTACCCAGTCACACCTTTTTCAATAATAACAGCATTAGTTTCTGGTAACTCCGATTACGGAATTTTGCCAGCGGTATGGGCTGGTTCAAGAGGTATATATGTAGACAGGTTAGAACATAGTTTGTTTTCATCAATAATTTATAACAGCGCGGTGTCTTTTAATTTTGGCTTAGTAGCCATCGGCCGCTGGTTTTAATAAGGATCAAACATGAAAATTATCTTATCACCTGTTGCTGCCACATCAGACGACACACCGCCCACCGTTAACGAACAAACCCTTATCTACCGCGGCCAAAGCTACGACTTAACCCAGCTACCCGACGGCGCAGAAGTTACAGCGGAATTACCGTTTATTGGCAACATTAAACGCGTAAACGGTGAAGCAGAGCTCACGCTGCAATATCAATACAACACCGCCACGGCACAAAGCAACCAAAGCACCGACTGGGCAGACTACACCTTTATTGTTACCAGCGGCCAGTGCCCTTGCCCCATAGCGCGCAAGCCAGAACCAGAATCCCCGGAGGTAAACCATGTCAATTAACTGGCAAACACTTCGCACCGCGCAAGACATAGTAAACGAATACAAACAAAGCCAAGCGCAGTGGCTCAACACAGAGCGCGACAGGCTAATTAATGCGGGCATTACTCACAATGGCCATCAGTTTCAAACCCGCGAAAAAGACGTGGCCGATTTAATGGGCGTGATCCAAGTGGCGCAACTCACCCCCAACTTAACTACCCGCTGGTTAACTGAAAACAACACCGAAGTAGAAATGAACCTGCAGCAGCTGCAGGCCCTAGGTATCGCAGTAGCGCAGCACAAAACCCACTTAGTGTATCGCTGCCGCCAGCATAAAGATGCCATTGCCGCATTAACAACCAAAGAAGCCGTTGATAACTACATTAGCAACATTAGCTGGTAGCAAACACCTTTAACCAAACATAAACCACAAGCCCCTTTTTAGGGGCTTTTTTATTGCCAAAAAAAGGATCGCACTATGTTTAACTTAGCTGGCCACGCGGCCACTTTAAATGCTGCAACACAAATGTCATTGCACAGCACTAACCCCGGCTTAGGCGTAAGCCCAGCTGCTGGCGAATTGTCTGATGCACCTTATGCCCGTAAAGCCTGTACCTTTAACGCCGCAGCCATGAACGGCGCAGTGGCCGAATCGCTACTCAACGCCAACGTAACATTTGATTTAAGCCTGACTATTGATCAAACCGTGAATTTTGTTGGCTTGTGGGCAGACTCAACCTATTTGGGTTACATCGTACCCAGCAACACCGGCACCTACAGTGGCAGCAACATCACCACACGCCAGTTTGTGGTAAGCGCCACAACAACCAAGCTAACCCGCACCAACTTGTAAGCAGCACCACCAAAAGCGCCCGGCATTAGCCGGTTTTTTTGTGCCTAATTTTCATTGAGGCCGCTATGCAAACATTACCAGTAATATTCGGGCGCAGTTACAAGCCAATCAGCTTAGCCATACAAATACGCACGTTCTGCCGCTGGTCGCACGTAGGGGCAATCATTCCAGATGGCCGCATCATCGAGGCAGTAGGCGGGCAGGGTGTCGTCATTACAGAGCGCCGCGACTTTGAAAAACGCTACCGCGAAACGATGGTTCGGCACGTTAAGTGCGA
Source organism: Alishewanella maricola (assembly GCF_016343785.1). Classification (NCBI taxonomy): domain Bacteria; kingdom Pseudomonadati; phylum Pseudomonadota; class Gammaproteobacteria; order Alteromonadales; family Alteromonadaceae; genus Alishewanella; species Alishewanella maricola. Next base: position 358,422 of record NZ_JAEINI020000002.1, on the reverse strand, counting down.
CAACACCGAGCTAGCCTATGCGCTACTCGATTTGCAAATAGGCAAACCCTACGACAACGACGCATTTTGGGGCGTAGCATTCGGCACCGGCTGGGATGATCTGTGCGCGTATCAATGCGCCGAGCTTATCGGCTCAGTGCTTGGCCACTTTGATACCGCACGGCTCGCAACCCTAGTGCCTAAAGACATACTAAAGGTGAAACATGCAGTTAAATGAATTTTTAGCCACAGTACCCGAGTTAAGCTACGAGCAAAAACGCGATGCCGCCAAAGCGCACCCGGTAACCGTGGGCAATATGCTCGAAGCCTCAACCGTAAACGGTTGGCTCAGTGCATTTAAGTTACTGCCCATTGTTAAACAGATTGCCGAAAACGAGCCAAACCACCCAGCACACAGCGATGTGCTCGCCGTATGGGTAGGGCTACTGGGTAACCACCAATTTAACTTTAAAATAGGTAACATCACCGGTGATGGCCAAATTGCAGCGCTTAATCGGTTAATCACTACTGATTTAACCGAACACGCCGCAGCCTTAAATATGTTTAAACAAACGGCATTGTATTACGCAAACACCGTTACTTATCCGCTGGCTAAAACAACGCTATACGATGTGCTCACAACAGAAAATGCCTGCCCTACTGCAGCGGTTAGCAAAGTGGGGGGGTATTTGGCGTTTACGCTTAATGATGTTGTTGAAGAACACAGCGCAAGACTGTGGGGCGTAAACCCGCGCACGAATCGCTCAACTGTGCTTGGGAATATGCGCCTGTCTGATGCGGGCGCTTATGAATTTAAAATGCCTACGCATTACCTAGATTTTACCGATTATGCGATTGATGATGCTTACGGAGTAATCTGATATGGCAGTTAGTAAAGTTGGCTTAGGGTGGCCTGTTGGTGAGCGAAACTTCGACACGCTTTCGTCGTGGCTTTCTGCTTTGGGTGCAGGCGCACAGGAAGCTCATTGCAAGGGTGAATTAGGCGCGGGACCTGTTGTTATTAACGCACAGCCAACTGGCACGATATTAATTCGAGGGGATGTGCAATATACAGGAGGCAATCACACCTCACTTGCAACGCTAAACGGAAGGTTAGAATTAATATCGACAGCGCACTTTCTAGAGGTGAGGGATTTAAGGACAATCTCAAGCGGTGCAAACGGCGGTATTAGACTATTAAACACAAATAAGGCTCTCCGCTGTTATTCACAACACAGCGGAGATCCCGGCTTTACTAACGGAATTATTACGGGTCAAGACATTGAACAGTGTGTAGCTAGGTCAACGGATAACGCAGCACAATTTGGTATCCGTTGCTTTACGGTTGGCGGCAGAATTAAGAAAAGCGTTTCTTTTGGTTCGAGACGTGGAATTTCACTCGCCGCATCAAACGTTATTGCTTCCGATTGCTTTTCTTTCTCAAGCGTATTATTGGATTATCAGCTTTTAAGTGGGGCAACATCAACAAACTCCGCATCTCAAGATGCGACAGGCAACTTCACAGGCTATACAAGCGCAGAGCTAGTAGATTTTGCTGTCGGAGATTACCGCGTAAAATCAACATCTGACTTGTTTGCGCTGGGCATTGGTGCTTTTTTTGAAGAGGCGGCAGGCAACGAACAAATTATCACTTCTGGCGGCACTTTAGCCGCTAGTGCCAGTGCAGTTGCTACATCATCATTAAATAATACACAACAACTCAGCGCAAGTGCTACAGCTGCAGCCGTTGCTGCTGCGTTAGCAAATAGCGCATTAGTTAACGAGCAAATACTTGCGGCTTCAGGTACTACAACTGCGCAGGCCAGTGCAACATGCAGCAGTGCTTTAACTCATAATCAGCAACTAACCACCAGTGGCACAGCTAACGCACAGGCGCAAGCGGTGGCAACATCCACCATGGTTAACACCGCGGGTGCTGAGCAAATAGTTAGCACGGGTGGTACGTTAAGCGCCACGGCTGGCACTGTTGGCACCAGCGCTTTTGTAAATGATCAGCAAGTTACGAGCAATGGCACCGGTGCGGCATTAGCTGATGCGGTGGCAGTTAGCACTATTGTTAACCAAGGCGGCACTGAGCAAGTTATAACATCTGGCGGGGTAGCCCAAGCCGCCGCCTCGGGCATGGCAAGTAGCACACTAAGCCAAGAACAGCAGGTTGTAAGCAGCGGCACAGCAACAGCCAGCAGTAGCGCTTTTGCCAGCAGCCAACGGGTTAATGATCAAATTGTAGTAACTGGCGCACTGGCCAGCGCAGCAGCCAATGCCATTGCCAGCAGTTCATTGGTTAACATATCAAACAGTGAACAAATAATTAGCAGCGGCGGCACATTAGCGGCTAACGCCACAGCACTGTGCGGCACCGCTATTGTAAACGAGCAACAGATCAACGGCAGCGGCTCACTACTAGCTTATGCGTATGCGTTCGCAGACAGCCGCATCATCAATGGCAATGTTATTAAGCTAAACCCGTGCGCTATAACGGCAGTGCATTTACAACCCATGATCAGCGCAACCCATTTAAAACCCAACATCACAGCCACTAAGTGTAATTAGCCAACAGGTGAAACATGGAATTATCAGCATATCGCAACATTGGTAATATAGAAAAAGTGGCATTCAGCCAGGATGCCGAGCCGCTAAACTTTGATTTGGCAGGCATTACCGCGGTTAAACTGTTAGTTAACGGCGAGCAAATACCCGCCACAGTAACAGGTGAAAAACGCAACGTGGTAGCCATTAGAACTGGGCAGATAACACTGCGCCCAGGCACTTACGATGGTTTTCTTGTCGTATTCAGCGAAGATTTCCCAACAGGTGAAGTTATCGCTGGCCCAGGCAGCGTTGTAGATCTCACCGTTCGGGTTTTTTTATAGTTACTTGGGGCAAATTTGGGGCAATAGTAAGGCCGCTTCTGTCCGTTTTAGGCCAAACACCCAACCCAAAGCCCCAGCCAGCAAAGGCCCAGCGCGGCCTACAAAACTATGCGAGAGGGTTCGAATCCCTCTCTCTCCGCCAGATTAAAACAAAAACCCCGAGCCAAAATCTCGGGGTTTTTGTTTTAATACGGCAGAGATTGAGGATTTGGTGTAGCCGCGCGATTAGTTTGAGAAATTACGCAGGTTAGTTTGAGAAATGCGCTACTTATTACCGCAGGTTAATTTGAGCAATTCACAGAGACTGCCAAGCTAAAAACCTCGCCGATTATAAGACCTATAGCGAGGCTATGATCTACACCTGTTTCACCTTGCCGGTGCAGTAGCTCTTCTGCTGAGTTTACCAGGCAAACAAGCCTTTGATTGGTTCCTACAATCCGTTTAAGTTGCTCTATAGTTTTAAACAATGCATCGGTTTTTAAACGGTCAATATCCATATTATAAACAGTGTTTGTGCTGGTCATATAAATCCTTCGATGTGAACAGTTTCCTGCAAAATACAAGGGATCTAAATTCTCGCAACAAAACAGGAACTGGTGTTAAACATCAATATCTGCATACGGCAGGTCGGCTGCTGCACCTATAATGCGGCCGTCTTCTATATACGCTTTGCTGCCGATCGCAACGTCTTGGCCAAGCACGTTTATGCTTGTGCCGGACATCAATTCGACGGCGCTCGTGCCGTCTGCGTTATGCGCTGTTACTGTTGCTACTGTGCGGGTGGCGCGGGCGGTTAGCACGCGCAGGCGTTGATAGTTGTTACTCATAGCTACGTAATGCTCCTACTGTTTGGCGTACTGTAATCGCACCGTCGCTGGTGCGTTCTGCGCGAATGCTTAGGCTGTCCACCGTGGCTTTGTAATTGTCGGTTTGCCATACCACGCCCAGCAAAGAACCGGGCAGGCAGGGTGGTAGTGAAGCCATTACCGGCAGTACAATGCTTATCTCGTCTTTGTATCCGCTATCGGCCAGCTCTGCAGTGCCGCGCATTCTTGCTGCCTGGTTGTCTGTGATGAGTGGGTCCACTATATCGGGCGCGATAACGTCACCAGCGGTGCCGGTGCGGCGTACACCACACATAACCCCTTGCTGTTCGCCACGGACAAACACTTTGTTGTAGAGTGGGTTAACTTGCGGTGTGCTGTTGTATTGCAGTATTACATCGTCGTGTACTGCAATATCGGGTACGGCTAAAGTTGTTGCCCAGGGCACAACTGGCCAGCGCGGGCTAACGATCAGTGTGTTGGTTGCGCCGTCGGCATAGAGCATACCGCCAATGGCTGATACCACCTGTGCTATGGCTTCCATCTTTGTTTTGTTCTGATATGAAAACGCACCTGCTGGTACGTTGTATGCTGTCATTTGATAGTCAAGTGTCCAGCCGGTGCCTGCAAGTTCGTCCGTTATTAATGCAGCTACACCTTTGGCTGTGCTGTTAGTGTAAGAGCGGGGCGCAACGTGCGGGCTTGCTAGCGCTGCGATGCTGCTGCGGGCGTTGATTGTCCAGCTTGTTTGGCCGAACAGGTGGCTTAGTGAAGGCTGCTCGGCAATGCCGTAAAACTCATAGCTGTTTATTACCAACTTAAATAGCTGTGGGCCCCCGGTAAATAGCATATCTTTATCGCCACGGCTACCACAAGCCATGCTGATCGCGGCGGCCCAACTGCTGCGGCTGACGCTGAGCGAGGCGCTAAAAATATTGATTTCTTGGTTGTCGCTGACTCGATAGCAGCGTAGCTCTGGCTGCATGATATAGCTCCTGCGGCGCGGTGGCCTAATGGGTTTAGTTGTGTCGATGGTTGGTACGTCTGGCGATGGCGGGATCAGGCCGCCGCCGATGTCCAAGTCACATACTATAGGGTTGTTAGCGTTGCTAAATTGCAGTGTTACTGAGCCGGTGCGCGGTTGCGCAGGATCCGTAAAATTAAGCACAACACGCCCAACCGGTGGACGGTAGTTTTGTGTACATATATACGTGGCGGGCCTTGGGCCGTATGGCAACCGGTAATAACGGGTAATGTCGCCGCCATTTTGCCAAAGCAGATCGTAACGCTGTGCCATTATGCCTGGGTAACGATAGCCCGTTTTTAGTTGCTGCTGTTGTAGTGAAGTTCGCCGCCAAGTGTATTGCCAGTGTTGTTGGTTTATCGGCGCTACTCGCCAGTTGGTTCTGCTGGTTTGTTGCTGCAACGGCAATTGCTGCCAGTTGGTTAGCAGCTGCTGCGTTAGTACCGGTAGCACTTGCCAATTGGTGCTGGCTTGCGTTGTTATTATTAGCGGTAAACGCCAATTTGCTTTAATTAGGGACGTTGTTGGCGTCAACGCTGCATAGCGTATTGTTACTGTTCCTGTTATGTCGTTATTGGCACGCCATTTTGTGTGTATTTGCTGTTGCTGCAGCGGCGCGTGGCGGTAGCGTGCTGCTATAGCCATTATAGTGTTGGGTAGCAAATCAGCGGGTGGCGGAGGAGGAGGCTGTTCGTTTTCAAAACGTAACGATATTGGGCTTACTACGCCTGCGTTTAAAAACTCAAAACGTAATACTACTGCGCTCATGGATTTGTCGTTATTGTTCTGGCGTCAACTAACTGCGCGCGCACTCTATCATTAATAACGGCGTTGTAGTTTGGCGAACCCACTTCATCGAATATAATAACAACAATATCGAAGCCATTGCCATATACTTCGGGCAAGAATACCGTCATGTTATTTACAGCTACACTATGGTGTAGTAGATCCATATCGTTGCGGTCCGCAATAAAAACTCTTTCTGCGTCAGGATCTAAATCTAATTCAAGCTTTGACCGCCAAACGGGTTGAGATGAAGAGCCAAAGTTAATTAAATGGATCATGCCAACTCCCTAACTCAATTACCACATTACTACCGCCGGTTGTTGTTTGCGGCACTATGAGATGGTCCACTCCATCTATCACTGCAACATGCCCCCAATTCTGATCTCTGTATCCTGTGTATAAAGCTATTTTCATTCCTGGCATAACTCCTCTTAAATAAGGAGTTATTGTTGAGTTTGTTATTGGAATGCCTAACCTATCTTTTGTAGTGCTATTCCCAGGTAATTCATTAGGCCTTACAAGTAAAACAGGAGCAGATAATTGTGTTGATAATGGGGCATTGGCTAAATAACTTTCACCACTGCTCGGCCCATTACCCAAGCAAGGTAATCCTGGATATAACCCGTAGAAAGCACTACTGTTATGATTATCTGCACTATAAATTCTAAACACGTTAGCCGAGGGTGTTGGTATGGCAGCAGAGTAAAGCGTATAATGTATATGGTCAAACCAGTTGTTACCTAGTGTGTTATCGCCGCTAGCGCTACCTCCAGCAATAAATCTACCAATATCATTTGGTATCGTGCTAAATATATCTCCTGCAAAAAAACCAACGCCATTTGCATTTTGTTGCTGTACTTTTTGAGCAAATACATCTGCGGCGAAAAAATAAAAAGCAGTCACTGTGCCTACCATTATCCATTTTATAGGCTCATACCCTGATGAAACTCCAGACAACGTAGAAAACCCTTGGGTAAATCCTCGTTTTACGTATGTGTTGATCGCTGTCATATCTACAGCATAAGTCGTTCTAATAATACCAAAGGGTGAATTAGCTCCTTCTCTACTAAAACGGACACAACTTCCAGAGCCTCCAGCATTAGTGTTATTGCGATATACAGATATATGGCTAGTGGCATTGTGAAATGGACGTGTCCATCCGAGGGGTAACTTTGACCCGTAACCTTCGACTAGGCACTTGTGAAGTACGTTTAAATATTCGGAAGCAAGTCCATCTGTGATTTGCGGCGCCCCTGAATCATCCCATCTATAGACGGTTACCGGAAATGATGCCATTTAAAAACTCCTTAATCCGCGTTGCCGCGGAAGTGTAATCTGATTGAATCTTGCTCAACTTGGCTAAAGCCTGCGCTGACTGAGCGCAATAGCACTAGTGGTCTTGCTGCAGCTACTGTGTTGAAGCGGATGCACTCACCTGCGCTCCAGCCACCGCCCCATGCTTGACTTAGGATCACAAAATAGGGTTGCAGGGTGTTGGGGTTAATTGGCGCGAAATCATTTAGCGTATCGCCGCTGGCGATTTGGCCTAGGCCTTCGCCGATACAGTTAAAAGCAGTGCCGCTGGTGAAAACAATTACCCAACGCTCATTTATTGCGCTGCGGTTCTCCACTTCTATGGGGTAGTTCAGCTCGTTAAAATTACCGGTAGCAGGACTGCCGGTAATGTTATCGCTCCATACGTTATCCCATGTGGTCATATCAAACAGCACGTTAGCGCTGGCTTGCATGTTGCCCAGCACTTGTACGCTGCTAACAACGCTGCCAATTGGGTAGCTATTTTGCAGCGGTGCGGTAAGGGTAAGACTGTTGCTACCCACTGCGGCCACTAGTGCTAGCTCGCCGATGGTGTCGGTAATTTCAAACGGGCCAACAAAGCCGGTGGTGTTGTTAATGGTTACCACACCGGTTTGTTTGTTGTAGCTGTAATGATTATCTAACGGATGCCATAAACTTGCTCCTGTGCTGTCTGCGATGTCAATAAACGCATCAGGGCGCTGGTTAAGCGTGGCAGGTAAATCGGTCGTGGTGGTGTAAACATTGTTGGTAATACTAACGACACCAAAAGGGTTAAAAATGGGCACACTGCCGCCATTGTTTATGCGCAGCTGGTTAATGCTGTACAGGCTGGCTGGCGGTGTCAATTGTGTGATCTCGTTTACGCTATACGTGATACTGCCCGCAATAACCGGATCATTAAACGCCAATGTGACCGCGCCATTAATAATGCTGCCCGATACACCTACGCCGGAGATCACGCCCATTGCATCGGCACTGGCACTGACTAAACCACCAGCGGTTAATTCTGCGGTGATGTAAAGCGAATCAGCTTGTATGCTGTTAAACGCTAAAATAAAATCAGCGGTGCTTACGCTGTCGGCTGTGGCTTGGGTGTTGCTGAGTACGGCAACATATACCGCACTAGAATAGCCGTTAAAGTAGGTGATCACGCCCGTGATAAAATCCACTTCGGCCACTAACTCACGGCCAGAACTTCCATTTACAAACAGCTGGTTTTCGGCTGCGCCATCAACAGTATAAAAAGAACGTAAAATGCTGGTGGTTGTGTTGACTACCGTACCCACCATAGTGGAAATAATCAGCGCGCTGTTGGCTGGCCAAGCGTTGCTGTTTTGATAGCGCAAGTAACGATCTGTGCTGTAGTAGTAAACGTAAAGCGTGCGATTGGGCATAGGCTCAGTTTGCAAAGTAAACGACAATACGCCGTTTTGGTACTCGCTAAAGCTCAGCGTTTGTGAGATCACTGTACCGTTTGGGTTAACGTAAGATACGCTAATGGTATTGCTTGCGATGGTGCCGGTTAAATCTGCTATGTCGGAAATTTCAAGGTTGTAAACGCGCCCCGCCACGTTAAATTCTGCTGTTTTACGCACTAAGCCAGTGTCGGTAACAAACGGGCGGTTGTTATTACGCTCTACTACCGAAGTTAGCTTGGGCAATAAATTCCCTTGGGTTTTAGCCACTGTTAGCAAACTGCTTTGGTTGGCTGCTGCAGTTAAGCGGGTTACACCATGATATTTTACTGCTTCGGTGGAATTGGTAAGGCGCAACTTTGTTAAATTTGTTTGACTGTTTACGCTGGCGGTTGGCCCAGGCGTATCAAAAGGCAGAGGGGGTTCAAATACAACATCGTCTTGGCTTGTTGTAGAGCTAATCCCAAATGTGCCCGACCTAACGCCACCTACCACTTTGGCGTAATGGATGAATCGCGGATAAGTGGTGCTTTCTGTGCCCGTGTATTCCACCGCAATTGCGATGACTTGCCCCAGCGAAAGAAAGACGTTTCTTAGCTCGTTCGCTGCCAATACATCGAGCAGATCACTGCTAGCGATAGTATTTTGCCCAGCCAGCATGCCGGTTAAGCCGCTGCGCAGTAACTGGCCAGCAGTAACGCCTGATTCTATGGCTTCTATAATACCGGTGCGAACACTGGCATCATTAATAGAGGGCGCTTCAATCATCAACACATCGACCAGCGGATCCACGGGTGGTTCGTTGATTAGCACGTGTCCATCTTGCAGTAATTGCGTATCAGCAGTGCTTACGCCTGGATAAACTTTCACGATATCCACCGCGCTTTGGGCGTGGTCGATGGCCGAGATATTACCAAATACTTCGTTTAGCTGACCGTTTGCTACTTCGATGGCTGTGCGTTGGCCACCTGCATTAGCGATTTGCGTCATGCGCTGGGATTTAAAGATTTTTAAGTCGGTTCTTAGCATGTTTAAACGCCTTTTAAATGGTCATAAATCGCAGGGTTACACCCATTAAAAAACTGGTGTTATCTGGGTCGGTTTCGGCTTGAAGTGGCTCTGCGCTGATGGGGCCAGCGGCAAAATCCCACATCACGGTAAATTCGCGGCCATCGCCCAAGGTGATATCAAACTCACCTGGCGTGGCGTCGGCATGGGTAACCAAGGCGTTAACGGTGGCGCGGGTTAGCATGTCGTCTTGCAGCACAATAGGGCGGCCAACTTGGCGCTGTGCTACTTCCACTATTAATGCGCCGCTGCTGGCGTATTGGGCATTGGCGGTGCGACTACTCCAGCTGTACTCGTTAATCCACGGCATATCGGGCACGGTTAGGGTGTCGATAATCATAAGCTGGTACTCCGGGCGCGCTCTATTTGGGCGAGTAAGCGATCTGCTTCTGTGCTGTCGATAGTTGCGGTAAAGGTACGGCCTGGCATAGCCAGCTCTAAGCGCACAGTTCTGGCGTTGCTATTATTAGTTACGGGTGCGGTTCCTGCTGGGGCTACCATTGGCAAAGGCGCGGCAGTGCTGGGGCTTGTAACGCTGGTAGCAGTTGTACCAGTGCGATTGATGCCAGTTGTGTTCCCATTGGCTGCGGCTTCTTCCTGGGCTTGCTTTTGCTTTATGCGGTAGATTTCCTCGGCCAGTTTTAGCGCTTGTTGGGCAGCGGAAAGAGCTTCTTTATCACCACTGGCCTGCGCGGCTTTGAGCTTTTCGCGCAGATCTGCAGTTTGTTGTTCGTAACGGCGTTTTTCGATGGCTGTTTGGTTGTTGTTAAGACGGTCGAGCTCGTCTTGTAAGCTTGATACCGTCCCTTCTAATTCGTCTCGAAATGACAATAATCGATTTTCAGCATCTGTGATTGCTTGACGCAACACCGCCATGTCGTTATCACCTAATTTCGAGAACTGAGTGTCCACAGCGCGAGATATTTGTAAAAGTTGCTGCATCGTTAGCGAGCTACTACTAAGTTGCTCTGTGTATCTTCGCATCGCAAGCGTTTCGATAATAATGCGTTTTTCGCGCTCGAATACCTCGTTACTTGCTTGAGCTAGCGAGCGCCACCAAATGTCATTTACACGCATATTCTGAACGATAAAGCCGTTAAGCTCGTTCAAGCGGCTATTCAGGGTTTGAGTAGTTGATTCAGAAAAATCAAATTCTTTTTTTAATGCCTGTTGGGCATTTGCAAGAAGGCTGATATAGCGAGTTGCAACGCCTGAAGATTCAGCTAAGCTTTCTAAACGTTGCTGCTGCTCAGCAAGCGATAAATTAGCATTTTCAGTTTTGTCTTGTAACTGTTCTTCACCATCACCTAACCCAGCCAGCATACGTTGAATAATGCCGATAACTTCTGCATAGCGTTCTCGTTGTTGGATGTATTCTTGGGCACTGATGCCGTTGGATTTATAGAGCTCGTCTAGGGCTTCCATTTGAGCTGTATAGTCGGCTAATTTGCGCTGAAGCTGAGTAAATGTTGCAACTTCTATTTCTTTGATTTGGTTTAAACGGCGTGTTTGCTCGGTTAAGCGCGCTTCAGCATCGGCCAGTTTGTCAGCGGCTTGGCGTTTTGCATCTGAACTCGCGCTAGCATCATTTAATGTATTGCGGTAACTCTCGATACTTTCTTTAGTTTTAGCAATTTCAGTTTGTGTTTTATCCAGGCCATTGGCGCTATTGTCCAAGCTTTTATTATTTTTATTCTGACTTTCTATCAGATTGTTATAGGCGTTAGTTAGGCCTAAGTTTGCAGCTTCAAGTCTCAATGCTTCCGGTACAACATCACCAGTCGCTTTGCCTGCATTAAGTGATGCTTCAGCCCATTTCAAAAACGCCTGGCGTTGAATTTCTAAAGGCGCTTCGCCTGCTTTGATAATGTTAAAGGCAGCTTGCGCTTTGGCGGCTGTGCGCTCTAATGTGTCAACTGATGTTATACCAAGGGCTTTATAGGCTTCTTCGGTATTACCCAGTAGTGCTTGAGTTTCTTCATAGAGTAGACCGTTTGTTCTATTGCGCTGAGCAACTTGCTCCAGCTTGGCTATATGCTCGCTATATTGGCCATCGGATGTTTTTAATGCCTCGATGACTAAAAGTATCTGCTTATTAAGTGATTCAGCAGAAGCATCGGTAATTTCATAGCTTTCGCTCATAGCTATGATTTGCTCCGCTGCCACTGCAGCTTCTTGGGCGGTAAGTTTTAACTGGCCAACTTGCTCGCGCTCTGAGGCAGTTAGCTCTTCTATGGCAGTTTTTGCTTTACGGTATGCGCCTAGCTTTTCATCGTAAACGATCAGACCAGCCCGTTCGGCCTCTAGCAGCTGCTCGATATTAGTAATTTGCATACCAATGCTTTTGCTAAGCGATTCGAATTCGGCACTAATTTCGCGTTGGCTGCGAGCGAGGGCATTTTGCGATTTTTCAAGTTCGCGCTGCGCGTTTTGTAGGTCAAAAAAAGCATCTTTAAGTTTTACAAATTGCTCTAGAGCCCATTGCACTGGCAGCAGTAAAATGAAGGTGCCTAGGCTTCTAAAAAAGCCTTTTGCAGTAACTTCTAAGCCCCTGGTGGCACCTTCCGCTGCCGCCACGCCAGTTACGTAAGTTTTTAGTTGTGTTACGGCCAATTTTGCGCCATCAACCACACCCCCTAAAAAGCTGCCTATTTTAAGTGCTAACCAGGCTTTTGCTACCCAGCCGATCTCTTCGCGGAATTCATACAGTGCCGCGCCGGTGTCGCGCACCAAAGTACCAGCACTGACGATGGTATCGCTAAAGCGCTGAGCCCATTCCTGTAAGCGGCCATCGGCGGCCATTTCGGCAAACTCAGCATTTAACTCGGCTATTTGTTCTTTTAGCCAGTCCATGGCACCTGAGCGGCTAACCAGATCATAAAACTGTGCAATGTTATCTTTGGCGTTAGAGATAAGGCCCGATAACAAGGTCATATTTGCAGCGGCAGCGCCTTTTGACTGGCGGGCGATTTCTTCCATCAACTGCTTAATAACATCGCGGCCTAACTGGCCTTGCTCAGATAGTTTTTGCAACTCTTGGGTATTTTTACCGGTGACTTGTTGCAGCAGATCCCACACAGGCACGCCGCGCTCAATAAGTTGAAGGATCTCTTCTCCCTGCAATTTCTGTTTAGCCCAGGCTTGCCCTAGCGCGAGGGATATACCTTCCACTTCCTGGAAGCCACCGCCGAGTTTAAATGCCTGGTCGACGATGCCCTGCAAGGTGCCATCCATTGGATCGAGGCCAAAAGCCTTTAAGCGCACAAAAGCTTTACTCACTTCTTCAAGTTGTAAGGGCGTATTTTTGGTAAAGTCTTTAACCCATGCGGTGGCCTGCTCGCCTCCAGCAACACTGCCCATTAAGGCGCTGAACTGCACATCCAGCTTTTCGAACTGGCTGCCGGTAGTAAAAATGCTTGTCAGTGTTTGCCAAAGGCGGTTAATTCCAAGATAGGTCCCAGCAAGTGCCACCAGTCGTGAGGTAACGTTAGCCGCGCCCTGGGAGAAGGTTCTTTGTTGGCCATTAGCGCGTAGATAGTCGTCACCCAGTTTTTTAACGTCGGTAGATGCGCGTTTAAACTCGTTTTGAACGCGGCGTTTTTCTGTAGTTAGGTTGCGGGTTTCAACGCCGGTTTGTTGAAGTTCGCGCTGAAGGCGGTCATGGTTCGTGGCTTGGTTAGCCAGCTCTACCCGCATTTCCTCTAGTTGTTTTTCAGCGATATCGACATTGCGGGCTAGCTCTACAAAAGGCTTGCCACTGTCTTGAGCTTCATCGCGTAGTTTGTCTAATTGTGTTGCTGCTGCGTAAGCAGCAATGGTGTTTGCATCGAGCGCTTTATTGCTTTGCTCAAATTCTTTAATAAGTTTTTGTTGATCAGCCAGTTTATCCAGCTTGCCAGCCAATGCGTCCGCTTTAGGGTCAGCTTCACCCGCACCTTGCCCTACATCGCGCACAGCATCAGCCATCCGGGCGAGATCTTTATCACCGGATACGGATGCGGCTATCTTTAGTGCGAGTTCTAGGTTTTTGCTCATGTGGAATTGGCTCCGGGCTTGGAAAAAGTGAGGCCGGGTGGCCTCACTGGTGGTGCAGGTTTAGGCTTACAGTTCGTGGTATTCGAAGGGGCTGTCTTTGCCTTCAAGCAACTTGATTTTGCCGCCCAAGCTAGTGCTGACAAATTCGGCTGCCATAAAGTCCACCGGGTTAGTTGGTGCTAAGATGGCCTCGGGTACGTCGAGCTTGGCATTTTTGCCAGTAGCCAAGTTTTTCATATCACCTAAGATGCGTGCACGGATCTGAGGTCGCAAGCCACCTTTAACTGCCATGCCACTAATGGCGTTGTACTGGTAGCTTAGGGTTATGGCACCGCCCGTTTCAATGGCCCCACCTTTTTTGGCACGCACTAATCCAGCGGCGTAGTTAATTTCGATGTCAGCTGCCACATCCAGTGGGCCTGCTGGCGATACAATGGCACCAGTAATACCGGCCTCAGCTAAATTGCTGTGCGCCAATTGCACCCAGCGCTGGTTAGCTGGCAAGGTTACGGTTTCATCGGTTGCAGTACCGCTGCCTTGGTTAATTTCTGCCGTATCACCTAACAGCGCCATTGCAAGTAATTCCGCAGGCTGGTCATCGAAGGTGATGGTTATTTCAGTAGGTAAGGCTGTTTTTACTACGTCTAGCGCCTGGCCATAGCTGGCTTTTTTGCGACTAGTGCGCAAGCCTTCGTTGCTTGGCGTGTTAATGGCCAACTGGGTCACGTTGATCGGCCCAATTAAACCGGTGCTTTCGCCGGTATCGGATAAGCGATCAATAAAGATATTGCCTGATAACATTAAACCGCTCATGGGCGATCTCCTCTTAAGCTTTTAAACGAAATTTGACGTTAAACGCCAGTGGGTAGTAAGCGTGGCCCTTGGTATAGCGGGGCTTTGCCGGGGAATTCACGCGGGTTAATACATGTTTGCCATCAACCAGACTGTTGCTGTGCAGTGCCACTAGCAACTGCTTGATTAACTGGCCAGCTTCTTGGTTAGGGGTTTGGCCACGGCCCTGGCGTACCACAATAATTAGCAGCCAAGTTTGGGTAACATGGCTGTAAGTACCGCCTTGTGCTATCTCGGGTACGGCGTCGCCAAAGTAGATAACGTGACAAGCGGGGCTCACTTGGCTGCGTTCTTCTACTTCGGCAAGGTCATTAGTGCTGCACACCTGGCGAAAGCCGGTAACGGTTTTTGCTACCTCTATAAGGTGCTGTTCTGCAGCCAGGTAGTTGTCGCCGATGTCGTGCATCAGATAAACCCCTTGCTGTTGTTGCGGTTAAAGATACGCCCATCAGCCTGCATTACCGCGATGGTGCCACTTGGTTCTGCCGGCTCGTTTGCCGCCAGCCCCAGACTGAGTTTCCCTTCACCTACCTTCACCAAGTAAGTAATAACCGACTCATAGCGTTCTTTAACCTGTTCGGGTGCCCGATCACCGCTCATAAAATAGCGAGCGATGGCACAGGCATGGTTAATTAGCACATCTGGCACGGATGCCAGCGGCAGTTCGTAACGGCCACCGATGTAACCGTTAATTTCTGCCGTTGCGTCAGCAATAGCCTGCTCGATGACAGGGACGTTAAGCTCATCCTTTGCCGCGCCTTCACGCCATGACAACAAGATCATGTCTTGCTGCCCAAAGCGGGTAACCATATCGCTAACGGTGCAGTAGGCCATTACTGATTACCGCCTTGTGCTGTCTGAAAAGTTGCCCAGGCGGCATTTCGCTCGTCGGCTTTTACTGGGCGTTTAAGCAAACGGGATAGCACATCCAACTGCGGTACACCGGCATTGGTAAAGTGGTCTTTATTACTGGGGTCTAACAAGCTGAATGCCTGCTCCAGCGTTTCTGCTGCTGGCGAATCATCTTGGTTTTGTTGCGTCGGGCTTTTTTCATTTGCCGGATCTGTTGCTGTACCTTCCAGCAAACGGGTATCAACGCTCGTTGGCACTTTATCTGCGTCAACTTCACGCACAGACAGGCGCTTTTCTGCATAGATGGCAGTAAGTTGTTGTTCACTGAAATGCCCCGCTGGGAAAGCGGTGCCCGTAGCGGTAAAGGCGGTATTGGCGCGGCGAAAGCTGCCACCTTCAATAACGGCCAGTGCGTAAATAACTAATACTTTTGACATGGGGTTCTCCTGCTCACCCCGGCTAACTGCTCCGGGGTAGCGTTAGTGGTTTTAGGTGTTACAGGAAGTCGGCAACCAGCACGTCGAACTTATTGCGCAGCTCGTTGCTAACGGTGGTGGTGCCGTCGCTAATCTGCTCACGTTCTTTCAGTTGCAACGCCAATTGCTCCATGCTGGATGGCACGACTAACAGCAACTTGTTTTTACCCAAACCAAGAGGGCGACCGCCATCGGCTTTAAAGCCTTTCATCAAGGTAATGGCATCCCACAAGCTTTGGTAAGCAAGGGTTTTCTTTACACCCACCGCCATTTGCCAGAAGCCATAGCCTGCATTCGCGCGCACGTCAGTGCCGTAGCGGAATTGCTTGCGCATAAACACTGATTCATCATCAGGGTTATCCATAACCTGAAACTGTGCTTTCGTGCGATCCTGATAGATAATTGGCTTAAGTGCGCGGCTTACATCTAATAAAAACCAAGGCTCACCGGTATAAGCAACATCAACAATAGCGTTAGATACAGAGGTATCTGCACCGCTACCGTCTACTTCGGCATTAACAGGGTGGTCGGTATCAAAGAAATTTTGGCCGTCATAACATGGCGTAGTAAAACCGGCTTTTAATAGCGGGAAACACAGCTCATCTGGGAATACTTCAGCGCCATAGCCCATTTCTTCCATCAAGGGGGCATATACACCAATAACGTCGTCCGCAATATCATCACGATCTACCACTACCGTGCTTTCAAAGCTTTTATTGGTAACGGTGTAAGCATGCTCTTTCATGGATTTCAGGACACGATCACCAATCCATTCGCGGAATTTAGGGAACTGGCCCAGCCAACCATAGGTGTTGCTCTTGCCTGAGCTGGTTACTACTGTGGCAATTTGTGAGTATTGCGGTTTGGCTTTGGCCTTACCTTCTTCAAACTTTTTGCTGAACGACACCCGCAGGGCGTTTAGCGTTGCGCTGTTAATCATGGCCATCGGGTTATGCTCCTAATTCTTTTGCCATATCGCTGTAGCTCATACCCAGCTGATCAGCAATAAGCTTTTGATCAGCAGTTAGCACAGCAACGTTTTTGCGCTCGACATCAACCGGCGCGGTGGTGGTTTGCTTGCCCTTTAATGCCGCCAGTACCGGGCGGGCATCCAGGGTGGCTTTTAAGGCAGCAATATTTTGTTTGCCCAATGCCTGCAGGTAGTCGCGCTCGGCCTGGGTAATAAGCTTGCCGTCTTCCTCGGCCTGTTTAATTACCTGGTCAACCGTCATGACATCGTTACTGGCTTTTAACTGGGCCAATTGTTGATGCAATGCGGTGTAAGCCGCGACGGGCACAAACTTTTCATAGTCGATATTGCCTGTGTCGGCTTTGAGTGCGGCCACTTCGGCTTTTAGGGTGGCAAGTTCTTTGTCATTGCCAGACATTGCCGTTAGTGCGGCAAGGGCATCGTTTACATTCTGCTCGGTTGGGTCCATGCCATCTGGCACAGTAATACCCAGCTTTGCGAGCAGCTTTTTAAGTAGCTCGTTCATAGCGTTCTCTCGGTTGGGGGTGGGTGAGGTGGTAGCAGTTAGCGCGGCTAAAGCTTTCATGCCGTCTAAGCCGGGATAATTGGTTAATGCCGCCATACGGATTTCTAATGGCTCGCCAGTTTTTGGATCGTATGGAAATACCGCAGACAGATAGCGGTACTCTTTATTGCTGATATGTTCTTTGGCTGCGCTTAGCCAAACAGGCTTAATAAACAAGCCTTGCCCTGGGCGGAACTCCATATCTTTAAACCAGCCTGCTGCTGGGGCGGCTTTGCCGTTCTCGGCGGCTTGCAGGGTTTGGTGTTCGTAATCTATCACCAGTTCGTTAGCGCGCAGCTTGGCTTGCTGAATCAGGCGCTCGGCTATTTGGGCGCTCATTTTCCATTTGCCACCTGGCACATCGTGGGGGCGGCCATCAATAGAGGCAAATTCGCCATCTGGCAGCAGTTGCACCCAACCGTCTTCGGTTTGGAGTTCGCCAGAAAGTACGGCTAGGCCAAGCGATGCGTTGGCAGTTGCGGTGAGTACAGCAAGTGCGATGGTGGTTGGTGTAAACATGTCAGCCCAGGGTGTAATTTATCCTGGGCTGATTGTGGGGTATTAGGGTGGGGGTTGTAGATTAAAGCGTTTTGCTAACCGTCTGAACTTTCCTCTAATTTTTTTTTGAGTTTATATACAGCTCATACATGTAGGTAACCCTTAGTAGCCCCATGACAGCTGCTAGTGTAGATAGTAGCGCGTAGACAAAAACTAAAAAGCCTAGAAATGAAAAAGCGCCAGTCAATAGGTAAAAGCACTCACCCATTTTTTGGAGCAAGAAATGCCCTGCTGGTAATGTGAAGTTTGCCGCTTTAGCAATTAATGCAGCAAAAATTGATATTACTTGAAGTAAAATAAAATGCACAAAATTCGCATTGACGGCAGAGTAAATAGATACTGTTTCGGCTGTCTCTTTTTCAGCGATAAACTTTCTGAAAGAATCATCGCCGATGGCTATCCACAAAGCAAAACCACCAAGAGAAAAACCCAATAGACTTGGTACGATTGAAAACACATGATCCCACCAACCAGGTACGGTCCATATCCTAAATAGCAGTAAAGATACGAAAAACGCTAACCACAGATAAGGGCTTTTAATTAGCGCTTTAGTACCTCCATAAGCATGCCAGTATCGTTTATAGATACCTGGTGGTTTTATGGGAGTGTTACTCATGAGATACCTATCAAGGTTTACCTAAAAATTTCAATGTCATTTGGTACAAAAAGGACAAAGGCGTTTCGATTTTTGAATCATAATATTCGGTTTCAATTCTAGGGTGCTCAAGAGTTGAGAAATGTACGGGCTTTTGAGCATTATCACGCCCTTCCAATTTCATAACACCATTTTTAGCAGCAATTTTTGCCTGCGTTTTAAGTTGCTCATCAACAACTATAGAGCAGCCCTTAGCAGCTGTAAGAGTTTCATCAATTTGGGCTACGTTCCTTTTATTCATTTTATTTAGAAAAGCGACTTCAGCATCCTCAAAGTGGTCTGCATTGGGCCTACTAATTTTGAAGGTCATTTGCCTAATTGTTTTTGTAAGTAAAGCACTGTCCAACGCATCGGTTTTCGGAAGATGGGTCACCTCAATTTTTCCGAATTTTTGTGTTAGGGACTTATGATTTAAGATAAGTTCTAAAGTTTTCTTTGCTATGGATGGCGTTAAGCGATGGCCTTTACTGTATGCCTCATAAAACAACAAATGCTTATTGGGGTCAAACAGAAAGTAAAATCTTTCAGTATTGGGTTTTAAATGCTCTAACAGGTTGATTCGTTCTAGATCGGTGTCCTCGGCCAATTTCATATCGTTTATGTTGAACCAATCACCGTCTGTGTCGATATCAGTAAACTTATCGATTTCGCCTCTTATAATAGCGGTTTTTGCTTTTTGCGTATTATCATATTTACCTACGGCTGTTATAACCGCCAATTGCCTTCTGCCAAGCTTGGCTATGTATTTAGACTTCCCAGCAGAAGTAAGTAGCTCAACGTAGCTCTCTGGGGTGTGAGGGTGCATTGTAATGTTGATAATGCCAAAATCTAATTTCCTTTTTCTCACACGATGATCTCCATGGTTGCGATTTAATAGAGTGAATGTTTATTTATGCACAAGAACATATAAAATCGCAACAAGAGACTTGTTAACCACTTTAAACCCCCTTTAAATCGCGTCAGAATCGTTTAAAGGGTTTCCCTGTGAATGCTGGTAGCATAAAACCCCTTGGCGTGGCTTACAAGCGATTACAGCGCGTTTTCTATTTTTCTTTACCGCAATTATGGCATTGTGTAACCGCTCTAAAAAATCGTTTGTAAGCAGGCTACCTGTATACAGCAACACAAAGATAATACTGTTAATGGTAAGTGCGAAGTACCACTGAGAATAATACGAGGCAACTATTAGCGCCGCATGCACGATTAAGAAGTAATGTAGTTTGCGCATAAACTAACCTTATATGAAATAATTTGCCGTTAGACCGCAAGGTATTCTTCTAAAATATCCAGGATATCGGCTTCGGCTTCTTTGCTAATGCCAAGGTATTCACGAGCTGGAATGGCTGCTGGTCCGGGTGCCATATCATCCTCGCCACCGAATTGGTGAATAGCGGCGTAAATCTTGTTACTGCCTATCTGTGCCCAGTTATCGCCGTACTCGCTGACTATGCTGGGCGCTAACCCACCGGCGGTGGCCTGTAGCATTTTGCCGCCCTTGCGTTTGGGGTTGGCCTCAAGGTAAGCGTCAGACAGTACTGGCCATGCTTCGCCAGTGGATGTGCTGGCTTCGTCGGCAAAAGCTTGTTCGGTGGTGTCTTCTAGCACGGCGGCGATGCGCTGCATGGGTTCGGTTAGGTCGCCTAGGTTATCAAGCAACTGCTGTAGCACGTCAATAACCGCCTTGCTGTTGTGTTCGATGGTAATTTCATTGGTCATGTTTTATACTCATGTTTGCAGGTAATGTACGATTAAATGGTAAATCGCCGCGCGTATGCCGGGAGTGTGAGGTTCGAGGCCCACCATTACCTGCTCAACTCTTACTGCTTACCCTCTACAGCTCACCTTCTAACAGTTCATATTGCTGCTGCGTTAAGTTGCCCACCGCCACCTTGTAAGTGTTAATTACCGTGTCTAAGGGCTGCTGCTTTTTCATATTCCAACCGGTGTTAATAACGACCTTGATAAGCTCATTTTCTGTGCTGGGGTAGATATACAGCAGGTTGTTATTAACGCTGTCCCATAGCACGGCCTGCGGGTTCGCCAGCATGCGCGGCAGCTGCATATACTCGGGCTTGCTTAATGCTTTGCCCTGCGCGATGTGTTTGGCGCTATCAGCATGCAGCAACTGCTTTTCGCCAATGGCCAGCAGGGCGGTTGGGGGGCGGCCTAGCCGGGTGGTAACGGCTTGCTGAATCGTTGGTGTCATAAAGCCCAGTGCTTGTACGCTATTGCCTGCGCGTCGGGTATCGAGCGCTTTACTGGCCCAGCTGGCAAACTGCGATTGGCGCAGCTCGCTATTGTTTAATGCCTGTACCAACTGGGTGCGAAGCTCAATGCTTTGCGCGCTAGCCAGTTTTTTCGCCACCGCCTGATCCGTACCGAAGGCCGCTTCACCGGGGTTATAGGCCCAGCCTACATCTGGCGTCATTGTTTTGCCGCCAGGCAAATTAAGCCTGACGTGGTCGACCTGAATGACTTCACCCGTGCGGGTGTCGATGCCAGCCTCTGCGGTAATTTGCTGGATATAATCGTTGCCGTTTTCTAGCGTTACGCCCATACGCTCTAACTGTTTAGCGGTTAATGCCCGAATACGACAGCGGCAGCCCCAGCCATTGGGCGGGTAAATGTATTGCCAAATTGGATCGTTATAGCGGAATACTTTGCCGCTTAAGTTGGCGTGATCGGGGCGGGTTTGGCCGTCCATTACCGCGATATACATCCAATACGGGCGGTCTGTAGCGTTGGCCAGCTGGCGTTGGTAGCGGCCTGACATATAGGCCGTTTGCAGGTTATTGCGGTAGATATTACGCAGTCTGTGTACGCTACCCAGTTGCACATTTCGGGCAGTACCGGCGCTGTCTACCCACGTTTGTTTACCCCACCAGCCTTTGTCTTTTAGTTTTAGTGCCAGTTCATCAACAAACTGTTTGGCCGTAGTGCCGTTTACCAGGGCAGAATCGACTTGGGCGCGGATGGTTTCTAGCACGTCCATGCGCATGGCTTTGGCTACGGTAAACGCCTTAGCGTGCGAGCGTTGCCATACCTCCCACCAGTTATCAGATATTTCAAAGCCTTTAGCACGAAAGTAGGCCACCGCATCAGCTGGTGGCATATCAAAGGCAACGCTTAAATCAGTTGTTGGCATTGAGCTGGCCCCACAATTCGCCGACAAACAGCACTTGCGCCAGGCGCTGCGTTAATACGCTGTCGTCCATTTTTGGCCACAGCTTATCTAGCTCGGCTTTTAGCGCCTCTGGGCCTTTGTCGGCGGCAGCAAATACCGGTTTAAGTACGCCTAGCATTTGCTCATCAAATTCGCCAGTGCTGAGCTTGTCTAAGGCTTGCTCTAATGCTAATTGGTCGGCGAACTGAGCGGTGGCATTACCCCTTAATACCGCCATGCCTTTTAGTTGGGCTGATGGCATAGGTGCAGTGTCGATAATCTCCAGTACGCTTTCGCCGTCTTTTGCCTGGGGAATTTTGGTTTGTTGGTGCAGCCAGTTGGTGGGGATTTTCATGCCCATGCCGACAAAGGCGCGTAGCGGATAGGCTAGGTCACGTAAATCTTCGGGTTCAGTGGTGTCGAATACCAAGCGCGGTTTACGGCGTAAGTCGCCGTTAAAGCTTTTGCCGTTGAGCATAAACATGGGCAGAATTAAATCGCGATTTAAGGTGCCCGCAATTTGGCGCAAGTCGTGGTCCCGAATATCTAGCCTTATGCCATCGTGGATATTGCCCAGTGCCTGGCTACCGCCTTGGCCCACTTCGGCGCTAAGCGTTTGCCCTAAAATTACCTTGCTCTGGATGCGTTCACACCAGCTTACCATTGTCATAAAGGGCTCGCCGCCGCCTTTAGCCGCTTCGTAAAAGTCCAGCTCCATGCCTTTGGGGATAATACCCGCGCCGTTATGGCCAACACTCAGTACGGCGTTTAGTAGGCTGGTTTTCTCGGGTTCGGTAGCGCCGCTTGGGTACTTACCCACCCGAATTGGGATGCCGTAAATTTCTAAGAATTCGGCCAGATCTCTAACAGAGTAATTTTTAAATAAGAAAGGCCACGCCAATTGGCGCACCAAGCCTATGCGGGCTAAGTAGCCGCTTTTGGCAGGGTGCCGGTGTTCTATCCAATTAAATTGGCGCAGGGGCTCACCCAAGCCGGTATTAGAACGCAGCCGTATAACGTTTTGGTCAAACTGATCTAACTGAAACCAAGACGCAGGGCGATGCTCAAAGCCCACCGGCACTCGCCAACCCAATTGGCGCTGCCACTCAAATTCAATGTTACTAAAGCCTTTGTTGATGCCGTCGGCCATATTAAATAATAGGTCTTCCCAATCTTCGATATCGCGCAGCATGTCGTTAATACTGGCGGCGTCAGCTTTCTCGGCTTCGCTGGGGTTATTGGGTGGCTCTATAGTAAAGGGCACAGTGCTCGTGGCCATTTTGCGTTTAAACAGTTCAGCGGCTATGTGGCCGTCTTTTTCTTCTATGTCTTCGGCTAACCAGCATTGGTCTATTAAGTTGCCTTGCTCGGCGGTACGCATTATTGCTGCCAGCTTACCGGGGGTTAAGCCCGCGCTGGGATGGTCGGCAAACTCACGGCGCAACTGTGCGGCGTAGGCGTTTTCGTCTTGGGTTTGCTTGGTGCTAAGTTGCTTTTCGCGGATACGAAAGCGGGTGCCATTGCGGTCTTGTTGCATTAGTAACAACCTCTATCAAATGTGGGGGAGTCGGTATCGTCATTCGATAACCGTTCATCAAAGGGGCTATGATTAGGCACCGGGATAAAGGCAATTTCGCTGCCTTCCATCCAGCTGGCACGAATAGCCATGGCGAGTGCTACTGCAAAGTCGCCGTGCCGTTGCTGGCCATCGGTGCCTTTGCCGCTGCCTTTTTCAATTTGTGGAATACCGTTACGAATTTGGATTTTGGTAAGGTCGTCCAGGATGTCCATGTGCCGGGGGATCTCGATATTGCCGTCGTCAAACTCGGCTTTGAGTTTGGGCATCCATTCCCGATACCAGGCTGCCGTAAGCATAACGGTATCAACCATTTGGCTGCCGTAGCGCAGCTGTGCAGCCTCTGCTAAGTAGCCACCGTTGCCGGTTGCGTCAAAGGCGGCGGCAGTAAAGCGTGGCAAGCCCGATAGCAGGAAGAACAGGATTTGACGCTGGGCATCGTAGGTGGCATTAACCAGCTCGACCACAAAGGGGGTGCGCTTGCTTAAATCGGCTTTAATTTCTAGCGGTACAAATACCGATAAGTCGCCTTTGCGGGCAAAGTCTTCGCCAAATACATGGCGGTGTTGTGGATTAAGGGCGTTTAAAATGGGCTTTAAAACGTCATTACACCACTCTTCAACTTGGTTTTTACGGGCGTATTCGGGTAGCAATTCAAAGTCTTTAGGGCTGGTAAAGCGAATGATGGGAATGCTTTTATCGGCTACCATGGCTCGTTCAATGAGCACCCGCTTAAGGTAAACGCCGCTACCAGCCTTGGGCACACAGAAGTATTCTTCTAAGGCGTCTTCTTCGGTGGCGGTGTCCTTAAGCAGGCCGTTCTTCCAGTCTTCCTCTTTGGCTTGGCTCCATTCCAGCTTACGAATTTGGCAAATGCGCTGGTATAGCCCTTCGCGGCAGGCATCATCCAGCGTGATGGTGTGAATACTATAGCGCTTTTTACCCGCGCGGCTGTCTTGGATCAGTTGGTTGAAGAGGTTGTCGATACCGTTGTGGGTACTGATTAGCCGTACCTTGCTGCCCCACATAGTTAATGCCAAAGCCGCTTTTAGTACTTCAGCTAAGCGCTCGTGAAAAGCCGCTTCATCGATAGTCACGTTACCCTGCATACCACGCAGGTTGCTGGGGTTAGAGCTTAACGCCTGAATTTTAAAGCCGCTGGCAAAATGAATAACAAAGGTTAAGATCTCTTTGCCTTCCTTACCACCATCGTCGAACACTTCTTCCTGAATTTCTGAACCGGCTTTATTGAATACCCGTGCCCACATGGCTGCAGCTTCAATAAATTCGCGGGCCATTTCTTTGTTGCTGCCTACGTAAAAGTGGTTACAGCCGCCGTTGTCTCGGCGTAGGCTGGCACAGAGTACCGCGTCGGCCGCTTCGGCCCAGGTTAGCCCTGTTCGGCGGCTTTTCTCGGCAATTTTTAGCGGGCTGTCGTCGGCTATCCAGCGTTTTTGATACCCCAGCAAGACCTCTGCGGGGTTAAAGTGGCTAAGCTGGCTAACATGATGATCAACGCTCTCGGCTAGCGCCTGCGAAGCAGGGCTAAGTGCAAGAGCAGCCGCAGTAGCAGCGGCAGCAAGGGTTTGCTTTAGCTTCATTAGGCTATCCCTAGTATTTCCCGTTTAAGCGCGGCGACGCCTTCTGCCGTTAGGCCCGCTTGGGTGGCCACTTTCTCGGCGGCTTCAGAAACTTCAACGGCAAAAGCTTTACGGATTTCGGTTTCGCGTTTGTGGCTAACCATGGCGGCAGCTTCGATACGTTGGCTGAGCAGGGCCATTTGGTTTAACGATTTTGGATCGGCTGAGATTTTGCCTTCGGCCATATCCATTTGGGTTTCAAATGCTAGGGCGCGGATACCCTCTTGCAGCAGCTTACCCATGTCTGATACCGGGGCATCGCCTAGTTTATGCGTCCATACTTCGGCAATTTCTCGTGCTTGGCGAATGCGCTGGCCGATACTTTCCATGCGCTGGGCGTAACGGTTAAAGCCGCTTTTGCTGAGCTGTTGGTCTTCGGGTAAGCCTTTATCTGCAATGAGCTTATTCACTACATCGACAATTTCGATTTGCTGCATTTTGCCGTCACGCAGCAATTGGTGCAGGGTGTCGAGAATATCTTTAGGCAGCAGCTCGACTTTGCTTTTGCGGTTTTTCGCTTTGCTTTGAATAATACTCATAGCGACGGCCTTGGCTTTTTAACGCCTGGCACTGTGGCTTTGCCGGAGGCTACATCGGCACCACGGGCGGTGAGTTTGGCGACCATGTAGCCCGAGACATCACGCACCGAGATAAGCTGCTGTTCGTCTAACCAAGCTAATTCACTGCGCACAGTGTCGCGGCTGACGTTGTGGCCGTAGGTTTCTAAACATTGGTTAATAATAGATTCGTTGGCTTCATAGCCGCCCATTTCGTTTAGGGAGCGCAGGATCACCAGACGGCGGTCTTCCTGCATAATTTTGTGCATGGCCATAGGTTATCTCCTGACGTTTAAACGTTCTTCTAACAGCAGGTTTGCCAGGTTATGTACTGGCTTTAGCTGTTCGCGTAGAGCGTGTAGCTCGCCTCTAAGTTCTGATATTTCCAGCTGCAGCTGGTGGTTCTCGCGGCTGTCGGGTAATTCGGCAACCTTATTTTTTAATTGCTCGACGGCCATGGTGACGGTTTCCAGTTCTTCGCGCCGGGCATAGGTTTTGGCCAGCAGCAGCTGGATAACATTAAAGCCGGTTAGTACTGCGGCCCAGATCACGGCCCACCATTCGCGAATAAAGTCCATTACTCATGCTCCTGCTGGCAGATAACACAACGCACGGCAGTAGGAATAATAGCCAGTCGCTGGCTGGGTATTTGGATGCTACAGCTAATGCAATAGCGGCCTGTTTCATCCTGGCGCGGGGTTTCGGTTGGGCGATTAAGCGCATGCTTTAACGCCTGATCGCGTTGGCGCTGCTCTAGCTCGGCAGCTCTATCAAACATATCGGGCACGGCTAATCCTTCGCAGAGGTATTTACCAGCTTGATGATCACTTCCTGCTCGGCTTTTAAGGCGGCAACAATTTGATCGTCAATGTCGGTATCGGTTTGTTTGGCTGCGCGTTCTGCAGCGTTGATCACGTTTTTAACCAGCAGTTCGGCGGCGTACTTAACGGCCATGTGCATTAAAATCGCTTTGGCTGCGCTGGCAGTAATGCTGAGTAGTTTGCTGAGCATGGTTAGATCCTTAATAAATCGCGAAGGCGCTTATTTTGGCGTAGTGCTTCGCCAATACTGGGTGTAGGTGGCATGATTGCGTGCTGTATTTCCACTGGGGTTACGCTGTGCCAGCCTTTTTCAAACTGGCTTTGCATGGTGCCGTCGTGACTATGCAGCGGTGGTTGGCTTACTGTTGTACCGGCTTTTTGTGCCAGTATTTCAGCTTCTAAACGGCGCTGTTTGCCGTGGTTAAAACTCCAGTCCCAGTTGCGACCCATCAGGCGGCCCTCGTCCCGGTGCATTGGGCATAGCCCACTTGCCAGCAGGCGTCGGTGAGGTCGCGCAGACGATTAAACCAGCCTTCAATAAACACGGCTTGCGCTGGATCTCTAGCTTGAATGCGTGCGTATAGCCTTGCCCGGCGTAAAACGTAACGGGCAATAAGCCATTCGGTGTCGGCTTGTCTGGCGGCCAGTACGGTTTTAGGGCCAATGATGCCGTCGACTTTGGCGCCAAGTACTTCTTGCAGTAGCCTGGTGGCAGTAACGGTGCCATGCTGCACAGCGCCGTCGAAGACAGCCAGTGCGATGCCGGTTGGGAGTTCGTGACTACGAACAGCACGCCAGTAATCGCGGTGATACAGAAAAGCAGCACGCTGCTTAGTAAGGTTAGCAATATCCTCATGCGGGTAAGCCCTTTTTGATATACCAAAATTGGTTTCACCGCCCGGATCGCTGGGGTGCTTAACGTAGCCGCCTTCCTTTGCTAGCACAAAGGCAATGGCATGCTGAAAGTCGGGACTGTAGGTGTTAAGTGTAGGTGCTGGCATAGTGCGATACGGGCAGTACTTTAGGTACTGTCAGTATCGCTTTGCCTGGGGTGAGAGCTGGATTAAAGGGTTTTGCTAATTAATTGAATAGTCGACTGTGCGTAATCCATGTACTTGGTGCATATTATGCAATTCTATTTTTTGACTTAACACCAGTGTTTTTGCGGGCATTTTATGTAGCCAAACATAGTTTTCTTCGTCGCCTATTACTTTTCTGGAGCCTTTAGAAAATATAATTACATCTTTAAAACGATTAACTTTGAAACTAAAGTCTCCGTTTTTATCCGTAATCATATTGGCTATAGGTTGGAATCGCGGGTTTTCCCAAATTAACGCTCCAAAGCTACAGGCTTTGTATATTTCATTCATTTCTCGCCAGTTAGGTACTTTATTTGGCCCCTCTCTTAAGCGTTGTAAATCCAGTTTGCTCATTTCAACTTCAGTTGGGCCAATACCGCAATTCATATTTAAACGCTGCGTTGATTGATTATTCCATTCCTTAAGAAATTGCTCCCTGTCAAAAGCTCTTACCTCAGTAAGTGGCATATTCACGGTTTCTCGCGCATTAGTAACCACATATATAGAGCCGTTTACAGTTACGGGTGTTAAGTAAAAAGCTGCAGCAATAACCAGTAAAACAAGCATAATCCATTTCATAATTAATCCTTATTAGTTTTAGATGTTAAAAGATTACCGTTATTTTTTAGAAATAAAAAGCCCCGTCTTGCGGGGCTTACAACAGCTACAAGCGTTACAACCGCTTAATGCGCGGGGCTTGTAGCACTTGTAGAAATTAGATCTGTTATTAGACGAAGCTGTAACTGAGCTGAACACTTTACTTAATAAAAGCTAGTCGCTTTTTTCTGAAATATCATTTTTATTAAGCTTTTCATCTTTTGTAAAATCATATCCATCCTCTAAAGAAAGTGCTTTTGTTGCATCGACTAGCCGATGATTTTGAATTGCTTTTGCTAGTGCTGATGTTGCTTGCATTTGTGTTACGTCAATCCATTTCGTTATCTCTTCTAGCCTAGAATACTCTTCTTTGGAGAACATCTGAGTCATCTTACTTATTTGATCTAGCTCTTGTAAGGACGGAATGTTAAAAGTTGTTTTTTCTTTAATATTTTCCATATTTTTTAAATAGTTAGAATAAATAGTTGAAGAATTTTTTAATTTATTTTGACTTTGCTCTTGTATTTCTGACAGGCTGGACTTACTGATTTTTACATTGAGATGTTCTTGTGCGTATTTAATAAAATTAAATCCGTTATACATTAGGAATTGTTTGTTTGTCTGCGATTCAAATTCAGCTGTCAACTCTGGCCTTACTCCAATGGTTTTCCCATTTGAGATTAACCACCAATCCTCTTTAACATCATCAGTAACCAATATGACATCACTCATTCTGCTTTTTGCTTCGGTAATCAATTGTTTCCAAATAATTAAATCACCGAACTTTTCTCTGTTACCCGAGAAATTCGGTTGTTTACCTCCCTTCGCATCGTCCTCGTATCCAGGGGGTATTTTATCCTTATAGCGAGTTGCACCTTCAATAAAAGTTTGATCATACTCACTTTTTATCAAATCCTTTCCAATTCTACCATCTGTTAGCTCTGTAATTTTTTCTAAGATTTTATCTACTCTTGATAAATTAATGAGCTCTTTTTCGCTTTCGTTAAGCTCAGCTCTGACCCTTTCTAAAACTCGATTTAATGCTCTGAGTCCATTTCCGGTAATAAACGGATGGCTACGCTTATTCGATAAATTATCTTCAAGACTTTTTATCATTTTACTAGTTTCAGAGTATTGTTTCGCTTGGTCGCTGATAACAGTAAATCTATTGTTTAAGTATTCAAAAGCTACTTGATTAGGTAACCACAGTCTCTCTTGAAATTTGTCCATTATTTCAAGTAGCTCGGATCTAGTTGATTCGGAATATTTGTACAGGTTTAAGATTATGTTTGTATCGAAAACTATAAAGCCGGTATCCCATGTCGCTTGAATTTGCTGGGCTGACTTTTGAAAATAGCCTGGGAAAAGAGTTTTAAGTGAAGACATCATCATTCCTTGAAATAAAATCGTCCTCAAATGTAGATCGAAAAGCTACAA
The DNA here is from genome assembly GCF_016343785.1 of Alishewanella maricola. Classification (NCBI taxonomy): domain Bacteria; kingdom Pseudomonadati; phylum Pseudomonadota; class Gammaproteobacteria; order Alteromonadales; family Alteromonadaceae; genus Alishewanella; species Alishewanella maricola. Next base: position 329,282 of record NZ_JAEINI020000002.1, on the reverse strand, counting down.
AATAAAAGCCCCGACTTGCGGGGCTCACAACAGTTACAAGCGTTACAACCGCTTAATTCGCGGGGCTTGTCGCACTGGTAGCAATTGGATTTGTTATTAACTGGTAGGTATAAACGCCCTTAACTTTGCTGCTTTGCCAGTGCTTGCCTTCGCCTGCGTCTAGCTTATTGCGGGCGGTTTTGTCGTCTTGCTCGTAACCTAGCTGCTCCAGTAATGCTTTTTTGTTGATGCCAGGTTGCTCGGTTATCGCGGCTTTAGACTGACTGATAAAGTCCAGTTCGTCGGCGTTTAGGCGGGCGGTTTCTACATCGATACCTTGCAGTTTTAAATCGGCAGTGCGCACGCTAAAGGCGCATTCGATAATAGCGCAGCGTTCTTTGGTGGGGGTGAGTACAAATGCGATTTCGCCAGGTGCAGCGTCGACTTTTTTAAGCCGGTACATATTGTCGATGCTGTTGCGGATGTTGTTGCTGCCTTGGTAATTCTTACCGTCTTTGTTGGCATGCGACAGGATCAGGATAGTGGCACCGGCTTCGCGCAGGTTCATAAACTTGTCCATTACGCTCATAATTTTGGCATCGTGTTGTACGTCGCCAAAGTTGCGCAGGCTATCAACGAGGATTAGCGTATTAGCATAGGCATTACCACTGGCTTTGGCGTCTAAGGCGTCTAGCATTTCAGGGGCCGACATGATGCTTTTGCTACGCTGTACGTAGTGGATATTGCGCTTGCCGATCAGCTTTTCATGCACGCCACGTTCTTTAAGCACGGTTAATGGGTTGTCGTAATCAAGGTAAATCACTTTCTGAAAGCTGCTGCAGGCGCTTGCTACGGCAAAGGCTAGCCAGCTTTTTCCCATGCCGCCATCGGCATAAATGAGTGTAATCATACTTTTGGCTAAGAAGCCGGAAATAAGGAATTCGGTTTCTTGTTCAAAGTCTGTAGAACGCAGGGTTTGGGTTAGTAAAAAGTCGAACATTTTTAATCCTTAAAAGAGTTTGAACTGGCGGCGGGCGCGTTCTACTTGAGTTTGTTCTTTGATGATGCTGTAAATTTGCATATCGGTTAGGCGGTGGTTTTCGGCTAGGCTGCGGATGCTGGCACCTTTGTTGTGTGCGTTGTAAATGGCGATATTGCGCAGCAGGGTTTTAAGCCTGTCGTTGCGCGGAATGTAGGTTTGAATGCCACCGAGGTAATGGGCCAGCTCGATTACCAAGCGCTGGGCAACATTTTCGGGCTGTTTTACTTGGCCTTTTAACTCAGATTCAAACAGTGCCATGAGCGATTGCAACTGGGCTGGGATACGGTTTATGGCATCACTGCGCTGTTCTGGTGGCAGCTTGTCTAAATCGGTTAGCAGCTGCTGTAAATCGTCATCGGCAAAGGCATCTAATTGCTGCTCAGTCATGGTTAGGCACCTTATTTACTTTTAACCCGTAGCGCTCCATTTGCTGTTGCCACTTCTGGCGCTCGTGTTCGTCGTTGGTAATTACCTGGTTTTTAATTTCAACCGTGCTGTGGCCGTCGCGTTGCTGTTGCTCGACTATTTTCCCTAGCCGCGCCGTTAGCACTTTTTTCAGGTAGTTATGGTTGGTGAGCTGTTTGCCGGTGCCATTGATTCGACTTTGTTGCAGGCTGGCTACCGCTTGCTCCAGCGCATCGGCCAGCGCGGGCAGGTTACTGGTTAAGGCCAGCGTTTCCTGCACCAGTGTTAGCGCCTTGGTGTTGCTTAAGTCCTGCTTAGCAGGGCGAAACATGGCCAGATACGCGACCATATTGCCGCCCAGTTTGTAGTTCATGCGGGCAAACTGGCCTAATAACTGGCGGCCCGCTTCATCGGCTACCAGCTGGTCCAGGTGGATATTGGAATGGCAAACAGGGCAGCGGCTTAATTTCATAGCATGGCTCCGTTAATGCGCTCCCAGCGCTTTAGCAAATAGGCGTAGCTATCTTGCGGGTGAGGCTCATAGCCGCGCTTTTTCAGATCTTGAAACAGGCAACGACGGGCCCAGCGCTTTAAACTGTTTAGAGTTTTGCTGGCATCTTCGCCAAGTAGCCATTGTACCTCGGCAATGCCAGCGCCGCCGTTCTCCTGTGCTGTCATGCGTTGCACCCAGCTATTAAGGGCGGTTTCGCTGCCGTCTTTAACAAAGCCAGCATTGAACATAAAGATCCAAATTGCCCGAATAGCGCTGCGCTGGTCTTGCGGGCCCTGCTTTGAACTAGGGCTAAAACGGCCTTTACCGGGCTTTTTAACCGGTTTAAAACCTAGTTTTTTAAAGGCTTCCAGCACGGTTTCCAGTTCGGGTATGGTCATATCCGTACTGCTGGTTTTGCCATTGCCATAGTGGGCTAAGTTGGCGCGGTAGCTTTCATCGTCCATACCCAGCTGAGTGCGGGCGATATGGATCATGGTGATTAGGCTGCGGCGCGGGTTAGGGTTGGTTGTTGTCATTTGTTCCTCGGCTGCTCATCAGTACCGGTGAACCACCACCGGCAGACGCCCAATACTGGGCGTTTCGCTACGGATTTAAGGTGTCTTTAAGTTGCTGCGAGGGTTTAAATACCGCTTTAACACAGGCCGGTTGGTGCGTTGGCTTGCCGCTTAATGGGTGCTTGCCAATGCGTGCGGCAGCTTGGCGCGGGCTAAAGGTGCCGAAGCCCTGAATCGTTATGCTGTTACTGCTGCATAATTGCTGGGTGATAATGTTTAGCAGGGCATTAACAGCGCGGTCTGCACCGGCTTTGGTAAGGCCAGCATCTGTGGCTAGTTGATTTATAAGTTGTGATTTGTTCATGGCTTACTCCTCATCAATCCATAGTTCAGGGTTTTGGGTGATCACTAGCTGCACTTGTGTGCGGGGGCGACTAACTTCGAAGCTACCCAGCCAAATGGCGTGGTGCGGCTCTTGATATGAGTCCATTTCGTTTAGAGTGTCGCGTACCATTTCTGCCAATGTGGGCGATTCGTGTGCTAGCAGTAGCAGCCGATCGTTTTCGTATTCAGCATCGACTAGCGGGGTTTCGGGGATTTTTTCAGCTCGTACATTGCCTGCTACCCAGTTGCTGAGCAGGGCTTCATCTTCTTTAGTCAATTCCATCTGTGCCTCCACGCTGTGGGGTTCTGCCCGACCTAACACCCACAGCAGGGCGTCTACCACGCCTTGCTCGTAAGTTTTATTTGGGCTGTTGGTGCCGTACTTTTCTTCCAGGCTGGTTGCTACAGCAATTTCCAACTGGATTTGCTCTAGTGTGCGGGCGATGCTCATAACGCCACCGCCGCTAAGTCCAGTGGGATTTGTTTGTATTGGTCGGTATCGCCGATGCGCTCATACACGCGGATATAGGCTTTGCTGCCTACAACCTGGATAGCCTCGCCAATGGCGGTCATGGCTTTAAGCCAGCGGGCATCTTTGATATCGAGGCGGCGAAGACTGAGGATTTTGCCAGTGCTGATATTGCCGTGTTTGTCGGCGTCGAATGCGCCGTTAACGATCGCTTTAAGCTCTGAGCTAGCGCTGGCTGTCCAGTCTTTTAAACATTCATCAATCAAAGCTTTAGCGGCTTGTAGGCGCTCGTCGAAGCGGATGTTTTCGCTGATGGCGCGGACAATTTTATATTTGCCGTCGAAGCTATACAGGGTTACGTTACCTTTTTTCCCGCCTACAGCCGCGTCGTATTCTTCGGCTGATAGCTGCACAAAGGCGGCAATATCGGCAAAGGCTTGGCGTTTGAACACGCCCAGCAGCTCGCTGAGTTCATAAGATTTTTTTACCAGCTCTTTGACCAGTTCATCGCGGGCGCGATCAATTGGCTTAATTTTGTCTTCTGGTATCAGAGCGCCTTTGGCGTCTTGCCAGTAACCGGCAGGTATTACGTTTTGTTCGTTCATGGTGCGTTCCTTATTTAATGCCAGTAGACCAGGCAGCTATTGACGTGGACAAACCACGTTTGGCGCTGCTGGCCTTTTATGTTTTCGGTGAGTGTGGCGGCCTGTTCTTGTAACTGCGGAACAGGCTGGGCTATTTCGATAACTGCCCGTGATTTGCGCGTTGTAATGCGCAGTACTTGGCAACCCATACCGCGTAAAATTTGCGGTATATTGCGTTTGTCGAGTTTGTTGGCTGGAGTCATGGTTTGTTCGCCTTGTTAAGTGGGCAGTGCTGGCAGGCTTTCCAAAGCTTGATGCGCTGTGGATTAGTTGCGGCAAAGGGTTTTATTTGTTCGGTGGCACAGCGCTGTAGTGTGATGCTGCCCAGTACTGGGCACTCAACACGCTCTGTGCTGTAGGTTTCGGTGACCTTGGCGGCAATGCCGCTCAGGCTGGCGCCATACTTGTTGTTAAGCACTTGGCTTAGCGTGGTTTTGCTGATACCCAGCTCTGCCTCTACTTTACGACGGCCTTGCTCGGTAACTTTTTGGCGCAGCAGATCAAGCCATTGCATGGTTCAGTTCCTTCTGTTTTTTGCTGATGCGAACAGGTTTTAAAACTGTCGATTTCAGATTTTGGTCGTAGAGTTCTTGACCACGCGCTATGGGGTATTTGTGGCCAGTGTTTTGGAGCAGCCGATAACGAACTTGGTTGCCAGTACGCTCTGACATTGGCGCTTTACGTTGTAAGCCACGCTTTATTACTACATATTCGAAGCGCACTAAGTCGCTAATAAAACGCTCTATGCTGCTGCGACTGGATTCTGCGGTGGCTTCTAGGTCGGTTATAGTGAACTCACCTAAAAACCGCATGGCTTGCCAAATGCGTTGCCGCTGACTTTTTGGCCTTAGCGCTGTTTGGTTTTTGCCTGGAAGGTGCGGTTTAACACCTTCTTTGGCGCGATATACAACGGGCTTTACGCCTGCGCTAATGGTTTCAATGGCTTTTAACTCTTGTAGATGGCCAATAACCATTTGTGCAGACTTAAGGCTTACGTCCATGTGCTGAGCCAGTTCGGCACTGCCGAAGTCTGGCTTAGTTTTAATCCACTCCCAGGCGCGCTGGCTGAGTGTTTGTTTGGTCATTTTGGTGCCCAACCCTATTTAACGCTGGGAAAGAACGGCTGATCGCCCCAATGCGAGGCATTGATGCGTTGCAGTTCGTTAGAACGGGCAAAGGCTTCGATAGCGCTTAAGCCGGTGTGGATGCGCCGGAAATTACCAGCAGAGGCTTGTAGCAGTTCGGCTAGTAGGTCTTGCTCTATTTTGGTATCGGTGACCATTTCGCCTGCCATGGTGATGATGTCGTCCATGTCGGCAGGGCGAAATTCAACGTGTTGGGAAATGCGGCTATACAACTGTTCCAGACGTTTAACTTTCTTAGGCAGTTGGTTGTAGCCAATCAGGATGATAGGTACGTTGGCTAAATCGTAGATATCGCGGATGGTTTCTAATACGTCTTTACGCTCTGCGATATAGTCGCACTCGTCTATAAAGAGTGGTTTACCGGTGATGCTTAGCTCATGGACGATATAGCGCAGCATATCGGCTTTACGCTGGCGTTGATCTAGGCCCAGTTCTTGGGCTAAACGTTCTAGGAAGGTGCCAAGGGTGTCTGACATCATGCAGCGTACTAAGATGCCGTCGGCCTGCACGAATAACCAACTGCCTGCGGTGGTTTTACCCAGCCCAGCTACGCCGGTGAACATGCCAATTGCCGGTGTGCCTGATTGCGCGGCATCGTTTAGGATTTGGTAGGCGTCGAATGCTGCCAATACGTTTTTAGTTTTTGCTACAACACTTTTCATAGGTATCTCCGTTACTTAGTGGCTTTTTTGCTGTTTAAAATGTCGTCGAGCATGCGCGCGGCAACCTTGTTACGGCGACGGTAATCGTGTAACCAGGCTTTCTCGACGGCGGGTAATTCAGTGTTAAAACTGAGTTCAGTTAAGTAGCGAGCTTTGTGGGCGTCGCTGCTGAAAACAGGGGTAGGTGCTTTTTGTTCTAAGGCTTCCAGCTCTTTGCGGCGCTTTTCAAATTCTGATAGCTGCTGCTCGGTGTAAGCTTGCTCGGTTTTATTGCTGGCTGCGATGGCGGCTTGTGCCGCTTGGGTTAGGTTGGTTACTGCTTGTTCTGAACGTTTTGGCATAGCAGCAAGGTTGCCGTTTTGCTCGGTTTTAGCGTTAAGGATTCGGTGGGCAATATCCCCAACCTGATGTTGTTTGGCGGCTTTTTTAAATTCGGCACGGCGTTCGCGCTGCTGCTGGCGCTGTATGTTACGGGCTTGCAGGGCTATCTCTTGCAGTTCAAGGCCATTTCCTGATATTTCAGGGTTTACTGCTTCACAAATAAAGTGGTGTTTTATTGCATGGAATACATAAATTTTACCAATATCTTTCGGGTTCCAACGGCAGTAAACACGTTCACCAATATATGCACCCAGTTCGGCATGAACATAGTTGCCACCTTCAACGCTGATACCATCACTTTTGGTAACAGTGCGGAAGCCTTTATTACCTGGCACTGGCGCTAATAAGATGTCGAGTACATGCTGATCGTCCAGACGGCGAATCTGCTGCTGGTGATTTACAAACTGTTCAAACGGGCTGCAGCCCAGTGTGCCGTGCTTTGCATGATGATAGTGGTCGTTTACCCATTGATTAATAAATGCTTCGAATTGCTCGGCTGTAAGATCCACATTCAGTGCGATTTTGTCTTCGCCTTTCTTGCGACGTTCTAATAGCCGTTGTTCGAAGGTTAAGCGGGCATTGATTTTTTGTCTGTCGGCTACGCTGTGGCCTATATAGCCCTGGCATAACTCGGCAATACCATGGCTAAAAGTACGGAAGAAGCGCTCTATGAAGGGTTTTTCCCAACCAGAATAAGGATTTGTAACGTCGTGTTCTATCCCTAATGCATCCCATACGCTGCTTATATGAGCGCTGGTATAGTCTGAACCGTTATCGGTGCGGGCGACTTCTGGCAAGCCCCAATCTAAGATGGTTTCGCGGATTAAAAGCGATATTGCTGCCGCATTGGAGGTTGGGCGCAGCACGCATTTTACGCGACGGGTAAATACATCTATTACACCTACGATGCTATACCGTCCATCTTTTAGCATTACGTCAGCGGGGGTGCTGTCGAATTCCCAAAGTTGGTTTATACGTATTACTGAAAAGGCTTTGTTCCCAAAAGCGACCATACGTTTGTTCTGCCATCCGCTTGGATCGCAAAGAGACATAAACAGCTCTTGGTTCTCTTCTTTCCAGCGGCGAAGCCAGGCGCGGCATGTAGCCGGTGCTGGAATAGTGTATTCACCCGCAAATTCGGTGTTGATAGCTTCGTACAATGTATCGCCTTTGATATGCGGGTATTCGCGGATCATTGCTAGGCAGAACGAGTGAACTGCTGGGCTTGAGTCGATTAACCCATTGCCTTTGTTTTTGCCGTATTTACCGGCTAGAGCAGTGATACCATTTTTTTGGTACTCGCTGGCCCAACGTTGCAAGGTGCTAAAACCAAGGCTGGGTTTTAATTGATAAACTGGCTCAGGTAGGTCTAAAGCGCGTTGGTTGTATTGATCACAAAAGCTGTGCCATGCTGCTGTTTTAAGCTGTGCCGTTTGTTTAGCAAATAGTTCAGCGGCCTTTAAAATTGTAAGGGTGGTTTCGGCACGTTCTTTTGCATTACCGTGCATACCGGCAAGTGCAGCAACCGCTTCGGCTTTACGACTTTGACTGATCGCTTGCTCTAATTTGGCTTTAGCTAAGGTTTTGCTGGCATAGGCTTTGGCTTTTACTTCAATAGGCGCTTGTTTTTTTATGTTGGCAGCAATGGCAGTTTTTACGTCATCAGGTAGTTCTGAGACGATGAAATGTTTTATTTGCCCGCCACGGCCAGGATGAAGTTCGAAAGCCCAGTTCTCGCGGTTTGAACGCAGTCTTACCGTTCTGTCTGTAACGGCCATGGCCGCTGCAATTTGTTGTGCAGTTAGGCCCATGCTCATTTTTTGCCGCCTTTGTATTCTATTGATATATAATCAGGATTAACTTTGGCTACACGTCGCTTGCCTTTTCGCCGAGAAGTGCTGCCATCGTCGTTATAACGAGAAGGCCAGATCGTCTTTGGTGGTAAGCCAATAGCCGCCGCAATTATGCGTTCTGCTTTGGGGTAAGGGCGTTGTAAAGCTTGAGCGAGTGTGTTTGGCGATAGGTTGTTTTCTTCGGATAGTTGTCGAAGTGACTTCTGTGCTTGCATTCTAAGTTCGGCAATTATTTTCGCGTTGTGCCAGTCCAGAGCGGCCATTTTTTTATCCTTTAAAATGTATTCATATATACATTTTAAAGACAAGAAATTGTCCTTTGCAAGGGGGTTAAGACATTTATTTGTCTTTTCTTTGTTATGTCATTGATAAAAAAGGATAAATAATTGTCCTTTTTATGGTGTTTTCATGGATTCAAACGAGTTTGGAGAGTTCATTAAGGCAATTAGAGATAAAATTTTGTCTCGACCTGCTATGGCTGAAAAAACTGGCTTGCACGTGAACACAATTAAAGGGTACGAGCAGGATGGGCGACTGCCTGATGTGGATTACCTGGCACAGTTAGCTATTGAAACTGGGTATAGCTTCGCTGATTTGTTAAATAAGCGTTTGTTGGCTGGCAAGTTAGGCAAGGTTGCTGAGGATCAGCATTTAATGGTGATGGAAAAACGGGAATGCTATAAATTTTCTGTATCAACGGTAAGTACTACTTTTAAGCTGCCTTTGTTGGGAAGTGATAGCTACCTATTAGTTGATAACCGTTTACTACCTGCAGATATAGAGCTTAAGCAGTTAGCTTTGCACAAGGAAGATGATCCGTTGCAATATGTGGTGGTTAACTGTAGCGATAAGAACATCCAGGATGGTTTAACCTTTGTAGTTGATTACGGCATTGGGCCTGTTACCAGAGCAATTCAATTCGGTATTGCTGGGGCTGTTATTCTAGTTTCGGATAGCAAAAAGATTCCTCCTTTAACGGTGCAAGAAGCGCAGCGAGATCAGATTAACGTGGTTGGCAAAGTGATTTGCCGGATTACTTATTCTTAGCTTAAAGTCGGATCTCATACTTTTTTTAGATCCGACTTCGGCAAGTCTTAAAAATAGGGTGTTTTTCGTTTTTCGCTAGATATGACGCTGCTTACAGCGAAGTCGGATCATGAATACTGAAAGCCGGATCGAAGATCCGAGTTACAAGCGTTAATCCGGAATATTTGAGTTTCTTCTGAGAATAATTTGGGGAATGGATATTTAGCCGCTAAACCTTATTTAAACAGGGTTTTAGCGGTTTTAGTTAACTGGTAGGGTGTGGGCATATTACAGTGTGATAATTTTTATTTTAAAATGAGAAATTTTCCGACTTTCTTAAACTAACCTGCGATCTGATTTTTTTGCTGTTTTCTTGAATCCCTTTATTTATAAAGCTTTCCCGCTTATTCCCGGCAAATTTTGGTTATTCCCGGTTTCTCATTCTTTCCAATCAATTACATTTGGTTCGAACCCTGCGGTTCGACAAATTCGCCGGGAGCGAATTTGAACGTGCTTTAGTGCGGCCCGCAGGGCCAGCGGCATGGATTGCGCTGGTAATCCCTCGATGTCACCAAAAGCTCGGGCCTTTTTGTTTTAACGCGGCAGAGATGAGGCTTTGGTTCGAACCCTTAGGTTCGACCAATTCGCCGGGAGCGAATTGGAACGTGCTTTAGCACGGCCCTGAAGGGTGGAGGGCAAGCTGCCCAGAATACAAATTCGCCGGGAAAACAACATTGTTGGAAACAATTTTTTGACAGCGCAAGCGCAAGTTCGCATGACTGAGGTAAGGATGCATCAGCAAATTTTAACGCACTTTAGCTCGGCTCCATAAGATCAGGGGTCAGTAAGCTCGGAAATATCACCGTTGGTTAGTATACTATTTTAAAAAGCTTCTGATTCTCTTTAAAGAGCATCCTTGAGAATGCTGATAATTTAAAAGCCAGCTAAGCGTCTTTTAAGCGATCTGAGTTTATTCTGCATGTTATTATTCCGACCAATACCAACTCGTGACATTATATCGGTATAATTTCTGGCTTAGAGGCGAGAGCGCGTTGACCCAATGTTCAGCGCCGGGGGAGGCGGGATCAAACAACACACAGCGATTAAACTGTGGTGAGATAGTAATAGGTTGCTGATGTGTTCCCATAAATACTAATTCGCCACCGTCTTCGTCACGCCAGTCTTGGTTTAAGTACAGCAACATACACAGTTCTCTGCCCGGTGAGTCATCCGCGTGTTGTTTAACAAAATCGTTAGCGCTTAGTCGAAAGTAATTGGTGTTTATCGCAGGATTAGCCACATTAATATCAGTTAAAGCCACTTTGAACAGCCGTGATAGTAAAGCTAAAAATTCACTACTACGTAAAAATAGCAGAAATTGCTGTGCGATATTGCTGGGGTCATTTTGCTCGGGGCGTTGCCACAGATCGCGTTGCACAAAACGCTGTTGCGCGTTGGTTTTTTGCCATGTAGACGAGTCGACATACAAGGCGGAGTAGGTATGTTGTTGCATTTGCCAGTTCGATGCATGTTGCAGGGCAGCTAATACGTTATGCAATTTTGCCGTATCAAATAAATCATCCAGCACCAGATGTTTTGGGCTTGAGTGTATTAGTTGTTTACGAAAAGCGCGCACCGCGGTATCGGTTATTAGCGCGTTGTTTAACCACATCGCCAGCACCTATAAATTTGGGGTTGTTGTAATCGGCGTGATAATAAAGGGCAGAACACTTAATTTCTATTCATTTTCTTTTTAAGTGTGTGAGTGATGCTCGTTTGCAGCCCGCTCACCTGAATGCCTAATGCGATGGCTAAAGCACTATGCTTTCAAAACCCTGTAATGTTCCGCTTGTTGCCGATAAGCTCTCGCGCTATACAGCCTAAAACAAAATCCCTATACTGCCGCCAAGGTTCTTAATCCATCATTAATACGTCGTATGAGCGCATTACGTTATTTACAAGGCTACTCTGCACAGGTGCAGCAGCAAGTTAGCGAACTGCTTCTTAAGCAGCAATTAGGTAACGTATTATCGCAGCGTTATCCAGAGCCGGTGCATGCTGTGCAAACTGATAAGGCGTTATATCACTATACGCTCGAGTTAAAACGGCAGTATTTAAAAAGTAGTGAGCCGTTAAGTAAGGTGGTGTTTGATCCTAAGTTGCATGTCATCAACAATGCGCTGGGCACGCACACACAAATTAGCCGCGTGCAGGGCGGTAAGCTAAAAAGTAAAAATGAAATTCGCGTAGCCAGTTTATTAAAGCAACTACCGTTACCGCTGTTACAGATGGTCGTTGTACATGAGCTGGCGCATCTGCGCGAGAAAGATCACAACAAAGCCTTTTATCAACTATGCCAATATATGCTGGCCGATTACCATCAGTTAGAGCTTGAACTGCGGCTGTTTTTAACCTGGCGGGAGTATCAGGCGGATCCTACATTATCGTTTTAGCTCGACGGTGTTAAACAGACATCATGCTAAGCGGCATTCACTTTAATCAACAATACTGAAGCACTCTTCATCACCTAAATGGCGCTTACTATTAATAGCGAAAAGTCATGTCTTTAGCATTAGTTAGCCGAGATACGTTTCTACCGTCACTTAACTGCTTGGCTTAATAACGTGCAGTCGCATGGCCAACCATGTAAAAAGCAGAACACCATCAGGTAACCAGGCAGGCCTTTATTTCGCGTGCTTAGGTAATACTTTTCATAAGGTTAGGTAGCAAGTAGGCTAGCCTAACCGTGCTTGGTTAGGCTAGGGCGATGCAAAATAATTTACAGGGTAAAACGCACGCCAGCAAAGACACTGCGCTCAGGTGCAGCATCAATACCGTCGCTGCGTACTCGGCTGTAGTAGTGTTTATCTAGCAGGTTATTAATGCCGCCATAGAGTGTCCAATTATGGGCCAGCTGATAGTCGGCACTGAAATCAATGACCTGATAAGACGGTATTTTTGCAGCAATTTCTGTTGCGTCGTTACCGCGGGCTTGATTAGAATCTTGCCAGTACTGCGCACCAACCAGGGTGGCGCTTAAACTAGCGCTTAACTTATCATGGTTAAACAGCAACCCCGTGCGAATAACGTGGTTAGGCGCAAAGGCGGTATCGTTACCGATCAGTGCCGTTGTTACACTGTTTGTAATCTCGGTATCCAGTAACGAGCCGTTACCAAACCAAGTGAGAGTGTGCGTGGCGGTATCGAGCAGCGTATATTCCACAGCAAACTCGAGCCCTTGATGACGTGAGTCACCGCTATTGACTCGCTCAACATCAGTAATATTCACTTGGATTTGCTCAACTTTGTCTTTGAAGTCAATGCGGAACACACTGACATCAAACAGCAAATCTGCATTGAGTTGTGCGCGATAACCTAGTTCATAGTTCATGGCCCGTGAAATAGTGGGGCCATTGCTACCGGCTAGTTCTGAAGACGGGTTGATCAAATCATCAAAACGCTGAGGGCGATATGACTCAGACACATTGACATAGACTTCAGCATCAGTTGTTAACTGATAACTGCTTGCCAAACCAAATAATAACTCGTTGTAGGTACGATCAAGATCAATCGCATCACGGTTTAGACTGGCTTGCTTCACGGTTTCGGCTAAATCGTAGTTAATACGTTCATAACGCAAGGTGGGCGATACTGACCAAGCACCAAAACGGAACAGGTTTTCAACAAAAAACGCGTTATAGCTAATCTTACGATCTTGTTCAAAGCGCAAGTCAGCCGCATTTTGTGCACTGGAGCGAATATCATCACTAACATGACGCGTGCGCGGGCTATCGCCCTGATAGCCAGAGGTGCCGGCCGTAAAAATGTGATTGTCACCCCAAGCCATGCTGTAGCGAAGATCGATACCCAGGTTGCTGAATTGTTGTTCGTCAATATTGGTGGTTGCTGGCTCGTTCGCGGGGTCGGTAAACATGGCCGAGCGTCGGCTTAAACGGTCCATCTGGTTATACCAAATACTGCCATGTAAGCTGCTGGTGTTACTGAGTTGTTGTTCATAAGTGATACTGGCAATAGTCTGATCAATCACCACCCGGTTATAGGGCGACTTTACCAAATCACGATTTTCCCGAAATTCCGCTGAGCTAAGACGGCCTGCTTCACCTGAATCGGAGTTGTAGATGTCGAGATTAAAACCAAGCTTAATACCCTTGAAGCCTTCGTATGAAAGACCAAAATAGCCGGCGTTAACTTCAAAGTCTTCGTTAGCACGAGGGCCGTCAGCGCTGCGATGATCAAATGATGCCATAAAGCCGGTATCACCTTGCGCCCATGAAACTTCGTTATAGGTGCTGTATAGCCTATCTGTACCAAGGGCATGTTCAGTGCGTAGCGCTGTCGCAGCTTGAGCATCAGGGCGACGAGTGACGAAGTTTACAACTGGGCCAATTTGCGGGCCATACATTAAACCCGCACCACCGCGGATAAACTCGATACGTTCAACCCGCTGAGCCCCTGGCATATAATAAATGGTGGGGTAACCAAACATATTGGCAGCCAACGGCACATTATTTTGGAAAAAAGCGATAAATTCAGACTCGTGCGGATCACCTAGGCCACGATAATTCACATTATAAATACTCGGGATTTTTTGTTCAGAGACAAATAACCCCGGCAGCCGGCTAAACAGTTGGCGTAAGTTAGGTTCAACCAAAGTGGGTTGTTCTGATAAATCGACGACGGAGGTTTTTTTACCTGCAAACAATTTGCCTTCTTGTAGCGTGTCAAGAAAACCGGAACTGTTTTCTACGGTTTGACCACGTACTTCAAATTTTTCTATTTCATCATTGCTGGCAGCACTATCGGCGACTGCCTGTAAGCTAATGACGGTGAGCGAAAAGGCGATTGCCTGGGCAATTTTGCTTTTGTTCATAGCGTTAACTTCCTCAATAACAATAAAAATAATGCGCATGCTAATGCGAACCATTTCTATTTGCAAGTAGGTTATTGTGAAAGTTAAACCTCACCGTGTAAAGATCTAAGGGCATTGCTGTACAGTCTACGTTGTTTTTTTGTGTATCCAGACGAGTTAACACTGTTGGTTGCGCTTAAGTTGATTCGATTCCACTGTTATCGGCTAAATCACTTTTAATTAGCGCTTTCCATTTCACTTCTGGCTATTTTATCAATCAAAACACCTTAATCAGCGGAGGTATTTCCTCTTGGCTGCGTATATAGTAAGACGAGTTAAACTAGAGAAGATGCCCGTGCTTGAAAACGTACTTAATCGCCAACGTGAAAAGCAAACTAGCCATAAGCTGATCGAACGTTTACTGGCAGAACATGATTTTGCGCTAAGGCGTTTTATTCGCGTGCGCATGAACAGTAGCGTGGATTGTGATGATGTCATGCAAGAAGTTTATATGCGGCTCAGCCAAATTGAAGATTTACCCGCAAAATTAGCCGGTAGGCTTGATACGGCAAGAAATTATTTAATTCAAATTGCCAGTAATTTGTTAATTGATCGAGCCAGGCGCGCTCAAGTTCGCTGTGCAGACCAACATCAAGGCGAATATGCACTAAACGAGTTAATCGCCATTGATGAACCCGATCGGCAGTTACATAACAAACGCTTACTGCATCAAGTTGAATGTGCTTTACAACAGATCCGCCAAGAACAACGTCAGGCTTTTTTAATGCATCGTATTGACGGGTTAAGTTATCGAGAAATTAGCGACAATTTGGGCGTTTCCGTTTCTACTGTCGAAAAACATATTTCCGCTGCGCTATTGGTGATCCGTAATAGTGTCGACACAGCGGCCTTAGGAAGTAATCAGCATGGCTAAACTCAACGTACGTGAGCAAGCAATTGCCTATGTTACTCGATTGTACTCGGGTGAATTAACTGCGCGTGAAGAGAGCCAAATACGCCGCTGGCGCGAAGAGCAACCAGAGCATGAGTTGGAGTGGCAAACCGCGCTGCAAGCTTATGATTTTACTGCGATGCTTTATCATCCACACCATAAAAAAACAACCAAAGCGGCTCGTCATGACTGGCTAACGTGGCTGGCAACTGCCGCCAGTGTCAGTGCAGTGAGTTTATTGGTGCTACTGCAAAGTATCTCGCCAACGGTGATACCTCAGTCAGGCCATGTGCCTGTGGCAGTCATTGCTACAGAGCAAATGCAGACTGCCTTGCAAAAGACCTCAGACGACAACGAGTTTCGGATTACGGAGCGTCAACAACCACTCACCAGCGGTGTATGGCACTTTGAAACGGCAGTGGGTGAAGTCAGCAATATTTTGCTAGCTGATGGCAGCACCTTATCACTGAATACACAGTCAGCACTAACCGTAGCCTTTAGTGCTGGTCAGCGTTTAGTAACGTTAAGCCGAGGAGAGGTGTTTTTTGATGTAGCTAAAGATGCCAATCGACCTTTTATTATTGATACCGGCGAGCGACAAATTAAGGTCATTGGTACCAAATTTAATGTTAGAAAATTACCTCATGAAACCTTGTTAAAGATTGCGGTATTAGAAGGTAAGGTGGCGGTGAAGAACCTGGTGAAACCCTTGCAAGCAACGGAGGTTGAAGCCGTGCAGGCTTTGCTCGCTGGCGATATAGCTGCCTTTAGTGAGCAAAATGAGGTCATTCAACAGAATCAACCACAGCAAGTGAGTCAGGCACAAACGTGGCGTCAAGGCATTATGCGCTTTGATAACGAGAGCCTTGATAATGTTGTAGAAGAATTTAATCGTTATCGCACCCGCAAAATTACAATTATCGATGAACAAGTGAAAAACTATCGGATCAGTGGAGTGTTTCACTTAGCAGATGGTGAAGCCATCTTGTCAGCTTTGGAAGCGACCTTGCCGATCCGAGTTGCCGTGGTTGCGGAACAAATTAATATTAGCAATCGTTAAAAACAGTGCGGAGGTATTTTTTACTGGCTGCGTATATACCTGTGACAAAAATAAAAAAACAGGGGATCCAAACATGTTGAAATACCGCTTAAGTTATTTAGCCTTCTGTACACTGGTGGCTCTTGGTACCAGTGCCGGCATAGTTACTGATGTCAATGCGCAAACCAACAGCAGCATCGAAGTCAATCAAACTTTTAATTTTGATATTCCTGCCCAACGCACCAGCTCAGCTTTACTCGAACTTGCTGAGGTAGCGGGGGTACAAATTATGTTTACCCCAGAGAGCACTGGCAGCTTAAATTCACCACAAGTGCGCGGTGAGCTCACAATCACTCAAGCGTTAGCTATTTTGCTGCAAGGTTCAGGCTTGCAAGCCAGCGCGAAAAGCTCATCGATTTTTGTGATCAGTGCCAGCGATAACAATCTCAGTCGCATCCAAAATAACTTCCAACAACAATTACAAAATGCTGAGGGTGAATCTTCTAGCAAGTCTGTTGAACGTATTCAAGTGGTTGGTTCGAATATTCGCGGTGCGAAAGCGGCGGGTAACCTACCAGTCACTATTTTAAATGCAGAAGACATTCTTAATACCGGTGCGGTGACGGGTGATGAATTACTGCGATCAATTCCGCAGATCGGTGATATTAGCTTCAATAATGAACGCACCGTCGGTGGTGTCAATGATGCACGCGGCGATGTTGCGTCGATTAACTTACGTGGTATTGGTACGGGCAATACTCTGACGCTGTTAAATGGTCGGCGCCTGGTATTACACCCTGGCACACAAACCGAGAATTTCGTACCCGTCACTACGGTCAACTCGAATACTTTGCCTGTGGCTGGCTTGCGACGGGTTGAAGTTTTACGCGACGGTGCCGCAGCGATTTACGGCACAGATGCGGTTGCAGGTGTTATAAACTATGTACTGAAAGACGATGTTGAAAACAGTACCATTAATTTTAGTTATGGTAAGTCTGAGGGCACCAGCCTAGACCAAATCACGGTGAATGGTTCTACTGGTATGCGCTTTAATGATGATAAAAGCTACTTAGCGCTCTCTGCGGCTTATTATAGTCGCGGTGCAATGGGGGCAGATGAACGTGTTTATTCAGCAAATCAGGACCGTCGTAATGCTCCTGGTATTCCTGAAGAGTTTATCGGCCGCACGGCATTGGATAATCGCTTGATAGCATCACCTTGGGGCACTTTTTTTAGCTCATCGCTGGGTACCTTTCATATTCAACCGAATACCATGTCAGGTTGTGATGTGCAGTTAGCGAATAATGTGTGTGCTGATCGCGGTACGCAATCGCGTGATCTTTATTATGATCCGGCTATTGAAGACCAAAGTATGACGTCTGCGGTCGATCGCTTAAACCTGTTTGGTTACTTTACTCAGCAATTAACAGACAGCACCGAGTTATACGCTGAAGCTTTATATTATCGTGCCGAGTCAGAGCGTCGTCGTGAACAAAATGCCAATCTCACAGCACAACGAATCACCATTGGACCTAATGCCGCATTTAACCCGTTTAACGAAGCAGTGGAATTGCGTAACTACCGTCCAGTAGACGCCGGCCCTCGGCGCATTGAAGTCACCGATACCAGCTATCGCGTATTAACGGGTTTACGCGGTGCGGTAGGCTTATGGGATTGGGACAGTGCCGTGTTGTACTCTCGTGCTAATACACTTGATATGGATTACAACCGTATCAGTACGTCAGCCTTTAGTGCTGCGTTAAATCAAACGGATCCTGCCTTAGCCTACAACCCTTTTTTAGGCGGCGCTCCGGCTAATCCGAATACCGGTTTTAGTGTTGGCAACAGTGCCAACGTGATTGCCGGAATAGTGCGTGATGTTTATCGTGAAAGCACCAGCGAATTAGCCTTGTGGGATTTTAAAGTCTCTAATCCAGCACTATTCTCTTGGTATGCCGGTGATATTGGTATTGCCGCAGGTGCTGAATATCGCTACGAAAGTTACGCCGATGATCGCGATCCTACTTTGGATGGCAGCCAACCCTTTGTGGATGCGTTTACTGGGCAGGTAGGCTCAGATTCTGATGCACTTGGCAGTAGTTCAACGCCTGACGCCAGCGGAAGTCGTAATGTTGTCTCTCTCTACACTGAATTGTTGGTCCCCCTGGCTGATAGTTTAAGTATGCAGTTAGCACTGCGGCACGAGCGTTTTAACGATGTGGGTAACGTCACTAAACCAAAAATCGCTTTAGCTTGGGCACCACAAGAGTGGTTACAACTACGAGCAGCTTATTCTGGTGGTTTTCGTGCGCCTAATTTACCGCAAGTATTTGAAGATGGCGTGGTGCGTTCAAACACAAGACGCGATCCGGTAACCAATGCGAGTTATGGTGTTGAGGAAGTGCGTGGCGGAAATGTCACTCTGCAACCAGAAGACGATAAAACCTTTAGTTATGGTATTGCTTTGGCACCTGTGGACGATTTATTGATCACGGTTGATTGGTGGGATATCGAGCAAGAGGGCGTAGTAGGCATTTTAAACAGCCAAACGCATTTATTGTATGATTCATTATTACGCTCAGAAGGTTCTTCTAACACAGCCGTTGTGCGTGATCCTATAGATAATCGTGTGGTTTTTGTGCAAAACACCTACAGCAATTTAGATGTGCGTGAGATCAGTGGTCTTGATGTGAGTGTCAGTTATAAACTGAGCACTGATTTTGGCCGTTTTGATTTCAAAGTTAATGCGGCGAAGTTGAACTCGTTTAAACAAATGCCAGATCCCATCAGCACAATCGTGCTTGCCGCACAAGCTGCCGGTAATCCTGCGGTGCCCAATGATATTATCGTACCGGGTACCGGTGATTTAGTGCAAATGGACGGAAATCCGGAATTACGGATGTATGCGGCAATAGATTGGCGTTTAGCGCAGTGGAGTGCCGGTTTTCGAGTGAATTACATCAGTGATTTCTTTGATACTTCCGCGACCAGTGCCGCGGGTGATCCTTTACCCATTCCTAGCTGGACAACCACCGATGTTTATGGTGAATATCGCTTCAAAGAGGGCTATTTAGACGGCAGTCGTTTACGCCTCGGTGTGCGCAACCTGACTGATCGTGATCCACCGATAGCAGACGAAAGCTTTGGTTACTTTTCAGATGTACATAGTAACCGTGGTCGTTATATCTTCGCTAACTGGTCTTGGAGTTTTTAATGTTGCTGAGATCTTTATTTGTTGTTGCGCTGCTACTGAGCAGCGCAGGCTTTGCGAAAGCCGAGCAAGCATCGGTTAATGCCACCAGTAACACGGACAGTTGTGTGTTTAGTACCGTCAGTTTTGCGACTAACTTCGCCAGTGGCCGCTTGGATGATTGTCAGCAAACCGGCTCGGACAGTTTTACACTGCACCTAAAACCGGAAAATCTGCCCATTAACCCCAGTCCTTGGTATGCCTTTAAAGTGATTGGTCGCGAGGCACAGCCCAAACCGATAACCATTACCTTAATGACACATAACGGCCCTGCACGCTATAGCCCTAAGGTCAGTCTTGATCAGCAGGTTTGGGCTCCGGTTGCCTTTAGTAAAACCGATCAAAGCATGCAATTTAAGTTGTCTGCATCGAAAACACCAATCTATGTTGCGGCCGGTGAGATCATTAACAACGTCACTTACACTCGTTGGCTGTCTGATCTAGAACAAGGCCACATAGGCACCTTGGGTCTAACGGTTGAAAACCGTGCCATACCCATGCTGGAGCATCGTACGCCCAACAGCCAAGATTGGCTGATTTTGATCGGCCGGCAACACCCACCAGAGATCACTGGCGCTCTGGCTTTGATGCATTTTAACAATTTGTTATGGAGTGACGATCCAACAGTGAGTGCTTTTCGGTCGCGCTATAATATTTTGTTAGTACCCAACATGAATCCTGATGGCGTGCATCGTGGTAATTGGCGGCATAACCGAAATGGGCTTGATTTAAATCGTGATTGGAAAAATCGTAGTCAACCGGAAACTCAAGCATTACACACCAAACTAAAAGCCATTGAAGCCGAAGGCGGTGTTATTCGGTTTGCCCTAGATTTCCATTCAACCAATCGCAATGTTTATTACACCATGGATCATGATTATGTTACGGCAAAGGGCAAACCTTTAGCGCAGCCGCAGTTAGTCAATAACTGGCTCTCATCATTAGCTGGGCGTGTGCCTTATAAAATTGAAAATAAACCGAGCCATAACCAAGATTCTGGGGTGTTTAAACAATATATGGCAGATGAGTTTGGCGTGCATTCAGTCACCTATGAAGTTGGTGATGATACTGACAGAGCAGAGATTAAAGTTATGGCTGAAGCGGCGTTACGTACTTTGATTGAGCATCTTTAAACAGGGCATGTTAAAGTTATTGTTTGGTTATTGATAACAGTGATCTTATCTGCCAATTTTATCTAAAAAGTACTAAGTGAGTTTGTGCTTAGTACTTATTTCAGATGCATTAATGTTTAAACCCACACGGCTAATGTCGCTGTCCCTTCAGCCATTATTCAGTTTGCAGAGCGTATCTTCAGCGCGTTGCTACTGGTACTGTGCGATAATATCTTATACTGCCCTTGCTGTGGCTAATTGTGCTGAGCAAAAGGCACTGCTAGAATTCGCAGCGATTTAAGCATCAGTCCTGGCTACCAACCCCTTTACTTACACTTTCGAGGTGATAATGCGTAAGCTTGCGGCAATATTGTGTGCAATGGTTGCGTTTTCTGCGGCGGCGCAAACCGCTGGTATCGTATTTAGCAGTGAATTTGAACAAAGCAGCTTAAAAACTTGGCGACAACTGGGTGAGTGTCAATTAACCAACGAACAACCTCGAACGGGTGAGGGCGCGATGCGCTGTCAGGCCGGCAGTAACTCGTTGTTTAGCCGAGAATCGATTGGTGAGCAAGGCGTGCTTGAGCTTTGGGTGTTGCCAGAGTCGGAGTTTACTTCTTACCGTATTCAAGTGTTGGTCTCAGAAAAAAGCACCTTAGACAGTGCTTGGCAGCCGGTTGCCGTGATTGAACAGCAAGCGGGAGAGTTAGGCTATAAAGCGCACCGCATTTCGGTGGATGATCCTGGGCGTAAATTTTTACGGCTGGATATTGAATCACAACAAGGCTTTGTACAATTAGATGACTTGCAAACCAGTCGCATCTTATTAGCGACCGCTTTACATAAAAACGAGCAGCGCATTATTAGCGGCATTTTGGATCAGCTGCGTAAAGATAAAAATATTGAAGTACAAGCCGAGTCATTTCGTTCGCTGGGCACGAATTATGCGGCACAGTTAGAAGTGCAGCGGCAGTATCTCGAATATGCTAATGCCTTGCATTCGGGGATCTCTTTAGTGCTCGCCAGCTCAGAGCGCAATAAAATGTCTAATCCGATGTCTTATGCCAGTTTTCGTAATATCGTTAGTGATGCCAAGCGCGTCAGTTCCAAAATTCAGCAAGCACGGCTTAACTCGATGATCAAACCCTTTGGTGATCTGGTGACGGCTACGTTAAATGTGGTCAGTGCCGGCACTTATTCGGCTTTTGCAGAGCCGTTTAAATCGTTTTTAGCAGTCAGTTTCGACCGTTCCAGTTACCAAAATGCTGGGTTAAGCCGAGCGGATCGTAAATTTGCTGAGGAAAACGGTTTAAAGATTTATCAGGATGCCGAGCGCTTCTTATCCGAGCTAGAGCGTGAATTACAACTGGTTACCGCGTTAGATAATGATTTAGCCAGCATTCAGCGTAATATTGATAACTTCAGGCGCGATCTCGACCGGCATTTACGCGATACGTTATTGCATGCCAGTGTGGTGGCATCCAAAGAGAATATTAGTAAGGTGCTTAGTAAAGATGAAGCGATACGACAAAAGCTAGGAGCAGCGGTGGCCGGCAACATCAGTTTAAAAGCGGGCAGTTATTTAAGCGATGGTAGCAATACTGAATTGATCCGTTTTGTCTTAAAAACCTCCGAGTTACTCGATGGTATGCAGCGTTATAAAGACAATTTTAACCAGATCACTTCAGCGATGTTGACCTACTATGAACGTTTTGAGCGCTCAGTAGCGGCTGAACAAAACCCCTTTACTGAAAAAACCGACAAAGAAGTGTGGGAAACGCACGCTCGTAAAGCGCGTGATTACTTAAAACAATCGAAAGACTCGTTTAGTCGCGCCTATTTGTAAGCACGAGTGGCAAGTTGCAGATAAAAAAGGCCCTTGGTTGTAAGGGCCTGACATGATGACTAGGTTAACCGTTAGCTGGCTTGTTTAGCCGCATAAGCTTCTACTTCTGCCCAAACGCGCATCAGGTTACCTGATAAAATTTTCACGATATCTTCTTCGCTGTAACCGCGTTTAAATAAACCTGCAATCAAGTTTGGGTAGCTGGCCACGTCTTTTAAACCGATGGGCAGCGAATCGCCGACGCCATCGTAATCCGAACCGATACCCACATGGTTAATACCCACTAACTTTACCACATGGTCGATATGGTCCAGCACGGTGTCTAATGTTGCAAACGGATAAGGATGGGTTTTGCTGTAAGCTTCACGAAATGCTTGATTATCTTCCACGCCCGCCTGTTGCGCAGCCGCTTTACGTAAGGCGTTATATTGATTGGCTTGGCGTGTAACGAAGGATGAACCAAAGTTAATTTGGATCACGCCACCATTTTTGGCCAGCGCTTTTAACATATCGTCATCCATATTGCGCTCAAAGTCAGGTGTATAGCTGCGCAGTGACGAATGCGAGGCAATTACCGGTACTTTACTGATAGCCACGGCCTGATAAAAGGCATCATCTGATACGTGCGAAATATCAATCATCATACCGATATTGTTCATCGCCACTACCAACTCTTTGCCAAACGGGCTTAAGCCTTGCCAGCGGCGACGGATGTCATAACTCGAGTCCGAAATATGATTACTTTCAGAGTGGGCTAGCGTGATGTAACGCACACCACGCTGATAGAAATGCTGTAAGTTTTCTAATTTACCCTCGATCGGCGTGCCATTTTCCATCCCCATGGCTAAAGAAATTTTGCCGCTGCCAAATTGTGCTAATACCTGCTGTGTGCTACTGGCCATGGCAAATTTATCCGGGGCGCGTGCAACCAGGGCTTCCATACTATCAATCAGCTGATTGGCCAGTTGGTAACCTCCACCAGTGCGCTCGTAGGATGCGGGAATGTAAATAGACATAAAGGGAGCATTTAACCCCCCTTGTTTTGCCCGAGGGTAGTCAAATTCGCCGTTAGCCGTGGCAACTGACACATCTTCCCATTTTTTATGGAGTCGATAAGGAACATCGATATGGGTATCAACAATAATATATTGCTGCGCTACGCGATCGGCGGGGGTTAGCTCAGTTAAGGGTTTATTAGTGGTTTGCAAGGTTTGGGCACAGCTACTTAACAGCAAGGTGCTACAGAGTATGGCCATAGCACTTAATTGAAATTTCATTCGTTGTCTCTTATTGTTGGATACACCAAATTTCATCTCACCAGTTTTTTTGGCTGTCGACAAGCACTATCCGACCAATATGCCAATATCAGCGCTGATTGTAGTGTGTTATTGCGTTCAGTCTGCACGGGTTGGTCAGTGCTTTATGCGCGAATAAATTGCGCGAGTGAATTGTATTTAGCATGTCGCAGTTTGCTCACATCAACACGCCATGAATCATCCCTGAGGCTCGATTCCGGCCATCCATGGCCTTCAACGGTTGATTTAGAGCAAACAGGTCATGCTTAACTGACTGGCATTAAACCTACAAGCTTCTTTTTTCAAGCTCGCCCCGCAACCAGCGCGTGACACTGCTGTCAAGGCAGCTTTCCAAGGTTTGCGCTTAACGTTTCAAACGAACCCTCTGCTGCTGCACTGGGTGGCGGTGCAATCATGATTAGCCTGACAGAATAAGGTATACTGCAAAGTATTATCAGATTTGAGAGAATGTCATGATTAAAACAGCCCTATTAGCAATGTTGCTTGCGGTAAGCAGTCAGTCTTTACTGGCAAAAGAGCCGGTTAATTTAGAACGAACCATGAAAACTATGGGTTTTGCCCACAAACAAGCTTCTGAAGCGAGCACAACAGCAGAAGCCTTACCTTTTGTTGAAAAGTTACAAAAGCTGGTGCAGCAGGCTAAACAAGCGCCACTGCCCTCTGACAAAGCCGAAGTATACAACGAAGGCTTAGACAAGGTATTGGCCGAGTTGGCGCTGGCTAAAGCCGCGGTTACCGCAGATGACTTGCCTAAGTTAAAACAGCATTTACAGCAAATTGAACAATTAAAAAAGCAGTACCATAAAGAGCGCAAATTCAGTTTCTGGCAATTAATTTTTGGAAAATATTAAAGGCATCAAGATGCTGAAAGTGCTTTAGATTAATCTGATGTTTTAGTTGCAAAGGGTTAGTTTCAACGCGTTTGCTAGCCTCTGCTGAGCCACGGTTTGACAAAGTTCGCCTATACTTAACTTGACGCTGCCAGCACTTCTTGAGCGGCGTCATGATAAGCGAGGACGATGCTATGAGTTCAATCTTTGCCGAAAGCCAATGGAGCAGTGTGCGAGCACAGGTCAAATGTGAGTGGGATAAGATCAGTTATGCTGAGCTTGAACTGACCCGCAACAACCCTGAGTATCTCACAGCGTTAGTGCAAGAGCGCTACAATCTGGAAGAAGACGATGCCCGTCAACGGGTGCAAGCGTTCTTTGATAGTCTCTAACCACTTTTATTCACCCCAGTAGCAGCCTTTGCTACTGGGTTTTATTTTTTATCTAGCTTTTTTCAGACCACCTCATAAATGTATTTTTAAACTAATAATCAGACGGATACGGCATCTGTGCTTAATCACTTTAAGGCAATTAATTGATTTTATTGATTTGATTCAGGGCAGAGTCAGTTTATTTGCACTAGGCTTAGAATATCGGGTAACCGATAAAGCCATAAATTGATGAGGAAAAAGCCATGAAAGCCAACCAACATAAAGCGCATGCTGCCGAGCGAGAGCATCAACAAGTAGATAGACAGCAGCAAGCGAAAGCCATTACGTCACTAAGTTTAGTGTGGCAAAAGCAACAGCAATTAAGGCCGCAGCCGTTAGCAGAGTTGGATATCGAGTGCTGTGCTGAACTGGGGTATAATTAATGTGCGAGCTGGGCTGAGCAGTGACATTTTGGTGTACTGCTCAGCCTATTTATTAGGCTAAACCGACGTAGACGTTTTGTACGTCATCATCATTATCAATAGCATCTAAAAAGGCTTCAACCTCAGCACGGGCCTCGTCATCTAAGCTCAGCGGGTTATTAGCACGATAGACTAATTTGGCTGAATGCACTTCATAACCAAAGTCGGGTAGGGCTTTTGCCACTAAATCAAGATCGGTAAGTTCAGTTAGGAAGATCACTTCACCGTCTTCACCTTCTTCAAAATCTTGTGCACCGGCTTCAATCGCGGCCAGCTCCATATCGGCATCGGCACTACTGGCTACGGCTTCAATTTGTCCTAAGTGTTTAAAGTCCCAGGATACCGAGCCCGCGCCTCCTAATTGCCCTTTACGAAATAAAATACGCATACTCATGGCACTGCGGTTTTTGTTGTCCGTTAAACATTCAACAATAACCGGAACCTGATGTGGCGCAAAGCCTTCATATACCACTGTTTCATAATTCACTGGGCCATCGAGTAAACCGGCGCCTTTTTTAATGGCACGCTCTAGGGTTTCTTTTGGCATAGATGCTTTTTTCGCAATTTCAATGGCTGAACGCAACTTGGCATTCATTGCTGGATCGGCCCCGTTACGAGCTGCAACCATAATCTCTTTGGCAAGTTTGGTAAAAATACGGCCTCTGGCATTAGCCGCATCTGCTTTATGCTTGTTCTTCCACTGGGCACCCATAATGAAGTCCTGTTAAGCTATCAATTAAAATTGGTGGGGTAGTCTAGCGAATAGCAGGCTTTTTTAGCAACTGCTGCATGATCTTTTTCGCAAATAAGCCGTTTAAGAAGGCATTAACAAGAGGAGCTGCCATGAACTTGGCTCATATTAAAGCAGTGGTTTTTGATTTAGACGGTACCTTGATCGATTCACGCTTAGATTTTGCAGCAATTTGCGATGATCTGGGTTGGCCGCATGGCACACCCTTACTTGAACATATTGCCACGCTCGGCCCAGGTGCAGAAGCTGACCGAGCTCATCAGATTATTCGTCGTCATGAAAATGCCGGTGCAGCAGCGGCACAATGGATGCCAGGAGCCGAGGCCTGTCTACTGGCGCTAATAGAGAAAAAGCTGCCGCTGGCCATTTTAACGCGCAATATGCGCGAAGCCACCGAGCATGTGCTAACTCGGTTACAAATCCCAATTGAGTTAGTGCTCACACGAGAAGATTGTGCGGCCAAACCAGACCCGCAAGGCTTACATATCATTGCCGAGCGTTTACGCGTTCCATGCCAGCAGATGCTGTATGTTGGCGATTACGTGTTTGATTTACAAGTTGCCGCCAATGCTGGGGCTGCATCCTGTTTGTACCTTAACGGCAGTAATCAACATTTTTTGCCGCAAGCGGATTACAGCATCGCTCACTTTAATGAGTTACAACAGGCATTTTTGCCGCATATGGCCTGAGTAAGATAATTTAACCGTAATAACTTGTCATTTTTACGTGATAGCCTCTATAGTATCAACATAAAAATAACAGTTAACAGGTGTAGTTTGCTCACTAGGTTAAAACAAAACTTCTATCTTGCTATGATCACATTAGTGGGTTTAATGATATTGCTATTCGTTACGCCCTACGGTGTGTATCGTATCTTAACAGGCAATATGCTGGTGGGTATTGCTGATTTATCTATTGTTTTAGCCAGTTCAATCACGGTTTTGTATGCATGGCGCACCAATGACACGGTGCGACCAGGTCAGTTTTTGGCGCTGATATTTTGTATTGGTTTAACTGTTATCTGTACCAATTTAGGCGTTAATGGCTTATTTTGGGTCTACCCACTTATGGTGTTTATCTTCTTTTTAGTTTCAGCAAAAGAAGCCATTTTACTTTCCTTGTTATTGCTTTTGTTATTGGTTGGTATTGATTTTCTCAAACCAGGGCAAGTCTTTGTTAATCATTATCAAATGATGTCTTTTTTAGTCACCGCTTTTATCAGCAGTTTTTTCGCTTTTATGTTTGCCTATCGCACCCGGGCGCAGAATAAAGAATTAAAGCATATAGCCAGTATCGACAGTTTAACGGGTGCAGGCAATCGTCACACCTTAAATGCCCAGTTAGATTTGGCTGTGCAGTTAAAACAAAAGCTGAATTGTCATTACGGTTTAATTTTGTTTGATTTAGATTTCTTTAAATTAATCAATGACAACTATGGTCATAAAGTTGGTGATCAAACCTTGGTGCGCTTAGTGCCTTTAATTTCGTCATTAATTCGTCAAAGTGATCGCGTGTTTCGGTTTGGCGGTGAAGAATTTATTGTGTTGCTGCGTGATATTAAACCGACAGATTTGTTGCATTTGGCCGAGAAGATCCGCAAAGGAGTGGAGCAGCAGTTAACTTTACCAGATGGCAAAGCGGTCACCTTATCCGCGGGATTGGCCATGTTAGCGCCAGATGAAGATTGGGAGCAGTGGTTACATCGGGCGGATATGGCGTTGTATCAAGCGAAGAACAATGGCCGCAATCAAGTCATTGCGGCTTAGTCTGCCCGCGAGTGATGTGTCATTAAATCACTCGCACTACTCGCGCTGCTTATTTTTCTACTCACGCCGCTGAGTCAGCTTCAATCTTAATCCTTTACTCTGGGCAACTGCCATTATTTTTTAGTAATGGCATAAGCAAGGGCGACATACCGTTTAATACTTGCAGCGGTAGTGCTGAAGTAAAAGAGTAGTCGTCAGCCGCATTGCCTGGAATATAAACACTGATTACGCCAAAGTAATTATCACTGAGATAAAATGCAAAGGTTGCCGTGCGGTTTAGTGCGCGCGACTGAACGGTCTCGCCGCGACTGTTCACCGTACTGATACGATTGTCACCTGTGCCGGTTTTGCCACCAATAATCGCCAAGTCGGGCAAGTTACTTAAGCTAAAATGCGGTAATAAGCGCCGCCCTGTACCAAGCTGGACGACGCCCGCCAAGTTTTCGCGCAATACCTGAGCAACTTCGGGTGCCATAACGCGTGTTATTTGCACTTCTGTGCGACTTAGAGCCACATCGTAAGGCGTATTTGCGGCAAAGTGCACCCCGGCAATTCTGAACATCGGTAGTCGTTTACCGCCATTTTGAATAATGCCCATCAGCTCCGCTAAAGCGGCCGGTCGATCACCAGAGCTCCCCAATGCAGTAGCCAGTGACGGTACCAAGTACTCAAACGGATAGCCCATACGCTGCCAGCGCTGATGAATATCCCAGAATGCCTCGATTTCGAGCATAGTGCGGATGCGATTATCCCGGGCACTACGCGACTGCGTGCGGAATAACCACTGATAGGCTTGCTGCCGCACATCAGCGCTAAGCGTCGTGGCTTCGGCTAGGGTGGCTGCCGGTTGCTGCTGTAAATAGGCCAACAACCATAACTCTAAAGGGTGGCTGCGAGCTAAATAGGCTTGATCCGGTAAGCTAAATTCACTGGGCGAGTATTTTTTATAAAGCTGACGCCATTGTTGCGTTGTCAGTGGGTTATCAGTAAAACGCTGCTGCATGGCGCTGATAAATTCACTTTCGCTTTGGCTGGGGTTAATAAAGCGATAGCCGGCACTTAAGCGGTCGGGTGTTTGCCGCAAACCATTTAAAAACACGTCTAAGCGCTCGTTGGCGCTGAGCTTGTGGTATTTACGCCAGAAACGTTGTAGGTATTTTACGCCCTCGTGATCGGCAAAACGGCGTAAATATTGATCCCGGCGCGGATCGTTATCGTTTTTCAATAGCTGATAACTGCTGCTTTCACCATGATGAATACTGTATTGCACCAACTCTTGCATTAAGCGTACAAAAGGCAGGTTAATCGATTCATACAAGGCTTTGCGCAGTGTCGGCGTCATGCGATCTTCTTCACGGCGAAAATTACCAAAGGTATGTAAGCCCCCACCGGTAAAAAAGCTGCTACGGGGATCGGCAGAAAACTCACGGTCCATTGCGGCATTGAGCATGGTCAGTAAAGATACGCCAGGATTGGCAATCAGGTAGTTTATGGCCCACTGTGATAGCTCATCTTGTGGTGCTATGTCTAAAAAGGCCAGTTGTTGTGGCGACTCTTCAGCATATAACTGGTGGATCTCGGCCACCATTTCCAGATAAGTGGCTAAGGTGCGTAACTTCGCGGTTGAGCCCAGCTCTAGCTTGCTGCCCTCATTTAAATCAAAGGGTTGCTCTGCATGGTTATCGGTTTGCACTCGCAGTTTATTGCCCAGCGGCGTGCTTTCATACAGTGTAAAACTGTATTTAACGTTGCCAATTTGGTTTTCTTGCAATAAGCGTTGCCCAATAATACCGGCATTATTGGCCGCGGGCAGTTGTGATAATTGCTGCAAATAGCGATTTATTTTTGCCTGCAGTGGCAAGTTTAACGTGGTTTGCACCGTTAAATCGAGCCGGTCGGTTTGATATAAACTGCGGCCTAATAAACCGGCGACACGGTTTCGCACTAACAAGGCCGTTTTATCTAACTTACGCGTGGTTTGCCGAGCTTGCTGATTAAAATTCAAAGTTTGCTTGCTTGCCGCGGCATACCAAGCCGGCGATAGAATATTAAATTGGCGTAATAAGCGCAGGTGGCTGTCTACCAGTTCTTCCAGCTCGGCGCGGCCTTGCAGTAAATAAAAGCTGGGGCGGCGCTGGGCAATAAACAAGGCTAAAACCTGACGCAGCGCTTGGCCATGAGCGGCGGTGGGCTCTGCATCTTGCAGTAACCGATTGACTTGCATGGCATCAACACCAAACCAGGCATTTAAACCATCTGCAATACCATGTATTTCACCTGCTTGGGGTGTGGCGGCCAAAGGCACGGTATTAATGTAGTCTAAGGCGATTTGCATCCGTCGCGCCATGGTTTCTAAGCCGGGTTGATAAGCGCGGATACTGGCCGATGCCATTTGGCGGAGCTTATCGGCGAAACCCGAGGTAAAACCTTGTGGCGAGTGCCGATATTTTTCGATTTGTGTCGCGAGAGTACTGCCACCGGCCGCAGCGGCTTCTTGTCCTGCTAACTTTTGCGCTTGTGCTAAGCCGGCAACGGCCAAACGAGACCAGTCAATGGCCGGATTAGTCAGCGGTGCGGCTTGAAATAAATCCCGGTTTTCAATGAACAATAAGATCCGCAACATCAGCGGTGCAACATCACTAAACTGAGCATATTGCTGTTCAGGTGTTTGATAACTGAATAACGGTTGTTGCTGGCAATCGAAAATTTGCAAGCCCCATTGGGTTTTTTCGGCATAGGGTGGGTACAAGCCCCACTCGGTGTAGCGCTGTAAACTGGGTGAAAAACGACTTTGGCTGGTAATATTAAAGCCACTATTATTCAGTTTGATTAACCAATCGGCTAAATGGCTATAGCCAGCCCGTTGGTCAAAGGGCCCACCCGTTGGATAAATGGGTTGTTGCTCGGCAGGTGCCGGGCCTGTGCCTTGTTCAAAGGTTAATTGTGTGGCCAGGTAATGCCAAACCCGCGCTTGCAAGAAGCTGGTGCGTGCTTCTTGGTAAACGAGGCCAGCTAATAGCAGTAAGACTAACAGCCAAAGTAACCACTTCAACGGTTTCCAATTACGGACCCGAGGGGCGACGACTTTACGTTGGTTTTCGCGTACATTTTCAAAATGCCGTCTTTTTAGCACTGGTGGCCCTTCTAACGGGGCGTCACCAATGCGGGGCTCAACTCTTTTTTCGTCTGACATAGTGGTGACTTTATTTCACTTCCTCGTGGTTAAGTTGCTGCGCTCGAGCCAGTCTGTCAGGATCAGCGGTAATTTGCCAGCCTTGTAAATTATCTAAAATAAGCTGTGTTAGCGCCTCAATATGCGCAGGGCTGTCATTCAGTGCGGTAATGTACTCGTAACGCTCACCACCGGCGTGCTCAAAATACTCTTTGTTTTCTTCGGCGATTTCTTCAATGGTTTCCAAGCAATCAGCCGCAAAGCCCGGACAGAATACCTGTACGCTATGGACACCTAAGCCAGGTAAAGCTTTAAGTGTTTCATCGGTATAGGGTTTTAACCATTCTTCACGGCCAAAACGTGATTGAAAGGTGGTCATGTACTGATCTTTTCTTAAGCCCAGTTTTTCAGCGATCAAGCGGGATGTTTTATAACATTCACAGTGATAGGGATCGCCATTGAGTAAATACCGCTTGGGAATGCCATGATAAGAAAACAGCAATTGATCGGTTTGGCCATGCTGCTGCCAATGTGCTTGAATTTGTGCAACACAGGCTGCGATATAAGCTGGATAATCATGGTAATGGCTGATAAAACGCAGATCTGGCAACCAGCGACGCTGCGTAAAGTTAGCGGCTAACGCATCAAAAGTTGAAGCGGTAGTGGCGGCAGCATATTGAGGATAAAGCGGTAGTACCAATAACTTACGCACGCCCTGTGCCATCAAGCGCTCAATGGCACTGTCCATACTAGGATTGCCATAGCGCATGGCATAATCAACCACAACATTATGCTGGCCTGCCGCGGTAAGGGCGGCTTGTACTGCTTGGCTTTGGCTCACCGTATGAAATAACAAGGGTGAACCTTGCTCGGTAAAAACACCGGCATAGGCTTTAGCTGAGCGACGAGGCCGAATATTTAAGATAATGCCATTTAAAATACACCACCATAATAAGCGGGGTACTTCTACCACACGAGGGTCCGATAAAAACTGTTTGAGGTAACGACGCAGAGCTTTAGGCGTGGGTTCATCTGGTGTGCCTAAGTTGGTTAATAACACGCCGATTTTATCGGCGTCGCCATGACTATAATTTTTGCTGTTGATATAACCCATAATCGGTAATTACTCTCACTGAAAATCAAAAAAGACGTTACGGCAGCGGGGAAATGACAGATCGCCAACATAAGCCTGATCTTAGCAGTTTGTGTCACGTAAACCTATTACCGGATGCAGATAATCTTGTTCTGCCGTATGCTGAGTGCCTGACTTAGCGCAAAAAAAGGGAATATTGGATGAAAATAATCAGTTACTTTGTACTGGCCGTGTTGTTAGCGGCTATGCTGGGAACCGCATTACAAAGCGCGGCCAATTTATGGGCGATCACCCAGCTGGCAGGTTCGGTGTCGTTAGCCGATCAATGGCGTACTTTTCTTTTCGATTTACGGCATTTTATGCCGCTATTAGCACTGATCTTTTTGCCCATTTTGATATTAAGTGTGCTATCAACCAAGCTGATCTGTCGGTTCTTGCCATTGCAACCGCTGGCCGCCATGTTTGGGGTAACAGCATTAGCAACTTGGTTAGCCCTTAACCTGATTAATTATTTGGCCCCTATGCCCACGCTGATTGCCCTGAATCGCAGCAATAGTGGCACCTTGTTATTACTGTGTTGCACCGCTTTTGCAGCGGTATTTTTTCAATGGATGACAGCGAAACGGAGTACGCGATGAACACGTCTATCGTCAAAAAACTGAGAGCCTTACAAAAGCTTACCCTGAGTTTAACGTGCGGCGCCTTGCTCAGTTTGCCCTTAGTGGCCGAAACCTCTTGGCGCCTTGATACCGTGGCCAGTGATCTCGATTTTGCCTGGTCATTGGCCTTTATGCCCGACGGGCGTTTTTTAGTCACCGAGCGCACTGGCCAGCTGGTTATTCTGAATGCCGATGGCAGTGAAGCCAAGCGCCAAGCCGCGGCCTTGCCCGATATGTTTGTGGCTGCGCAAGGGGGGTTACTCGACGTGCTGCTGGCGGCTGACTTTGACAGTAGCGGTCGGTTATTTTTAAGTTACTCTTGCGGAAATTTAAATGCCAACAGTACCTGCTTAGCCAGTGCCCAATTAGTGAATGATGAATTAACCGCTATTCGACCGATTTTTCGGGCGCAGCCTGAGCGACGCGGCGCCGCCCATTACGGTGGGCGTATGGTGCAATTACCCGATGAAACCTTAGTGTTAACTTTAGGCGACGGTTTTGACTATCGGGAGCAGGCACAAAATAAAGCCCATCATTTGGGTAAAACGGTGCGTCTAACGGTGGATGGGGCGGTGCCTGCCGACAACCCTTTTGTTCATCAGGCGGGGATTGCTGGGGAGGTTTTCACGCTGGGTCATCGTAATGTGCAAGGCATTGTCTATGATCCACAAACCGGGCAACTCTTTAGCCATGAGCATGGGCCTAAAGGGGGTGACGAATTAAACCTGCTAAGTGCCGGGCAAAACTACGGCTGGCCAGTGGCCACCTATGGTGTGGATTATACCGGCGCGCGTGTCTCGCCTTATCAGCGTTTTGTGGGCATGCAAGATCCGTTGTATGTTTGGACGCCATCCATTGCCCCGGCGGGTATGACCTTGTATCAAGGAGCGTTATTTCCAGAGTGGCAAGGGAATATCTTTGTCAGTGCCTTAGCCGGTAAAGCGTTACATCGCTTGCAATTAACGGCGGGCAAAGTCACGGCAGAACAAGTGCTGTTAGCGGATTTAGCCACTCGCCTACGGGATGTGCGCACGGGGCCAGATGGGGCGATTTACCTGTTAACCGATGGCGCTAAAGGGCAGTTACTGCGTTTATTACCGAATTAGCGCGAAGTGTTGGCGTGTTTAAGCACTCACTAATCTGTTTGCTGAATGCATTAAACTTAGGCTCATAAAAAACGCAGCGTCAAAACGCTGCGTTTTTTGTTTTCAGCTAAAGGCGGCTGCCGCTGAACGGAGAGCATTGCTCCGTAAACTAAGAGCGAGAAGCGTAAAGCTTTTAGCGCAAGGCTTAATGCTTAATGCTGATGCCCACCTGCGCCGTGGGCATGGCCATGCGCAAGCTCTTCTTCAGTTGCTTCACGTACCGACAAAATCTCGATATGAAAAGTTACCGTTTTACCGGCTAAGGGGTGGTTAGTGTCTACGTCAGCTTTAAACATACCCATTTTAACGATGGTGACTTGACGCTCACCATGATCGGTATTAACCCATGCCACCATACCCGGTTTCCATTTTTTGGCACCTTGTAAGTGTTTTACTTGCACGCTTTGAATGGCATCGGCTTTGCGCTCACCATAAGCATCCACCGGAGCCAGTGTTACTTCTAGCGTGTCGCCAGCGTTTTTATCTTGTAAGGCTTCTTCAAGCTTTGGCAGCATTTGATTGTGGCCATGTAAATACAACATGGCATCACCTTGGCGTGAGCTTTCAAGCTCAGTGCCGTTTTCGGTGATTGTGTAATGAAATTGTACAACGCTGTTAGAACTGATTTGCATGATGAGTCATCTTCTGAAGGTTATCGTGGCGCTATTATAACGCGCTCGCAGGCGGTGTCAGAGAAATTTGTGCAGGTTTTAAAAAACGGTATAAGCAGTAACAGCAAGACGATCCGCAGCCTTAGCTAACGGATCGTCTGTAACGCTTAGCTGGCGGCTTTCATCTCGCTCACAAATTGCTGCAGCTTACTGAGCATTAGAGCCGGATCGGCTTGGTTTTGCTCAATAATGTTAACAATAGCCGAGCCGCTGATCGCACCGGCTGCGCCATTATCAATGGCTGCCCGAACTTGCTCTGGTGAAGAAATACCAAAGCCAAGGAGTGGTGGCGCCGGATTATAAGCACGTATGCGTTCAATCAAAGCTGCGGTTGGCATCGCCGCTTTGGTTTCAGCACCGGTTACCCCAGCACGACTTAACAAATAGGTGTAACCACGGCCATAAGAGGCGATCGCACGTAAGTCATCATCATCAACATTTGGCGGCACAATATAAATCGGTGCAATATTGTGTGCCATGGCCGCTTGACGGAACATTTTGCTTTCGCTCAGTGGCACATCTGCAATTAGCACGGAGTCAACGCCTGCGGCGGCAGCCGTCGCATAAAACGTGTCCAGGCCTTTTGCCATAACCAAGTTGGAATACAGCAGTAAACCAATTGGAATGTTTGCATCATAGGCACGAATACGCTTAATAATATCGAAACACATGGCGGGGGTGACCCCCGCAGCCAGTGCGCGGATATTGGCATTTTGAATGGTGGGGCCATCGGCAATCGGATCTGAGAACGGAATACCTAACTCTAAAGCATCAGCACCGCCATCAATTAAAGCTTTAATAATTTGAAACGACAGCTCAGGCTGTGGATCGCCCACTGTAACGAACGGCACAAAAGCGCCACGTTTTTCGTCACTCAGCCGCTGAAACATCTGTTGATAACGTTGCATTACTCTGCTCCTTGCTGTTGTGCGGCTAATACACTGTGCACATGCGATAAGTCTTTATCGCCGCGACCCGATAAATTAATTAATAGCACCATAGGCTCGGTTGCTGCTTCGGCCATTTTAATGGCGTACGCTACGGCATGAGAGCTTTCTAATGCCGGAATAATCCCCTCTTTCATGGCGAGTAACTGAAAAGCCGCTAAGGCTTCGTCATCGTTAATGGCCACGTATTCAGCACGACCAATTTGTTGTAAATGGGTGTGTTGTGGCCCAACAGCGGGATAATCCAAACCGGCTGAAATAGAATAAGATTCTTCAATTTGGCCATCTGTGGTTTGCATAATCGCGGTGTAAGCACCGTGCAAAATACCGTAACTACCGGTACTTAATGCCGCACCATGTTGATGGGTATTAATCCCTTTACCACCGGGTTCTACACCGATTAAACGCACGCCAGACTCTTCAATAAAGTCGGCAAAAATACCGATAGCGTTTGAGCCGCCACCGACACAAGCGATCACTGCATCGGGTAATTGACCTTCCGCTTTAAGGATCTGTGCTTTAGCTTCTTCACCGATCATCCGTTGGAAATCACGCACAATAGTAGGGAAGGGGTGAGGGCCCGCTGCGGTGCCTAGCATATAGTGAGTGGTTTCGTATGTCGCAGACCAGTCGCGCATCGCTTCGTTCACGGCATCTTTCAAGGTGCCTGAACCGGCGGTAACCGGGATCACGGTAGCTCCCATTAGCTGCATCCGAAATACGTTCGGTTGCTGGCGCTCAATATCTTTAGCGCCCATATAAATGCGGCATTTTAAACCCAGTAGCGCACAGGCTAAAGCGGTTGCCACACCATGCTGACCTGCGCCGGTTTCAGCGATCACTTCTTTTTTACCCATGCGTTTCGTCAGTAACGCTTGGCCTAAAACCTGGTTGGTTTTATGGGCGCCACCGTGCAGTAAGTCTTCACGCTTCAGATAAATTTTCACCAGCGGGTTGGGTGATAAATTGCGGGTTAGCGTTAATGGTGTCGGCCGACCGGCATATTCCGTCAGCAATTGTTGAAACTCGGCATGAAACGCCGGATCTTGTTGAGCGTCAACAAAGGCCGCTTCTAATTGCTTTAAGGCGGGCACCAACAATTGCGGCACAAACATACCGCCATATTGGCCGAAGTAAGGATTAAGTTTTAGCTCACTCATGTGGGACACTCTTCTTAGTCAAAAAATCAAATTCACGGATCCGCTGAAAGGCACTGGCGATTTTCGTCGTGTCTTTCAAACCGGCAGCCGTTTCGAGGCCGGAATTCATATCTAAACCGGCAACCGGCAGTGCTAAGGCGGCACTGAGATTATCGGGGTTCAAGCCACCGGCTAGCATAATCGGTTGTTGGCTTTGTAGTTGTTGCAGTAACCGCCAGTCGAAACTGACACCCGAGCCACCATGCTGTTGTGGATGAAAGCTATCTAATAAGATGCGATCAGCTAAGGCGGTAAACGCCGGTAATTCGGCTTGTACTCGATAGGCTTTCCATATTTCACAGCCGGTTGGCAATAAGGGTTTTAATGCCTGTAAATAAGCATCGTCTTCATCGCCATGTAACTGTACGGCGGCTAAGGCTAATTGGCTTGCTAAACGGGCCACTTGCTCTTTTTCGGCGTTTACAAATACGCCGACAAAGCGCAGCGGGGCTGCTTTGACTAGCTCAGCCGCTTGCTCGGCGCTTACCGCGCGAGGTGAGGCCGCTGCGAATATCAGGCCACCATAATAGCCACCGGCTTGATAGACCGCTTGCACATCTTCAGCACGGGTTAAACCACACACTTTATGCTCGCCAATAATCAAGCGATGACAGGCGCCGGCTAGATCGGCTTGCGCCATAAGCGAACTGCCCACTAAAAAGGCATCGGCTACGGTTAATAATTGCCGCACTTGCTGATTTTGATAAATGCCTGATTCGGATACCACGGTTCGATCCGCTGGGATCAGCTGCCTTAAGCGGACGCTGGTTTGCAGATCAGTACTCAAATCGCGCAAATTACGATTGTTAATGCCAATTAACTCCGCCCCCAGGGTGACGGCACGTAAGGTTTCTTGCTCATTACTCACTTCAGTTAAGATTGTCATATGCAGTTGTTTGGCCACCGTTGCCAACTCGCGATACTGCGTATCATCTAAAATCGATAACATCAGCAGTACGGCGTCGGCACCGGCTTCACGCCCTGCGTAAATCTGATAACTCGAAATAATAAAATCTTTGTGCAGCAACGGTTTGTCAGTAAGCGATCGCATTTGCCTTAAATACTGATAGCTACCCTGAAAGAAACTAGTGTCTGTCAGCACGGAAATGCCGTCAGCATAGCAGTTATAAACGCTGCTAATTTCGTTTAAATCAAAATGTTCACGGATCAAGCCTTTGGAAGGCGAAGCCTTTTTACACTCTAAAATAAAACGGGCACCCGGTTGTTGTAACACTGCTAAAAAATGTCGCTCAGTGGCGCTCACCTGATCGATAAACTGCTCAAGCGGGCGCTGTGTCATCATTTCAGCGACTTCGAGTCGTTTTTTATCGACAATTTTTGCCAAAACCCCTTCAATTACCACCTGGGGTGTCGTTGTTTCAACCACGACTTAACTCCTTCATGCTGTGCAACGTTTGCAGCGCTTTGGCGCTGTGCAGATGCTCTAATACTGCGCGGGTATTCACTTTTAAATCAGTACCTAAGCCTGCAATTTTTAGCATCGCCGCCACATTAACTGCCACCGCCGTTAAATGTGCTTCTGGCGCGGTGCCCGCTAAAATGGCTAAGGTTGCTGCCGCGTTATCGGCTGGCTCACCGCCTTCTAGGCTGCTTAATGCTTGCGGCTCTACCCCAAAATCGGCAGGGGTTAGGGTAAATTCGCTAAGCTCGCCATCTTTTAATTGGCAAACATAGGTATTGCCATGTAAAGCAATTTCATCACAACCACTGCCGTGTACAACCCAAGCGGCTTTCGTGCCCAATTGTTGTAATGCCTGCGCCATCAGTTTGCACAGGCCAGCATCATACACCCCTAACAGTTGAAAATCAGGTCGGGCTGGGTTAATTAGCGGCCCTAGTAAGTTAAACAGGGTACGGCTTTTCAAGGCGGTGCGCACCGGCATCGCGTGCTTGATACCACTGTGATAAAGCGGTGCAAACAAAAAGCTACAATTGCTGCCTTTTAAGGTGGCCGCGGCTTGCTCTGGGCTAACTTGAATATTAATGCCAAGGTATTCCAATAAATCGGCTGAGCCTGAGCGGGATGACACACTACGATTACCGTGTTTGGTTACTGGCAAGCCCATGCTGGCCGCAACGATGGCTGCAGTGCTAGAAATATTAATGGTGTTGCTGCCATCACCGCCCGTACCACAACAATCAATAGTGCCACTGACCGTTGTTGGAAAAGGGGTAGCGGCGGCTAATAAGGCTTGTGCTGCCCCGGTAATTTCATCGGCAGTTTCGCCGCGCACTTTTAAGGCGACCAGCAAGGCCGTTAGCAGCACGGGTTCAACCTGGCCTTGTACTACCGCCGTAAAAAATTGTTCGGCTTGTGCACGGCTCAGGCTTTTGCCATTCAAGGTTTGCTGCACCAGAGGCAGAATGTGCTGCGTCTGATCATGTTGAGGCTGCGACATCAGTCTTTACTCCTTAGTAAATAGTCAATACTTTGTTGCAACAACGGCTTACCCAGCGTGGTGAGAATGGACTCTGGGTGAAACTGAAAACCCAGCATCCGTTGGCTTTCGTTTATCACGGCCATCGGGATATGCCGCTCAGTGGCTAATACGTCCAGACTATTCGGCAGTTCGGTGGCCATTAATGAATGATAGCGCGCCACAGGAAAAGGCCGTGGCAAGCCATGAAACACCGGATGTTCGTGCAGCGTTATTGCTGAAGTCTTGCCATGTACGGTCTCACCGGCGCGTCCGACCAGTCCGCCGTAATGTTCTACGATGGCTTGATGGCCCAAACAAATACCCAGCACCGGATAGACACCCGCAGCAAGGCGTAATAAGGCTGGCATGGAGCCCGCATCACCCGGTGCGCCGGGACCTGGTGAAAGCACTAATAAAACCGGGCCCGTTTCTTGCTGCATTTTGTTGAAAATAAATTCAGCCGGTACGGTGTTGCGATACAGTTTTAACTGGCAGCCCAACTGTGCAAATTCATCGACAAGGTTATAAGTAAAAGAGTCGATATTATCTAATAAATAAATCGTTGGCATGCGGCTTCCTAAGGTCGTCATGGCTGGCGTACTCATGCTTAGTACCCCGCCTGTTGAATAGCTTTAATCACGGCTTGTGCTTTATTGCGGGTTTCTTCCGCTTCTAGCACGGCAACAGAATCAAATACCACGCCGGCTCCGGCTTGAATATGTGCCATGCCCTGAGCAACATAGGCTGAGCGTATGACAATACAGCTATCAAAATCACCATTACCGGCTAAATACCCCACGGCACCGCCATAAGAGCCGCGCTTTTGGCCTTCAACTTGGCGAATTAATTCAGCGGCTTTCACTTTGGGTGCGCCCACTAAGGTGCCCATATTCATGCAGGCTTGATACGCGTGCAGGGCATCTAATTCTGGCTTTAAGGTACCGACCACACGTGAGACCAAGTGCATGACATAAGAGTACCGATCCACTTTTAATAGCTCTTTAACATAGCGACTGCCGGGTACCGCGATACGTGCCACATCATTACGCGCTAAGTCGACCAGCATTAAATGTTCGGCTTTTTCTTTTTCATCTTGGCGTAGCTCTAACTCAATACGGCTGTCTAAATCACGATCAATGCTGCCATCGGCGGCAAAACCGCGGCGACGCGTACCCGCAATAGGGTAGATCTCGACTTGCCGGTTGTCGGCAGCAAATTTTAAAGCCGACTCTGGCGAGGCACCAAATAAGCAAAACGCTGGATCTTGTAAAAAGAACATATAAGGGCTGGGGTTAAGCTGCTTTAATTTGGCATAGGCCGCTAACGGGTTGGGGCACGGCAGTGAAAAACAACGCGAAGGCACAATTTGAAAGACATCACCGGCAACAATATGCTCTTTTAAATTTTCTACTTGGCTGGCAAAATCGTTATCGCTAATATCAACCGATACGCTGCTATCTGTGGCCGGTTTGCCTGGCGCTAACGGAGGGGTTTGCGCCAGTTGCTGTTTTAGTTGCTCTAGGCGTTTACCAATGGCAAAACAGTTGGCAGGGGCATCGGCGCCACAAAATACGTTGCCGACCAAGCGGCTTTGCTGGCGCTGATGATCAATCGCTAGGGCAGTTTCTGCCAAATAAAACACATAATCAGGGCATTGATTAGACTTGACCGGCACGTCGGGCAATTGCTCAATGTTTGCCACCATGTCATAGCCAATCACGCCGCCTAAAAAGATGGCAAAAGGCTCATCACTTTGACCGCGTAAGCTTTGTTGCACTAAACGCAGCGCACTAAAAGGGTTAGCTTCAGTTAAACGACTGATTTCATCTAACAGCGGATCGGGGCGTTTAAATTCTGCTATAAGTTGTTCACCGCTTAATGTCACCTGCGCTAAATTGGCAAGCTGCTCGGCTAAATAGGGTAATAAGCCTAAGCCATTATTGCTTAATGCATCGATGGTGACCTGTTGCCCGTTACATTCTAAACGCAGCGCCGCATCAATTAACATTAAGCTGTTAACGCTATTTTTGCTGTCAATTTCAGCCGACTCTAGCAGTAATGAGCAACGGTCTGCCGAGCACAGTGACGCATAAGCGGCTAAAGCATCAGCCTGATAAGGCACAGGCAGTGCGATACTAGCGACTTCGCCTGGGGTATCGGTGATATGACTAAAAATCATCGGTATTATCCTTTACACAAACCAGCTATAAATTCAGGGTAAAAAAAAGCCCGTTTCTTTTTGAAACGGGCTTAGGTTATTAAAGCGAATACAACGCCTACACATGCCCGTTGGGAATGTGCCACCACCAGATGTTCAGGTTAGCGAAAGTCGTGAATTGCATTGGTTTTAACCACCTCTAAAAAAATCAGGCTACATCAAACCGCGAAATGCGCGGCGCGTCAAGAGCAAATTGTTATTTAAGGCGATTAAACCGTAAAGAAGGCTGAACGGCTGTGTTGCAGGTCACTTATCCGCTGTTCAGCGAGCAAAAAATATTAATTAGCTTGGGTTTATCATCAGCCTAGAGCCTCTAATGAAAAAACGCTGAGCGCTTATTTGTTGGCTTGGGCTTTTAATTCCGTCAGTTGTTGCCATAAAGCTTCACTTTCTTCGGTGAGGTCGGCAAATAATCGCATGTCACCATTACGCTGTGCATGCATAGCTTGCTCGAGTTTGGCATCGTAACGTTTGCGTAATTTCTTTTCAGGATCGGGCTTTAACCATTTAAACATAATGCACTCATCAGTTGTTTGCTGTGCGCCTTTGTACGCAAGCAAGCTTGGCTTGGTTCTTTGTTTGTTGGGCTTTCTAAGCGATTATGCGACAATAGCGGTTGTTAAAAAGGAAACTGCATGAAAATTGACTTACACAGTCACACAACTCATTCCGATGGTCTGCTCAGTGTCAGTGAATTGCTGAGCCGGGCACTTAGCGTAAAGCTAGATGTGCTGGCCATTACTGATCACGATACCATTAGTGGCTTAACAGAAGCGCAGCAATGGCTAAAAGCCGAGCAAGCGCCGCTTAAGCTTATTGCCGGTGTTGAAATCTCTACTGCTTGGCAAGAATTTGAAATTCATGTGGTGGGCTTAAATATCAACGCCGATTGCCCGCAATTTCAAGCCCGCTTGGCTTTACAGCAGCAGCGCCGGTTTGAGCGCGCAGAAGAAATCGCTCGTCGTTTAGCGAAAGCCAACATTGCTGATGCGCTGCCTGCCGTGTTGGCTTTAACCAACGGCGGGGCCATTACGCGCACGCACTTTGCACGCTTTTTAGTGAATAGCGGCCACGCTAGCTCGATGAACACCGTATTTAAAAAATACTTGGCGCGCGGTAAAACCGGTTATGTGCCAAATAATTGGGTGGCGATGGCTGAAGCGATCCAGTGGATCCACGATGCGGGCGGCCAAGCCGTGTTGGCGCATCCGTTAAAATACAAATTAAACGGCAAATATTTAAAACGTCTGGTGCAAGACTTTGCGCTAGCCGGTGGTGATGCTTTAGAGATTATCTCGCCACAACAAACCTTAGTGCAGCGGCGTGAGCTGTGGGCATTGGGTCAACTTCACAATTTAACTGCTTCTGTCGGTTCAGACTTTCATCAGCCTACGGCTTGGAATGAGCTAGGAAAGCATCTATATTTACCGGATGATGTTACGCCAATTTGGGCGGATTGGGCACTTCAGCCCACAGCAACCGACACCGCTAATTTGCAAGGGCACGCACTATGAGTCAGTTTTTTCACATTCACCCCGATAATCCACAGCAACGTTTAATTAAACAAGCGGTGCAATTGATTCAAAAAGGCGGCATTGTTGTGTATCCCACCGACAGTGGTTACGCTCTGGGTTGTCATATGGGCGATAAAGCCGCGATGGATCGTATTTTACAAATTCGTCAAGTCAGTGGTGATCACAACTTTACCATGATGTGCCGTGATTTATCCGAGTTGTCGGTTTATGCCAAGGTTGAAAACAGCGCCTTTCGCTTGATCAAAAATAACACACCGGGGGCCTATACCTTTATCTTACGCGGTACTAAAGAAGTGCCACGGCGTTTGTTAAATGAAAAGAAAAAGACCATCGGTTTGCGTATTCCAGAGCATAAAATTGCTTTGGCGTTACTGGAAGAGCTTGGTGAGCCGATGCTGTCAACCAGCTTGATTTTACCGGGTAATGAATTTGCCGAAGCCGATCCTGATGATATGCGCCAACAATTAGAGCGCCAAGTCGATTTGATTTTACATGGTGGCGTGATTGGCGAAGACCCGACTACCGTCATTGATTTATCTGAAGAAAGCCCGGTTATCATCCGTGAAGGCCGTGGTGATGTGCGACCCTTTCAGTAATTTGTTCAAAAAATGAGCGAGCCCTTTAACAGCCTCACCATTCAGCAGGTTTTGCCGTTGGCTTATGTGCGCGGCGAAGCGGTGTTAGAGCGGCCAGAAGACCTCTATATTCCCCCTGATGCGCTAGA
Organism: Alishewanella maricola; assembly: GCF_016343785.1. Taxonomy (NCBI): domain Bacteria; kingdom Pseudomonadati; phylum Pseudomonadota; class Gammaproteobacteria; order Alteromonadales; family Alteromonadaceae; genus Alishewanella; species Alishewanella maricola. The sequence continues at coordinate 285,895 of NZ_JAEINI020000002.1, read as the reverse complement.
AGTGTTACTCGATGCGTTTGAGGGGCCTTTAGATTTTTTACTGTACCTGATCAGACGGCACAAATTTGATTTAGTGGCGTTGCCTGTGAATGAAATTACCCTGCAATATATGGAATATATCAACCTGATGCAGGAGTTAAACTTCGAATTGGCTGCCGATTACTTAGTCATGGCCGCCATGCTGGCAGAGATTAAATCGCGCTTATTGCTGCCGCGCAGTCAGGCCGCGGAGGAAGACGAACAAGATCCGCGTGCCGAATTAGTGCGTCGTTTGCAGGAATACGAGATTTTTAAACAAGCAGCCAGTGATTTAGATGCCTTACCTCGTGCCGAGCGTGATTTTTTCACGGCGAAAGCCAGCTTAGCCGATAACTTTAGCCCACTCCTGATTTTACCTGAAGTCGACTTTACCGAGTTAATGGCGGCGTTAAAAGACGTGGTAAAACGGTCGGAAGCACTGCAGCATCATCATATCAAACGCGAACATTTATCAACGCGCGAGCGGATGAGCCGTATTTTAGCGTTATTACAGCAGCGGCAGGGTTTTATGGCCTTTAGCGATTGCTTTGAACTGCAAGAAGGCCGCGAAGGCGTTGTGGTGAGCTTTTTAGCGATTTTAGAGCTAACCAAAGAAAAGTTAATCGAACTGACGCAGGTCGCTCCGCTTGCACAAATTCATGTCAAACTGGCGATTAATGAGGCATAATGGCGCGCAAACTAAATGACGTTCAATTACTGCAGTTACTCGAAGCCGCTATTTTTGCGGCAGATAAGCCGTTAAGTCGGGCAGAACTGCAAGCGACAGTCTTGGTCGATTTTGCCGTAAGTAGCCGAAAACTCTCACAAAGCCTAACGCAGTTACAACAAGATTACAGTGCGCGTGGCATTCAGTTAGTCGAAACAGCCAGTGGTTTTCGTTTTCATACTCGCCCAGAATTAAGTGATGCGCTAGCCCAATTATGGCCTGAGCGTTCACCGCGATATTCGCGTGCGGTATTGGAAACCTTGGCCTTGATTGCTTATCGTCAACCGATCACCCGGGGTGAAATTGAAGAAATCCGCGGCGTGTCGGTGAGTACACAAATTATTCGCACCTTAACCGAGCGCGGCTGGGTTAAAGTGGTTGGGCAAAAGGAAGTGCCAGGTCGACCGGCGTTGTATGCCACAACGGCTACGTTTTTAGATTATTTTGGTTTAACACATTTAAATGAATTGCCGCCATTAGCTGAGTTTCAAGCTTTGCTAACGGATGAAACGGCAGAATCCTTATCCACCGTCGAGATGACAGGAGAGCTCCACTAATGAGTGAAAAGTTACAGAAAGTTTTAGCCCGTGCTGGTGTAGGTTCACGCCGCGAAATGGAAGATTGGATCAGCCGTGGTCGTGTTTCGGTAGATGGCAAACCGGCCACCTTAGGTGATCGCGTAGAGCCCACCCAAGCTATTCGTGTTGATGGCCACCCCGTGCAAATCGCCAGTGAAGAGCAACAGATCTGCCGCGTATTGGCTTATCATAAACCAGAAGGTGAGATTTGTTCGCGTACCGATCCGGAAGGTCGGCCTACGGTGTTTTCACGTTTGCCAAATATCAAAGGCGCACGTTGGATTGCTATTGGTCGCTTAGACATTAATACCTCGGGTTTGTTGTTGTTCACAACCGACGGTGAGTTAGCTAACCGCTTAATGCATCCAAAATTTGAAGTTGAACGTGAATATGCCGTACGGGTATTTGGCGAGATCAATGATGCGATGATCCAACGTTTACGTACCGGCGTTGAGTTAGAAGATGGTAAAGCCAACTTCAAAAAAATCAAAGCGTTACCGGGTGAGGGCATTAACCGCTGGTTCCATGTGGTGTTAACCGAAGGCCGTAATCGTGAAGTACGCCGGATGTGGGAATCACAAGGTGCTGTGGTCAGCCGTTTGATCCGCGTGCGTTACGGCGATTTGCTGCTACCTAAACATTTACCTGCTGGTGGTTATGCCGAATATCCACTGGATGAAGTAAATTACTTACGCAAACTAGTGCATATGCCTGCCGAAACGCAAACCTTGGTGAAAGCTGAAGACCGTACCGAGCGTCGTCGTCGTATGGCCAGCATGAAACGCGCAGTACGTAAGTTTCAAGCGGCAGAAAAGAAGCCATCAGCGGATAAAAAAGTCGCCACTGATAAGCGTCCGGCAGCGGATCGTAAATCGAGCAGAAAGCCGTCTTAATCAGCTAAAACACTCACTTAATGGCTGTTAAAGGCCATTAGTTGAGTGCTTATTCAGTTTACGTAGGCTGTTTGAAAGACAGTTTAACAACCCGCCGCTCTTATACTGCTGAGATTGACGATGACAGGCCTGCAGTTTTTCGCTTAGCTCAGCAGATAAATGCCGTTTCATCAGCGGTCAGATTTAACATTGCACTTTTATGTGCAAATACTGGATTAACGCACCTTACTTTTTCGGATCAGTTTATACAGCAGCTCTGGAGCAAAACGCCCCAGCATGCTGGCAAATTTCTCTTTAAAACCGCCAACCACCAAGTAACTTTTACCGCGGCAAAGCCCCTTTACGGTAATTTTGGCAAATTCTTCCGCCGACATGCCTTGTGCTTGCGCATCATCCATCTTACCTAAGGCTTCGCCATTGCCTGTTAACGCATTCATCGAAACTGCGGTTTTTACAAAGCCCGGAAACACCACCGCAACACGGATCCCTTGTTCATAAAGCTCTGCGCGGGCACTGTTCGCCCATAAATGCAGTGCTGCTTTCGCCGCCGAATAGCTGCCACGAAACTGCGTACCGACTAAACCCGCCACGCTAGAGATAAACACCAGTTGGCCATGTCCTTGCTTTAACATGACGGCTAAAACACGCCGGCTCAGTGCCACTTGCGCAAAGTAATCGATTTCCATAATTTTGCGATCGGTTGCTGCACTGGTATCCATTACCAAGGCTCGTTGGCTGATCCCTGCATTATTGATCAACCAATCTACCTGACCATAATGTGCGACAATAGCGTCGAGTGCTTGTTGCTGCTGTGCTTCATCGCAAACATCCAATGGCACACACAGGTGTCGCTCGGGTGCAAGCAAGCTTTGCTGCACCCGTTGTAATTCCGCTTCACGCCGCGCACTAAGCACTACCTTGGCACCGGCTTTTGCTAGCTCGTGCGCCAAGGCCTCACCAATACCGCCAGAAGCCCCCGTGATCCAAACAACTTTATCTTGCAGTGATACGCTCATCTATTTCGCCATTGTCGCTTGCATGCGCCTGATGTTAGGGCAAATCGCTACTGACTGTCAAAAGAACAATCACCAAAACTCCCAGCCCCCCATGAAACAGGTCCAACCACACTCCGGTACTGGTCTGACCGCACTCTGAGACAGGTCCAACCTCACTCTGGTACTGGTCTGACCGCACTCTGAGACAGGTCCAACCATACTCAGAGACCGGTATGACCTGCGAATAAGTTATTTTGTTGAAGTGCTAACGCGAAACTTGCGGCTGAAGTGCTTGGTCAATAATGAAATGGCTAAAGTGCCTACTATTGGAGCGATAAGCCAAGTTGCCAGTTGCCATTCACGGCTGAGTAGCTCCGAGAGTAGCTTACGGCCACCGGCAGCGAAAAAAGCGGTATACAAAGCAATACCTGAACCGATCATTGAGCTGAAATGCTCGATAATCCATTGCCGGTTTGCAAGCTCAGCGCGAAAGACATAGCGAACGATCCCAGTACTCGTAAAAACTCCGACCATAGCAAAAATCATAAATAGCCAAGTGCCAGTATTAAAACCATATCCGAGCATAAAAAGGCTGCCAAGCATTAAACTGACTACCGGTAATAGGTAGTGCCATGTGCGTAAAGGTTGCCGCTCGGCTTGAACTTTTAATACCACATAAGCATGACGAACCGTTACCCACGTTAAAACACTTAGCAACAGTAAAAAAGCTGAAAAATGCCGCCTTTCACTGACAAATTTTGCCAGTTTTTCTGCCGGTAATATTGCCCCTTTAAGGTATACCTGCGCCGGGTCGAATAACACCATGAGGCTCATGACAATGCCAGAACCGGCAATAAACAGCATCATAAAGTAGTAATAACGCCCAGATAACTTGTGCAGTTTAGTGCCTTTGCCACAGATCACAGGGACCCAAAACAGTACTAAACAAAGTGAGCCTAAGAAAATATGACTGTACAGCAAAATAGTATGAATAAATGACATTGTGATGCTCCCTGTATTAATGTTTACGCAGTGTAGAGCGGATAAGCAATCAATACAGGTGCCAGAAGTCAGCACTTTAAAATATGACTTCTGGCCTATTGCAGTTAAAGCTAGAACAGACATAATAAGTTGATGAAATTACCTTTTCCTCTTGCAACCTTAGCCGGTGTTCTGACCTGGCTGTTGGTTTCTGGCATTACACTGCTTATTTTGCAGCGTTTACCCGGCCCACAACCTTGGCTACCCGTAGTGCTGTTATTACTGCTTTATGGCGGCTGTTTTATTTTTCTAACGCAAGAGTCGAGCTCGTCATTAGCCTTGAAGCAGCGTTATGGACATTATTTATTGGCCGTGCAGTTAGCCAGTGCGTTCGGTTTATTGTGGGTGCTACCGACTGGGCATTTTGACTACTTGGCAATTTTAACCATTATTTGGGTGTCTTTACTGCCTCATATTATGTCGCAGTATAAAGCCATCTTATTAGCTGCTGTGGTGGTGGTAATATGGTTTAGTCTGCAAGCGGTGCTTGAACAACGCAGTTTGTGGATCTCGGCCAGTTTGTTTGGCAGCTTTCATTTGTTTGCGATTGTGATGCAAAGCGCGATATTAGCTGAGCAGCAGGCTAAGCTTAAGATTGCCAGCCAGCATCAACAATTACAGGCTGCCCAGCACTTATTGCTGGCGGCCTCAAGACAAGGCGAGCGTCACCGTATTGCCCGTGACTTACATGATTTGTTAGGTCATCACTTAACGGCATTGACGATACAACTAGAAGTAGCGCGTCATCACAGTGATGGTGAAGCACGTTTACAGGTTGAGAAAAGCTTACAACTGGCAAAACTATTGTTATCAGATGTGCGTGAAGCCGTAAGCTCCATGCGTGATTATGCAGACTTAAGCCTAGCGCACCTTTTAGAGCCGATCTTGGCCGATTTACCCGCGCACTTAAACATTGAGTTAACGATCCCAGCAGATCTGACTCTACCCAATATCTCTCAAGCACAACATGTCATGATGCTGGTGCAAGAGGCGGTCAGTAATACCCTTAAACACACCAAGGCAACAACGCTTAGCCTTAGCGCAGAAATTATTCATGATAGTGACAAAGCAGAATTACTGCTGTGTATTACCGATAACGGCATGCTTGCTGATAACTGGCGGTTAGGCAATGGTTTAACGGGCATGCAAGAGCGCGTGGCGGAATGTCATGGGCAACTTAACCTGCAAAAAGTTAATGGAGCCTTACAGTTGCAAATTCGTTTACCGCAAGAGGTGATTAATGCTTAACGTGTTGCTGGTTGATGATCAACAGCTGATCCGTGATGGGATCCGCAGCTTGTTAGCCATTTCGGGTAAAGTAAACGTAGTGGGGGAAGCCAGTGATGGTGGGCCAGTGGTGTCGCTGTGTCAAACGTTAAAACCAGAGGTTATCTTACTCGATTTATCTATGCCGTTGATGGATGGCATCGCAACCTTGCAGGCCTTGCAACAAGCCGACATTTCCATCCCTGTATTGGTATTAACCACCTTTGATGAGCATGATTTGGTGCTACAAAGTATTCAAGCCGGCGCACGAGGGTTTTTACTAAAAGATGTGTCATTAGACACTTTAATTAGTGCAATTGAAAACTTAGCGGCCGGTGGCAGTTTTTTTCAGCCTAACATCACTGAGCGGCTACTTAGCCAAGTACGTAAACCTACGCCTACTGCTTTTACTAAACCCCTACCTTTAGAGCCATTAAGTGAAAAAGAGCTTCAAATCTTACAGTTAATGGCAGCCGGTTACAGCAATAAAGAGATCGCCACTGCACTTTGTAAATCGGAAGGAACGGTAAAGAATCAGTGCTCCACCATCCTTAGTAAACTCGGTGTTCGCGATCGCACCAGAGCGGTATTAATGGCTTTAGAACTGGGCTTGATCAGCCCATAAACATACCTAAATGCTACGCTAAGTGGCCCAATCTGTCTCAGAGTGTGGTCTAACCTGTCTCAGAGTGCGGTCAGACCAGTACCGGAGTGTGGTCTAACCTGTCTCAGAGTGTGGTTAGACCAGAGACAGGTTAGTGTTATTTAAAAGGGGAGTGTTTAAGCTTTGTAACCGTTGGGGTTGTTGCTTTGCCAATGCCAGGTGTCGCGCACCATATCTTGCAATGTTTTCTCAGTTTGCCAGTTAAGTAAGCGTTTCGCTTTGCTCGGTTCAGCGTAGCAAACGGCAATATCACCTGGTCTGCGGGCAGTAATTTGATAGGGTACCGGCACCTTATTCACATCGCTAAAGGCTTTAACCATGTCTAACACGCTGTAACCCACGCCTGTGCCCAGGTTGATGGCTTCAATACCTTTAAAGCTTTGTAAGAACTCAAGCGCTTTTAGGTGGCCCTGCGCTAAATCGACCACATGGATGTAATCGCGCACACCGGTGCCATCGGCGGTCGGGTAGTCATCGCCAAACACACTTAGCTGCTGGCGTTTACCCACTGCTACTTGTGAGATAAATGGCATCAGATTATTCGGGATACCGTTAGGATCCTCGCCAATTTGCCCACTGCTATCCGCGCCAACAGGGTTGAAATAGCGCAATACGGCAATTGACCAGTCGTCATCCGCGCGTTGTAAGTCTTCTAAAATATACTCGATCATCAATTTGCTTTGACCATACGGATTGGTCGCTGAGCGCGCTGAGGTTTCTTTGATCGGCACTTCTTTAGCATCGCCATACACGGTTGCCGACGAGCTAAAGACCAGTTTTTTCACGTTAAAATGTTGCATGACCCGGCATAAGGTCACTGTACCGGCAACATTGTTATCGTAATAGTGCAGCGGCAGCTCAGTGGATTCACCTACTGCTTTTAAACCGGCAAAATGCACCACCGCAGAAATAGTATATTGGCTAAAAACGGCGGTTAACGCGGCTTGATCGCGAATGTCACCATTGATACTGATCAGGCTTTTACCTGAAAGCTGTTCAACGCGTTTTAACGCTTCATCTGAGCTATTACTAAAATTATCAAAGCTAATCACCTGATAACCCGCACGCAGTAAACACAATGCCGTATGGCTGCCGATATAACCAGCACCACCCGTTAACAGAATATATGACGACATGCTGTCATTCCTTTGAGAGAAGTTGATCGAAAATTAAGGTAATACTTTCTTATACGGTTTCACTGTAGCCTGTTGATACACACCCGCAGCCCAATAAGGATCTGCCTTGGCCCAAGCTTCGGCATCAGTTAAAGAGGGAAATTCAGCAATCACTAAAGAGCCAGTAAAACCAGCCGCCCCCGGGTTGTCTGAATCGATAGCCGGCAGCGGGCCTGCCATTACTAAACGTCCTTCAGATTTTAACTGTTCTAAGCGTGCTAAATGGTCTGGTCGGGCTGCTAACCGTTTTTCTAGACTATTTACCGCATCTTCTGCATAAATCATATATAACATGATAAAACTCGGCTGTTAATAAACTGCTTGCACCTTAGCAGATTTGCTTTTTAAAACCAATTAGCAGTACGCGCTTTGCTGCTCGGACTAGGATTTGCTTCAACAGACTGTTAGCATGCAACTGACTGTAAAAAAACAACAACTATAACTACAACATTTATCCAGGAGTCACGCATCAATGAAACGTGAACAATTTAGCTCCAGCCTAGGTTTTATTCTGGCTGCAGCAGGCTCAGCTGTCGGTATTGGTAACCTCGTCGCTTTCCCGGTGATGGCCAGTAAAAACGGCGGCGCCGCCTTCCTCGTTATGTACGCTTTTTTCGTGTTCTTTATTTGTTTACCGGTGATGCTGGCCGAAATGAGTTTAGGCCGTCATACGCGGCAAAACCCGCTTGGCGCTTACACCGAAATTGGCCAAAACCGCGCTTGGCGCACCGTGGGCTGGTTATCGGTGATCACGCCTTTTATGATTGGCGTGTTCTATTTGGTGATTACCGTCTGGATCGCCGGCTACTTGGGTAAAGCCGTTTTTGGGCAGCTAGACCAATTAGCCGATCCTGCAGGGTTTGGTAATTTTATTACCAGCAACGAGTTATTTGGTTATCTCGCCTTTGTCGTAGTATTAACCTTCTTAATTTTGCAAGGCGGGGTGAAAAAGGGCATTGAAAAAGCCACCACCGTGCTGATGCCAACACTGTTTGTTATGCTCATTGCGTTGGTGATTTACGTACTTACTTTAGAAAACGCTATGCTGGGTGTGAAATTCTTTCTGATCCCTGATTTTACCAAGTTAACCGGCGAAGTTCTCAATGGCGCACTGGCGCAAGCCTTTTTCTCGCTGTCTTTAGCCATGGGTATTTTGATTACGTACGGCTCATACATTCAAAAACATGACAATATCGTCTCAGCCGGTAAAACGGTGGCGGGTTTATCGTTAATGGTGGCCTGTTGTTCGGGTTTATTAATATTGCCAGCGGTGTTTTCGTTTAACCCTGAAATTGAAATTTCGGAACTGTCGACCTCCAGTATCGGCATGATCTTTATGTTTTTACCGAAAATCTTTTTAGCGCTACAGGCCGATATTGGTTATTTTGGCGCTTCTTTTGTTGCCGCGTTTTTCTTTTTATTAGTGTTTTTCGCTGCAATGACTTCACTGGTTTCGATTATTGAAGTGCCAGTGGCCAGTGTTATGGATGGCAAAGGGATCAGTCGTCGCAAAGCCTTGTATCTTTTAGGCAGTGTGATGGTAGCGTTAGCTATCGTTTCCGCTTTATCGTTTGGTCGTGTTGATTGGCTGAGCAATATGCTAAGTTATGGCGGTGCCAATAAGTCATTCTTTGATCTGATTTACGATATGTTTTACGAAACCATCCTGCCATTAAACGGCTTATTGCTATGTCTTTTCGTGATTTACCGCTGGAAAAAGCAGAATTTAGATGCTGAAATTAGTGATGGCAATCAGCGCTTTGCAGGCTCATTTTTACAAAAATATGTGAATTTCTCACTGGGTACTTTTATTCCATTAATTCTAGCGATTATTTTTATCAACACTGTCTCTACCATTTACTTTGGTAAAAACTTGTTGTTTTAAGTAAGCGACAACCTCGGTGGCCAGTGTGATAACGCGCTGGCCACGCCGTAAATGTGTTACTTTTTTAAACTTGCCGCTTAAACCTGTGTCGAAATTAAACTGGTGCGTTTACTGCCCAGCGTATCGGGGATTTTCCCTAACTGACATTCCGCTTTACTCACGGTTAATCCTTGTGCACTGCAGCGCTCCGTTAAGATCGGTAAAAACTTTTGCGCTTGCTGTAATGCTTGCGGTTGATCGGTATAAAACTGTAATTGCACATCGTCGTCTTGCAACTTGGCCACGGCTAATAATTGGCCCTTATCGGCTAAGTCAAATTTCATGGTTAACTGCCAAAAGCGCTGTTTTTGTTGGCTGTCTTTTTGCTCGCGTTCTTTTTGTTCTAACAAAATTTGGCTAATTCGGCTTTCTTGTTGCTGCTGCAAGGCTAACGGGATCAGCCATTGCTGCACATTTGCTGGCACTTCAGCGTTTTGTAGTTGTGCCAATTGCAAAGCACTACTGTGGCTGCCGAGTGCTCGTAGTAAGTTAGAGGCTTGCGCCGGTTCAAGCTGCCCGATATTTTGCGCTAAACGCTGCGCCGTTGGCTCACGTAATGGTCCCGAGGGTTGCTTTAACAAGTGCCCTAATAATAATTGAATGGCCACAGCCAAGGTGCCGGCCGAGGTGGTCATATTAGGTTGGCTTTGTAAAGGTTGAAAGTTTAACGCTGCTTGCAGTTGTTCTTGTACTTGAGGCGGTGTTAATACCTTAGTGCCATCCGGCTGAGCTTGGCGCAGTAGGTTAAACACTTGCTGTACCTCGGCAGGTAAGTCTGGCAGGCTACTTAAGGTGGCTGGCGCACTTTGTAATAAAGGTAATAATTGCCGCCAGTGTGTATTGCTGACATCGGTTGGCTGTAACTTTGTCACGGTGGAGGCTGCAGGGGCGGGCTGCGCACCTAACGGCAGAGGTTTGGCAAACTGCTGGCTGGCGAGCTGAATTTTGTGTTCACTGACAAGCGGCTGCACGCTTAATTGCCACGAGGTAGCAGTGCTGTTGGTCAAATTAGCCCCTGCCGTTGCGTGGAGCTGTTGCTGCGCTAAACTAGCATTGGTGGTTTTATTGTTATTAGCGGGTGGCAATAATATCAGCGATAAATGTTTGGCAATACTGTTACTGGTGGCTGAGCGGGCGTTTAACGGCTGCGCAAGCGGCTCGCCCGCTAATTGGGTGATGGTTTCACCGCGCAGCAAGCTTTGTTGCAAGGCGGCTAATTGTTTGGGATTTTGCAGTAATTTTGCTTGTTTCGCTGTTAGCGGAATGTTCTCTGGTAAGCCGCTTAATACCTTGATATGAATTTCTATTGTGCCGGGTTTGGTTTCTTTAAAACTTAACTGTAAGGGCAAATCGCTTGGAATGGCAGAGAGTTGTTTGGCTGCCAGCGTCAGTGGCAATTGCAGTAAGCCTTGTGCTGTTTGCACAATAAATTGAGCGCTTTGGCCGGTTAACTGTAATTTAGCCAAATAGGGTTGCCCTGCTTGCAGTTTTGGCATGCTTTCGCTGTTTTGACCAAACTGGCTGAGGATCTTATCAACAATCGCAGTTTTCATCGGTTCCTCTTGTAACGGGGTATTAGGCATTACGCCGGCGGACACCTTCGCGCTGGGCTGGCTTAATTGCGTTTGTGTTGCTGCCGTTGCTGCCAAGTGTGTTGCCGTACTTTTTTGTGATGAGTCATCGGGTTTGTTCTGGGGTTGCGTGCTGCCCAAGGTTAATTGGCTACCATCAGACAAGCTAAGTTGCAGTGGCCGGTTCAGTGCACTGCCTGGCAGTTGAAATTGGCCTAAATCTTTTAACGGTTGTATGAGTAACACCCAACTCGCTCGCTCAGTGGCATGGTTGGGTGTGGCTTGAGTAACCAAAGGTTGTAGCAATAGCTTTAATTGCTGGCGCTCAGGCGGGCTAAGGTTGAGTACTTGGTTATTCAGTTGCAACAGCGGGCTTGTCGTTTGTAATTGTTGAAACACCGAAATCTGCACGGCAGCTTGTTGTAAAGCGAGCTGTAGCTTGGGGCTTAGCGTTTGAAATACCGCTGCGTTTTGCAGGTTAGCCATCGCCGCTCTCTGGCTTGGCGTATGGGTTGTTAGCGTGTTAGCCGCTTGGCTGTTGTTATTTGCCGAAAGGTTAGTGTTATTGCTGCTTGGCAAAGCGCGCTGCGCCGATGAAGCGGCACTGACAATCGGTAACTTGACCAATTGTAATGTGGCTAATTGCGCGGCGAGGGGCGGGGTAACCGCTTGGCCAGCCAAATAATTAAGCGGTTTGCCACTGGCTAATTGTGCACTCACTTGGTTTAGCTGCTCAGGTTGCAGTAACAAAGTGGTTTGTGCGGCCGTTAATTGTTGTGCTTGCGGGTTACCTTGCCACTGCATCACGCGTACGTTCAAGTTGTCGGGCGTTGTCGCATTAAAACTCAGTTGCAGCGGCACATTCAGCGGTAACGGGGGTAGCGCAGATAAAGCAAGCCGTTGTAAGCCTTGCTGGCTTTGCAGTAATAATTGCTGTGTCGCATTGGGGGTGTTATGGGTATGGCTTGTGACCACCATTGCCGTATAGGGCACGGCGCTGGCAAGCTTAATCGCACCACTGTTCACTGCCGTTTGTGGGTTTAAGCTGGTGTTTGTGGTTAGCTGGCCAAAATTAAAGGGTAACATCACGCTCTCAAGGTTCTGTGGGTTAAAGCCGCTTTCGTTAACAGTGATTATTGAACTGTAAGCGGCACTTGCCGACAAGTTGTGCAAATAGCTGATTTGAATCAAGCTTACTAAGCGGTTCTGATTCGTATTCTGGCGGCATTATGCTACTATGCGCGCAATTTTGTTGGTCGTCGATAGTTAGAGGACTGTGAATATAGCACAACCCACCTTTGCTGTTACTGCCCCTATTTTGCTCGATGCCGCTAATTTAAGCTGCGTAAAGCAAGATCGCGTGCTGTTTGAGCAGCTGTCGTTACACTTAAAACCGGGCGAACTTTTGCAGATTAAAGGCAAAAATGGCGCCGGTAAAAGCTCATTGCTGCGAATTCTATCTGGCTTGGCACAACCCGATGAAGGCCAACTGCAGTATTTAGCTCAACCCTTACCTGCCGCGTTAAGCGATTACGCCGCCAACTTATGTTTTATCGGCCATCAGAGCGGTATTCATGAGCAATTAACGGCAATTGAAAATTTACAATTTTGGCAAGCGGCTAGCGATCTGCATATTCAAGACGAATTTACGTTACTGGCAGAATTAGGTTTAGCCGGTTTAGAAGATATTCCTTGTCGCATGCTGTCTGCCGGCCAACAGCGTCGGGTATCCTTAGCCCGGCTTTGGGCCACCTCTGCGCAAATTTGGATCCTCGACGAACCTTTTACGGCATTAGATCAATCAGCGATTGTCAGTTTACAACAACACTTTATTGCGCATTTACAGCGCGGCGGCGCGATAATCTTAACGACCCATCAACCGCTCAGCATCGAATATCATGCCTTGCGCGCGTTAGAGATCCATTATCGATGGTAAAATTTAGCATTTTTTTACAGCGCGAATTACGTTTACTGGCTCGGCAAAAAGCAGATTGGCTGAATCCTGTGTTGTTTTTTATTATCGTGCTAACTCTGTTTCCATTAGGGGTTGGCCCAGAGCCGAATATGCTGCGTATAATGGCACCAGGGATAGTTTGGATTGCCGCGCTATTAAGCGTGCTATTAGCGGCCGAGCGACTGTTTAAAGACGACTATCGCAATGGGGTGATCGAGCAATTAGTAGCGGCGCAGCAGGCATTAATGCCGTTTGTGCTGGCGAAGATTACCGCGAATTGGTTAAGTACCGGTTTGCCGTTATTACTGTTATCACCGCTAGTGGCTTTGTTGCTGAATATGCAAGGGGCCTCCCTAGAAGCGATGGCGCTAACGTTATTACTGGGTACTCCGGTGCTGAGCTTACTCAGCGTGTTAGGGGCGGGTATCACGGTCTCTGCGGATAAAGGTGGGATCTTACTGGCATTGGTTATTCTGCCGTTATATATCCCGCTATTAATTTTTGCGAGTGCCGCCATTGAAGCGGCCAGTATTGGTTTAGGTTTTACTGGGCAGATTGCCATCTTATTGGCAATGTTTTTGTTCTCGCTGGCCTTGGTGCCTATGGCCGTGTGCAGCGCTTTAAAGATAAATGTGAGCTGATATGTTTAAGTGGTTAGATCCGTTAGCAAAACCGGAAACGCTATATCATTTTTGTGGCAAGTTAACGCCGTGGTTAATGAGTAGTGCCTTGTTTACCTTGTTGTTGGGTAATATTTGGGGCTTAGGCTTTACCCCCACTGATTATCAGCAAGGAGACAGTTATCGCATCATTCATATTCATGTGCCGTCGGCCATTATGTCGATGGGCGCTTATATGGCGATGGCCATCGCAGCCTTTACTGCCTTGGTGTGGCAAATCAAAACGGCCCAGTGGGCAGTATTAGCTATCGCGCCGATTGGTGCGGTGTACACGGCCATCGCCTTGCTAACCGGTATGGCCTGGGGTAAACCCATGTGGGGCGCGTGGTGGGTATGGGATGCCCGTTTAACTTCTGAACTTATTCTATTGTTTTTATATTTTGGCGTAATGGCGCTACATGGGGCTTTTTCAGAGCGACAAACTGGCGCTAAAGTGGCCAGTTTATTGGCGGTTGTTGGCGTGATTAACTTACCTATCATCCATTTTTCGGTAGAGTGGTGGAACACCCTGCACCAAGGTGCCAGCATTACTAAATTTGCTAAACCGTCCATTGATCCCAGCATGCTTTGGCCTTTGTTAATAAGTTTATTGGCGTTTAGCTTGTTATTAGCGGCGTTAACCTGCGTGCGTTTACGTACGGCGATCCTCGAAAATGAGCAGCATCGGCCTTGGGTTAAACAGTTAGTTAGCAAAGCATAAGCGAGGAGATAGCATGTTATTGAGCAGTTTATTGAACACGTTTTGGCAATTGAGTAGCGAATTGCCGGTGCAACTTTTTGGTGTTTTTCCGTTCTACTTTGCTAGCTTCAGTGATTTTTTAGCAATGGCCAGTAACGGCATTAGTTACAGTTTTTTTGTTTGGTTATCTTTCGGTTTAACTTATTTGCTGTTAATGGGCTTGCTGTGGTGGAGTTATTTCCAGCAACGCCAGTTTAAGCAGCAGCTCGCCGCAAAAATGGCCAGAGAGCAACGAATTAAGCAGTATCAGGAGCAGCAAAGCTAATGCAACCAAGACGAAAGAAACGCCTGTTATCCATGTTATTAGTAATCAGTTTGATTGCTGGTGCCGTGGGGGCGATGCTATTTGCCTTACAGCAAAACATTAACTTGTTCTATACCCCAGGTCAGCTTATTCAGGGCCTTGGTGAAGGGAAAATTAAACCCGATGTCGGCCAACGGCTGCGTTTAGGGGGCATGGTGGTGCCCGGCACAGTGCAACGTGACGCTGAAAGTTTAAAAGTACGCTTTGATTTAACCGACGATTCAGGTGAGATCGCCACGGTTGAATTTGAAGGCATCTTGCCGGACTTATTTCGAGAGGGCCAAGGTATCGTTGCGCAAGGTGAGTTACGCAGTGCCACGGTGTTGGCCGCTACCGAAGTGCTTGCCAAACACGATGAAGAATATATGCCTCCAGAGGTGGCCGAAGCCCTAAAAGGCATTCGCCATGTGCCACCCAGCCAGCAGCCTGCGGCTAGCAACGCGAATTACGGAGGCTAGTCGATGATTGCAGAATACGGTCAGCTGGCGCTGACCTTTGCCTTTGCGCTGTCATTACTATTGGCTTTAGTGCCTTTAGCTGGAAGCTTTACGGCCAATGAACGTGCCTTATTATTAGCCAAACCCTTATCAGTAGGCATGTTTTTATTTACCTTACTGGCGTTTATGGCGCTGGCCTGGTCTTTTTATCACGATGATTTTACCGTAATTAATGTGGCCACCAACTCCAGTTCTATTTTACCGTGGTACTACAAACTCACCGCAGTATGGGGCTCACACGAAGGCTCAATGTTGTTATGGGTTATGATGTTAGCCGGTTGGACTGCCTTAGTGGCGCAATATTCCAAAGCGTTACCGTTATTAATGCAAGGGCGAATTTTAGGCATTATGGGGCTGATTAATATCGGCTTTATTGCTTTTTCTTTGTTTATGTCAAATCCGTTTGAACGAAGCTTGCCGTTTTACCCTGTGCAAGGCAGTGACTTAAACCCATTGCTGCAAGACTTTGGCATGATTATCCATCCACCATTGTTGTATCTGGGTTATGTCGGTTTTGCCGTGTCTTTTGCCTTTGCGATTGCCGCTTTAATTGGTGGTAAATTTGATAGCACCTGGGCACGCTGGGCCAGACCCTGGACTTTAGCGGCTTGGATGTTCCTGACTCTGGGCATTATGCTCGGTAGTTGGTGGGCCTATAACGAGTTAGGTTGGGGCGGCTGGTGGTTCTGGGATCCGGTAGAAAATGCGTCGTTAATGCCTTGGTTGGTGGGTACGGCTTTAATCCATAGCTTAGCGGTCACCGAGAAGCGCGGCACCTTTAAATCCTGGACGGTATTATTGGCGCTCGGTGCCTTTTCTCTGAGTTTATTAGGTGCCTTTTTAGTGCGCTCTGGTGTGTTGGTATCCGTACACTCGTTTGCCTCGGATCCTGATCGTGGTATTTTCTTACTGATTTTCCTGCTAATCGTTATCGGTGGCTCATTGTTACTTTACGCCAGCCGCATGAACTCGGTGCGCAGTCAGGCGCGTTATCAGCTTTTTTCGCGCGAAGTGATGCTGTGGAGCAACAACGTGTTCTTACTCACCGCTACCTTAGTGGTGCTGTTAGGTACGTTATTTCCGTTGGTGCACAAAGAGTTAGGCTTAGGCTCTATTTCGATAGGTGAGCCGTTCTTTAATCAGATGTTTTATTACCTGACCATTCCTTTTGCCCTGTTACTCGGTTTAGGGCCTTGGGTACGTTGGAAACAACAAAAAGCCGCGCCCTTGCTCAAGCCCATGTCGTTATTGGCCATTGCCACGCTGATTGTCGCTTTGGGTACCTTAAGTTTGCTGCAAAGTGTCGTCGCAAACTTGGCGTTGTTAGGCTTACTGTTAGGCGCTTGGGTAGGCTTATCGGCGCTGAGCGAAATTTATCAGCGGTTAGATCAGTTTGGTTCAGTAAAAGCCGGTTTAAGTAAATTGCAGGCCTCGCATTATGGTATGACGATGGCGCATATCGGTTTTGCCGTGCTGGTGATTGGTGTGGCCATGACCAAAACTTACAGTGTCGAACGTGATGTGCGCATGGCCATTGGTGATAAGGTGGTGTTAGCGGATTACGAGTTTGAGCTGCAAGATGTTTATCGCTTAAATGGCCCCAATTACGGCGGTGAAGCGGCAGAAATTGACGTAAGACGCACGGATGGGCGCTATGTTACCCATCTGCATGCTGAAAAACGCGAATACAACATTCAGCGGATGGTGATGACCGAAGCGGCGGTGCATGCGCGGTTAAGCCGTGATCTTTATGTGTCACTGGGTGAAGCCTTACCCGGCGATGCTTGGGCAATTCGCGTGTATGTAAAACCTTTCGTCAGATGGATTTGGCTTGGCGGCTTGCTGATGGCGTTAGGCGCGTTAATCGCTTTGCTTGATAAGCGCTATCGTCGACAAGTGCCAGTTCGGGAGACGGCGGATGCGTAAGGCGTTATTTTATATTCCTTTGGCGTTATTTTTAGGCTTGTCGCTGTTTTTACTCAGTGGGTTGTTTTCTGATCCGCGTGAGCGTGACTCGGCTATTATCGATCGACCACTGCCCAGTTTCTCGTTACCTGATTTACAGGATCCCAGTAAAAGCTGGACACCAGACGCCTTAAAAGGGCAAACCTTTTTACTGAATGTGTGGGGAGTTTGGTGCCCAACCTGTAATGCCGAGCTCAGTTACATGACGCAGCTGCGCAATGAGCAGGGCATTCGGATCATCGGCCTTTACTACGTGTTACCTGAAGATCCGATGTTTGGCCAAGTCTTCGATTTGCCAACCTTACAACAAGAAGTTGCCACTAAGCTGCAACAAAATGGCGATCCTTACCAATTTAATATCCTTGATCAACAGCGGCGTTTATCACTGGATTTAGGCGTCAGTGGCGCGCCTGAGCACTTTATCGTGGATGCCAACGGCATTGTACGGGCGCATCATATTGGTGATATTAATCCGCAAGTTTGGCGCAGCAAGCTCGCGCCGATTTACCAGCAATGGGCGGCCAAACCATGAAGCCATTTTTTACTTTTCTTTGCAGCATCCTAATGACCGTGGGCTTAAGCTGTGCTGCCAGTGCAGCAGAGAGCCAAGAGTTATTGTCTTTTGAAAGTGAGCAGCAACGACAACTTTATTTAAAGCTGACGGCTGAGCTGCGCTGTCCGCAATGCCAAAATCAAAATATCGCCGACTCGAATGCCGTGGTGGCCGTTGATATGCGCGATAAAACCTATGAGTTGGTGCAACAAGGCTTAAGCCGGCAGCAAGTGTTAGATTTTATGATCGATCGTTACGGTGACTTTGTGCACTATCAGCCGCCGGTCAATCGCTATACCATTTGGTTGTGGCTAGCCCCGGTGCTGGTGTTGTTATCATTGTTGCTGTTTCAACTTAAACGCCAAGCTGGTCAGACCGCACTCCGGTACAGGTCAGAGCAGTTGTCAGATGACGCTGCTACCGACTCTGCCGAAAAAGCAAAGTTAAACCAGCAGCTTGAGCAAATTATCGACAGTTATCGGAGTAAGAAATCATGATGTGGCAACTTGCCGCCGGTGCACTCGCCATGTTGGTGTTAAGTACCCTTTTTATTATTTGGCCGCGCAAAGCCGATGCAAAGAATAATCAAACCCCGGCGCAACTATTTGAAGAGCGCCTACAGTTATTGGCGTTAGCACGCGATGCCGGTGAATTGGCTGAGCAAGATTTTGATACCGCCGCCAATGAGTTAAAGCAGCAGTTTTTAGAACAAGAGCAGCAAGCCATTCGTTATAAGCAACCCAAGCAACAGCGAGTATTACACCTCAGTTTAGTGCTGGTAACGGCGTTAATTGTGGCGGTGGTGTACAGCCAAAATGGCCATTATCGGCAATTATCCGATTGGGAGCATGCCCAGCAAAACTTAGCCAGCTATGGTCAACGCGCATTGTTAGGCGAGGGCGAGCCTTTAAACGAGCAAGATATGCAGCTGTTTTCTTTAGCGCTGCGCACCAAACTGGCCAATGAAGGTGATGATGCGGTAGCTTGGATGTTATTAGGTCGGGTTTGGATGACCTTGGGCATGCTAGAAGAAGCGGTTGAGTCTTTTGAGCGCGCTTTAAAGCTAATGCCAGAGCGCACGCCGTTGTTAATTAGCTACAGCCAAGCCTTGATTATGCTGGGCGGTGATATGAATTTAGCCAAAGCCGGCCAAAGTGTTGCGCGGGTCTTAATGCAAGAGCCTGAAAATATTGATGCGATTTCATTAATGGCGTTGATTGCTTATGAGCGTGGCGATAATGCCGAAGCGATAGCCGCTTGGCAATTATTGGCATCGCGCTTAGCACCAGATGATCCACGTTTAGAAGTGGTGAATGCACGTTTAGCCGAATTAAATGCCCCTGCAACGGTTGGCACTGCCGAGCAAAACGCAGCCTTTATTCGTGAAATAAAGGTTCAGGTTAGTGTTGGCGCAGAGTTAGCCACCGCTCATCCTGGCGCTTCATTGTTCGTGTTTGCTCGTGCAGCAGAAGGCCCGGCTATTCCATTAGCTGCGAAGCGCTTGCCATTAGTTGCCGGTGTAACCGAGATCAGCTTATCGGCAGCCGATGCGATGCAAGCAGGCTGGAACATCGAGCAAACTAATCTTATTCAAGTTGTTGCCCGTATGGCTGTTTCAGGAACAGTTGAGCGCTCTGCGCAAGATGTAGAAGTGGTGTCAGCGGTGCTAAGTTTTGAGCAACCGGTATTATCCGTACAATTAACTTTGGAACAGTAATATGTCTTTATTCTTTTTTCGAGCCGTGCTGCTTGGCGGTGTGCTCAGCTTAACGGCCTGTGCTAGCGCACCAAGCGAGCAGCAAGCTGCAACGACTAATGATGTTCAACCTGCCTATGCTGATGTGCGAGATCCCCTAGAGCGTATTAACCGCCCGCTTTGGGATTTTAATTACGATGTGTTAGACGCCTATTTACTTAGACCGCTAACCGTAGGCTACATCACGGTAGTGCCAAAACCGGCACGTAAAGGGTTAAGTAATGTAGTCAATAACTTAGGTGAGCCAGCTAGCTTCGTCAACAGCGTGTTGCAAGCCAAGCCGAAGAAAGCAGCCGTAAGCGTTGGCCGTTTTGTGTTAAACAGCACCACCGGTTTTTTTGGCCTATTTGATGTGGCAACCAATATTGGGTTGACCAATGCTGAAGAAGATTTCAGCCAAACCATGGCGGTATGGGGGATTGGCGATGGCCCGTTTTTAATGATCCCTGCGCGTGGGCCTACCACGGTAAGAGATACTGCTGGCTCATTGGTTGATAATTTGTACTTCCCTTTAAGCTTATTAAATACGCCGTTAACCATTTCACGTGCCGTAATTGGTGCATTAGACGGTCGCGAGCAGTTAATGCAAGTCGAAAATATGTTAAACGACTCGCTCGATCCATACTCGTTTGTTAAAGAAAGTTATTATCAGCGTCAGATCTTTAAAATCTACGATGGCAATCCACCAAAGCCAGAAGAAACATTAGATGATGATGTGTTAGATTTTCTCGACGAAATCGAATAATACACTCAGCAGCCAGAGGTCATACCACACTCCGGTACAGGTCACACCTCTGACCGCACTCCGGTACTGGTGTGTCCAGTTAGATGATGCAAACAGGCCTGAAGACGGCGCGAGTCAATGAAAAGGAAAGCGACATGATTAAAGTATTAAGTGTGTTTGGCACACGGCCTGAAGCCATCAAAATGGCGCCACTGGTTAATCAACTTAAGCAAGATGCGGCCTTCGATAGCCGCGTTTGTGTTACCGGACAGCACCGTGAGATGCTCGATCAAGTATTACAATTATTCCATATCGAACCTGAATACGACTTAGCCATTATGAAAGCAGGCCAAGATCTGTATGACGTTACCACCAGTATTTTGCTTAACATCAAACCGGTACTGCGTGAGTTTCAACCTGATATCGTGCTAGTACACGGTGATACCAGCACTACTTTTGCTGCAGCTTTAGCCTGCTACTATGAAAAAATTGCAGTAGGCCATGTCGAAGCCGGCCTGCGTACTGGCAATATTTATAGCCCTTGGCCTGAAGAAGCCAATCGCAAGTTAACCGGCGCTTTAACCCGTTTGCACTTTGCGCCGACGCAAACCTCTGCGGATAACCTATTAGCGGAAAACCTCGCTGCCGCTAACATCGTTATTACGGGGAATACGGTGATTGACGCGCTGCTGCAAGTTGTCGACAAAATTGATAACAGCCCAGAACTAAGCGCCAGTTTTGCCAAGCAGTTTCCTTTTGTAAAAGACGATCGCCGAATGATTCTGGTAACAGGCCATCGCCGTGAAAGTTTTGGCGGTGGTTTTGAGCAAATTTGTGCTGCGCTAGCGGATATTGCTAAGCAATACCCGGATTGCGATATTGTGTACCCAGTACATTTAAACCCCAATGTGCGCGAGCCGGTTTATCGTTTACTTAGTGATGTATCGAACGTGCATTTAATTGCGCCACAAGATTATCTGCCATTTGTGTATTTGATGAGCAGAAGTTACTTGGTACTGACCGACTCTGGTGGTATTCAAGAGGAAGCGCCGTCACTTGGCAAACCGGTTTTAGTGATGCGTGATACGACCGAACGGCCAGAAGCCGTTGATGCCGGTACCGTGAAGTTAGTGGGTACAGACAGAGCGAAAATTGTAGCTGAAGTCACTCGCTTACTCAGTGACAAACCTTACTACGACAGCATGAGCTTCGCCCATAACCCATATGGTGATGGCAAAGCCTGTGCACGAATTATCGCCACCTTAAAAACCTTCCGCTAGATACTGCTCAGACCACACTCAGACACCACTCTGACCTCCGACCACACTCCGGTACTGGTTGGAGCTCTTACCGGTGTCTGAGTGCGGTCGGACCTGTTGTTGGAAATAAGATATTCCAAAACAAGATAATTCGGTTTTGATTTGTTCTGGTAAGCTATAGACACTTACTTAAACGCAGGCGGAGTTATCATGGCAGCAAGTAGCCAAAGCCATTTAAAAGCCCTCGAAAACGAATCTATTCAAATTTTCCGTGAAGTGGTAGCCGAGTTTGATAATCCGGTGATGCTTTATTCGGTAGGTAAAGACTCTTCGGTGTTATTGCATCTGGCACGTAAAGCGTTTTACCCCGGCAAAATCCCTTTTCCACTGTTACATGTGGATACCACGTGGAAATTCAAAGAGATGATTGCGTTTCGTGATCAAATTGCTGTCGATCTGGGCTTAAATTTATTGGTCCATCAAAACCCAGACGGCTTGGCCATGAATATCAGCCCCTTTGAGCATGGCAGCAGCAAGCATACCGATATCATGAAAACCCAAGGCTTAAAGCAAGCCTTAGATAAATACAAATTTGATGCTGCCTTTGGTGGTGCAAGGCGTGATGAAGAAAAATCTCGTGCGAAAGAACGTGTTTACTCGTTTCGCGACAAGCATCATCGCTGGGACCCTAAAAATCAACGGCCAGAGCTGTGGAATATTTTTAATGGCCGAGTCGATAAAGGCGAAAGCATTCGCGTGTTCCCGTTATCAAACTGGACCGAACTAGATATTTGGCAATACATTTATCTTGAGAATATCCAAATCCCAGATTTGTATTTCTCTAAACCGCGCCCTGTAGTGGAACGCGATGGCACCCTAATTATGGTTGATGATGAGCGCATGCCGTTACAACCCGGCGAAACACCCAGCATGAAAAGTGTACGCTTTCGTACCTTAGGTTGTTATCCGTTAACGGGTGCCGTTGAGTCCTCAGCGGCAACCTTACCTGAAATCATTCAAGAAATGTTGTTAACCAAAACCTCAGAGCGGCAAGGTCGGGTGATTGATCACGACAGCACCGGTTCGATGGAAAAGAAAAAAATGGAAGGGTACTTCTAATGAGCCATACCTCAGAATTAATAGAGCAGGATATTCTGGCCTACTTAAAGCAGCACGAAAACAAGCAATTACTGCGCTTTATTACGTGTGGCAGTGTGGATGATGGTAAAAGTACTCTGATTGGCCGCTTGTTGCACGACAGTAAAATGATCTTTGAAGATCAGCTTGCGGCTATCACTGAAGACAGCAAAAAAGTGGGTACTCAAGGCAAGCGTGTCGATTTAGCCTTACTGGTCGATGGCTTACAATCTGAACGTGAGCAGGGCATCACCATTGATGTGGCTTACCGTTATTTCTCAACCGAGAAACGGAAATTTATCATTGCCGATACGCCAGGCCACGAGCAATACACGCGCAATATGGCCACCGGTGCGTCGACCTGTGATTTAGCGATAATCCTGGTGGATGCACGTAAAGGCGTGCAAACCCAAACCCGGCGACACAGCTACATCTGTTCCTTGCTGGGTATCAAGCATGTGATTGTCGCGATTAATAAAATGGACTTAGTAGATTACTCTCAAGCCCGTTACAAGGCCATTCAAGAAGAGTATCTGGCTTTGGCAGGGGCTTTGGACATTCCTGATATCCGCTTCGTGCCTATTTCGGCCTTAGAGGGCGATAATGTTGTGCATCCAAGTGAAAAACTGAGCTGGTTTCGTGGCTCAACCTTGATGCAGTATCTTGAAAACATTGAATTAACGCTTGCTGAAAATGACGATTTCCGATTTCCTGTGCAGTTAGTCAGCCGCCCTAATGCTGATTTCCGTGGTTTCCAAGGCACGATTGCTTCAGGCAGTATCGCTGTAGGCGATACCGTGCGGGTATTGCCGGCGGGTACCGTGTCTACCATCAAAAGCATCGTGACCTTTGATGGTGACTTGCAAAGTGCCAACGCAGGGCAAGCCGTAACGCTTACTTTGAATGATGAAATTGATGTCAGTCGTGGCAGTATGCTGGTAAAAAAAGACGCACTGCCGCATGTTTCATCGCGGATGCGAGCCAAATTAATTTGGTTGCATGACACGCCACTAAAAACCGACAGGCAGTATTACTTTAAATTCAGCTGTAAAACCACGACAGGTGAGATCAGTAAACTGCATCATCGCATCGATGTGAATACTCTTGCAGAAAAATCAGCGGAAGTGTTAGCGATGAATGAAATTGGCTTGGTTGATGTTAATTTAACAGAAACTATGGCGTTTGATGTTTATCGTAAAAACAAGCTTACCGGTGCGTTTATTATTATTGACCGTTTCAGCAATTTAACGGTAGGAGCCGGCATGATTGATGCGCCCTTAGTTGCGACTGTTGCAGAAGAGGAAGAAATTAAAGGCCTCAGCGATTTTGAATATGAATTGATCATGCTTGTGCGCAAACATTTTCCCCATTTAATGTCTCGGCAGTAATAAATGAGCCTTGAAGCGCTTGTGCTGATAGGGTTGCTGGTGTTGTTGCTGATGGCGTTATTACGCTTTCAGCAGCATGCCGCCGGTGTATTTGGTGCCATGTTACTTGGCTTGTTAGCTTTGGGTTTTATTGAGACGGCCGATGTACTAAAAAATGCGGCCAACTCGGGTTTAGCCACGTTAGTGTTGCTGGTTTTAATTTCTTACTCGTTAGAGAAAACCAGTATCTTACGGCGTATATCGCGCTTTTTATTTACCCGCTCTGTGTCGGGTTCGGTGTTTCGCACCGTCAGTTTTGCCGCTTTAGCCTCATCAGTATTAAATAATACCGCCGTTGTGGCAGCGATGCTTAACACCGTGCGTAGTAATAAAACGGTGTCGCCAGCAAAGTTGTTGATCCCACTCTCTTATGCCGCGATCTTCGGCGGAACTTTAACCTTAATAGGTACTTCGACCAACTTAATCGTGCATTCAATGTTAACTGAAAAAGGCCATCCGGGTTTTGGTTTTTTTGACTTTACCCTAATAGGTTTAGGCGTCACGCTAGCCTGCGGTGGGGTCGTTATTTTTATGAGCCGATTTTTACCGAATGACACCATTGCAGCTGAAAACCGTAGCGCTTACTTGTTAGAAGCTGAACTGATGGCCGACTCGCCATTGGTAGGGCTTACGGTGGAAGAGGCCGGTTTGCGCCATCTTGATGCGTTATTTTTAACTGAAATCGTTAGAGGTAAGCAATTAATCCGGCCCGTAGCGCGTTATGACGTATTGTGTGCCGGCGATAAATTACTCTTTAGTGGCAACGTACATAAAGTCAACGTGCTTAAGCAATTTGTGGGGTTACGGTTATTTGCTGATGATAACGGTTTAACGACGCAAGTATTAACCGAGGTGATGATCAAGGAAGAGTCGGTATTAATCGGTAAAACATTAAAAAGTACCGGGTTTCGTGCCCGGTTCGATGCTGCAGTCGTGGCTGTGCGCCGTGAGGGTGAACAAGTCAGCGGTAAGTTGGGCGATATAGCATTAAAAGCCGGTGATGTAATGTTATTGGCAACTGGGCCAGATTTTAGCAGCAGGCATAACCTGAGTAAAAACTTCTATATTTTGTCGGATATTGATACCGAAGATATGCTCAGTGGCCACCGTGAAAAACTGACGTGGTGGGGCTTTGCGCTGATGATTGGCGTGAGTGTGTTTACTCCTATCAGTTTGTTACAAGCCGCGATGTTTTTTCTCGCGCTGCTATTGTTTGCTAAATGTTTAACCGTTAATGAAATTAAACGGCGTTTTCCAGTCGAAATTTGGTTGGTCGTAACCAGCGCCCTGTGTATTGCCACCGCGATGAATACCACCGGCTTATCGAATGTGATAAGTCAATTTGCAAGCACAGGTTTAAGTGGCCAAGCGCCGTTCTTTACCTTAATGGGCATTTTTTTATTAACTTATTTGTTAACTGAAATGATTACCAACAATGCCGCCGCGGCATTAATGTTTCCTATCGCCTACAGCTTGGCACAGGGGATGGGCGTTGATCCTATACCCATGGTGATGGGGGTAGCATTTGCCGCGTCAGCCAGTTTTATCACGCCTTATGGTTATCAAACCAACTTGATGGTATTTAATGCAAGTAATTACCGCCTCAAGCATTTTTTCCTGATGGGAGCGCCCGTAGCTATTACTTACATCGTGGTTAGTTTACTACTGATCCCCCGCGTTTTTCCCTTTTAATCCAGCTCTCCATCCCCAACACTGATCCGACCACACTCCGGTACTGGTCCGACCGCACTCTGAGACAGGTCCTACCACACTCCGGTGCTGGTCTGATCCGACCACACTCCGGTACTGGTCTGACCGCACTCTGAGACAGGTCTTACCATACTCCGGTACTGGTCCGACCGCACTCTGAGACAGGTCTTACCTCACTCCGGTACTAGTCCGACCGCACTCTGAGACAGGTCCAACCACACTCCGGTACTGGTCTGAGGTCTGATCGGTAAAATTTTTATTTGCAGCTTTCAATTTTGTTTACTATTTTAAAATTTGTTTAACATAAGGTTGCTAAAAATGTCTAGGAGGCTACGTATGTTTATAGATAATATGCCATACCATATTGTGCATAGGGGACATAATCGGACGAATTGCTTCAAGTTTGAGGCTGTAAAAGGAATGTTCTTTTCTATGTTATGCAATAAGTTAGATGAATGTGGCATCAAATTACATGCTTTTGTGTTGATGTCGAATCACTATCATCTACTTGTTACACCGCAAAGTGGTAAAGAAGTACCGCACTTTATGCAATGCTTGGGTCGGCATTTTGCGGGTTACTATAATGCACTAAACGAAAAAACTGGCACGGTATGGGATGGTAAATACTTTGCGAGTTTGGTCGAAAACGATTATTACGTTTTGGCATGTTATCGCTATATCGAACTTAACCCAGTTAGGGCAGGCATTGTTAGAACGCCGGATCAGTATCATTGGTCAAGCTATCATAGCAATGCCGGCGGTTTAAACTCGCAAATCATTGTGCCACATCCGAGCTATGAGGCGTTAGGTGATAACAAATTTACCAGGCTACGTGCTTATCGTGAACTGTTTAACGCCGACATCGACAAAGCAGAGCTACAGGCTATCCGTCAGTCGCTGAATAAGAATTTGCCGTGTCAGTCTTTAATTGCAAATAGCAAACAAGTTCAGCCTGAGGCCATGTCAATCTCGGTTTGAATTTAATGCGTACTCGAGGGTGTTGCAGTAAGGATAAATCGCTATTTTTTTAATGCAAAGTAAGTTAGTTTTAGCGCATTCAATCTTTGCCTGGAGTTTACATGTTATTACCTGTTGTTTTGGCAGGCGGCAGCGGTAGTCGGCTTTGGCCGCTTTCTCGAGAATTAATGCCAAAACAGTTTTTAACTTTGCATGGCGATAAATCTTTACTGCAATCTTCCCTGATCAGGCTTTCAGGGATCAGCACGGCTAAGCCCCTAGTTATTTGCAACGAAGAGCATCGTTTTATTGCTGCAGAGCAGATAAGACAGTTAAATTTGCTTGATAAAAATATCATTTTAGAACCGTCCAGCCGCAATACCGCCCCTGCCATTACGATAGCTGCGTTATATGCAATGCAGCGCGGTGAAGACCCCACTTTACTGGTGTTAGCTGCCGATCATGTTTTTTCTAATGTAAGTGCTTTTAAACAAGCAATACACACAGCAAAGCCCTTAGCAGAAAATGGACTGTTAGTGACTTTTGGAATTAAACCCTCTACGCCGGAAACGGGCTATGGCTACATTAAACAAGGCAAGATACTAAATGATTGTGTCAACGCATATCTGGTAAAGCAATTCATTGAAAAGCCTAGTATTGAACAGGCCAAACAACTACTTTTAGACAGTGACGTTTGCTGGAATAGTGGGTTGTTTATGTTTAAAGCCAGTACCTTTTTAAACGAACTGGCCATTTACCGACCAGATATTCTTCTGCATTGCCAAAATGCAGTAGCACAAACGCTGGCTGATATGGACTTTATTCGTATTAATAAAGAACTGTTTATAAACTGTCCGGCAGAATCTATAGATTATGCCGTGATGGAGCACACTCAATCCGCTGTGGTGGTGCCAATTGAATCAGAATGGAGTGATATTGGCTCTTGGTCAGCCCTTTGGGAGTTAGGCGAAAAAGATACTCTTGGTAATGTACAGTATGGTGAGGTGCTTCAGCATAATAGCCACAATAATTACGTTTATTCTGAAAGTGGTTTGGTTGCAACAATAGGCTTAGAAAATACCATTGTTATTCAAACTAACGATGCTGTTTTAGTTGCAAATAAAGATCATGTTCAGCAGGTTAAAGAAATAGTGCAAACGATTAAAGAGCAAGGTCGTTCAGAGCATTATACACACCGACAGGTTTATCGGCCTTGGGGGCAATATGACATTATTGATCAAGGTGATGGATATAAAGTTAAACGTATTACTGTTTTACCCGGTGAAAAATTATCGCTGCAAAAGCATCAACATCGTGCTGAACATTGGATTGTGGTATCAGGCCTTGCAAAAGTAACGCTAGATACCGTGGATCAAACACTCAGTGAAAACCAATCCATCTATATTCCAATTGGTTGCATACATGCGCTAGAGAACCCTGGGCCTGAACTCCTAGAATTGATTGAAGTGCAGTCTGGTCGTTATCTTGAGGAAGATGATATTGAACGTTTTACGGATCGCTATGGTAGGTGCTAGTTTAAAGGGTACCGGTAAGTTAGCATACCGGTACCGTTCGTTTTTTAACCAAAAATCCCGCGTGTATCAATTACAACTTTTGCAGCAACTTCATTGATATGCATGGCTTTAAATTGGCGATGGTCAACTAACACTACCAACACATTGGCCCGCTCCAGCGCTTTAGCGAGGGTAGTGAGTTTATCGTTGTGTTGACTCATGCGTTTTGGTAATGCTTTGATGTTTGGTTCAACTAACAGAATTTCACCAACGTTGTCATTGATTAGATGCTCGGCAATATCTAAAGCCGGGCTTTCGCGTAAGTCATCAATATCGGCTTTAAACGCCAAACCTAAGCAAGCGATAACAGGGCGTTTGAATTGATCAGCCGCTTCTTTCACTTTGTTAATAACATAATGTGGTTTGCCGTCATTAATTTCACGTGCAGTGCGGATCAGGTTGGCTAAATCTGGAGCTGAATCAACAATAAACCAAGGGTCAACGGCAATACAGTGGCCGCCAACACCTGGGCCAGGGCTTAAAATATTCACCCGTGGATGGCGATTCGACAGTTTAATCAATTCCCAAACGTTAATTTTTAACTTATCGCAGATCAGTGATAATTCATTGGCAAAGGCAATGTTCACGTCACGAAAGGCGTTTTCAGTCAGCTTAGCCATTTCAGCAGTACGGGCATTAGTGCGTAAACATTCACCGCGCACAAACAGCTGATACAGCGACATAGCCTTTTCAGCGCAGCGCTCGGTAATACCACCTATAATACGGTCGTTACTTACTAGCTCTTGCAATACGCGGCCGGGTAAAACGCGCTCAGGGCAGTGCGCAATATACACATCGGCAACGTCTGAGTGATCTAACGGCACTTTTAAGTCAGGGCGTAACTCTTTTAACCATTCGGCAATTTGCTCTGTGGTACCAACCGGCGAGGTCGACTCTAGAACAATCAAGTTACCTTTCTCAATAACTGGCGCAATATTCTCTAACGCAGTGCGAATGTAACTCAGATCCGGCGCCTTGTTATCTTTAAACGGGGTGGGCACCGCAATCATAAACACTTCTGCCGGCTCAGGTACCAGCGAAGCGCGCAATTTACCGGTAGTAACTGCAGCCTGCACCAACATATCCAAGTCGGGTTCCACAATGTGGATCTTGCCTTGGTTGATGGTATTAACCGCATGCTCCGACACATCAATCCCGACCACTTCAACACCACGCGAAGCAATAACCGCGGCCGTAGGTAAACCGATGTAACCTAAGCCAATAACAGACACTTTAGAAAACTGAGATAGCATTAATGATTCCTTGCAACGCTTATACAATGAGTATGAATAAGCTCATCTTAAAGTGATGAATATGAATATACAATTTATCTGCAAAATAATTATTCAAATGTCAGCATGAATTTTTCTTTTTGGGCTATTACGTACCCTTAGTGTGGCCCGACCTGTCTCAGAGTGCGGTCAGACCAGTGTCTGAGTGTGGCCTGACCAGTTGCTAGGGGAGGTAAGCTGTGATGGTTTTTACAATTCCCTCAGTAAAGCTGGTGCTGGGTTGCCAACCAAGTTGCTGGGAGATTTTTGTCGCATTTAAAGCATAGCGGCGATCATGCCCAGGGCGGTCTGCTACAAACGTGATCAGCTCGTTGTAATGGTAAATACCCTTTTTGCTAGCCGGTATAAGCTTATCGAGTTCATGACAAATAATGCTTACCACCTCCAGGTTAGTCAGTTGGTTATTCGCGCTAATGTTATAGCTTTCACCAACAGTACCCTTTTGCAATACCGTTAATAACGCCTTGGCGTGATCTTCTACAAACAACCAATCGCGAATTTGCTGGCCATCACCGTAAATGGGCAGCGCTTGGCCTTCAAGGGCGCGGTTTATCACTAACGGTATCAGCTTTTCTTGATGCTGAAATGGGCCATAATTATTGGTGCAATGGGTAATTAACACCGGCAAACCATAAGTACGCTGCCAGGCTTGAACTAAATGATCACTGGCAGCTTTACTGGCAGAGTAAGGGCTGCTGGGATGATAGGCCGTTTGCTCCGTTGCGGCATTCGCGGCTAGGGGAATATCGCCATAAACTTCATCCGTTGATACATGCAGAAACCTAAACACTTGCTGCTGTTGAATTGACAACTGTGCCCAATATTTTCGGCAGGCTTCAAGTAAGCTAAAGGTGCCAACAATATTACTTTGTATAAAAGGTGCGGCACTATTGATAGAGCGATCGACATGGCTTTCTGCTGCTAAATGCATCACATACTGCGGTTGATACTGTGTAAACAGTGAATGAAGTTCTAACTCATTAACAATATCTTGCTGTTTAAAGCGATATCGGCAATCACCTTCCACTGCTTTTAATGCCAACGGGTTTGCGGCATAAGACAGTTTATCAATATTCACGATGGTAAAATCAGTTGTTGCTAACAGCAAACGCACCACAGCAGAACCAATAAAACCTGAACCACCGGTAACAAACACACACTTATTCATTCTTTTCTCTTACAAAGCCGTTAAAAGGCGCCAATAAAGCGACAGAGCTTTATGTATAATACACCCATTAGTGCACTACTTAGCCTACTCATGCAGATTACTAAAACACAATTAGCCGATTGCCTGCTGATCCAACCGCCGGTGTATCAGGATAACAGAGGTCTTTTTCGTGAACTTTACGTCGCTGCCAAATACCAAGCGGCGGGTTTAACCCAAGCCTTTGTGCAAGATAACTTATCAAGCTCCCAACAAGGTGTGCTGCGCGGCATGCATTTTCAGCGCTTTAAACCGCAAGGTAAACTGATATCTGTTTTACACGGTGAAATTTACGATGTGATGTTAGATTTACGCCCCACATCAGCCAGCTTTGGCCAATGGCAAGGTATTTACTTAGATGCACAGCAAGCACAACAGCTGTGGATCCCGCCTGGATTCGCCCATGGTTTTCAGGCATTAAGCACGTCGGCTTTAGTTTCATATAAAACTACAGCGTATTACGACCCAACCGATGAAGGCGCGTTTAACGCGCTTGATCCAAAGCTGGCTATTACATGGCCGCAGCCAGTAACTGTGATGTCAGACAAAGATCGCGCAGCACCGGCTTTTGAGGTTGTTAAACAGCAACTGATAGCCGCTATATAATGGTAATTACGCCAAACATTTTACTCACCGGCGCTAACGGCCAGTTAGGTAAAGCGATTGCCGCAGAATTACTGGCTGCCAATATGACTTTTGTGGCTAAAAGCCGTGACGAGTTAGACATTACTAACCAAGCCGCATTATCCGCTTTTTTACACCAGCTAAAACCCACTATTATTATTAACTGCGCGGCCTACACTGCAGTAGATCAAGCCGAAACAGACAGCGCAACCTGCTTTGCGGTAAACGAGCTTGCCGTTAAAGCGTTAGCTGAATACTGCGACCAAACAGAAAGTGTACTTATACACTTTTCAACCGATTATGTGTTTGATGGTACCAGCAGCAAACCCTACGAAGAGCAGGATAAGCCGAAGCCGTTAAATCAATATGGTAAAAGTAAGCTAGCGGGGGAGTTAGCCATTCAGCAAATAGCGTGTAGGCACTACATTATCAGAACCAGTTGGTTATACGGTGATACGGGCAAAAATTTTTACACCACCATGCGTAAACTTGCACAACAGCCACAAACAGTAAAAGTAGTGGATGATCAAATAGGCGCGCCCACAAAAGTAAAAGAATTAGCTGGGGTGCTCACCTGCATTTTAGAAAAACACGCTACTCAACAAGGGCTACCCTATGGTACGTATCATTATTGTGGTGATGTGTTCAAAAGTTGGTATCAGTTTGCAAAAGACATTTTTACCGAGCAGCAAAGCAACACGCCGTTGGCTGCTATATCGGCAGCCGACTATGCCCTTAGTAAGCCAGGTATTGCGTTACGGCCTTACAACAGCTGTTTAAATAGTCAAAAATTAAAAAAGTGGCTAAAAAATAACACTAAATTTTAGCCACTTGGTATTTATTAATTAGTTTGGTGCAGTAACTTGAATACTTACAGTACTGTACTTAGCCCATTTACCCGTTGCACGAGCTGCGGCGGGTAGCTTGCTGCGTTCAATTTGATTCAGTAAATATTGCTGATAGCTGTCACTTTCATTATAACGAATAACCGAAACAGCCACCGTAGCCCGAATATTTTCATCAAATTTGTCGTCAATACCGTAATCTGCAGGCGCAACATCATCCGGATACTGACCTTGTAACGGCCCCACAAAACTTTGGAAATAGCGAGTGCCGTCAGTTAAGGTTGTTTGAACATACAAATAAAACGTATTAAATCCCGGAATAGTACCTAAGTTGTAATTAAAATTGTCTGAGGGTAAATCACGCACTAAAAAATTCTCTAAAGCACCCATGGCATCACTCGTTGGAATATTCAAAACAACAGCGTCATTAATGGGGGGTAAAAAATTTATCCGTTGCGATGATGATCGTAATACCGTGCCTTCATCCGTAACATCAAATTGATTGTCAGAAGCCCGCACCATAATATAGTTAACACCATCCAATTCATTAAAAACGTAAACTTCATTGCTATTAGTGCGGCTTCGCAAATTAATCGTGCCTGTTTCAGTAAAGTGCCCTTCTAGCAATGATGCACTGCTACTATCTACGCTTACTGGTATGGTCGACACATTTTGATTCAGGGCTAAGCTAACTTCGTTGTTCCCATTGTATTGTCGAATGCTTCCTGCGCTAGCATTAGCAGAACCATGGTTGGCAAACGCTGTTAACAGCGGCCAACTGCCGTTAGCTACACGGCATATGCCTACCTGCTCAAAAAGCACCTCATTAAAAGCCGGGGAGGATTTGCGAAGTTCAGGGCTACTAAAACCAGTTAACTGAACGTCGCTAGCACTAAGCGCCCCGTTAGGCGAATTTACCCGCACGTCAGTTGTGCGGCATTCGCAACCTTGTTGCGTTTTACCTGGAACAAAAATGGTACCCATATCAACCACAGGGTGTTGTGCGTAGGAATTAACAACAAATTCGGCACCAGCGCCTGTACTAAACGTGATAATACTCAAGTTCACCGTGTTGGCGCCTGTAATGGCAGCAGAAATTTGACCTGCCGAATTCGCTTTATGCCGGCTAACCACTCGCCAGTTTTGATCATGCACCAGTATTTCAGCGTTAGGTGAGCTTACTGTAGTACCGCAATGCGTTTCTTGAATAACATTAGCTTGCAGAGTTAAGGTGCTATTGTTGCCAGAACCATTTCCTGGGGGAGCATCATTGCTAGATCCGCCGCCGCAGCCGGTTAATAAAAGGCTTATTATGACGCTTGTAATGGCGTTTTTATTTAACATTGCTATGTCCTTATTTGCTTTTTATTGATGTTTTCAACGTGTTTTACATAGTATCGCGAAGCTTTCAATTTGAATATACATAAAAACCATTTAGATAACCTTTACTGGTCAGACCGCACTCCGGTACAGGTACGACCACACTCTGAGTCAGATCCGACCTGTCTCAGAGTGCGGTCGGACCAGTTGGCAGGGGATAGCGGTGTAATGTGGTTGCTTGCACTAGGTGGCTTTGGTAGCATTGCGCCGGTTAAACACATTTACAGGACGTTAAGCGAAACAATGCGGCTACTTACTACAGTTTTTATTGCCATCAGCAGTGCGCTGGTTTCACCCTACCTAATTGCAGCGCCTTGGATAAAAACGGATGATCCTTATTTGCAGCAAAGCATTCAACAACTGGCCAACGCGGGTTTTATCGCTACACCGGTTAACACCTGGCCTTTAATGTGGCAGCCAATTCTACAAGACTTAGCGCGAATCGATGTAACTAGCCTTACTCCTGCGCAACAGCACGCTTATTATCGCATTCAATCAGCCGCCAGCTTTGCACAAAACACCCAAATTAAAACCGTGGCGCTTCAAGGCGGCAATGAACCGCTAGGGCAGCAAGGTTTTGGCTCGCAGTCACAACAAAAAGCCATGTTAAGCTTAGGGGCTGAGCTAAAAGGCGGTAACTGGACTACCGGCATCTATCAGCAATTTCGGCATGATAGTTTTGATAGCAACCGCTATTCGAAAAATGACCGCAACTTTGATGGCAGCTACGGCGCTTATACCGCCGGTAATTGGGTACTTATTGCCGCCATGCAGCCACAATGGTGGGGGCCTGCCATACACAGTAGCTTTAACTTTAACAACCAGCAGCGCCCAACCAAAAGCCTACAAGTTAGCCGCCTTAACCCCAACTTGCCGTTATTAGACAGCACACAGTGGCTAGGGCCAGTAAGTTTTAACATGCAACTTGGCAGCTTTGCTGGCACAGCACCACTGCGGCATGCAAATTACTTGGCTACTCGCCTAGGCTTAAAACCTATCAGCAAACTTGAACTGGGTTTTTCTGCTCGCAGAATAGCACCACGTATTGAAGAGCTTGATCAAACACAGCCTTACAGCAGCTTATTGCCAGAAGACGATTTCAGCACCGTGGGTATGGATGTGCGCTATCATCTGAATGCCGTTAGCGCTATTTATGCTGAAGCATCGCAACAACAAGGTGGTAATTCCTCAACCAGTTGGTTGTTAGGCAGCCATTATCACCTGGGCAACCAAGCGGTATTACTGCGTTTTTTTGCTGAATACCAACGCATCCCGGCACAATACAATCAATGGCTATTTATTAACCCCGGTATGGACAACGCCGCCTTAGAAAACGAGTGGGTTGTTGGCACACACATCACCACTCCCAACGGCCAAGCGGGCTACGTTAAACTTAGCCACAGCAATTATGTTGACGATATCAGCCCAAGCCAATTTCAACGTGCAGTTACGCTGCACGCCGGCTACCAACAGCCGTTACTAAAAGGTTTGTTACTGATTGATTATCAACTGCAAAAAGGCACACTCGCCGCAGATGAAACCGACTTTAATCATAAAGCCAGTGCAAGATGGGAATGGCGCTGGTAATGCTTAAAAACACGTCAAACACTGCAATGTTTTTTCTAAAATATTTGACGCCACACCTTCTGATCCGTAACATCTGCGCCGCACAACACAGGACGCGTTAAGTTATGGAAAACTGGTATTTGCTATACAGCAAACCTAAACAGGAAGCTCGAGCTCAGCAACACCTTGCTAATCAAGGGTTTGAGAGCTTTGTGCCGCATATCCATATCAGCAAAATTCGAGCTGGAAAAACCAGCACGAAAGCTGAACCCCTGTTCCCACGTTATATTTTTCTTAAAGCAGATTCAGATATTAATCTAGGTGCTATTCGAAGCACCCGAGGTGTAGCGGGTTTTGTCAAATTTGGCCAAACGCTTGCAACCGTCCCAGCAGAGCTGATCCGTGCTTTATTAACCAGGCAAATACAATTGCAGCAAGAAGCACCCGAGCACATTTTTAAGCCTGGCCAGCAATTAGACGTATTAGCCGGGCCTTTTGCCAGCCTTAATGCGGTATTTCAACAAGCAGATGGCGACAGCCGCAGCATTATTTTAGTTAACTTTTTAGGTCAGCAAGTTAAATTAGCAATAAACAATAAAGATTTAGCTGTAACGCCATCGGTAAGCAGCAACTAACGCATTTACAAAAAGCATCTATTTTAACAGCAAGTTTAAGCGGTTTAAGTTATAATTCCGCGCTTACAAATTTAATTAAAAGTTCTGGGACGCGTAACTCAGTGGCGGTAGCGTGCCTGAACGCTTAGAAACGACAAAATTCATCATCAACGGAAGCAAATCAATGAGCTTTTCTACCATTCTTACTCGTAGCTTTGCTGTCTTAACGACAGCACTGATACTGTCGCTTAGCGTGCAGGCGCAACAGCCGTCAGCTGCGCAAATAGAGCAATTTAAACAGTTGCCGCGGGCTCAGCAAGAAGCCTTAGCTAAACAATACGGTGTAGATATTTCTCAGCTTACCGGAAACAGTAGCGCGAGCCGCTTGCAAGAAAACGCAGTGGCACCTTTACAGCAAGTTGAACAGAAAACATCAACTAACACAGCTCGTTCAGCGCCAAAAGCATCTGGGCTGCCACGTTTCGGTGAAAGCTTATTTGATGCCAATATCAGTACTTTTTCTCCGGTTGCCAATGCGCCCGTGCCAGAAAACTACCGTTTAGGGCCAGATGACACCTTACTGGTTCAGGTCTATGGCAAACAAAACGACATGTATGAATTGGTAGTTAACCGTGAAGGTAACGTAAATTTACCCGATTTAGGCCCTGCCAACGTAGCAGGTTTAACCTATTTAGAAGCAAGCGAACTTATCCGTAACCGTATTACCGCTGCAAACATTGGCTTACAAGCAGCTGTTACCATGGGCCAATTACGCACCATAAATATCTTTATTGCAGGTGAAGCCCGTAACCCAGGTATGTATGCCGTATCCGCGCTCACTTCTGTTACTCAAGCGTTATTTGTATCAGGTGGTGTGTCTGATATTGGCAGCTTACGCGATATTAAAGTCACTCGATCAGGTAAAACCGTCGCCAATTTTGATTTATACGAATTACTACTGCGTGGCCAAAACAGCAACGATATTATTTTACAGCATGGTGATGTGCTGTTTATTAGCCCTGTTGGTACCATGGTAACCATTGAGGGTGAAGTACAGCGCCCCGCACATTACGAGTTAGCCCAATCTGAAAATTTAAACACCTTAATTGCAATGGCTGGTGGCTTAAAAGCAGGCGCGTTAAGTAATGCTATCAAAGTACAACGCACATCAGCAGCAGGTCGTGAACTCGTTACCGTTGATCTAAGCAATAAATCACAACAAAACTTTAGTTTAAAAGCGGGCGACCACGTTATCGTTTCACAGCTGTCTGCTCGGGTACTTGAGCAAGTAACGATTGCCGGTGCCGTAGCCCGACCAGGGCAATATGCTTGGAACCAAGGTTTACATTTACACGATATTCTTACCAATGTCTGGTCAGATTTAATTAATACAACAGATGCAGACTATGCACTTGTAGTAAGAAAACTAAACAACAGAGGCGACGTTGAAGTAATTCAATTTAACTTACTCGATGCCTTAAAAGTTAACAGCATGCCGCAATCGCCATTACGCTTACAAGCCCAAGATATTGTGTTAGTTTTTAACCAAGGTAATCAAAGCTATCAGCGCGATGTATTAAATGCGCATATTAAAAGTGCAGTAGAAGAGCGGCTGGCGCAGTTTAACAATAATTCATTATTGGCAGGGGATGTAGCGGGTAATTTTTTCCGCAGCTTAGAAGGTAAAAATGCCAGTATTGGTGCGTCGCAGTTTACTAATGCTGAGCAAAACTTATCCCCAAGCGGTATTGTTGAAAGTTATATCGCCAGCATGTTAAACCAACTGTTTTTTGAGCCAAGTTATATTGGCTTATCAAAGCACCTTACCCGCAGAGAATTGCTGTTTCCTTTATTGCAAATGTTACGCAAGCAAAGCAACAACATTCAGCAGCTACCCATTGTTTCAATAAGTGGTGATGTAAAAGTAGCGGGCGAGTATCCGTTGCCAGTAAATGGCCGCGTGTCTATGCTAGTAAAAGCAGCCGGTGGCTTAAACAGTTCTGCATTTCCAGAAAGAGCAGAGCTAAGCCGTTTTATCCAGCAGGCAGGTGATATTAAATTAAACCAGCAAAATATTAATATCGATTTAGCCAAAATGTTAACCGATGCTGACACTGACATGCCGCTCGCCAGCCGTGATCGGTTAAATGTATTAACTACACCCGATTGGTCACATGTGCGCTTAGTTAATGTGCAGGGTGAAGTGAAATTCCCTGGTACATACCAAGTATTAAAAGGCGAAAAACTGTCAGAGGTGATTAAACGCGCCGGGGGTTTCACCAGTAATGCTTATCCTTATGGTGCGGTATTTACGCGTGAAAACATTAAACGGCGCGAGCAAGAGCAAGCAGAGCGCTTAATGCAACAATTAAGAGCCGATATTGCCAGTAAATCTTTAACTAGCAATAGTATTGTACCAAATGCTTCAGGTGCGCCTTCTATCGCAATGATCCAAGAGTTACAAGCCATAGAGCCTGTCGGGCGTTTAGCGATTGATCTCGACAATATTATGATGGGCCAAACCGAATTTGATATAGAATTAGATAATAACGACGCTATTTTTATTCCACGTAAACAAAACTCAATTACCGTAATGGGAGAGGTGCAACACCCCGGTTCACACCGTTACCGTTCTGGCTTAAATGTTAAAGATTATCTGTCTCTAGCCGGTGGTTCACGCAAGCGTGCCGATGAACAACGCGTGTTTGTTATTCGCGCCGACGGTTCGGTAATGGTACCAGGCAGCAATAGCTGGTTTAGTGCAGCCAATGATGAGCTTAAGCCAGGCGATACCATTATTATGCCGTTAGACACCGAATATAAAGACAGCTTAAGCACTTGGGCACAAGTAACCCAAATTTTCTATCAAACGGCAGTGGCAATTGCCGCTCTTAATTCCTTTTAACCATAAGCCTTAGCCTTTTCTTAAATGCGGATAAGGCTTTCTTAGGAACGTTATGACTGAACAATTACAACAACAGCAACTTGCCGACGACGAAATAGATTTACGCGAACTGTTTAAAGCTATTTGGCAAGGTAAGTGGCTTATTATGGCTACAACGGTTTTATTCAGTGTGGCTGCAGTGTTTTATGCTTTATCTCTACCGAACATTTATAAAAGTGAAGTAACTTTAGCGCCTGTTGCGGACGACAGTGGCTTAAAAATACCTGGCCAATTAGGTGGCTTAGCTGCCTTAGCCGGGGTTAACTTAGGTGGTATGGGTGGTGGCGATAAAACAGGTTTAGCTATCGAGCTTTTGAAATCTCGGGATTTTATTACCCGTTTTATTGAGCAGAATGACTTATACATTCCCATCATGGCGGCAGAAGGTTGGGATAGAGGCTCAGACAAGCTGGTTTTAGATAAAAAGATATATGACGAAGCCACGCAGCAATGGGTGCGTAAAGTTAAAGCGCCTTTTCAGCCAAAGCCCAGCAATTTAGAAACCTTTGAAGACTTCAAAAAGCTATTCTCTGTAAACCAAGACAAAACATCAGGTATGGTTAAACTGAGTGTAGAACACTATTCCCCTTATTTGGCTAAGGCATGGGTAGATAAGCTTGTAAAAGCAATTAACGAAGAAATGCGTGAGCGCGAATTAACTGAAGCAGAAAAAAGCATTGCCTACCTAAATAGCCAAATTGCCCAAACCAATATTGCAGATGTACGCACTATGCTGTTTTCTTTAATAGAAGAACAAACAAAAACAGTAATGCTAGCCAACGTGCGAGATGAATATGTATTTAAAACAATTGATCCAGCAGTGGTTGCTGAAAAAAAGGCTAAGCCTAGCCGAGCGTTAATAGTTGTTCTAGCTTTTATGTTGGGTTCTTTGCTAAGCATGATGATTGTTCTAGTTCGCTATTTTTCAAACAAGAAATAAGAATTAAAATGAAAGTATTAACAGTATTTGGTACTAGGCCAGAAGCAATAAAAATGGCGCCATTAGTGCACGCGTTACAGGTGGATAAGCGTTTTGAGTCAAAAGTATGTGTCACGGCGCAACATCGTGAGATGCTTGATCAGGTGTTAGCACTATTCGAGATAGCACCGGATTATGATCTTAACATTATGAAAGCTGGGCAAACCTTAACCGATGTAACAACAGCAATTCTAAAAGGCTTGCACCCTGTCTTAGTTGAATTTAAACCCGATGTAGTTCTTGTCCATGGAGACACCGCCACTACGCTTGCCGCATCACTTGCCGCTTATTATCAACAAGTTAAAGTAGGGCATGTAGAGGCAGGGCTTCGCACAGGTAACATTTATAGCCCTTGGCCAGAAGAAGGTAACCGCAAATTAACCGGTGCTATTGCAACCTATCATTTTGCACCTACCGAGACTTCACAACACAATTTACTTGATGAAAATGTCGCGGCAAAAAATGTCACTGTAACAGGCAATACTGTTATTGATGCATTGTTGTTGGTTAAACAAAAAATAGAAAAAGATGTTGACCTAGCCACATCACTTGGCGAACGCTATCCTTTTTTAGATACTGATAAAAAAATGCTCTTAGTAACGGGTCATCGGCGTGAAAGCTTTGGTGGCGGTTTTGAACGCATATGTGAAGCTTTACGTCAAATTGCAGTTAAGTTTCCAGATAGTCAAATTGTATATCCTGTGCATTTAAACCCTAATGTGCAAGAACCGGTCAACCGATTATTGGCCGGATTAAAAAACGTTTTCTTAATTGAACCACAAGACTACCTGCCTTTTGTTTATTTAATGATGCGTGCGCATATTATTTTAACTGACTCTGGTGGCATTCAAGAGGAAGCGCCTTCTTTAGGTAAACCTGTTTTGGTGATGCGTGAAACCACCGAACGACCTGAAGCCGTTGAGGCTGGGACGGTTAAGTTAGTTGGTACGAATGTTGAGACCATTACTAGCCAAGTTAGCATTCTACTTACAGATAAAATTGCATACGACACGATGAGCCGGGCACATAATCCTTATGGGGATGGTAACGCTTGTCAACGCATTTTAGACACTCTTTTTCAAGGTCAATAATTTATGAAATTTTCTTCTTTATCAGTAATCGGTCTTGGCTATATAGGCTTGCCTACGGCGGCAGTGTTTGCGTCCAGAAAAATTAAAGTAATTGGTGTGGATGTAAATCAAAAAGCAGTTGATACCATTAACCAAGGTAAAATTCATATAGTTGAGCCCGACTTAGATATTGTGGTGCACGCTGCTGTAACTGAGGGTTTTTTAAAAGCCACCACTGTAGCCGAAGCAGCAGATGCCTTTATTGTAGCGGTACCTACACCTTTTAAAGGTGACAATCATGAACCTGATCTCAGTTACATTCAGGCTGCTTGTCAAGCTATTTCACCAGTATTAGCAAAAGGTAACTTAGTAATATTAGAATCAACCTCACCAGTTGGTGCTACGGAGCAAATGGCTCAATGGTTAGCTGATGCCAGACCTGACCTCACTTTTCCACAAACGCATGACGAGCAGTCTGACATTCGAATAGCGCATTGCCCAGAACGTGTTTTACCAGGGCATGTAATGCGTGAGTTAATTGAAAATGACCGAGTGATTGGCGGTATTACAGCAAGGTGCTCAGACTACGCCGTTGCCCTTTATAAAACCTTTGTGCAAGGCGAGTGCGTTATTACTAATGCTCGTACTGCAGAAATGGCAAAACTAACAGAAAATAGTTTTAGAGATGTAAACATTGCCTTTGCCAATGAGTTATCAATGATATGCGACAAACTCGACATCAATGTTTGGGAATTAATTAAACTCGCTAATCGCCACCCTAGAGTAAATATTTTACAACCAGGTCCAGGCGTTGGCGGGCACTGTATCGCTGTAGACCCGTGGTTTATTGTAAGCAAAACACCAGAACAAGCTAGGTTAATTCGCACTGCACGTGAAGTAAACGACAGTAAACCTGAGTGGGTAATCAATAAGGTAAAAATAGCAATAGCGGATTTTATGCAGGCAAACCCGGATAAAA
Source organism: Alishewanella maricola (assembly GCF_016343785.1). Classification (NCBI taxonomy): domain Bacteria; kingdom Pseudomonadati; phylum Pseudomonadota; class Gammaproteobacteria; order Alteromonadales; family Alteromonadaceae; genus Alishewanella; species Alishewanella maricola. The sequence continues at coordinate 244,310 of NZ_JAEINI020000002.1, read as the reverse complement.
CAACTAAAGATGTCAGCGTTGCTTGCTATGGTTTAGCTTTTAAGCCTGATATTGACGATTTAAGAGAGAGCCCTGCGCTGTCAATAGCGCAGCAAATTATGACATTACATAATGGTGCGGTGTTACTGGTTGAGCCAAATGTACAGAGTTTACCAGCAAAACTTAGCTCAGCAGAGTTAGTTGAATTCGAGACAGCCTTTGCTCAGGCTGATATTCATGTTTTGTTGGTTGACCATAAAGCGTTTAAAGCGGCTAAGCCAAGCCATGGCATCATTGTAGATAGTAAGGGAATCTGGTAATGAAATTATTAGTAACAGGTGGCGCAGGTTTTATTGGGTCTGCAGTTGTGCGGCATATTATTAAAAATACCAATAACTCGGTAGTTAATGTCGATAAATTAACCTATGCTGGCAACCTAAATTCTGTCGCTGAAATTGCACAAGATATACGCTATGTCTTTGAGCAAGCTGATATTTGCAATCCTGATGTAATGAAGACCTTATTTGCTAAACACCAGCCCGATGCGGTAATGCACTTAGCAGCCGAGAGCCATGTAGACCGTTCAATTGATGGCCCTGCAGCGTTTATTGAAACTAATATTATTGGCACTTATACCTTATTAGAAGCTGCTCGTAACTACTGGAAAGACTTGCCTGAAGTACGAAAGCAGGCATTTCGCTTTCACCATATCTCTACTGACGAGGTGTATGGCGACTTGCATGGCACTGATGATCTATTCACTGAAACCACGCCTTACGCGCCAAGTAGTCCTTATTCAGCCAGTAAAGCCAGCTCTGATCATTTAGTGCGCGCCTGGCAACGTACCTACGGTTTACCGGTTATTGTCACTAACTGTTCAAATAACTACGGCCCTTTCCACTTCCCGGAAAAACTTATTCCACTAATCATTCTTAATGCCCTAGCTGGTAAACCACTACCAGTGTACGGCAAAGGTAACCAGATCCGTGACTGGCTCTATGTAGAAGATCATGCCCGAGCACTTTACAAGGTAGTAACTGAAGGCGCTGTTGGCGAAACCTATAACATCGGTGGCCATAACGAAAAACAAAATATTGAAGTCGTACACACTTTGTGTAATTTATTAGAAGAGTTAGTGCCAAATAAACCTGAGGGTTTAAAGCGATTTGAAGATTTAATTACTTATGTGAAAGATCGTCCAGGACATGACCTACGCTATGCAATAGATGCCAGTAAAATAGAGCGTGAGTTGGGCTGGAAACCCGAAGAAACATTTGAGAGCGGTTTACGTAAAACAGTAATGTGGTACTTAAACAATAAAGATTGGTGGCAAGCTGTATTAGACGGTAGTTACCAAATGGAACGTTTAGGGCAGGGAGCTTAAGATGGCCAAGTATAAAGGAATAGTATTAGCAGGCGGTTCAGGTACACGGCTTTACCCAATAACTCGAGGTGTGTCTAAACAATTACTACCTATTTACGATAAACCAATGGTTTATTATCCAATTTCAACTCTGATGCTTGCTGGTATCCGCGATATTTTAATTATATCCACTCCAGATGATATCGAAGGATTTAAGCGTCTACTTGGTGATGGTAGTGCTTTTGGTGTGAATTTTAGCTATGCAGAACAGCCAAGCCCTGATGGTTTGGCTCAAGCTTTTTTAATTGGTGAAGAATTTATTGGTTCTGACAATGTGTGTTTAGTATTAGGTGATAACATTTATTATGGTCAATCATTTTCAAAAACCTTAAAAAATGCTGTGGCACGTGGTGATGGGGCAACTGTTTTTGGCTACATGGTAAAAGACCCTGAACGCTTTGGTGTTGTCGAATTTGACAGCAATATGAAAGCAGTATCGATTGAAGAGAAACCCTCAAAACCAAAATCTAACTATGCAGTAACCGGTTTATACTTCTACGATAACAGTGTGGTAGAGCTGGCTAAGCAGGTTAAGCCATCGGCACGTGGCGAACTGGAAATCACTACCCTTAACCAGATGTACCTGGAAGCTGGTAAGCTAAATGTTGAAATACTCGGCCGCGGTTTTGCCTGGCTAGATACCGGCACCCATGAAAGTCTGCATGAAGCTTCCTCTTTTGTGCAAACTATAGAACATGTGCAAGGCTTAAAAATTGCGTGTTTAGAAGAAATTGCTTGGCGTAATGGCTGGTTAACAGCTGAACAGGTAACGAGTTTAGCGAAGCCAATGCTTAAGAATGAATATGGACAATATCTAACTCGGTTAGTCGCATGCAATTAGATACTAACTTAAAAGTTGCCATTACTGGCGCTAATGGCCAACTAGGCTTTCAGCTCGTTAAAAACTTAAGTGGTAAGGTAAAGCTGAAAGCGTTTGACAGAGCGTCATTAGATATTGCTAATTCATTTGAAGTAGAAAAAAAATTAACGGCCTTTACCCCAGATATCATTATCAATGCTGCTGCTTATACAGCTGTTGATAAAGCAGAGCAGGAAATAGAACAAGCTGATGCTATAAACCATTTTGGTGCAAAATACCTTGCCCAAACAGCAGAAAAGCTAAATGCCATTCTTATTCATGTGTCTACCGATTATGTGTTTAACGGCGAAAGTGATACGCCATATCTGGAAACAGATAAAACCAACCCGCAAAGTATTTACGGCAAAACGAAACTAGCCGGTGAGTTAGCCGTAATTGAACATTGCAGTAAGCATATTATCTTGCGCACCGCCTGGGTATTTGCCGAACACGGCAATAACTTTGTTAAAACCATGCTACGCTTGGCACAAAGCCAGCCAGAGTTGAGGGTAGTTGCAGACCAAACCGGTGGCCCAACTTATGCGGGTGATATAGCAGATGCCATCATCAGTATATGTGTTCAGCTTAAAAATACTGAAGAGTCGAGGTGGGGAATTTACCATTTCAGTGGTATGCCTTTTGTTAGTTGGCATCAGTTTGCAGTAGCAATATTTAAGCAAGCAGAAAGCTTGAAACTTATCAATAAAATACCGGTTACCAATGCAATAACAACTGCAGATTATCAAACGCCAGCTAAACGTCCAGCGTATTCAATGCTTAATTGCGATAAAATAGACAAACAGTTTGCCATTAAGTCTTCTAATTGGGCTAAGGCATTGGAAAACCTAACTTTATATAAGTGATAACTATGAAAGTTATAGATACAGCTATACCAGATGTAAAAATTATAGAGCCCGATGTTTTTAGCGATGAGCGCGGCTGGTTTATGGAGTCATGGAATCATAAAAGTTTTTGTAAGCAAATAGCTAACAGAGAGTTTGTGCAAGATAATCAGTCTCTATCTCATCGCGGCGTGTTAAGGGGGCTGCACTATCAAACATCGCCATTTGCACAAGGTAAACTGGTTCGGGTTATAACTGGCAGTGTGTTTGATGTAGCAGTTGATATCCGGAAAAGCTCAAAGACGTATGGTCGGCACGTTGCGGTAGAATTGACTGCCGAAAACAAAAAAATGTTGTGGATACCTGAAGGGTTTGCCCATGGGTTTCTTGCTCTGGAAGATAATACTATATTTACCTATAAAACTACCGGTTACTATAACAAAGAGTCTGAACGCTCCCTTCATTGGAAATCACCTGTTTTAAATATTGAATGGCCAAGCTTAGAGGATATAAACGTAAATGAAAAAGATTCATCAGCCCATTTTTTTAACTATTAATTTATGATGATAAAAGCATATTCAGAGGTGGCTTTATGGCATATTTAAGTCAGGATGAAATGGAGAAGATAGGTTTCCGCTTCCTTGGCCGTGGAGTGAAAATAAGTGATAAAGCGTCAATTTATAATCCTGAGAAAATAAGTATCGGTGATAAGTCACGGATTGATGATTTCTGTGTTGTTTCAGGCTTTGTTGATATAGGGAAATATTGTCACATTACACCAATGTGTTTAGTCGCGGGTGGAGAACCCGGGATAATTATGTCTGATTTTGTAACATTGGCCTATGGCGTAAAGGTATTTTCTCAAAGCGATGATTATTCAGGTGAGTCTTTAGTTAATTCGAATATCCCTAAGAAATTTAAGCATGAAAAATTTGCTAAAGTAACTATAAATAAACATGTAGTTATAGGCACAAATGCTGTCGTATTTCCAGGCGTTACAATTGACGAAGGATGTTCAATTGGCGCAATGTCTTTAGTTATTAGCTCAACAACTAGCTGGGGAATATATTTCGGTACACCAGCGAAAAGAAGGTCAGAAAGAAGCAAGAATCTTCTGGCATTGGAAAAAGAATTTATGTTGGATTTAAAAAATAATGATTCCTTTCAATAAACCACTACTTGTTAATAATGAAATTAGATACATAACTGACTCAGTTGCTTCTGGGAAAATATCTGGTGATGGCAAGTATACTAAGTTATGCCATAAGTTCTTTGAAAAAGAACAGGGTTTTAAAAAAGCCCTTTTAACAACATCTTGTACAGACGCCTTAGAAATGGCTGCAATACTAATTGATATAAAACCGGGTGACGAGGTAATTGCCCCTTCATATACTTTCGTATCAACAGTAAATGCGTTTGTATTGAGAGGTGCAAAAATTGTTTTTGCAGACAGCTATAGTGATAATCCAAATATAGATCCTGATCATATTGAAAAACTTATTACATCTAAAACAAAAGCAATAGTTGTTGTGCATTACGCGGGTGTAGCTTGTGATATGGATAGAATCATGAACATTGCATCCGAAAATAGTTTATTTGTAGTAGAAGATGCAGCTCAGGCAATTGACTCCTATTATAAAGGTAAGCGGTTAGGTTCGATTGGCGACTTTGGCGCATTTTCGTTCCATGAAACGAAAAACATAATCGCTGGTGAGGGCGGTTTGCTTACTATTAATAAAGAACAATATACAAGTAGAGCCGAAATAATAAGAGAAAAAGGAACTAACCGTACATCATTTTTTCGTGGTGAAGTAGATAAATATGGCTGGGTTGATATTGGCTCTTCTTTTTTACCATCAGATATGATAGCAGCTTATCTCTTTGCTCAGTTGGAAAGTATTGACTTAATTCAGACTAGACGAAAAGAGTTGTGGCTTCGATATTACGAGAAGCTAAGCAACTTAGAATTGTCTGAGAAAATTCATCTACCTGTAATTCCAGATTATGCTACTAATAATGCACACATGTTTTATATAGTATGTAGTAATCTAGATGAACGGTCTAGATTGATAGCATTTTTGAAAGATAATAAAGTGTCAGCAGTTTTTCATTATATTTCGTTACATAAGAGTCCATACTTTGAAGGAAAATACTCAGGTGAACAATTATTAAATTGTGACAAGTATAGTGACCAATTAGTTAGATTACCGCTTTATTATGAACTAAAATTTGAAGAAGTAGATTTTATAGTGAGTTTAATAAACAAGTTTTACATTGAAGGATAGGTTTTTGTTAATTAAGTTATCTTCACTATATACAGCACAGCTTCTAAAGGCTGTGCTCCCCTTATTATTTATACCGTTAATAATCGTTGAAGTGGGCATCCAGCAATATGGATTAGTATCTTTCATGTTGTTGATGATGTCTTTTTTAGGCCTTTTAGATGCAGGTATAAGTGGAGGCATGGTAAGAGTTTTATCAATTAGCAAGACTAATATTGAAGAGTTCACAGCAGCCTTAAAGTTATGGTTAAATGTTTTCCTATTTATTATGGGAATTTCTGTTCTTATTTTTTTACTATTTTTTGTTGGAGCTGACTTTCTAGCATCATCTTGGTTTGAAGCCGACTTGTCGTTAAGCTTGATGAACCAAAGCTTAATTATGATAGGTGTGATTTTGTCTTTAACCTTTTTAAAAGGATACCTAACTAGCAAGCTTGTAGGATTTGAGAAGCAAATTCAGTTATCAGTATGGCAGGTAGTTATAACTACATGCCAATACATAATACCGTATTACATATTGAAAATTTATGGTTCTGATGTAGATGTGTATTTAGCAGCGGTTGCCTTTTTCTGTTTTATTGACTGTTTAGTTATGTATTTTTTAGGATTTTTTTATTCAAAAAATATAGCTAAAAAACTATCTTCTTATGAAGAAAAAGTAATGATAAGTTCGGATATAAGCAGATATCAGTTTTTAGGCTTTGTTAAGAACTGTATCCATTTATCGGGGTTAACTATAATCTGGACAGTTTCGACTCAAATTGACAAGTTGGTATTATCAAAATATGTTTCCATGGAAACGTTCAGCTACTACCAAATAGCAGCGCAAGTTGCGTTAAGTGTTAATTTAGTAATAATGCCTCTTAACCAATTTTTAATGCCAAGGCTGGCAAGTCTATATAGTTCAAGTGAATTTTCAAATTACTCAGAGCTTATTATTAGATTTTTTACTTTTTTTGTTTTATTCTTTGCGCTATTTACCCCAATGTATTTTTCTTTTGGAAAGTATATTTTAAGTTTTTGGCTCGCTGATATTACCTTAACAGAGAATGTTCACGTATACCTAAAATGGCTGTTATATTCTGCGGTTATCCAGTCATTTTCAAATTTCATTTTTTTATTTTATTACTCAACTAACCGTTTAAACAGACAGTTTCATGCTTATTTAATTTATAGTTCTATAACTATTCCCGGTAGTATTTTTATCGCAATTAAATATGGAGCGGAAGCATGTGCGATATTTAGTCTTGTATCTTCTTTTTTGTTTTTTATTGTGTGGGGGTCAATTACTCTGAATAGTTATTTTAAGAAGTTTCAGTTGAAAATGTTTTTCCTTCCAATTATTGTTTTTGCAGCATCTTCTCTTTTTCTTCAGTCGGCTAATTTTTTCTTGAGAGGAGAATATTTAAAATTTCAAATTATTTTATTTTCAATATTTTATGTAGTAGTTTTTTATTTCATTTGTAGGTTTATTGTCAAGTTGTCAAGATCAAAAAAAGAACCTGTAGGCATGAGGTTGTAATGGCTAAATTTCTTATTTTCACTCCCTCATATAATGAAAAGAGTGGCGGTGTAGTGGTGTTGCACAAACTATGTCATATCTTAAATGAATTAGGCCATGAATCCTATTTGTTTCCCTACGCATACACTTATGAAATTAACAGATTTAATTTTTTTAAGAATATGTGTAATTTTGTAAAGTGGTCTGTCTATAACTCATTGAGACCTTTTAAAAGTAATGTCCACTTTGACACCCCTGTTTTCAATGGAAGTATTAATAATTTAGATGATTTCGTTGTTGTTTATCCTGAGGTTGTATTTGGTAATCCCCTTGGTGCTAAAAATGTGGTTAGATGGCTACTGCATCAACCTGGTTTTCATGAAAAACGTTTTTACTTTAGTTCTGGCGAATTAATTTTTAAATTTAATTCTGCTATAAAGGATTTTAATTTTCCAGGTTCCTGTACTTCACCGAACGAGTTAAAAGTCATTCATTACCCTTTAGAGCATTATAACTTGTCAAATATTTCAAAAAAAAGAAGTGGTTACGCATATTGTATACGTAAAGGCAAGGGAAAGTCTTTTGTGAAAGACCATTCAAAAGATATTTTGATTGATAATCTTTCACACCAGCAAGTTGCTAAAGTTTTTAAGGAAGTCGAGTTTTTTGTTAGTTATGATACATATACGGCGTATTCAATATTTGCCACACTCTGTGGATGCAAATCAATAGTAATAGGTGATGCTGGTGTTGATAAAAAAGAATGGTACCCCTTAGATTCAGATAGGTATGGAATTGCATATGGTTTTGATGACATGGCTTGGTTGGAAAATACAAACGAATTAGTTAAAGAGCATATATTAAATGAGGAAAAAAAGTGTAAGGATAGAGTTAAAAATTTTGCTGAAGAGAGCATAGAGTATTTTAGATTATGATATTTTATCTTTTTCCTGTTTACTTCTCCGCGATGTTTTTTTTTAGTTCATTGCTAAAAGTAAAAATTAATTTTTTTATTTCTTTAATGATTTCTGCTGTTGTTGTTATTATTGCTGGTTTTCGTTATTTTTCAGACACAGATTATGAAGCTTATTATGATATATTTCACTCTCTTCCGAGTTTGGCAATGCTGGAATACCATCACCTTCGAGATACTTATGGGGAATTAGGTTATCTTTTGCTTAATGTTGCTGTGAAATCGCTCAATTTAGATTTTTACGTTGTTACCTTGGTTTGCGCGTTTATTTCTATATCTGGCAAATTTTTTTTCGTAACGAAGTTTAGTTATTCTGCGCCTTTAGTGTTAACTTGCTATTTGTGCCTTCACTTTGTAACTACTGAATTTAGTGAGCTGCGCTGGTCTGTAGCAACAAGTTTAATATTGTTATCCTTTTATTTTTCTTTTAAGAATAATAAGTTTCTCGTTTTTACATTTACTTTTTCATCTTTAATGTTTCATTATTCGACATTTTTAATTATTCCGCTGTTGCTGTTTCATAAAATTATTTCTAGGCAGTTGCTTTACATTATTTTTATTTTTTCTTTTCTTGTTGCTTTGTTTTATAAATTTATTGGCTTCAGTGTTGCAGTCGACTTTGGTGATACATTATATGCCCTTGCTAGATTGCAAAGATATTTGAATGATCCTGACTCCAATGTTGGTTTTTTTTCTCTAGCTAAATTATTCTTTTTCTTTGTAGTAATATTTTCTTTGAATTTTTTGGCTAATAGTACAAAATTTTTAGATAGAGAGCATATTTTTTTAGAAAAAATAGCTTTAGGCCTGTCGTCTATTGCCTTGATTTTCTCACTTGCTCCTGTTTTTTTTCTTAGGCTTGCTCCTCTCTTTGATTTGATTTTTCTTGTTATTATATTTAGACGAATTTTTCAACTAAATACAAAATCAACGAAGATAATCTTTTCATTTCTTCTGGTGTTTGCCTTCTCCTTATGGCAGTTGATTTCGCTACCCCGCAGCCTAAGTACTCCCTTAACAGAGGGTGGGCTAGCAACTTATCAAATGGTAATTTTTAATTAAGAAGAATTTATGATACATATTATAGTTACGAATTATAACAATGCTGACTTTTCAAATGGCCTTTATCAATCTTTATTATTAGTAAAAGACTTAGTTTTTAATTTGACTATAGTCGATAATGCGTCAGTTAAAACTGACATTGATAAGCTTAATGTTCTTGCTAAAGCACCACATGTTGACCTTATTAAAAACCCTGAAAATCTTGGTTATTTCGAAGGCTTAAATGTTGGTATTCGACTTGTCAGGCAGAAATACCCCGATGCCAAATATCTCGTTGTCGGCAATAACGACTTGGTTTTTCCAACTGATTTTGCTGAACAGCTCGCACAGTGCAGTTCTGTTTTTGACAAATACCCAGTCGTATCACCTAATATTAGAATGTTAGATGGCACACCACAGAATCCTCATGTGATTAATGGTATTAGTAAAAAACGTGAATTTATTTATGACTTGTATCATACAAGTTATTTGCTTGCTGGGTTGATAGTGCGTTTAGCTAAAGTCACGCACCGCTTCACTGACCGAAAAGATGAACAACAACATGCTATAGCTCAGGAAATACACCAAGGCTACGGTGCTTGCTATATATTGACGCCTAAGTTTTTTGAACATTTTGACGAGCTATGGGCGCCGACCTTTTTGATGTATGAAGAGTTCTTTTTGTCAAAGCAACTTGAGGAAAAAGGCTTTAAAACGTACTATGAGCCTCGAATTTCAGTAACCCATTACTGTCACGCTTCTACTGGGATGATTCCCGGCAAGTTGAAGTGGCAATACTCTCGCCAAGCACATAAAGAATATCGTAAATATGTTAAAGTTTGGCCATAAAGGATAGTTATTAATGCGTGATTTCCAAGTTTGTACACGTTGTGTTATGGACACAACAGACTCTAAAATTGTGTTTGATGAGCATGGGGTGTGTGATCACTGTCTTACATTCGACAAAGACATTAAACCAAAATGGCACACCGACGAAGTTGGCTTTAACAACATTATGGCCATTGCCGATAAAATTAAAGCTGAAGGTAAAGGCAAAGATTTTGACTGTATTATTGGCATGAGTGGTGGTATCGATAGCTCATACCTGACCTATCTTGCTAAAGAAAAGCTTGGGTTAAGGCCGTTGGTATTTCACGTGGATGCTGGCTGGAATTCTCAAACCGCTGTTAATAACATCGAGAAAATTGTCGATAAATTAGGTCTCGATTTATATACGGAAGTTATTGATTGGGAAGAAATGAAAGATTTGCAGCTTGCTTTCATTAAGTCAGGGGTTTCGCATATAGACAGCCCACAAGATCATGCTTTTTTTGCAACGATGTATAAGTTTGCAGCCAAGTACAAGGTTAACTACATATTAACTGGCGGCAATTATTCTACAGAATGTGTGCGCAACCCGCTTGAATGGATGTATTATCAATCTGATGCCACCCAACTTGTTGATATACATAAAAAGTTTGGTACTATCCCGTTAAAAAATTACCCTGTTACGAACATTCTCTGGCATAAAGTTTTTTTACCTTACATTAGAGGGATTAAACTTATCCGCCCACTAGACTACATGCCTTATCATAAAGAAGACGCAACACAATTTCTTGTCGATAATTTTGGTTACCAACGTTATGCACAAAAACATTTTGAGTCTCGCTTTACAAAGTTTTATGAGGGTTATTGGTTACCTAAAAAGTTTGGTTACGATACACGTAAAGTGCAATACTCCAGTTTAATCCTTACTGGCCAAATGACCCGCGATGAGGCTTTAGAAAAATTAAAGCAACCGGCTTATGACAAAGAGCAAATCGTGAATGAGTTCGAGTATATAGCCACTAAGCTTGGAATAACTGTTGATGAGTTGCAAGCTTACATGGGTGCTCCCAATAAAACATACAAAGATTATAAGAATCAGCAGAGTATTTACGATTTAGGTGCAAAAGTAATGCGTGCATTTGGTTTGGAAAAGGGTGGCAAACGTTGATTGGTATAGTTGATTATGGCTTGGGCAATATAAGCGCTTTTGCAAACATATTTAAGCAATTGAATATTCCTTTCAAGTCTATTAAGAACTCTGAAGATTTTGATTCAGTTGATAAGCTTATTTTACCAGGTGTTGGCGCTTTTGATTACGCAATGACCCTTTTGAACAAGTCAGGTATGCGTGAGAAACTTGATGATATGGTGCTGAACCAAAATGTTCCAGTACTTGGCGTTTGTGTTGGCATGCAGATAATGGCTGATTCTAGCGAAGAAGGCGTGATGCAAGGTTTAGGTTGGGTTTCTGGTTCAGTACGTAAGATTGACGTTGCAAAGCTAAGACATAAGCCAACTATTCCACATATGGGGTGGAACCGAGTAAAGCCCAAAAAAGATGTTGATGTTTTTGCTGGTATTGACTACGAGCAAGGTTTCTATTTTCTACATTCTTATTATTTTAGCGCTAATAACGAGGAAGATATTTTAGCGGTTGCTGAATATGCTGGCGAGTTTTCGTGTGCTGTACATAAAGATAATATTTATGGTTTTCAGTTTCACCCAGAAAAAAGCCTTTTAAATGGCGTAACGCTTCTTAAAAACTTTGCGAATATATAACTATGCTTCGATCACGAATTATCCCCTGCTTGCTGGTTAAGAATAAAGGTTTAGTCAAAACCGTTAACTTTAAAGATCCTAAGTATGTTGGCGATCCTATTAATGCTGTAAAAATTTTCAATGAAAAATTAGTTGATGAACTAGTCGTATTGGATATTGATGCCTCTCGAGATAATAGAGAGCCTGATTACAAAATGATAGCTAACCTTGCTACAGAGTGCCGGATGCCTTTTTGCTATGGAGGCGGAATTAAAACCCTAGAACAGGCTGTTAAGATCAGCAACTTAGGTGTTGAAAAGGTCGCTCTAAGTTCCTCTGTGTTACAGGATCCCGAGTTAATTACAAAAATTTCTAACGCAATTGGCAAACAAAGTGTTGTAGTTGTTTTAGATGTTAAAAAGACCCTTTTTGGTGGTTATGATTGTTACATTCTAAATGGCAGCAAAAAGGTCAAAGGTGATATTGTTGAGCTAGCCAAGATGGCTCAAGCGCGAGGTGCCGGTGAAATTGTTATCAATTCTATTGATAACGACGGCAAAATGTCAGGTTATGATCATAAACTTATTAGGCTGGTGAGGGATGCTATTGATATTCCTCTTACTGTTCTGGGTGGGGCGGGTTCTTTAAATGATATTAAATCTGTTATTGATGAACACAGAATTATTGGTGTAGCTGCGGGTAGTCTTTTTGTATTTAAAGGTACTTATAGAGCTGTATTAATAAATTATCCCTCTGTTGAAGACAAAAAGTTGCTGAACAGTCTCTTACCATAACTATTTTTTATATACGATCATAGGCTTAACAATGAAGCAAATTCTTCAAGACCTCGCTAAAGGTGCTACAACTGTTGTAAAGGCACCATCACCATCAATATCTGCTGGGAATCTTTTGATCAATACTACTTGCAGCCTCATTTCAGCCGGTACTGAGCGTATGCTTGTTGATTTTGGTAAAGCTTCTTTGATTGATAAAGCTCGTCAGCAACCCGAAAAAGTAAAAATGGTGCTGGAGAAGGTACAGACTGATGGTTTGCTAACAACTATTGACGCTGTACGTTCTAAGCTAGGGCAGCCACTTCCTTTAGGTTACTGCAATGTGGGTGTTGTAGAAGCCGTTGGTAAAGGCGCAGAGCAGTTTAAGCCTGGTGACCGTGTGCTTTCTAATGGGCCTCATGCGGATGTTGCGCGGGTGCCTAAAAACTTATGTGCAAAGATACCTGACAATGTTAGTGATGAAGCTGCTGCTTTCACGGTTGTTGCGAGTATTGGTTTACAAGGTATCAGGTTGGCTGAGCCGACCTTAGGCGAGTCTGTAGTAGTCACAGGTGTTGGTTTAATTGGTTTATTAACAGTACAGTTGTTACGCGCCCAGGGTTGTCGGGTACTGGCTATAGATTTTGACCAACGTAAACTTGAACTTGCCAAACAATTTGGTGCGGAAATTTGTAATCCTAGCATTGGTGAAGATCCTGTAGCAGCGGGTGTTTCATTTAGCCGAGGGAATGGTGTTGACGCTGTTATTATTACGGCATCAACAAAATCTAATGACCCTGTAACACAAGCAGCCAGAATGAGCCGTAAACGTGGACGAATCATTTTGGTTGGTGTTACTGGGCTAGAATTAAATAGGTCTGACTTTTACGAGAAAGAACTTAGCTTTCAGGTTTCTTGTTCTTATGGTCCTGGCCGTTATGAGCCTGACTATGAACAAAAAGGCTTAGATTATCCACTACCTTTTGTACGTTGGACTGAGCAACGTAACTTTGAAGCAATACTGGATATGATGTCATCTGGCTCTCTCAACGTTGAAGCTTTAATTACACATCGTTTTATATTTGAAAATGCTGCCGACGCATACGCAACGTTAACTGAAGATAAAAGCGCATTAGGCATTTTATTAGATTATCCAAGCAAGTTCATTGAGCGGCATATAAACACAATAAGCTTAAAACAAACTACGTTTACTGGCGATAAACCGACCCTGGGTTTCGTTGGTGCTGGAAACTATGCCTCCCGGGTATTAATACCTGCCTTTAAAGAAGCTGGTGCGCAATTACATACCATTAGCACATCAGGTGGCATAAATAGTGTTATTCATGGTGAAAAAGCGGGTTTTGCCAACGCATCTACTGATACGCAGGCATTACTTGAAAACCCTCAAATTAATACTGCGGTTATTGTCACACAACATAACAGCCATGCCTATTTCACAGAGCAAGCTTTAAAAAATGGCAAACATGTATTTGTAGAAAAGCCGCTGGCTATAAACAAAGATGAACTGGAAAAAGTAGAAGCTGCATATCATCAAACTAAAGGTAAGCAGTTGCTCATGTTGGGGTTCAACCGCCGTTTTTCTCCTCAAGTAAAAAAAATGAAGGCTTTATTAAGTGCAGTAAAAGAGCCTAAATCATTTATTATGACGATGAACGCAGGTTCCATCCCAGAAGATCATTGGACTCAAGATATTGCAGTTGGTGGTGGCCGAATAATTGGTGAGGCTTGTCACTTTATTGATTTAATGCGTTACCTGGTGGGGTTTAAAATTGTATCTGTTCAAGCTCGTCGTATGGGCGATAATTCACATCAAGCAGTAACAGAAGATAAAGCTGCAATTATTCTCGGTTTTGAAGATGGCTCTTTTGGTACTATTCATTACTATGCAAATGGTTCTTCAAGTTTTCCTAAAGAGCGGGTTGAGGTATTTACAGCTGGTCGTGTTTTACAACTAGATAATTTTATTAAATTAAAAGGTTTTGGTTGGCCAGGGTTTTCAAAAATGAATTTATGGCGACAAGATAAAGGCCAAGTATCTTGTTGTAAGGCATTTTTAACTGCGATTAAAGAGGGCAAACCTTGTCCGATTCCTGCAGATGAAGTTTTTGAAATTGCTAAGATTTCAATTGAGATAGCAGAACAACTAAGGATGCAATCAAGTTAAATATGCGGCTTTTCACTAAACTTCAGCGGCTTTACCATACGGTAAAGCCGCTTCGCTTAGAGCAAATAACATACAGAATTCGTTACAAATTCTTCCCGCTTCGAAAGCTGTCGTATAAATCCTTAGTTTGCCATGCTACTAATTGGATATGGAGTGGTCCTGAAGTTTTACAACCTTCTTTGCTGAGTGCTCACAAAGTATGTTTTCTTAACTTAAGCGGAAATGTTAATACAGTCAACGATTGGAATAATCCTAAGTATGAAAAACTTTGGCTTTATAATTTGCACTATTTTGATGATTTAAATGCAAAAAATAGTTTGGAACGTTTACCTATTCAGTATGAGTTTGTAAAACGTTGGATAAAAGAAAACCCTGCCGTTAGTGGCAATGGTTGGGAACCTTATCCTTTATCATTACGAATTGTTAACTTGATAAAATGGTACAACAGAGCAGAAATAAATGATCCTGAAGTTGTTGATAGTATAAATGTTCAAGCAAAAGCGCTTTTGAAACAGCTTGAGTATCATATCCTAGGAAACCATTTATTTGCTAATGCTAAAGCCCTTGTTTTTGTTGGTTGTTTTTTGCAAAGCTCTTTGGCGGCTGAATATCTTCAAGTTGGTTTAAAAATACTAGAACGTGAAATCCCTGAGCAATTTACAGAAGATGGTGGACATTTTGAACTTACGCCAATGTACCACTGTATTCTTCTTTGGGATCTGCTTGATCTAATTAATTTAGCAGTAATAACAAATAACAAAGAGTTATTGCTAGTATTACCTCTTTGGCGGCGCGTCGCCGAAAAAGCATTATATTGGCTGAGAGTAATGTGTCATCCTGATGGCGAAGTTAGTTTTTTCAATGACAGTACCATGGGGATTGCAGCAGCACCTGCACAGCTATTTGCTTATGCGACAAGTCTAAATCTTGACTTTGATACTCAACCTTTATCAACGTTAATAACCTTACCTGTATCTGGCTATAGTCGAGTATCGATGCCTGAACACATTTTACTGTTTGATCATGCTTCTGTAGGACCTGATTACTTACCTGGTCATGCTCATGCTGACACTTTGAGTGTGGAATGGTCTGTTGGGCTGGAGCGGGTTTTAGTTAACTCTGGTACTTCAATCTATGGGCTTAGCCAAGAAAGGTTAAGGCAGCGTCAGACAGCTGCGCATAATACAGTTGTTGTTGACAATGACGACTCATCAGAAGTGTGGAGTGGTTTTCGTGTTGCTCGACGTGCATATGCAAAACTTTTAAACGCTGATGTTCAAAACGATAAAGTTACTATTATGGCATCCCATGATGGGTACTTAAGACTTAAAGGCAAGGTTACTCATATTCGCGAGATTCGGGTAGACAGCAATAATATTGCTATCTCAGATAAATTGCAGGGTAAATTTATTAATGCTATTGCCCATTGGCATTTACACCCAGATATTAAGGTTAAACAATTATCTGATTATGAATTACAGCTCTTTCTTGTAAGTGGTAAGGAGTTACTTTTCAAAAGCAGTTCGCCTTTAAAAGTATTACCTTCAACTTGGCACCCAGGGTTTGGTGAAACAACTCATTCATCTAAAGTCGTTACCAAATTTAGTTCCAGTGAACTAAATATGACCATTTCTATTCTCTAGGAAATTCATTTTGAAAGTTTTAGTATTATCTTTTTATTTTGAACCAGACTTATGTGCAGGTTCCTTTCGATGCACGGCTTTGATTGAACAATTAAAAAAACAGCCCGGAATTGAATTAGAGGTAATAACTACACTGCCAAACCGCTACGCTTCTTTTTCAGCTCAAGCACCTCAGCATCAAGTAAAAGATGGTGTTGAGATCCATCGTATTGCTTTACCCTCGCATAAAAGCGGCATGCTGGATCAAATTAAGGCATTTACTTCGTTTTACAGACAAGCGATAAAAATAGCAAAAAGTAAAGATTACGACCTGATATATGCAACTTCTTCACGCCTATTTACTGCATTTTTAGGCGCTAGGATAGCCTCATCAAAGAAATTACCTTTGTATCTTGATATCAGAGATATTTTTGTTGATACAATTAAAGACGTGTTATCCAACAAAATAACCTGGCTTGCTAAGCCTGTTTTTTCTTTTGTTGAATCTTATACTTTTGGTAAAGCTAAGCGCATTAATTTGGTTTCAAAGGGGTTTAAAGAATACTTTGCTAGCCGTTATCCAAAGGCTGAGTTTAGATGGTTTACAAATGGCATTGATCAAGAGTTTCTTGATGCTGCGCCAATTACGTCAGACGTTGCTACCGCTTCAGAACAACTCACAGTGCTTTATGCGGGTAATATGGGGGAAGGGCAAGGGCTTCATACTATAATACCGGCTTTAGCAAAGCGATTGGAGGGTAAAGCCAAGTTCAGGATTATTGGTGATGGTGGGCGTAAGCTGGCACTTCAGCAAAGGTTGAATGAATTAACTAACGTTGACTTATTGCCGCCGGTAAGTCGCAATGAATTAATCCGCGAATACCAAAATGCTGATGTATTGTTTTTACATTTAAATGATTATCCGGCATTTCGAAAAGTACTTCCTTCAAAAATTTTTGAATACGCTGCATTGGGCAAACCAGTTTGGGCTGGTGTATCTGGTTATGCGGCCCAATTTCTTGCAAAAGAAGTAACTAACTCTTCGGTATTTTATCCTGGCGATGATGAAGCTGCATTTCGGTCTTTCAAGGAATTGAAATTAGGTGTGCAACCCAGATTAGATTTTATTGAAAAATTTTCACGTGAAAAAATTATGGCTGAAATGGCTGAAGATATAGTTAGTGTGGTTAAAAATGAAGCTTGATAAAACTGTTCTATTGACTGGTGCGACTGGTTTTGTCGGTAAGGCCGTAGTGTCGGCATTATCAGTTAAAGAACTTAGACTTTTATCTAGAAAAGATCCCCAGGTTTCTAACGCTAAATTTTACAAAGCGGAAATTTGCTCCTTATTTGATTATTCAGCATATCTGGAAAAAGTTGATGTTGTTTTACACGCCGCTGCCAGAGTGCATGTCATGTCAGATACTGAAACTGACCCGTTAGAAGCATATCGAGCAATTAATGCTGAAGGTTCGTTAAATCTAGCTAGGCAGGCAGCTGCAGCTGGAGTAAAACGTTTTATTTTTATTAGCAGTATTAAAGTTAATGGCGAAGGGACTCTGCACGGGAAGCCTTTTACTGCTTTTGACCAGATAGATGCATCAGACCCTTATGGCATTTCCAAAGCTGAAGCAGAAATTGGACTAAGGCAAATTGCAGCTGATACGGGCATGGAAGTAGTCATCATTCGCCCACCACTAGTTTATGGTGTAGGTGTGAAAGCTAACTTTGCTGCTATGTTAAATATGGCTAAAAAAAATCTACCATTACCTTTGGGAGCAATTCATAATTCTCGAAGTATGGTAGCTTTAGATAATCTCGTTGATTTAATTCTTACCTGCATCGACCATCCTAAAGCCGCAAACCAAACTTTTTTAGTCAGTGACGACCAAGATGTTTCAACCACTGAGTTATTAGAAATGATGACGCGAGCTGTAGGAAAAAAACCTTGGTTAATTCCTGTGCCAATGAGTTGGTTTAAACTTGCTGGTAAGTTAACCGGCAAGCAAGCAATTGTTGATAGGTTATGCGGTAACTTGCAGGTGGATATTAATCATACAAAAGACACTTTAGGCTGGAAGCCGCCGATTTCGGTGGAAGAGGGAATTAGGCGCTGCTTCGCAGCGAGTGAATAGTGCTTAGTTTTGAGTGTTTAGTTTTTTATTTTTGAGGTTCTATGTTAATTCGGTTGTTAGATATTATTTTTTCTTTTTTTGGTTTGGTATTTGGTTTTCCGGTGTTGGTTATTCTTACCATTATTGGTTTTTTTGATACAGGCTCACCAATTTTTCGGCAAGTGCGTGTTGGGCGTAACCAAAAACCTTTTACCTTAGTAAAATTTCGTACCATGAAAGTGGATACAGCCAGTGTGGCCAGCCACTTAGCTAGTGCCAGTGCTATTACGCCTTTTGGTGGGTTTTTACGTAAGACTAAGTTAGATGAGCTGCCCCAACTGTGGAATGTATTTAAAGGCGAGATGAGTTTAGTAGGGCCTCGGCCTGGTTTGTTTAACCAAGAAGAGTTAACGGCAGCCAGGGAAAAAATGGGTGTGTTTAGGGCTCGCCCAGGTATAACTGGTTTAGCGCAAGTGAATGAAATTGATATGTCTACGCCAGAGCTTTTAGCTGAAACCGACGCCAAAATGTTGCAAAAGCTAACGCTTGCTGATTATTTTAAATATATTTTTATGACAGTTGCGGGTAAAGGGAGTGGGGATAGGGTTAAATAGTGTTTAGTGTTTAGTGTTTAGTGTTTAGTGTTTAGTGTTTAGTGTTTAGTGTTTAGTGTTTAGTGTTTAGTGTTTAGTGTTTAGTTTTGAGTTTTTAGTTGAAAGTTGGGCTTGTTAATTTTTTGTTTGTTCGGCTATAAGTAATATTTGTTTTGAATTGGTGAGGCGGGTATGCCAGTTGATGCAAATAATGTACTTACTAAAGCGTTTGATTTTGCTGTTAGGGTGGTTAAGCTTTATCAATATTTAACCAAACAGAAAAAAGAATATGTTCTTTCTAAACAGCTGCTAAGATCTGGTACTTCAATTGGTGCAAATATTAATGAAGCGCAAGCAGGTCAATCTAAAGCTGATTTTGTCGCAAAAATGTGTATAGCAAGTAAGGAATCGAGAGAGTCCCGATATTGGCTAGCGTTACTTTGTAGCACAGGTTATCTAGATATAAACCGACCTCAAGTCCTAAGTTTAGTTAATCAAAACGATGAGCTGATTAAGATACTTACAGCTATAGTTAAAACATCACAGAGCAAAATTAAGCACTCAAAATTAAACACTTAAAACTAAAAAGGCTCAAGGATGACCAAATTAGCCCCCTCACCCACGTTTATCCACCACGGCGCCGTCGATGGCGTCACCGGCTCTTGCCACGAATATCAGTTTGCCTCTGATTATGCTGTGCTTATTGACTGCGGCTTGTTTCAGGGCGATGAGCAGGGCAGCGGCAGTGATAAATCTAACCTCTCTATTCAATTCCCCATTCAGTATATTCAAGCGTTAATTGTTACGCATGTGCATATTGATCATGTTGGGCGTATTCCTTATTTGTTAGCAGCTGGGTTTACTGGCCCTATCTATTGCTCGGTTGCCTCGGCGCACTTGTTGCCTCTAGTGTTAGAAGATGCCTTAAAAGTGGGCGTAACCCGTGATGAAAAGCTGGTTGCTGGCTTTTTAAGGGCGATAGGTCGGCAACTGGTGTCGTGCGAATTTAAACAGTGGTTAAACTTGCCTGATTACCAAGGTAAACCGGCAGGGCAGTTTCGCTTACAAAAAGCCGGGCATATTTTAGGCTCGGCCTATGTGGAAATTAAGCATTACCCTGCGGCTAGTGGCGCTGAGCTTGCGAATAACCAGGCAAACCGATCAAAGCCTAAGCCGTTCATTACGGTGTTTTCTGGTGATTTAGGGGCACCTTATTCACCTTTGCTGGTGGCGCCCAAGCCACCTTATGCCGCCGATGTGGTGGTGATAGAAAGTACCTATGGCGATAAGCTGCATGATGATCGGCGCTTACGTGTTAAGCGCTTAGAGCAAGTGCTATTACATTCGCTGCAAGATAATGGCACGGTGCTGTTTCCAGCCTTTAGCATTGGCCGAACGCAAGAGCTGGTGTACGAGTTAGAATGTATTATCCATCGCTTACAAGGCCAAAAAATTCATCAGCAGTTAGCTTGGCAAGACTTAACTGTTATTATTGACTCGCCCTTAGCCGCTAAATTTACGACTGCCTATCAACAACTGCTGCCTTGCTGGAATGCCGAAGCGCGTAAAAAAGTGCATGCGGGGCGCCACCCTCTTAGTTTTGCGAAACTGCATACCATTGATAGCCATGCCGAACATCTTGCAGCGGTTAACTTGCTTGCCAGTACCCGCAAGCCCGCTATTGTGATTGCCGCTAGCGGCATGTGTGAAGGCGGTAGAGTCGTGAATTATTTAAAAGCGTTATTGCCCGATACAGCCCATCAAGTGGTGTTTGTGGGGTATCAAGCACGCGGTACGCTTGGAGCCGCCATACAGCAATATGGCCCTCGCGGTGGTTATGTTATGATCGACGGCGAGCGGGTTGATATTCAGGCTGAAGTGCTCACATTAAGCGGCTATTCAGCGCATGCTGATAAAAAGGGGCTGATACAATTTATAAAAGGGATGCGTCACCCTCCGCAGCAGGTTAGGATAGTGCATGGTGATAATAATGCGAAACTTGCTTTGCAGCAGGCCTTAGAGCTGCAGGGAATTAAAGCGATAATTGCGCAATAGCTAGCATAGAGTTTTAAGTTAACTTTTAATTATGGAAAAAACATGAAAGTAACGGTTTTTGGTATTGGATATGTGGGTTTAGTGCAAGCTGCCGTACTAGCAGAGGTTGGCCATCAAGTATTATGTGTTGATGTGAATGCCCTGCGTGTTGAGAACTTAAAACAGGGTATTATTCCTATTTATGAACCTGGCTTAACGCCGTTAGTTGAAAAACATTTTGCCAGTGGTTATTTAAACTTTACGACAGACGCTGCTGCCGGTGTGCAGCACGGTGATGTGCAGTTTATCGCTGTTGGCACGCCACCCGATGAAGACGGCTCTGCAGATTTGCAATATGTACTGGCCGTTGCTACCACTATTGCTAATCATATGGAAACGGCAAAAGTGATCATCGATAAATCGACTGTACCTGTTGGCACAGCTGATCGTGTTAAAGCCCGCATTGCCGAAGTATTAAAAGCGCGTAATGTAGTGCTTGAATTTGATGTGGTATCAAACCCTGAATTCTTAAAAGAAGGTGCTGCAGTAAGTGATTGTATGCGACCTGATCGCATTATTGTGGGGACTTATGATGATCGCCCGCATGACTTAATGCGTGAATTGTATGAGCCGTTTAATCGCAACCATGACAAGCTGATTTTTATGGATGTGCGTTCTGCCGAGCTAACAAAATATGCCGCGAACTGCATGTTAGCGACCAAAATTTCTTTTATGAATGAAATGGCCAATTTAGCAGAAATGTTAGGTGCCGATATTGAAGCTGTGCGTAAGGGTATAGGTTCTGATCCTCGTATTGGTTATCACTTTATTTACCCTGGCTGCGGTTATGGTGGCTCCTGCTTCCCCAAAGACGTACAAGCGCTGATTCGTTCATCTGAGCAACTGGGGTATACACCAAAAATTTTACAGGCTGTTGAGGCTGTTAACGATAAGCAGAAATACAAATTACCTTCTTTAGTGCAGCAGCATTTCGGCAATGAGCTTGCAGGTAAAACCATTGCGCTGTGGGGGTTAAGCTTTAAACCTAACACAGATGATATGCGAGAAGCCAGCAGCCGAGTGCTTATGGAAACGCTGTGGCAAGCCGGTGCAAAAGTGCAAGCTTACGACCCAGAAGCGATGGAAGAAACACAACGCATTTATGGCGTAAGAGATGACTTAACCTTGGTGGGTACCAAAGAAGCGGCTTTAAAAGGTGCTGCGGCACTGGTTATATGTACTGAATGGCAACAATTTAGAGCGCCCGATTTTGACCTCATCAAAGCGCAGTTACAGCACCCCGTGATATTTGATGGCCGTAACTTATTTGAACCGCGCAGATTAGAAGCGCGTGGCTTTACCTATTATGCGATTGGCCGCGGTGAAACTGTCGCAAAAGCGGCTAGTAAGCAGGTTTTATAATTTTATGGCGAAACAACACTTTCTGGTTACCGGTGCTGCCGGTTTTATTGGCTTTTATGTTTGTCAGCGTTTGCTGGCTGAAGGGCACAGTGTTGTCGGTTTAGATAATCTGAATGATTATTATGAAGTACAACTTAAAAAAGACCGCCTAGCACAGTTAACTGATAAAGCGGCATTTCGTTTTGCGGAACTTGATTTAGCCAATCGCGAAGGTATCGCCGCGTTATTTGCACAAGAGCGTTTTCAGCGGGTGATTCATTTAGGGGCGCAAGCTGGGGTACGCTATTCGCTGCAAAACCCTTTGGCTTACGCCGACAGTAATGTAATTGGTACCCTCACAATTTTAGAAGGTTGCCGGCACAACAAGGTTGAGCATTTAGTGTATGCCTCATCCAGCTCAGTGTATGGCATGAACGCGAAAATGCCGTTTAGTACCACCGATCGGGTGGATCACCCGGTGTCTTTATATGCGGCAACCAAAAAAGCCAATGAGTTAATGGCGCATACTTATAGTCATTTGTATGACATACCCACCACAGGTTTAAGGTTTTTTACGGTATATGGTCCTTGGGGCCGCCCCGATATGGCGCCGTTTTTATTTACCAAAGCCATTTTAGCTGGTGAGCCGATTAAAGTGTTTAATCATGGCCAGATGATGCGCGACTTTACCTACATTGACGATATTGTTGAAGGTATAGTGCGTATTCAAGCTAAGCCACCGGTAGCGCAGCCTGGTTGGGATGGTTCTAATGCCAGCGAAAGCTTTGCTCCTTACAAGCTGTTTAATATTGGTAATAACCAACCGATAAAGTTAATGAGTTTTATTGAAGCGATAGAGCAAGCTACCGGTAAAACAGCGATTAAAGAATTTTTATCCATGCAAGACGGTGATGTACCGGCTACTTTTGCTGATATTGATGACCTACAAGCCGCGGTCGACTTTAAACCGGCCACGCCAATTGATGTGGGTATGCAGCGTTTTGTAGATTGGTATAAAGGTTATTATAATGTTGAGTGTTGAGTGTTGAGTGTTGAGTTTTTATCATCAGCTACAAGATCGGCATTAGCAATTTTAGAATGGAAAAAATATGCAAAAAAGTATTGTTCGTAAAGCTGTAATACCTGTTGCCGGCCTTGGTACACGGATGTTGCCTGCAACTAAAGCTATCCCTAAAGAAATGCTACCGGTAGTGGATAAACCACTTATTCAGTATGTGGTGCAAGAGTGTATTGCTGCAGGTATTAAAGAAATTATCTTGGTTACGCATTCCTCGAAAAACAGCATTGAAAACCATTTTGATATCAGTTTTGAACTGGAATCGATGCTCGAAAAGCGGGTTAAGCGCCAGCTGCTAGATGAAGTACAAAAAATTTGCCCGAAAGACGTCACCATTATGCATGTGCGCCAAGGCCAAGCGAAAGGGCTAGGCCATGCGGTACTCTGCGCACGGCCTTTAGTAGGTGATGCGCCTTTTGCGGTGGTATTGCCCGATGTATTAATTGATGGCTACGACAGCGATTTAAAACGCGATAACCTAGCGCATATGGCAGCTTTATTCAGTGACACGGGCGTTAGCCAGGTAATGGTTGAACCTGTGCCGATGGAAAATGTGGCCAGTTATGGTGTAGCGGATGTACAAGGCCAGTCGTTAGTGGCCGGTGAGTCAATCGCAATGACAGCGATTGTTGAAAAACCGCCGGTAGATGAGGCCCCTTCTAATCTATCTGTGGTAGGGCGTTATGTTTTCTCATCTGATATTTGGGAAGCATTAGAATATACCCCATTAGGTGCAGGCGATGAAATTCAGTTAACCGATGCCATTGCTATTTTAATGAAAGCGCAAGCAGTTAATGCTTATCATATTAAGGGGCGCAGCCACGATTGTGGTAATAAACTTGGTTATATGCAAGCTTTTGTAGAATATGGCCTGCGCGATAAAAACTTAGGCTCAGACTTTAAACGCTGGTTAACGTTAATCGCAGCCAAGCTGAATTAAACGTTTGCACCATTTTAGTGTTATACTTGTTCACAATTTGCAGAGTGTAGTACTGATATTTTTATCAGTATTTTGGAGTTTTTAAAATGCTTGCATGGTTACTTGCGCTGCCGCGGTCAGCAAAGCGCATTATCTCGGTAGCGATTGATACCTTTTTTCTTATTTTCTCAGTATTATTTGCGTTTATCTTGACGCAAGATGGCGATACGCTGCAATTACAGAAAATCTTACTAGCTTTTGTCGTTACGTTACCCATTACCATATTGGTTTTTACCCGTCTTGGTTTATATCGTGCGGTTATTCGTTATGTTGGCCAACACGCTTTAGGCGCTGTGTTATTTGGTATCGTGTTTAGTGCCGTATTATTGGCAGGGTTATTTGCTTTACTCGGTGTGCACAATCGCACTAGTTTAGTCGTGGTTTATGGTTTGGTTGCGCTAGTTACGTCTGGCGGGATTCGCTTGGGGGCGCGCATGTTGTTTCAGCCCAACAACAATAGCCATAAAACGCGTGTGCTGATTTATGGTGCGGGCTCATCTGGCCGTCAACTGGCTCAGGCCTTGTTAAATGGTGAGCAGTATCAGCCAGTCATGTTTGTCGATGATGATACCACTTTACAACGTTCTACTATCTTAGGTATCCCGGTAAGTAGCCCTGATGGTATTGCTAATTTGGTTAAACAAAAGAATATAGGACGATTATTGCTTGCCATGCCTTCTGCTAGCCGAAGCAGACGTCGAGAGGTGTTAGATAGGCTAGGAGACTTACCCATTCCTGTTTTATCTATTCCGGGAATGAGCGACTTAGTCGATGGCAGTATGCGTATTGACGAGTTGCAAGATGTGAAGATTGAAGACTTACTAGGTCGAGATCCTGTAGCACCCGTTAAAAAACTATTGCACGCTAATATCAAAGGCAAGGTTGTGATGGTAACCGGAGCGGGCGGCTCAATTGGTTCAGAGCTGTGTCGGCAAATTATACGCGGTGAACCCGTAACTCTAGTGTTATTTGAATTATCTGAGTATGCATTATATGCCATTGAAAGAGAATTAAAGCTCATCATCGAAGCAGATGGGCTGGAAGTTAAAATAGTTCCTGTGATGGGTTCGGTGCAGAAGCAAGCGCGTTTGGAAACGGTGATGCGTACTTTTGCGGTACAAACCGTATATCATGCAGCTGCCTACAAACATGTGCCTTTAGTTGAATACAATGTGGTTGAAGGCGTATACAACAATGTGTTTGGTACTTGGTTTACGGCCGAAGCGGCAATTAAAGCGGGTGTTGAAACCTTTGTGTTAATTTCAACAGACAAAGCCGTGCGCCCTACTAATGTTATGGGGGCATCAAAGCGTTTAGCCGAGTTAGTATTGCAAGGTTTAGCACAACACCAGAGTAAAACGCGTTTTTGCATGGTGCGCTTCGGTAATGTGTTAGGATCATCAGGCTCTGTTGTACCGTTATTTCGTGAGCAAATTCGTAAAGGCGGCCCCATTACGATCACGCACAAAGATATTATTCGCTATTTTATGACCATTCCTGAAGCGGCTCAATTAGTGGTTCAAGCCGGTGCTATGGGTAAAGGTGGTGATGTGTTTGTGCTGGATATGGGCGAGCCGGTGCGTATAGCCGATCTTGCTGTACGTATGTTGCACTTAATGGGGTTAGAAGTCCGTGATGAGCAGCATCCGTCTGGTGATATTGAAATACTTTATACTGGCTTAAGGCCAGGTGAAAAACTGTATGAAGAGTTACTGGTGGGTAATAATGTAAGGCAGACAGATCACCCGCGGATCATGGCGGCTGACGAGGTTTCGTTAAGTTGGCAAGAAATGCTGCATTTATTAAGCCGTTTAGACAAAGCCTGTAGCGCCTTTGCCGTGGAAGATATTATCGCATTAATGCGAGCGGCACCAACCGAGTTTAATTACACCAGTGCAACCAGTGATTTGGTTGTTACTGCAGCTTGTTCGTTAGAGTTAAAACAGCAAATACAATCGGTTTCTGACATTTCACTTAAAGGCTTTGCCTCGGGTAAAATCGCTCAGGCCGATAAACAAATTGCTTAAGCTTAAGGACAGAAACTATTAACTGGTTATCTTAGATCGAGTTTGTTGCTTAACTACAATAATTGAGTTAATCTTGCGCATAGATGCGTTTATTTAAATGAGGGATGAAATATGAAAAATTTTGCTGTTGCAGCATTTGCTTTAACTTTAGCTTTTGGTGCTAATGCTCAAGAGTCTGCCACACTATCTTCAACAGCGGGTTCAGGTTTTGCTAACCTAACCGCCTTTGGTGTAGCTGGTGCTGCAGCTGTGGGTGTTACGGCAGCAGTTGCTGCTGCGATTATTTCCAACGCGCAAGCAGAAGGTGTGTTGCCTACAGCACCACCAGTTACGCCACCGGCAACTGGAACAACTACTGTTGCACCTCCAACTTTCGTTTTAGTGTGTAATGAAGGTGATGCAGCGCCAGTTGCAGGTGTTTGTACTACTAATTCTTCAACTGTAACAGTTACTGGTACAGGTACTGCTACTAGCACTATTACAGTGCCAGTAACTATTACTTACCCTGCTATTGTTACAAGCGCGTAATTAAAGCTATAACTAAAACCGCCTTCAGAGGCGGTTTTTTTTTAGATATAGTATAGATATATTTGGAATAATCTTGTTAAGGATCAGCCGCTTCTATGGTTTTATATAAAAATCTATTGGTAATGTGTGCCATTGTGTTTTTAACAGCTTGCTCAGGAACCTACAGAACCTATGTCGAGATGTTTGAACTTGCGCTGAAACCAAAGCCTGATGCTGTGCTGTCTTTTTCTGAGCTTACTTCAGATAACCCCGATTATCTATACGCTAAATTAGGTGATCAGCCTCGTTCTGTGATGGGTTTATTATTTATTGAGCAAGATCAGTTTAAATGGACATCTGCGAATCAGGTTATCTTAGTTACTGAACAGGGGCGCGTTGTTCGTACAGCGGGTTTAGAAAATGATTTGGTTTATACCAGTAATACCATTGCAGATCCGGTTAAAACAGGCGCTTTTGCTAATACCAGTTGGGGCAGAATGCTTGATTGGGAAGCGGGCGAATACGGTTATGTGGTGAAATCGAACTTTACTGTAACAGAAAATCAGTTTTTAACGTTTTTTGGGCAAAAAGTTAAAGTTAGAAAGGTTGTTGAAACTTTAAACTATGATAATCCTTCAGTTTACTGGCGCTTTGATGGTGTTTGGCAAAATGTATTTTGGTTTGATCAAGCTAGCGGCAAGTTATTGCAAAGCCATCAGCAATTAGCCCCTGGTATGCAGCCTCTTGAATTGGTATTTATTAGTGAAGTTGCTAGGCAGCTGCGCAAGTCTGGTGCACAAATTGCCGGAGACGCAATATGAAGTTTATGTTTAAGCCATTTTTTAGCGTAGTGTTGTTAATTTTATCTATCCATAATGTTTCTGCATCAGTCACTATTTCAATTAATCAGCAAAAATTTGAATATGAGCAGGCTCCACGATTAGCAGATGCTATTTCACCTATAGCTTTTGATAAAGCGTGGTATTGGCCTGCCAGCCGTTTATATAAGTTACAACCAAGTGATGAGTTGCCTAAACAGCAAGTATTAACCTTACTGAATCAATTACAGCAGACAGCTAATCACCCCGCTAAAAGAGTTTTTATGGCACTTGCTGCCGATATACAAAATTGGCAAATTGCTGAGCGAATTAGTATTGCTATTGACTATGATCTGGCTAGAGCCAACCCAGCGTTAAACCCTAGGTTTGAAAGTGGGGTTTATCAGCTTAATATTGAGACTCGCCCTGACTATGTTTTAGTAGTCGGTGCGATTAATTCCAGTGTTAGAATGGCGCATAAAGCGGCAACACCGGTTAAAAATTACATATTAAAATCAGCTTTTTCTGAGGTTGCTGATAAACAAAGAATCAATATTATTCAACCCAATGGCAAAGTGATAGAGGTAGGTGTTCAGCACTGGAATGCAGAACATATCGAAGTTATGCCTGGTTCGATTATTTTTGTACCTTTCGCAGCGGGTTTGTACTCTTCTGAGTTAGCCGAACTAAACAAACAGTTGCTAGCACTCTTAGTAAATAGGATCTACTGATGTTAAGAAGAGTTCCCCTTTTCAAACTTTCCATTTTTGCTTTGTTATGTATGCCAGCTGCGGCACAAGACCTTGTTACTTGGCAACAACCAAGATCTAATGTTTCTCAAGCTATACATGGTGGTGTAGGGTTGCTGCAAACGCCTACGGCTAGGATGGCGGATGAAGGTAATATTTCATTTAATTACACTGACAATGAAGAGTATCGCTTTTGGTCGGTTAGTATTCAGTTATTTCCTTGGTTAGAAACGACTGCTCGTTATACCGATGTAAGAACGCAACTATATAGTGATTCACCTGGTTTTAGTGGTGATCAAACACTTAAAGACAAAGGTTTAGACGTAAAATTTCGTTTATGGCAAGAAAGCCAATATTTGCCAGAGGTGGCGGTAGGCTTACGTGATTTTGGTGGTACTGGGCTATTTGAAAGCGAATTTGTCACTTTAAGTAAGCGATTAGGCGATTTTGATTTTCACCTTGGTATGGGTTGGGGTTATTTAGGTGCGGCAGGTAATATTCAGAACCCATTCTGTGAAATAAAAGACAGTTTTTGTAACCGTGACGCAGGTAACAGTGCACAAGGCGGCAAAATAGAATATGAGAAGTTCTTTCGTGGTCCATCATCCTTTTTTGCCGGTGTTGAGTATCAATCGCCTTGGCAGCCGTTAAAGTTAAAACTGGAATATGAAGGTAATGATTATTCAAGAGATAGAGCAGGTGAGTTACCACAAGATAGTCGCTGGAATATAGGCGCAGTGTATCAATTAGATAATTTAACTTTTGATCTTAATTATCAGCGTGGCAATACATTGGGTTTTGGTTTTCACTACAATTTTAATATGCATACGATAGAGCAGTATAAAATTAAACCAGAAAAAATCCCCGTGCCTGTTGAGCGAGATAAACTGCCAAGTGGCATGAATTTCAATAATGTGGTCAGAGATTTGTATTACAACGCAGGGTTTGTGCCAAGTGCTATTCGGTTACTAGACGATCAGTTTATTGTTCATGGCCGTTCAATAAGTTATCGCGATGATGAAGAAGCAACGGATCGTGTTGCCAGAGCGGTTATTGCGCAATTACCTGTAAATGTGAAAACTATTCGAGTAGTTGAATATCGTAATAGTATGCCGATGGTTGAAAAAGTAATTAATGTAGACGAGTTTATTACTGCAGCTAATTATGATGTTTTACAACCCGACATTCGTTCTACTTATGTGAGACAACAACCTGATGTTGATGCATTAGCGTTAGTAACAGTACCGGATACAACAGGTTTTTACAGTGGCGCTGAGACTTTTTGGGTGCAGTCTTTTGGTAACCCTGAACAATTTTATATGTACCAAGGTGGTGTGTATTTAGCTTCTGGCTACCGATTTAATAATAATTTTAGTGTTAGTGCGACAGGCAAACTAACCTTGCTTGAGAACTTTGATCAATTTAACTTTAAAGTTGATGCTTTAGAATCAGCATTACCTCGAGTAAGGACCTTTGTTCGAGAGTATGTTACACGCAGTAAGTTTGGCGTGGAAAACTTATATGGCCATTGGCAGCAAGAAATTGCACCATCGATATTTGCTCAGGCCTATGGTGGCTATTTAGAAACGATGTTTGGTGGTGTAGGTACTGAAATTTTATATCGCCCGGTTGATAGCAATTTTGCGGTAGGTTTTGATCTTAACTATGTTAAGCAGCGTTCTTGTGAAGATGACTTTAGCTTTTTTGATTACACCGTTGTTACAGGCCATCTGAACTTATACTGGCAGCCAGAATTCTTACCGAATTCGCGTTTAACCT
This sequence comes from Alishewanella maricola, assembly GCF_016343785.1. NCBI lineage: Bacteria > Pseudomonadati > Pseudomonadota > Gammaproteobacteria > Alteromonadales > Alteromonadaceae > Alishewanella > Alishewanella maricola. The sequence continues at coordinate 214,165 of NZ_JAEINI020000002.1, read as the reverse complement.
TTAACATTGGGCAGTTTTTGGCAAAAGACAAAGGGGTTAACTTTGATTTCGCTAAACGGTTTGATAGTGGCATGATTGTAGGTGCATACGCTGCTATCACCAATGCTTCCGCCGAAGAGTACGGTGAAGGCAGTTTCACTAAAGGCTTCTACATTTCAATCCCATTTGACCTGTTCTCGTTACGCCCTGCTAAAGGTCGTGGACGTTTACCTTGGGTACCCATTGGCCGCGACGGTGGTCAGCCGCTTAATCGCCCGATTAAGCTTATCGACATGACCGAAAGCCGCTCACCTTTCTACGACTAACTGGTCGTACCGCACTCCGGTACAGGCCATACCAGTTAAATCCACTGGTATGGCCACACTCCGGTACTGGTTGTACCACACTCAGACACTGGTACAACCACACTCCGGTACAAGTCAAACCTCTGACCACACTCCGGTACCGGTCCGACCAGTCGGTTTAGCCAGTTATGACGTAACCTGTGTATTAAAGTTTATTAGTAGTTTTGTTTAAGGCGGTAGTAGATGATTTATTTTAACAGTCAGAGTATCCCCGAGCTTGCTGGCTTGAATTTTTCACAGCGAATGGAAGTGATTCGTACTGCGGCTGATAGGCTAGCCGCGCCCACCAAGATAACGTTGAATATTATTAAGTTAATTATTCTTTCTACGTTATTTATTTTAATTGCTCGCGCTGAAGGTTTAGCCATCCCAGGTTACATTTTGTTATTGGTGGTGGTTTATCCGTTGATCACACGGCCTATCACTTTTTATTTATGCCGCTCACAGTTTGCCACAATTCGCCGGCAGCAGTTTCCAGAACAACAAGCTTAGTCGCCATTAAACCTAACAGACTCTGAGTAAGATCAAACCAGTACCGGAGTGCGGTCTGACCAGTGTCTGAGTGTGGCCAAACCAGTACCGGAGTGCGGTCTGACCAGTGTCTGAGTGTGGCCAAACCAGTACCGGAGTGAGGTTTGACCAGTGTCTGAGTGGGGGGAGGGTTAGGTGATGCCGCGTTGTTTCATGATGTTGGCGATTTCCGGCAAGCTGGCAGGATCGTCAATAGTGGATGGGACTTGGTAGCTTTGCCCTTCACCGATTTGCCGTAACAGTTTGCGTAAAATTTTTCCCGAACGTGTTTTGGGTAGTCGTGGCACGATTAATGCCTTTTTAAAGCTGGCAACGGCACCGATTTCTTGTCTCACTAACGCGACTAACTCTGCTTGTAAGGTTGTTTCATCAACGGTGATGCCGTTTTTCAGTAGCACGAAACCCACGGGCTGCTGACCTTTTAATTCGTCAGGTAAACCGATAACACAGCATTCTGCCACGGCAGGGTGCGAGGCTAAAATCTCTTCCATTTCGCCTGTTGATAAACGATGCCCGGCAACGTTGATGACATCATCCGTACGGCCCATCACAAACAGATAGCCGTCTTCATCCAGGTAGCCACCATCGCCGCTGCTGTAATAGCCGGGGAAATGACTTAAGTAACCGGCTTTAAAACGCTCTGGATTGCCCCAGATGGTAGCTAAGCAGCCAGGAGGGAGTGGCAGCTTAATCGCAATATTGCCTTGTGTGTTGGCGGGTACAGCTTGTCCTGCGTCATCTAAGATTTGCACATGGTAGCCAGGTACAGGTTTGGTGGACGAGCCGGGCTTGGCCGGCAGTAATTCCACACCGGCTAAATTGGCGCAAATGGCCCAGCCTGTTTCAGTTTGCCACCAGTGATCAATTACAGGTTTACCTAATACTTCGCAAGCCCATTGATAGGTGGGGGGATCAAGCCGCTCACCGGCCATAAAAACATGTTTTAACTGGCTTAAGTTATGCAGTTTTAACAGTTCAGCATGGGGATCTTCTTTTCGAATCGCACGAAAAGCGGTGGGCGCAGCAAAAATGGCTTTTACGTTATATTCCGCACACACTCGCCAGAATGCACCTGCATCGGGGGTAAATACCGGTTTACCTTCATACAAAATAGTGGTGGCGCCTGCGAGCAAGGGGCCATACACAATGTATGAGTGTCCTACCACCCAGCCCACATCTGAGGCGGCCCAAAACACATCGCCGGCTTGAATATCGTAAATGGCTTGCATGCTGTATTTTAAGGCAACCGCATGCCCGCCGTTATCGCGCACTACGCCTTTAGGCTTGCCGGTGGTGCCCGAGGTATAAAGGATGTAAAGCGGATCAGTACTTTGCACCGGCACGGCGTCTACGGCTGTAGCATTAAGCATGGCTTGTTGCCAATCCACATCACGCCCTGCAACTAGGGTTGCAGGATCTTGCGGGCGCTGAAAAATGATACAGTGCTCGGGTTTAAATTCTGCTTTGTCAATGGCGCTATCAAGTAAAGGTTTGTAGCTGATAACACGATTAATCTCGATGCCACATGAGGCACTGATCACCACTTTGGGTTTAGCATCATCGATTCGGATCGCTAACTCATGCGGTGCAAAACCACCAAATACCACTGAGTGAATGGCACCTAGCCTTGCCGATGCCAACATGGCGATCACCGCTTGCGGGATCATTGGCATATAGATAACCACACGATCACCTTTGGTTACGCCATGTGCTTGTAATACTCCGGCGAATTTTGCTACTTCTTCGAGGAGTTGTTTATAAGTGTATTGTTGTTTGGTTTGAGTTACTGGAGAGTCATAAATTAGCGCAGTTTGTTCACCACGGCCTTCAAGCACTTGCTGATCCAGTGCTAAATAACAGGTGTTAAGCTCACCATCGGCAAACCAGTGATAAACATTATCATGCTGGCTGATAATTTTGGTAGGCGCTTTGTACCAAGCGATTTTGCTTGCTTTGTGAGCCCAAAATGCCGCGGGATCAGCAACAGACGCTTGATATTCTTGTAGGTAAGACATGTTAGTATCCTTAAGGATGTTTAGTTATCTTACCAATGTACAGAATTTATAATGAAATAAAACTAGACTTATGGCTAAGGCGTTTGATATGCGCCACGACGTTTAGAGGCTTAGCTAGCGCAATGATAATTTTGTGCGAACACGTTTTAAAAGTGTTTGAACAAATGAACGACGCAATCTCGGTACTTTAGTGCCGAGTCAAGTCGGTCGATCTTGATTTTCTATGTATTTGCGAATGGTATCGATGCTTGCGCCTCCAAAACTTACAGCGCAGTAAGATGGCGACCAAAAATGTTTGCTCCAAAGATACCGTTTTATTTCTGGCCAGAACTGTTTTCTTAGCTGCAAACTGGCATTTCCTTTTAATAATTTAACAAGTAACGACAATGATATTGTTGGCGGGATCTGAACTAAAATATGGACATGATCACTATCGCCATTAAATTCGTGGAGAAAAACATTTTGTTTTTTGCATTGCTCTTTAAAAATAGCTTCACAATGCTTTAGCATCGTTCCAGTTAGTGCAGGCCGTCGATATTTCGACACAAATACCAAATGAATTAATTGTTTAGATTTACTTGCGCGGGTCGTTAGCCATGGTATATTACTGTTTATATATACAGTGCAGTTGATTTATGATAACAGGCATTAAATTTCAAGCAAAACCTACAAATGAGCAGGCGAAAACACTTGCTCAGTGGATGGGTTGTGCGAAATTTATCTGGAACGCGAAGTGCGATGAAGATCATTATTTACGTACCTATGCAACGAAATACCTAACTACTGGCACTTTCCCAAGAGTTGATCAGACTTATTCACAGTACAAGTCAAAATCGCTTTCGCCGTGGTTAAACGACTGCCCTAGCCAAATATTGCGTAACAGCGCAACAAATTGGTACAACACTTATCAGAAGTTCCTAAAGGGTATTTGTGGTAGACCAAAACACAAAAAACGCAGTAACCAAGGCAGTGTTCATCTGACCAGCGAACTATTTGAGCTTGAACAGATTAATGGTCAATGGCAACTAAAAATAGGCACCAAAAGCCGCAATATCGGTGTACTAAAGGTTAAGTTTCATCGTAAATTTGGCATACCAAAATCAATCTATATCAAGAGAAATCATAATCACTGGTCTGTATCATTCTGCTACGAAGACAATGCAACTGTTGATAACACGTTGGAAGATCACTTTAAGTACCTACAGCAATGCACCCGTACTGAGCTAGAGAGTAAAGTGATTGGTATTGATAGGGGTGTGGTGCGGCCAATTCAATTTGGTGATACGGTAATCAACTATACTGAGCAACAGCTAAAGAAAATCAAAGGGCATGAACGTCATTTACGCCAACTACAGCGAAAAATAGCACGTCAGCAAAAGGACTCGAACCGCAGAAGAAAGACGTTATACAGAGTCGCTAGAAAGAAAGCGCAGCAAGGCAATATACGTCATGACTTCTGCCACAAGGCCAGTCGGACTATAGTGAGCAGCACCAAATCCGTATTCGTCTTTGAGAACCTTAAAACAAAAAATATGACCCGTAGTGCTAAAGGCACTTCAGTAAAGCATGGTAAAAATGTCAGGCAGAAATCTGGACTCAATCGCAGTATACTGAGCATTGGTTGGCATAAAATACAATCCTTTAACGAATACAAAGCCGCTCGTGAGGGCAAGGCGGTGTTCTATGTGTCACCTCATCATACCAGTCTGGCGTGTGCTAATTGCGGCCACACGCATCCTGATAACCGACGCTCTCAATCTGAGTTTGTCTGTATTCAGTGTGGACATACTGACAATGCTGATGCGAATGCAAGCAGCAACATTAAGCAACGAGCAATTAATTTATTTTTAGACTCTGGAACGGAGTTATCTGCTAAAGGTGTTTTATCGCCTAAATCAGATATCGGGCGTGGAGCTATGCGTCAGACACAATATCTAAAAGGTGTTGTGCAGCGGGCGTCGAAACGTCAACAAAAGACGGTTGCGCTTGCTGCGTAATCAGAAGCTCGGTACTTTAGTGCCGAGTAGTTCACAAAGCTTTAGCCCGCATAGGCACGTTTTATGGCGCCGATCGTTGTTACGTATTTATGTTTAGTGTCGACTTAGTTACTGCAAGTAATACACATGAATGGTGTGCTTTGGGTGTGTCACCACAAAAATCATTTTTACAAAATTTAGCTTCAGCAGAGTTTGGTAGCTGGTTTTCTAGCTGGCAAGAAGGTGAGATCACGATTATTGCAGATATTTCTGTTTTAAATCACACGTCAAATGAATATCAATTGTTAGCCAGCCAAGGTATCAAATCGCTTTTGATGATCCCGTTACGTAGCAATACACGTTTAATCGGCATGTTTGGTATTGATATGGTGAAACAATTACAGGATTGGTCTGAGGCAGAAGTAGCTGGGTTAAGTCTGATTGCGGGTAATATTGGCGGTGCCTTATTGCGAAAAGAGGCTGAGGAAAAAGCGGAAAGTTTAGCGTTTTACGATACAGTAACCGGTTTGGCAAATCGGCAGTTAATGTTAGATCGGATCCATCAAGCCCAATTGCAAAGTAATCGTAATTTGTTTTATGTGGCTTTACTCTTTATTGATGTAGATGATTTTAAAACGCTTAATGATAGCCTAGGTTTTAGTAAAGGCGATGAACTACTCAAACTTATCGGCCAAGCACTGCAAGCAGTATTACCGCAGGGAGACACCATAGGGCGCTTTAGTGCAGATGAATTCTTAGTATTAAGCGAATTATTTACTGCCGACCGCAATAAAGCAGTGCAGGCGGTAACGGAATTAGCAGCGCGTTTACAGCACGCACTTCTTTTTAATCAAGATTTAATGTCGCTCAGAGAAAAAAACACCATCAGTATTGGTTGCACTTTGTTTTTGGGCGGGCAGCATGATACGGATGTTCTTATTACACAGGCCGATCTGGCCACTTACCAAGTAAAGCAAGCAGGCGGTAATGGCCTGAGTTTTTTTGATATCACGTTACAGGATCAAGCTTACCAGCGGTTAACTTTAGCTCAGGAATTGCAGCAAGCATTAAATGAAGAACAGTTTGAATTGTTTTATCAGCCACAGTTAGTTCACCCGGGCGTCGTGTTGGGGGCAGAAGTACTGTTACGCTGGCGTCATCCAGAACGCGGCTTACTTAGCCCAGATGCGTTTATTCGTTTTGCTGAAGAAACCGGCTTGATTGTGGAAATGGGTGAGTACGTGCTTTTTCATGCCTGTAAACAGTTGGCAATTTGGCAGCAAACGCCCAGCACAGCACGTTTAGAACTGTCGGTAAATATTAGTGCTAAGCAATTAAAACAAGCTAACTTTTCAGATAAAGTGCTCGACATTATAAAACACACTGCTATTGATGCGTCGGCGCTGAAGCTAGAACTCACAGAAAGTGTGTTGGTAGAAGATTTTGAAAATATTGTAAGTGTTATGCAGATTTTGCAAGCCAAGGGGATCCGTTTTTCTTTGGATGATTTTGGTACAGGGTATTCTTCGTTAGTCTATTTAAAGCGTTTGCCCTTATATCAATTGAAAGTTGACCGTAGTTTTGTTGCCGATTTACTAACAGATGAAAATGATCAGGCTATTGCAAAGATGATCATTTTATTAGGCCAAACCTTAGGATTAGAAGTAATGGCTGAAGGGGTAGAGACGGTGGAGCAGTTAAAAATTTTGTACAAGTTGGGATGTTATCATTACCAAGGTTACTATTTTTCTAAACCATTACCGCTAAACGAATTTGAGCATTATTTGGTAAAAGCGAGTGGAGGGTTAATTTAGCTTTCGAAAAATCAACAAAAGCCTTTAACTCAATTGGTCAATTAGGCTCATAGTGCTAACTAACCTTTTTTAACCATGAATAGTATGAAGTTTAATCATGTCTTCTTGTATCGCACCATTAAGATCTGATTGTAAATGCGGCTCTGCATCGGCAAACGGTACTTGCAATTCGTCAATCAGGTTGATTTGGTTACGGCCATTCAACTTACTTAAGTAAAGGGCCATGTCGGCAACTTGTAATACTCTTTCCCAATTAAATTGATGCTCAGGTACTTGTGAAAACGGTAAGCGAATAAAGCCACCGCTAATCGTTACGGGGATCTCATTGCCTTCGTATACCACGGGTAGGGCGCTGACCACTTGCAGTACCTGTTGGCAGAGTTGATCAATTTCTTCTTGCTCTAAACGCTGAATAACAATTAAAAACTCTTCACCGCCCCAGCGGATCAACAGCTCGTTCTCATCAGTTAAGGCCAATAAGCGTCGACTTAAATCAATCAGCACGGCATCACCTGCCGCATGGCCATAGTTATCGTTAATTTGCTTGAAAAAGTCGATATCTAACAATAAGAGTGCGCAAGCTTCCGGCTGGCTACTTTTATGGCGTTGCGCCATTTTATCTTGCATAGCACGACGATTAAATAAGCCGGTTAAAGGATCGCGTAAAGACTGATATTCCAGTTGTTTGTTAACTTCTTTTAAGCGTAAATTAGAGCGTTGTACTTTGCGATATAAATTAACCAACAACAACGCCGCTAAGCCCATAATAAAAATAAACAAAAGGGTAATGGTTTGCTGCAGTTGTTTATTTTTAAGCAGCTCTTCTTGCAGTTCGTTTTGTTGCTGTAAGATAGTGATTTGCTGTGTTTGAGATTTGAGTTCATAGCGAGATAACAAATCACGTGTAATTTTTTCACTGGACGCTGCGGCAATTTCTTCACGAAGTTGCATTTGCCACTCAAGGGTTTCGGCTAGTTTTGGATAGTCTTTAAGCGATTTATAGGCTTTAGCAAACCACCCAAGTAGGTCTTCTAGTTCAGTTTTACTATCGCGTTGCTGGTAAAAAGCAAAAGCATTTTGCATTTTGGTCAGGCCTGATTCGGCGTCACCTAAAAGTACTTCTAAATAACCGATGTTAAAGTTAATAAGGTTAACGTTTTCTGTATCTTTTAATGCTAGCGCTTCAGTTAATGCTTCTTCTAGAATATTTTTTGCTGCTGGATAATTTTGTTGCTCGATGTACACCGAACCAAGGTTGTTCATGAAGGTAAGCACGAGACTCTGCTGTTTTTGAGCTCGGGCGCGGGCTAAGCCTTTGAGATTTACTTCCACAGCTGCGGTATAATCTTTTTGTCCCGCCATGACAAAACCAAGCGATAAAAATAGGTCAGGTAGAAGTTGATCTTGTTTATAGCGTAACAAATCTTGATAAACTTCTTCTAACAAGCTTCGTGCACGTTGCCAATCTTTTAAATCGGTATGCACAATTGCAATCTGTTGTCTTAATGAGGTGCTACGAACTAAAGTTCTGCTGTCGTTTGTTGTATTTAAGGCATCAAGTGCTTGCTCATAATGTTTTAACGCCTTTTCGTATTGTGTGTCTTGTCTAAATAGTCTACCTAGTAGGGCGTTTATCCAATATTTAACTCGGGGGTTTTCAACGTCTGTGAGTATACCGGCCAATATTTCAGCATTAATATAGGCCTGATTACTTTGATTGCGAAAAGATAGCACTTCGAGTTCTGCAGCCATAATTTCTGCAATGGCGTTAACTGATTTAGTGATATTTTTAATTTCTGCCAGAGTCGCTAAAATATCATCTACAGCAGAAGGGTTTGCTTGATATAAATGAGCAAATAGCTGGTAAGTTAGTGCTCTAACGGTGCTCTCGGGTGTATTGTCTTCAGCCAGATTCTTAGGAAGGCGGTCGATGATACTTTGTAGTTTTAGATTTGCTTGCTCGGGGTCAACTAGCGTTAACGTTAAATAATCGTCTAATGCTTGCTCAACTGAAGCATCGCGCATAGCTTGAGACTTAACTTGTTGCGTTTCATTAACAACATGCTCCTGCGCCACAGCCCAATTAGGTAGCAGCGATATTGCCAGAGTAAAAACAAGAACAACTAAACACTTAGTTAATGACATTATTTTTATGAAACCAAATTTAACTTAAATTTTATTCTATAGTTTTAACTAAGATTGCATAATAAGTCCACTTTAAAAAAATATACTTATAAATCAGGTATAATTTAAATAGTTCAGCATAATGCTTAATAAAGGCGAAATCACGAGAATGGATTTATTATGAGTGCTTTAGAATACCTTATTATCATGTCTACATTAGTTGCCACCAGCGCCTTTTTTTCTGTTTCTGAAATTTCTTTAGCCGCCTCGCGCAAAATGCGTTTGCGTTTATTAGCGACTGAGGGCGATGTTCGCGCAGAGAAAATTTTAGCGCTGCAAGATCATCCGGGGAATTTTTTTACGGTAGTGCAAATTGGTCTTAATGCCGTGGCGATACTCGGCGGTATTTTAGGTGAATCGGCTTTTACACCTTATTTTGCCAATCTGCTCGGTTTGTTTAGCCACGAAACTTGGGTTCAACCTGCGGCCTTTGGTTTGTCCGTGTTCTTTGTCACGTCATTATTTATTTTGTTCGCCGATTTAATGCCTAAACGCTTAGCCATGATTGCCCCCGAGCAAATTGCGCTGCGCATTGTCGCCCCCATGCTATTACTAATTATGCTGCTTAAACCCTTAGTGTGGTTGTTTAACGGTTTAGCCAATTGGTGTTTTAGTATGCTTAAAATACCGACATTGCGTAAAGATGATATTACCCCCGATGATATTATGGCGATGATGGATGCCGGTGCGCAGGCCGGTGTGTTACAAGAGCATGAGCATCAGTTACTAGAAAATGTGTTTGATATGGAATCGCGCACGGTAACCTCTGCCATGACGGCGCGCGAAAGCTTAATCTTTTTCACCAAAGACGAAGCGCAAGAGAGCATTAAAGCCAAAATTGCAGAGCACCCTCATGCAAAGTTTTTAGTGTGTGCAGGCTTGTTAGATCAAGTGATTGGCTATGTGGATACCCGTGATATTTTAATGCAGGTATTACACGATCAGCCTATTTCTTTGCAAAAAGACGGCATTGTGCGCACGCCATTAATTATCCCGGATACCTTGTCTTTATATGAGGTGTTAGAACACTTTAAATCGGCGGGTATCGATTTTGCCATCATCTTAAATGAGTACGCGATGGTGGTGGGTATTATCACTTTAAAAGACGTGATGAGTATTGTGATGGGCGAGTTGGTTAATTCAGAAGAAGAGCAGATTGTTGCGCGTGATAGCAATTCATGGTTAGTTGAAGGCTTAACGCCACTGGCGGATGTGATGCGGGTATTGGAAATACCGCGTTTTCCGAATGCCGAAAACTACGAAACCATTGCAGGTTTTATGATGTACACCCTGAAGAAAATTCCGAAACGCACCGACTTTGTGCTGCATGCTGGCTATAAATTTGAAGTGGTTGATATCGACAGCTATAAAATTGACCAATTATTGGTCACTCGTATCGAGCCTGTTGCGGAATAAGCGCTTAATGTTGGTTATGGGGTTTTTGTCGAAGGCTCACTTTTAGCCGTTTCGGCTTGTTGCTCATAGCTTGCCATCAGTTTTTCACGAAAGTTTTGTAGGCCTTTCATCACCATATCGTAGGTGCTAGCGACACCTGTTTCGACATCACCTTCAAACACTTTTAACCCGGTTAAGATGGCTTTTGCATCGCTAAAACCTTGCTCAATGCCTTTGCCGATGGTTCCCATAAAATCATCTAATTGCTTTACGCTGTCTTCAGACGGTTTTTGTTGTTTGTAAATGTTAAATAAACTGGTGGCAAAGCTAACAATACGCTCGGCGGTGGCCTCGGGCGAGGTATCAATGCCAGACTCATAGATTTTTTTGCTGGCGTTTTTACCTAAGGTTGGCTCTAGCGCCTCGTTAATGCCTTCGAGTGCTGTTTTGTAAAGCAGGCTGAGGGTGTTGTTATTACTTTGCAGCGCGACTTTTTCACTGGCCGCTAAAATAGCGGCATTTTGTTGTTGTTTGCTCAGTTTCTCTGGGATCACAGCAGCGTTATTAGCATTGCTACGTAGCGGACTTACCATGCTGTCTGTTTTAATGCTACTCATCAGTGATCCCTAGATCCATTTTCAATTAACGTTGTAGCGGCCGCTACAGCAATAACTTTAGCCGTAAATCCATAAAAAAACACCTCGGCCAGTAGACCGAGGTGTTTGAGGGTAAAGAAGTGTTAAAGATTATTGAATGCCGTGCATGCGTTTTTTCAGTAGCGGGCTGATAACCAACATAAAAATACCTGCAGCGATACCAAAGTAACATAAGAAGGTAAACAGCTCAGTGTAGGCTGCTAAGGCAGCGCCAACATCGGCGACTTCACCACTGGGGGTTTCAATGGCGGCCAGTTTAGCTAATTGCGTTGCCAGTAATTCTGAGTATGCGGTGGCCAAGAACCACGCGCCCATCATCACACCTACCACTTTGTGGACAGCTAATTTGGTAACTGCTGATAAGCCCACTGGGGATAAGCACAATTCGCCCATGGTATGCAGCATATAAGCTAGCACCATCCAACCGGCACTGACTAAGCCCGCTTCATTCGGAAATTGTGCACCAATGACTAAGGCTCCAAAGCCTAAACCCGCTTGCATAATACCCAGTGCAAATTTAACTGGCGTACTCGGTTCAAGTTTACGTTTGTTAAGTGCCACCCACAGCCAAGCAAAAATAGGCGCTAGGGTAATAATAAATAAGGGATTTAACGCACCGTATTGACCAGCGGTAGTTTCAAAACCGAAAACTGTTCGATCCATTACTCGATCGGCAAACAAGGTCATGGATGAAGCAGATTGTTCAAACAAGGCCCAGAACACCACTGTAGAGAAGGTTAAGATGATCAGCACTAACATGCGATCACGCTCTTCTTTGTTGCATTGCGTTACCATAAACCAGATCACGCCGGCTAAAACTAAGAACGATAAACCTAATAACGCAGAGTGAACGATAGGGTTGTATTGTACTAATTGCCAAACAACAAACAGGGCAGGGATGGTTGCTAGGTAAATCAGCCATTCACGATCGACAAAAGCAAATACCTTTTGTTTTAATCGCACGGGGTCATTGGGCTCGGCATAACCATACAGGTATTTTTGACCAGCTAAGAACACAATTAAGCCTAGTACCATACCGATACCGGCTAAACCAAAACCCCAGCCCCAACCGAATTTTTCACCGATATAGGTAACCAATAAGGTGGCAATAAATGAGCCGGTATTGATACCCATGTAAAAGATGGTGAAGCCAGAATCGCGGCGGGCATCATCTTTACCGTACAATTGGCCAACGATAGTAGAAATGTTTGGCTTTAAAAACCCCACACCCATGATGATTAAGGCTAACGAAAAGTAGAACACTTGAATTGCGCCGGTATCTTGTACCACCACATCGTTTTCGACATAGGCTTGGAAGCCTTCGTAGGCAAGGCCTAAGTGACCTAAACACAACAAAATGGCACCAAAGGTAACGGCTTTGCGCATTCCTAAATAACGGTCAGCGAGCATGCCGCCGATCACGGGCATGGCATACACCAAACCGGCATAGCTACCTAATACATCTAAGCCGCCGGCGTCACTGAATAGGTGATATTTTGTTAAATATAACAACAGCAAATATTTCATGCCGTAAAACGAAAAGCGTTCCCACATTTCAGTTAAAAAGCATACATAAAGCCCGACCGGATGGCCGAAAAATTGTGGCTGAGTTTGATGGTTGCCCAGCGCAGTGGATTGAGAATTCATGGAGTCCCCGGGTAATGAATTATTATTATTGTCTGCTTTTATGCAGTTCGCACTCGATTATGCCGCTATCACAACGTTTTGTCATCCTCGGTACAAGCATTTACTTCATCGCTCCTATAATCTCCGCCGCAAGCTGGTCATACCACACTCCGGTACAGGTCGGGCCTCACTCAGAGACAGGTCATACCACACTCCGGTACAGGTCGGGCCTCACTCAGAGACAGGTCATACCACACTCCGGTACAGGTCGGGCCTCACTCAGAGACAGGTCTTACCACACTCCGGTACAGGTCGGGCCTCACTCAGAGACAGGTCATACCACACTCCGGTACTGGTCGGGCCTTACTCAGAGACAGGTCTTACCACACTCCGGTACTGGTCATACCTTACTCAGAGACGTTTTGTTGGGGGAGGGAGTTTTATTGTGATTAGTTGGTCAGTTGGTTTGTTCGCGGTTGGCGATCCGTTACAATAACCGCAAGTAGTTAACTGAGCATGGTCAGTGATCGAATATAAATCTGCCGCCTATTACCGCAGTGTTGCAGCACTTTGTTTAGCCGCCGTGGCGGTATTCGCTAATTTGCATTTAATGCAGCCGTTGTTGCCGGAAATAAGCCGTCAATTTGCGTTAACGCCGCTACAAGCCAGTATTAGCTATACCTTAGCGACGCTCTGTTTGGGCCTGTCGCTGCTGGTGTATGCCGCTTTATCGGATGCTTGGGGGCGTAAAACCCTTTTGTTAATAACCTTAGTTGGTATGAGCGTGAGTACCTTGCTACTCACGCAAGTGCAAAGTTTCAGTAGTCTAGTGTTACTTCGGGCAATACAAGGCTGTTGTTTGGGGGGCTTGCCGGCGATTGCCATTGCCTGGATGGGCGAAGAATACAGTAAGCCGGCGTTAGTGAGCGCGGTGGGCTATTACATCAGTGCCAATTCGTTAGGTGGGATCTCAGGGCGCTTGCTCGCCGGTGGTTTAGCGGATTGGGGGCACTGGCAATGGGTGTTTTGGCCAATGACGCTGTTAGGGGCGCTCAGTTGTTATGCGGTTTGGCGTTATTTACCGGCTGCTCAGTATTTTGTGCGTCAACCGTTTCGTTTAAAACAGGCTTTACGAGATAATCTGTATCACTTACGCCAGCGGTTATTATTGTTAACCTACCTGATTGGCGGCTTAAATTTTTTAGTCTTTTTAAACCAATATACCTACGCCAGCTTTGTGCTGGCGGCCACGCCGTTTAATTTAAGTAGCGGCCTTATTGGACTGTTATTTATAACGTATTTAACTGGCACTTTAGGCTCGGCTTATTCCGCTAAAATTGCCCAGAGGCTTAATTTGCCCGGCGCGATGGCGCTGGGGGTGTTGATTATGATGTTAGGCTCAATTATGACGCTTTTTGCAGGGCTGTTGGGAATGGTAACGGGCTTTTTTATCAGCGCCTTTGGTTTCTTTTTGTGCCATTCACTCGCCAGCAGTTTTGTCAATCAACAGGCTACCCGCGCAAAAGCCAGTGCCAGTGCGTTATATCTGGTGTTTTACTATATCGGCGCCAGTAGTGGTGGCGTTTACCTGCAACCATTTTGGCAGTGGGCGGCTTGGCCTGGGGTAATTATGGGCTCTTTGCTGATGTATAGTTTAACGTTAGCACTAAGTTGTTGGCTCTGGCGTTTGCAACGCACGAAGTTGTGCTAATTCGATTGTAGTTAAAGGCCGATAGCGGCCCTCTTCGAGATCACCAAGTGGTAAATCGCCAATAGCGATCCGACACAAATCAACCACTTTAAAGCCGAGCGCTCGGCACATATAACGAATTTGCCGATGCTGTCCTTCACTTAGGCAAATTTCTAAGCTGTGTGCAGTTAATACCTTAACTAAACAGGGATTTGCTTGATATTGATGCGGCCCCACTTGCCATGTTATGCCATCGGCAAAGGCTTTGATCAGGGCGTTTGCATCGGTAATCGCTTGCTGCACACGCACTCGATAGCGCTTATGGTGCTGATAACGTGGATGAAGTAAGCGCTGGGCAAGTTCGCCATCATTGGTCAGCAGTAATAAACCGCGTGAGTCTTTATCCAGCCTACCCACGGCAAAGGCTCGAACCGGTAATTGTGACAGCACGTGCGCGATACTGGCGGGATCAGTAGCTCGATTATTGCAATCGATACCCACCGGCTTATGATAAAGCCAATATTGCCATGCTGGGGCAGGTGCTAAGCTTTGACCGTTAATCTGGATTTCATCATCAACAGCAACTCGTTGTTGTAATCGAGCCGGCTCACCGTTAACCAACACTTGGCCTGCACTGATCAAACGGTTTGCCGCTTGGCGCGAACAAAAACCGCGCGAAGCAATTGCTTTAGTTAGAGGAATTCGTGGGTTCATGGTCGAAGGGCAAAGCAATTAACTAAGGACATCAGCGGGCTTGAGCATCTAGGGTGTTAATAGTCGACATTATAACTCAATGTAATACCTTGTTGGCAGCACTTGATTAAATCTTCGGGCATTAAGCCAGTGCTGTTGAGGCACTGGCTAAAGCATTTATTTGTTGTCGGCACTTAACCGTGTAGGGTAACGCTGATAAATCAGCGCCACCGCTGCGCTAATACTATCTTGCGAATGTACTTTCGAGTCTGCTGCTAATTTACCTTCGGTCATACCTTGCCAAATTAAACGATTCTCGCTGGCATCAATCACATCAATCAGAATTGATCCTACTTTGTAACGATGTGTTTCAACACCGCCAAAAATAGGAAAGCCGAAACTCAAAGCGCTATTGCGACCGAAAAAGCCATAACCGGCGTTAATGCTAAAAGGCGAACTGCGAACATCTTCCCGATTCTCTGTATTGATCTGGTAATTCACTAATAATTGCGGGCTTTGCTCATTGTAGCGATAGCCTAAATCGGTCATTTCGCGAATGATGGCGGCTTTAAAATGTTGCGCTTGTAGCGGATCGTAGCTAGGGGCTGTCGCAGCAGTTTCTGCCGTATCAGCTGTTTTAGTTTCGGCTGTTGCCTCAACCGTTTCGGTGGGCTTAAAAAAAGCAAAGGTTTGATATTGTTGAAAGTTAACCGAACGGTCATAGTCAATATTAGCTTGTTTCGGGCTGGCGCAACCGGCCAATACAAGCGTGGTGGTCAGCAGCAATAAGCTGGTTTTTAGCACGTTAACAACAGACATCAGACACCTCATCCTGAAACAAACAATTATTACAGCGAGTTTAGCGCAGTTTATGCAAGCCTCACAGTGTAATAATTTAGCAAGCCAAGCTGAACGCAGCCTGTACTTCGTTTTACGCCGCTATCAGGCTGAAAGTTTAGCAAGGCTAGTTAAATTGACTAATTAATCGTTATTTACGCTATTTAATTACAATGTTAAAAAACATGAATTGTAACAATTATCTGCTAACTTACTGATTATATTTTTATTTTAGTTTTGGCATAGTGGCTGCAACAAATATCTATAATACTTTTTATAGTTCAAGGAATGGAAAAATGCAGGCGAAATTAGCATTAGTGGCGGTGGTGTTTCTCGGTAGCGTAGTTTTAACAGGATGCAATAAGGCGCAAAGTAGCCCGAACAGCACCGCCGCCGCTGAGGTGGCAATCCCAGTAGAAACGTCACGTTCGCGTTTAGGGGCCATCAGTAGCAGTTATCGTACAACCACTACCTTAACAGCGCGGGCTGAAGCCGACATGATGGCGAAAAGCACCGGTATCGTGCAGCAAGTGCTCGTGGAAGAAGGCGATCAGGTTAAAGCGGGGCAATTGTTAGCGGTTTTAGAAAACGAGCGGCAACAACACTTGTTAGCCAAAGAGCGGGCAGAGTTAGGCCGCTTAGAATCTGAATTAAGCCGCATGCATGAAATGCATCAGCGCAAATTGGTCAGTACCGACGTGTATGAAAAACTAAAATGGCAAGTCTCGGCCATGCAAGCCGGCGTTGCACTGGCTGAGTTAAATTTGCGAGAAACCGAAATTCGCGCACCGTTTAACGCAGTGGTGGCACGGCGTTTTGTTAAAACCGGCCAATTGATTAACCAATTGGCGCCAAATTCACTGTTTTATTTGGTCAGTGAAAGCGAATTAGAAGCGGTGGTGCATTTACCTGAGCAACAAATGCTGCAAGCGAAAAGTGGCCAAGCCGCCATACTAAGCTTTGCTGGCGTACCCAGTGTTACTGCCAGTATTAGTCGCGTCGCGCCTGTGGTCGATGCCAGCTCTGGTACGGTGCGTACCACGCTGATTATTGATAACCAAGCAAGGCAACTCAAAGCCGGCATGTTTAGTCAGGTAGAGATCCAATTTGATACCCGTGAGCAGGCACTGTTAATCCCTAAGCGCGCGCTCATTACCTTAGATAATTTAGCCGGTGTGATGGTGTTAGATGCCGACAATCGGGTGCAACGTCGCCAAGTGTCTTTGGGGTACACCGCTGATCATATGGTTGAAGTGCTTGAAGGTTTAAACGTGGGTGATCAGGTGGTGGTGGCAGGTCATGCTGCATTAAAAGATCAGAGCTTGGTCAAGGTTGTTTCTGAGCGCGAATTCTAACAAGGACGTTAATCATGAGTTTGGTCAATACTGCTGTAAACCGGCCGGTTACCGTCTGGATGTTTACCCTCGCCATTGTATTATTTGGTTTAGTGTCGGTCGGTCGCTTAGCGGTTAATTTACTACCCGATCTGTCCTATCCTAGCTTAACGGTACGTACTACCTATATAGGCGCGGCCCCAGCTGAAGTAGAGCAACTGGTCAGTAAGCCGGTTGAGGAAGCGCTGGGCATTGTTAAAGGGGCTCGTAAAGTCACGTCGGTATCTCGAGCTGGGCGCTCTGACGTGGTACTGGAGTTTGATTGGGGCACGGACATGGATCTGGCGTTGTTAGAAGTGCGAGAGAAACTGGATGTGTTGTTCTTACCCTTAGATGTTGATAAACCGTTATTACTGCGTTTTAACCCCAACCTAGATCCGGTGGTGCGGCTGTCGTTGTCGAAAGCCAACATGAGCGCAGCAGAGCTGGTCAGTATCCGTACCTTTGCCGAAGAAGATTTGCGCCGAAAACTGGAATCGTTTAGCGGTATTGCCGCGGTGCGCCCTGACGGGGGGTTAACCCAAGAAATTCAGATTTTGGTGGATCCGCAAAAGTTAAGTCAGCTGCAACTTGATATCAGCGTTATTACTCAGCGTTTGAAAGCTGAAAATATCAACTTAGCCGGCGGACGTTTAGAAACCTCGTCTTATGATTATCTGGTTAGAACCATTAACCAATTTGCTGAGCTGCAAGAAATTGAAAATCTGTATTTAACTACGGTTGGCAACAGTCAGGTGCGCTTAAAAGATGTAGCTGAGGTGCGAGATGCCTTTGCTGATCGGCAAAGTATCAGTTACATCAATGGCAGTCAGGCCATTGAGCTGGCTATTTATAAAGAAGGCGATGCCAACACGGTGCGCGTGGCTGAAGGGTTATTAGCGCGTTTGCCTGAGCTACGTAAAATGCTGCCGCCAGGCTATCAGCTAGAGGTGCTATCTGATCAATCTCAATTTATTAAACAAGCCATCTCCGATGTAAAATCTGCTGGTATGGTCGGCGGTTTGCTGGCGATGTT
Organism: Alishewanella maricola; assembly: GCF_016343785.1. Lineage (NCBI taxonomy): Bacteria > Pseudomonadati > Pseudomonadota > Gammaproteobacteria > Alteromonadales > Alteromonadaceae > Alishewanella > Alishewanella maricola. The sequence continues at coordinate 195,995 of NZ_JAEINI020000002.1, read as the reverse complement.
AGTGCTGTATTTGTTTTTACGAAATGCTTGGGCCACCTTGATAATTTCGGTTTCCATTCCGGTTTCGGTGATTGCGACCTTTAATTTGATGTACGGTCAGGGTATTACGCTGAACATGATGAGCTTAGGCGGTATTGCCTTGGCGGTGGGGTTACTGGTCGATAATGCCATTGTGGTTTTAGAAAATATTGCTCGGCACAAAGAGCTGGGCTTGTCAGGTAAAGCCGCCGCAGAAAAAGGTGCCGGTGAAGTGGCGATGGCGATTACGGCCTCTACTTTAACCACGGTAGCCGTGTTTTTCCCCTTGGTCTTTGTTGAAGGTATTGCCGGGCAACTGTTTCGTGATCAAGCCTTAACCGTGACCTTTGCTTTGTTAGTGTCGCTGGTGGTGGCTTTGACGTTAATTCCAACCATGGCAGCGCGCAGTCGCAAAACGGCATTAACTGAGGGCGAGCAAGAACTTAAAGCTTTGTCGTCATTAAAACCCACGCGTTGGTATCACTGGCCACTATTGCCGCTGCGCTTGATCGGTCGCGGCTTATACCTTGTACTATTATCGCTGGTTAGCGTGCTGAGCCTGCTATTTAGTCTTATTGCAAAAGGCTTGTATTGGCTGTGTCGCCCTGCCGTGTTGTTGGTGCAATGGGTATTAAGTGTAACAGAGCAAAGCTATCTGAAAGTGCTTCGTGCTGCGCTGCGGGCAAAAACGCTGACTTTACTCGTTACTTTTATTGCCGCAGGGGCCTGCTTTAGCTTGCTACCGCGCTTAGGGGCTGATGTGTTGCCACAACTTAGCCAAGGTGAGTTTTATGTTGATGTGCAATTACCGGTAGGCTCGGCAATTGAGCAAACGGATGCACTGTTAAAGCAGCTAGCTAAGCAATTAGAGCAATATCCGGTGGTGGCGCGCAGCTATGGTTTAGCCGGTACTGGCGCGCAAATGACAGTTGATCCCGCCATTGGTGGCAGCCATTGGGGCCGTTTACATGTGGTGTTAACCGATGAGAGTAGTGCTGCAGACGAGCAATTATTGCAAGAAGAGCTGCGCCGCAGTTTAGCCTTACAGCCAGGGGTAAACGCGCACTTTGACCGGCCGCAGTTGTTTAGTTTTAGCACGCCGTTAGAAATTGAAATTAGTGGTTATGATTTAACCCAGCTAGCCGAATCGGCAGAGCGCTTGCAGGGCTTATTAAGTGCCGATCAGCGCTTTACGGATGTTAAATCGAGTTTACGGCCAGGCCAGCCTGAGATTACGCTGTATTTTGATCATGCCCGTTTGGCGCAATTAGGTATGACAGCACAGCAGGTGGCCAAGCGTGTCGCAACCTATATCGGCGGTGAAGTGGCGGGGCAGTTTTCGGTAAACGATCGTAAGATTGATATTCGCGTACGCTTAGCTGAGCAATATCGGCAATATGAATTACAACTGGCGCAACTGATTATCAACCCCGGTGCAGCCGAGCCTTTGCCGTTAAGTGCCGTTGCGCAAGTGCGCCGTGAAGTGGGCCCAAGCGAAATTACCCGAGTTGGCCAGCAGCGGGTTGCCATCGTTACGGCCAATTTAGCCTATGGTGATTTAGAGCAAGCTACAGACCGTGCTAATACACTGTTACAGCAACTGGTGTTGCCGCCAGGTCAAGTAGTGCAGGTGATGGGCCAAAGCGAAGAAATGGCCCGCGCATACAGCTCTTTGCTGTTTGCGTTGTTATTGGCCGTGTTCTTGGTGTACCTAGTAATGGCCTCGCAGTTTGAGAATTTACTGCAACCCTTACTGATTTTATTTACGGTGCCGCTAGCAGGAGCAGGGGCGGTGTTAGGTTTGTGGCTAACAGATACGCGGTTATCAGTGATTGTATTTATTGGTTTAATTATGTTGGCGGGTATCGTAGTAAATAACGCCATTGTACTAATTGACCGCATCAATCAATTGCGAGCAGAAGGCCAAGCGATGACCGAGGCCATTATACTGGCTGGGCAAAGTCGTTTACGCCCCGTGTTGATGACCACTTTAACCACGGTGCTCGGTTTATTACCACTGGCGATTGGTACTGGCGAAGGCAGTGAAATTCGGGCGCCGATGGCGATCACGGTCATTTTCGGCTTAAGTTTAGCCACCTTATTAACCTTGGTGTTTATACCGGTGCTGTATAGTTTTCAGCAAAACCGCCAAAGCGCTGTTGTTACGGAGGCGCAAGTATGAACACAGAGCAACCTACAACAGAAAAACCCTTAGGGTTAACCCGGTTAGCCTTGCGTCGGCCGGTGACTATTTGCATGTTTTTTATTTCGCTTCTGTTACTCGGTGGTTTAGCCAGCAGGTTATTGCCGCTAGAGATGCTGCCGGGCATTGATGTGCCGCAATTATATGTCACCGTACCGTATCCTAATGCTAGCCCTGCTGAAGTAGAGCGTTTAATTACGCGGCCTTTGGAAGAAGCTTTGGCTACGGTTAGTGGTATTAAGCGTTTGCGCAGTTTTGCTAATGAAAACAGCGGTGATGTATCGCTTGAGTTTCGTTGGAGCGAAAACATCAGCAGCAAGGGCTTAGAGGTACGCGAGCGTCTTGATAGTATTCGGCATTTGCTGCCAAGCGATGTCGAGCGCGTGTTGCTGTTTCAATTTAATACCAGCGATTTGCCGATTTTTCAATTACGCATTTCTTCTGAGCGCGATCTGGCGATGGCCTACGATTTGCTGGAGCAGCAAATTAAACGGCCATTAGAGCGCGTGCCGGGCGTATCAAAAGTGGAATTATACGGTGTTGAAAAACGCCAAGTCATTATTCGCCTTGATCCCGACAAATTGCGCGCCCTGAATGTTGATGCCAGTAGTTTACTGGCGCAATTACGCGGCAGTAACTTTTCGTTAAGTGCCGGCGAGTTACGTAATCCAGAGCAAAGTGTCTTAGTGAAACCACTGGGTGAGTATCAAGATTTAAGTGAGATCGCGGCTTTGCCGATACGCCCCGGTTTGCAACTGCGTGATCTGGCCAGCGTTGAACTTGAGTTGCCTAAACGCCAAGAAGGGCGCCATTTAAATCAAACCTACGCGGTTGGTATGAACGTGTATAAAGAATCGGGTGCTAACCTAGTGGATGTTGCCGCTGCCGCCATGCAAGTTGTGGCAAAGGCTGAAGCGAACCCGGCGTTTAATGGCATCAATTTATTTGTGATGGATGATTTGGCCGACAGCGTGACAACGTCGTTGCGTGATTTATTAATGGCCGGTGCCATCGGCGCTTTGCTGTCGTTTATTGTGTTGTTTTTATTTTTACGGCATTTAACCACCACCTTAATTGTGGTGTTATCGGTGCCTGCGGCCATCGTGATTGCGCTGGGCGCCATGTATTTTATGGGCTACAGCTTAAATATTCTTAGCATGATGGGCTTAATGTTAGCCATAGGTATGCTGGTTGATAATGCGGTAGTGGTCACCGAAAGCATCTTTCGGGAACGTGCAGCCGGCGGCGATATTCGCGCGGCGACTGAGCGTGGGGTAAAGCGCGTTGGCTTGGCGGTATTAGCCGGTACCGCCACCACGGCGATAGTGTTTTTACCGAATATTATTGGTGAAAAGATGCAGCTGACCATCTTTTTAGAGCATGTCGCCATTGCCATCTGTTTATGCTTGGGCATTTCTTTATTGTTAGCCTTAACCCTGATCCCGTTGTTAACCACCAAATTAAGTGTGCAGCCACAACCGCAACAAACCGCTTCAGCCTTAGAGCAGTTTTATCATCGTGCGCTGACACTGGTGATGAATTGGCCAAAAACAGCCAGTGTTGCCGCCTTGTTGGTGCTAGCCAGTGCGGGCTTACCCTTTTCACAAATGGGTACTAGTAGTGATGAAGACCAGGATAATAGCCGCTTGTACCTAAATTACAATGTGCAAGGCAATTACAGCCTAGAAGAAGTGCGGGCAGAAGTGTCAACGATGGAAGCGTTTTTATACAGTCGTCAGGCAGAGTTTGGTATCGCTTCTGTATACAGTTATTATCGTGCTGGGCATGCCATGTCGATTATTCTGCTGAAACCTGAGCTTGAAGTGCCCTTAGCGCAACTAAAAGAGCACATTCGCGCCGACTGGCCAACGTTGGTGCGTTCGCAACCTTCATTTAGTTTTGGTAATAATAACAATGCGTTGCAGCTACACTTATTAGGCAATTCGACTGAGCGTTTATTAAGCTTGGCGGGTGAGATCCAACCGCTGTTACAAAGCTTGCCCAGCCTTGCCGAAGTGAGCTCTGATTTGGCGAAAGGTCAACAAGAAATTCAAATCATACTTAAACGTGCTGAGCTGGATCGCCTTAAATTGGCGGCCGATCAGGTAGCGAATGCCGTTGCGTTAGCGTTACGTGGGGTCAATTTACGTACCTTTCGTAGCAGTGAGCAGGGGGAGCTGTTGATCCGCTTGATTTACGATGAACGCATCAGCCAATCACCGGCCGAGCTTGCTGCCTTGCCCGTGGCGGTGGTTAACGGTGTCAGTATTTCATTGTCGCAGGTGGCGGAATTAAAGGTGATGCCACGGTTGCAGTCTATCCAACGGTTCGAACGGCAAACTGGTATTGCATTGCAATTAGCATTACAGCCGGAGGTTAAAAACGAACAAGCACGGGCAGATATTGATCAGTTAATGCAGCAGGTGCAGCTGCCTGACGGTTATCGTTGGTCTTATCAAGGTGGCTTTGTGCAGCAAAACGAAGAGCAGCAAGTGATGATGGTGAATATGTTGCTGGCGCTGGCGATGATTTACATTGTGATGGCGGCGTTATTTGAATCGTTATTACTGCCCAATGCGGTGATTAGCAGCCTATTGTTTTCTTTTGTTGGGGTGTTTTGGACATTCTGGCTCACCGGCACCAGCATGGGGGTGATGGGCATGATTGGCATGCTGGTATTAATGGGCATTGTGGTGAATAACGGCATCGTGTTGGTTGATCGTATTAATCAAGATCGGCAATTACAGCCTGATATGCCACTAAAAACCTTGATTGTAGAAGCCTGTACTTTACGGCTGCGGCCGATTTTAATGACGGTATCCACTACGGTGTTAGGTTTAGTGCCCCTGGCGTTAGGCGGTACTTCAATTGGCGGTGACGGCCCCAGCTATGCACCGATGGCCTTAGCGATCATCGGTGGCTTGTTATTCTCTACCTTAACCAGTTTGCTGCTGGTACCGTTAAATTATTATGGCTTGATAAAGTTACGCGCCGCTTGTGCGCAATTGTTACTGCGCAGTCAGCGTTGGCAACATCGCTTATTGAAACGAGCCTAACCTTTAAGCTTTAACTTTGGCTGAGTGGGTGGCGAGCACGTTGCCGACTCAGCCAAAGGCCAAATAGGACAATTAAAAAGCTTGAACCGAAGCTACCGCCACCACGGTAATGGCTGCTTTTGACAATTTTGATATCCTCTGGCCGTGCTTTTAAACGCTCGGTAAAACGCTGTAATTCTGTTTCTAAATTGCTAATCATATCTTCACTGGCGGCAGCAAAGCCGGCGCTACTATCCAGCCGTAGTTCTTCACTTAGGTTAATGGGCGTGGAGCGCCCTTGTATTTGGCTGACGCCCGGAGCTCGAAATAACAACTTGCGACTGTCGATGGCATAAACCGCGGTATCCATCAAAGTGCTAGTATCGTTTTTCTGCCCCGACACTAAATAAGCACCTACCAAGGTCCAATAACTCAGCGCGGCTTTTGAGTCGTCACTAAACTGCGCTTGATCAAACGACACTAAGGCGATGACATCGACACTGAACATGGTTTTTAACTGATCAAGGTTGGTAAAACTGCCTTGCGGCCGCAAATAGGCGCTGGGGATCACTTGAATATCGCCAATAAAGTCACGTTCTCTAAATTGTGCAGCAATGTTATCGAGAATTTGCATCTTGGCCGGCTCGGTCAGCAGGTTGGCGCCGGTGTTTTGCCAAGCCCAAGGGTTGTCACCACGCTGATGACTGCGATCAGCCGGTACAAAGGCTATGCCTAAGCGAATGGGTAATTGTAAAACCGGTGTCGCTGGGCTGATCATGACTTCATTTTCAGTGGGGTAGAGGTAATCGACCACGCTACTGCGGCTGCCCATTTGTTGACTGGCGCAACCGGTTAAACTGCAAAGTAGGGCAAGACTAATACTGATTTGACGAATTGACAGAGCCATAATAGCGTCCTTAAGGTTGAGCAGGTTTGCTTACTCATTAAGCTAGCAGGCAAGTAAACATAGCGCTACCTGAAAAACAAAAGCAGCATTATTTATCGCCTTTGGTAGCATAATGCGCTACTTTTAGTGTTGGGCCGTTACAGGTAAGCATCAGATGCAGCAAAGCAGCGCGTTAATTAAAGTCGTTAAGCAAGCATTAAAACAGCATGGTTTTACTTACCAACAGGTTGCACAACATCTTGGGCTGACCGAAGCCAGTGTAAAACGGATGTTCTCCCAGCAACAGTTTACGCTGGCGCGTATTGAAAGCATTTGTCAGCTGATGGCGCTCGATTTTACTGATCTGCTGCGTTTATTAGAGCAAGCGCAGTGGCAGGTAACGCAACTGAGTGAACAGCAAGAGCAGCAGTTAACTGAAGATCTGACCTTGTTAGTGGTGGCCGTATCGGCGTTAAATCATTGGACGATGCAAGACATGCTGCAGTGGTATCAACTGACGCCAACTGAATGTTTGCAAAAGTTGATTAAATTAGACCGTTTAAAGTTGATTGAACTGTTACCACAAAACCGCATTAAATTAAAAGTTGCCCCCAATTTTAGCTGGCGTAACGATGGTCCCATTCAACGCTTCTTTCAACAGCAATTGGCAACTGATTTCATTCATCATCGTTTTAATGGCGATCAAGAATGCTTGCTGGTATTAAATGGCATGTTGTCGGTATCGAATAACGCCGTGTTTCAACGAAAACTAAAACGTCTTGCTAATGAATTTAATGAATTAGTACAACAAGACAGTCAGTTGCCGCTCAGTCAGCGCCATGGCAGTAGCGTGGTTCTAGCGCTACGTGATTGGCGTTTTGGCGCTTTGCAGCGGTTATTACGCCAAGATAATCCAAGCTAAACGTGCTTTCAGCCACCGTTCAGCCTTAAGCGCGTAAAACACAGATCAGACCACACTCAGAGACAGATCCGACCACACTCAGACACCGGTACGAGCTCTGAGCTCTGGCCGCACTCTGAGACAGGTTGGACCACACTCTGACACTGGTTAGACCACACTCAGAGACAGGTCGGTGGTGTTGTGGAGCAATTTACTTAGATAGTGAAGAGGTTTTTATGCGAATGAAAGTATTAGCGCTGATGTTGCCGTTGTTTGGCTTTAGTAGTGTGTTGTCGGCCGCTACCGTGATTACTGAGCAAAACATTAGTCGCTTAGAGGCGGTTTTACCGCAATTGGCGAAAATTGAGCAAGACAGCCCCGCTGAGTTAAAGCGTTTAAGATTACAGCCTCATTGCAACTGGCCACAGCATGTTAGTGAGTTACAAGCCAAAGAAAGCGGTAAAGAATATGTGGCGCAGATGCAACAAATTTTGGCCGCGCACCAGCTTACTCCGGCAGTCTTTTTAGAGTTAACCGCGAAAGGGGCTTGGCCGGTTCTGCAATCGATGCAGCCGATGTTGAATCTGTCACAGCAGTCGTTGCCGTTTTTACCACAAGCGCAGCGCGATCAAGTTGAAAAAACCTTGGCGCAAACCAGTCATATGCAAAAAGTGATTCAGCCGTGTTTAACCAGCGAAGACTTGGCGGCCTTGCAGCAACATCAGCAGCGCTTCATTAATTTAGCGGTCAGTATGCCAGGCTTGGCGCTATAGTTTTTACTGTCGCTCAGTATTTAACGCAGCCTAGCGATGTCGTTCGCTGCAGAAGAGTATCTAGCCAAGGTCGCGAGCTAATGCAGCTTCTTGCCAATATGATTGGCTAAAGTGAGTTAATGAACGGTTGGATTGAGTAGCCTGTTATCCGAGCTGTTATAGTCCAACGGTTCAATATGTACTGTTAATTGCACACCTAAGCTGAGTAATTGCTGCTCGGCAGCATCAGCTAATTGATGCGCACGCTCGACACTCCAGTCACCGGGCACCAGTAAATCCGCTTGCGCAAACGCTTGGGTGGCGGCAGCGCGGGTGCGTAAATGCGTAAACTGCGCCTGGCGATTACCCAGCTCGACAAAAATTTGTTCAATTGTGGCAATTTGTTCTGCAGTCAAGGCTCTGTCCATTAAGCCATTTATCGCCTTGAATAAAATACTGCCGCCTTCACGCAGGATATGCAAGGCCACCAAAATAGCCACCAAGGCATCCAACCAAATAAACCCCGTTAATGCCGCTAACACGACCCCGATAACCACGCCAGCAGTGGTCCAAACATCGGTTAACAAATGTTTGCCATCACCCTCTAAGGCCGGCGATTGATGTTGTTGACCACCTTTAACCAGTAGCAAGCCCACAGCTAAGTTAAGCAGGCTGGCCAGCACGGTTAGTACGATGCCGATATTTAAGCCTAGTAAAGGTTGAGGATTGAGCAAACGCTCAACGGCGGTAAACATAATCGCCAGCGCCGCCAGAAAAATCATGCCGCCTTCAAAAGCGGCTGAGAAGTATTCTGCTTTGGTGTGGCCAAAAGGATGGTGTTCATCAGCAGGGCGTTTGGCCAGTGTTACCATCATTAGCGCAAAACTTGCGCCCGCGACATTCACCAGCGACTCGATAGCGTCAGATAAAAACCCCACCGAATCGGTTAAATACCAAGCCAGGGTTTTTAACGCCATGGTTAAAAAACCGGCAAGTAGTGACAGTAACAGCAATTGACGTGGGAGTAGGTTAGACATCGGCGCAAATCTTCGAGACAAAAAGTCAGTGTAGCCCCGCGAGGCAGTAAAGTCATGCGGCTTATTCGCCTTTCAATCGCACACCCTGTATAATATGCGGCCTTGTAACACTCAGGTGCTGTAATTATGTCCGCGACTACTGTAAATCTTCGTAAATCTGCTCCGGTAGCCCGGATGGCGCCTGAGCGCGATCTGTTTTCTTACCCAAAATACTGGGCCGAATGTTACGGCACCGCGCCTTTTTTACCGATGTCTCGTGCCGAAATGGACAAACTCGGTTGGGATAGCTGCGACATTATCTTAGTGGTTGGCGATGCTTATGTGGATCACCCCAGCTTTGGGATGGCAGTAGTTGGGCGTATGTTGGAAGCGCAAGGCTATCGCGTGGGGATTATTGCTCAGCCCGATTGGCATAGCAAAGCCGACTTTATGCGCTTAGGCAAACCTAATCTGTTTTACGGTGTGTCTGCCGGTAATATGGACTCGATGATTAACCGTTATACCGCCGATAAAAAATTGCGGCATGACGATGCTTACACCGCCGGCGATATTGGGGGTAAAAGACCGGATCGCGCGGTAATTGTTTATACCCAGCGCTGTAAAGAAGCATACAGTGATGTGCCGGTTATTATTGGCGGTATTGAAGCCAGTTTACGCCGTATTGCCCATTATGATTATTGGTCTGAGAAAGTTCGCCGTTCAGTTATTTTTGATGCCAAAGCTGACATCTTAATTTATGGTAATGCCGAGCGGCCGTTAATTGAAGTAGCCTACCGCCTTGCCAGTGGTATTCCGGTGGCCGATATTCAGGATGTACGCGGTACTGCGGTGATCCGCAAAGAGCCTCTGCCGGGCTGGCGCGGCGTAGATTCCACCGCCATTGATAAAATTGGCAAAATCGACCCGATTCCCAATCCTTACGGTGCTGATGATGTCGGCTGTAGCAGTTATTCTGAATTTGCCAAAGCCGGTATTGATTTAACTAAACCGGCAGAAGTGGAAGCCAAACCTATTATCGTGCAGGCACCACGGCAAAAACCGTGGGAGCTGACTTACGTTAAGCTACCAGCGTTTGAGCAGGTGAGTGTGAATAAGCCGTTGTATGCCCATGCCTCACGTATTTTGCATCAAGAAACCAATCCAGGCTGTGCGCGCGCCATTATGCAGCGTCATGGTGATCGGCATATTTGGGTAAATCCTGCGGCTTTTCCGCTGAGTACCGAAGAGATGGATCTGGTGTTTGGTTTGCCCTATCAGCGTATTCCGCATCCGGCGTATGGTAAAGCCAAGATCCCTGCCTATGAAATGATTAAAACCTCAGTGAATATTATGCGAGGCTGTTTTGGTGGCTGTTCGTTTTGTTCCATTACTGAGCACGAAGGCCGGATTATTCAAAGTCGCTCGAAAGAGTCGATAATGCAAGAGATCAAAGACATTCGCGACAAAGTACCGGGTTTTACTGGCGTCATCTCCGATTTAGGTGGGCCCACGGCCAATATGTATCGCTTAAATTGTAAAAACCCGAAAGCAGAGCAAACTTGTCGTCGACCTTCTTGTGTCTATCCGACCATCTGTGAGCACATGGATACCGATCAAAGCCCGACGGTAGAGTTGTACCGTGAAGCGCGTAATATCGAAGGCATCAAAAAGGTGCTGATTGCCTCGGGTGTACGTTATGATTTGGCGGTAGAAGATCCTAACTATGTGAAAGAATTAGTGCAGCATCATGTCGGCGGTTATTTAAAAATTGCCCCTGAGCATACCGAAGAGGGCCCATTAAGTAAGATGATGAAGCCGGGTATGGGCGCGTACGATAAATTTAAAGAGATGTTTGATCGCTTTAGTAAAGAAGCGGGCAAAGAGCAGTACCTGATCCCGTATTTTATTGCCTCGCATCCTGGCACCACCGATATGGATATGGTGAATTTAGCCTTATGGTTAAAAGAGCGTGATTTCAGATTAGATCAGGTACAAAACTTTTATCCAAGCCCGATGGCCAATGCCACCACGATTTATCACACCGAGATGAATTCGCTGAAAAACATTAATAAAGCGAATAAAGAAGCAGTGCCGGTACCCAAAGGTGAAAGGCAGCGCCGTTTACATAAAGCCATTTTGCGTTATCACGATCCAAAAGGCTGGCCAAGTATTCGCGAAGCACTAACGAAGATGGGTTTACAGCATTTAATTGGCCGGGGCAAAGACTGTTTAGTGCCACCGGAAGGCAAAGATGAGCAACAGCGCAAACCTCTTCGGGGGGGGAAGCCGGCGTTAACGCGGCACACGGGGTTAAATCCGGCGGCAAAAGCCACGCGTGCCGATAATACGGGCAAGCCTAAAGCCAAACAGAACGGCCAACAGCCAGCTACGCCAGCAAGCACTCATGGCCAAACAGCGGCGAAACCAAAAGCAAAGCGCCCACAAAACGGCAAAGCGCAACGCGGTTAGTCTTGAACAAGTAAGTGCCTGGCACACACTAGGCGCTTGCTTGTGATGAGAAAACCGCAGCAGCGCTCGCTGACAACAACCGCGGCTTTAGCTTCATTAACTTAGCGCATGAGCATATGAAAAGACTGTTCTTTGCACTGCAATTTTCCCCAGCGCAGCAACAAGCTATCCTAACCTATCAGCAGCAGCTGATAGCGCAGTATCCTGATGCGCGAATTGTGACTGCGGATAACTTTCATTTAACGCTGTTTTTTCTTGGTCAAGTAGACGGTGAGCAAGAGCCGTTTTTACTGTCTGCGGCGAAGACGATTGCGCCAATTGATATAACGCTCATTTTCGATAAATTTGGCTATTTCGCCAAACCTAAAATTGCTTATTTAGCGCCAAGTGTTATTCCTGAACCCTTATTGCAGCTACAACAGCAGATCACGCAGTTGTGTCAGCAACAAGGCTTTGAGGCACAGCACCCTGAATTTAAGCCGCATATCACCTTGCTTCGAAAAGTGGATCACGAGGAGCCCTTGCCGGCTTGTGCGCCCTTAGTGCTCAGGATAGGCCGATTTGCCTTGTTTCATTCAACGCAAATGGCCGGACAACTGCGTTATGTGCCACTGAATGAATAGCGTGATGTCAGATTAAAGCTTATTCAGTTGTCCGACCACACTCAGACACCGGTCATACCAGTCTCAGAGTGTGGTCCAACCTGTCTCTGAGTGCGGTCAGAGGTCTGAGCTCTTACCGGTGTCTGAGTGTGGTCGGAGGAGATAGCTCAGTGCATTTGGGCGCTAAGGTGATTAGCGATAAGTGATGTCTTTGTACATGGGCGCAAGTAGGGCCAGTAACTGATTTTGCGCACTGATGCTAATCTGCTGCTGTTGCATCACGTCAATTAAGTTTTCGACTAACGCATCGTAATGCGCCAAGGTAATGTTAAAGCCGGTGTGGCTTTCTTGCATGGTACCACCGGTATATTCGCAAGGGCCGCCGCTGATATTACACAGCTGCTCGGCTAGTAATCGGCGAAAACGTGCAATATCGGTATCGGCAAAGTGATGCACGATACGTTGATCTTGTTCAATTTTTTGCAATAAACCATCGGTAATAGCGGCAATACCCGGCTCGCCACCGAGTTGTTGATACAAGCTAGGTTGGGGGTGTTGGCTACAAGCCGTCAACAGTAACGCGAAAACTAAGGGGGTGATGGTGCGCATTACCAGGCTCCTTCTACTGAAATATAATAACCTTGTTGCTGATCAAAACCGGCAATACTGCCAAGGTCGACATAGCCACCGACCACCGACACATGCTTATTGATAAACCACGCGACAAACAGATCGCGCCAATGTTGCTCGGTAGCAAAGTCTAATTGATCAGGCTTTTGTTTAAATTCAAAGCCCAGCGCCACGTTATAATTCAGCAAAACTGCCGCTGAACCTTCAAAGACAAATTGATAATCGTTATCGCTAGCACTGCCAAAGCCGAGTAAACCGGTTTGGTTGGCTTTAGTGGCACGCACTGTGCCGTTTAGTAGCAAATTGCGCCCGGCAACGTGGTCAAACAACACTTTACTGGCAGAAAAATAAACATCGACACCACTATCATCACGAGCGCCTACCGCTTGCGGTAACCCAAAATCACGGTGCTTTTTATACTGTAAGCCAACGCTGATTTGCGGCAAAGCCGTGTACAGCAGCTCTCCGGCGATATGATATTTAACACCAAACACATCTTGGCGTAATTCACCGCCAATGCTATCTAATTTGAAGGTTTGCCGGGCAACCGACCATTCCCATTTATTGTCATAACTGACGCTGGCGCCAAACACATTTAGCGTGAAATCATCAACACCGACGCGGCTCGTAAAAGCGGTGGCGCTCCACTCATCACTGCTGCCATAACCGTTAATCACTGCCCACGGCACTATACCGCCGCCAGCACTGCCTTCAATGCTAGTTGCACCGCCTGTCGCCACGATTTTGCTGCCGGCAACACTGCTCGCGCTGGCAATTAGGCAACAAAGGGCTAATGTAAAACGCGTGATCATCGTGTTTCTCCAAACTATACCCAAAGTGGCAGCTGCTTAGGCTATTACCCCAGGTGTTTATTTAGCATAAATAAACTTAACTACCAAAGCCGCGCTTTGGTGCACTGGGCTTTTCATTGTCTTCGATGGCCAAGGAAAAGGTCAGATGGCCCGTTTCATCTGGCGTAACCACTTGCTCAGCTAAAGCCTCAACTTGCCACGGATGCCAGATTTTTAAGCGAAGTTCACCCGCAGGAACCTCTGGGAACTGTACTTTACCTTCCTTATCGGTAACGAGTAACAGCGGGCTTTCACCAATGTAGATATAGGCCAGCATATAATCATGAATATTGCAGCCAAGAACGACGATCCCAGGCTCGTCAAATTGAACAGGCGCTTCAGGCTTACCGGAATACAGTTGGATCTCAAAGGTTTTAGCACTGGAAAAAGAGTAAACATGATGTCGGGTTTTGTCGCGATTGGGAAATTCGATCAGATTACCTTGTTGAATCGCGGTAACAAATGGCACAAATACCAGATCTTCCTGTGCGACATGCGCTATTCTCGCTACTGTGGTCGTTTTAACATCAGGGCTGATAATTTCAATCACCGCATCGGCCAGCGGTTTGTTAGTCTGATCTAACACGGTAATGCTGACACCTTGCCCTTGAGTAGCAAAGCTAGCAAAGACTAGCGTTACAATGCCTAGTAGTGCGGAATGAAATTTCATGTTGAACACTTTTTTAGTGGGATCTGATTTTCACTTTAAACTACGGCTGGCTTAAATTCAATTTTCTCCCTAAATCATTAGGTTATCATTGCCTTTTTTTAAAAGAGTTCATCGGTTATTAATATAACAGGGCTATACTTTAACAATATTGAGGAATTTTCCGCGGTTGACGCGAGCAAGGATGGGGTATGTCAGGGTCTTCGTCTCTATTTACTCGGCTGTTTGGGCAGCTCAGCTGGGCTGCACCGGCTTGGTTAGCCAAGCTACAACAACAAGCGAAAGCGCAGCCGAAGCGTTTTGGTGCGGCTTTGCTTATTGTGTTATTGGCGCTAATGAGCCTTGCCTTGTTCACTCGCTATTATTGGCAACTGCCCAAGGCACCGCAGGTGTTAGCGCAAGTGATCGCGCCAAGCCAAGGTGAGATAGTACAACAGGAAGAACAACCCACACCGTTATTATTGCGCTTTTACCAGGAAGACCCCGCGAGCGAAAACGCGCAACTTGCCGATGTTAACCCCGCCCGGATCAGTTTACCGATAGCTACTGCAAACTTAAGCGCAGCAAAGCTGGCTTTAATCGGTGAAAGCCTGGCGGTAGGGGATACGATCACACCCGCCATTCAGGGCCAGTGGCAATGGCTGGATGATAACCAATTACAGTTTTTACCCGAGCAAGCATGGCCAGCGGGTCAGCGTTATCAGATCACACTGCCTAAAACCTGGTTTGCCGACAAGCTAGCTCTTGCTACCCGCGAATGGTCATTCGACAGTCCGGCCCTTAATGTTGCCATAGAACAACTGCAGTTTTATCAAGATCCCGAGCAGGTTTCGGTGCGACGCATTTTAGCCACGCTGGCTTTTACTCATGCGGTTGAGCAACAAAGTTTGCAAAAAGCGTTGAGTTTAAACTTGCCGCAAAGCGCAGAAAAAGTGGGTAGTAAAGCGCAGTCTGTTGCGTATACCCTGCAAAGTGCTGAGCAAGGACGGGTTTGGTATCTGCAAAGCGAACCGATCAGTTTGCCTAAGCAAGCACAATTTTTAACTTTCGAGCTCGCCGCTGGCGTTAAAGCGCAGCATGGTCAAGGCCGCACGCAAGAGGCGCAGCAGCAGCAAGTGTTGATCCCCGATCACACTACGGTGCTGCAGATCAGTGATGCGCAATTGCAATTAGTGCGTAACGCCCAAGCGGAGCCTGAGCAAGTATTGCAATTAAGCCTGACTGATCGGGTGCGTTTTACTGATCTGACGGCACATTTACAGTTATATCTGTTACCGCCACATCCGGCGAAACGCACTTGGACGGCCGCAGAGTTTACGCCGGCTATCTTAGCGCAAGCCAGGTTATTGCATTATCAGCTAGAGCCGGGGGCTTTTGCGCATCAACAAGATTTTGCCATTAAATTGGATTTACCGGCGCAGCGGCAATTGGCGGTGATAGTTAAGGCGGGTTTACCCGGTTTAGATAATTATCAACTAAGCCAAACCTATCAACGCGTACTGACGCTACCGGATTATCCAAAAGAAGCACGGATCAGTGGTGAGGGTGCGGTATTAATGTTATCAGGTGAGCAAAAGATGCAACTGGTCAGCCGCGGCTTACCACAGCTAAAAGTGCGATTGGCTAAGGTATTACCGCAACATCTTAATCATCTTATTAGCCAAAGTGGCGGCGATATCAGCAACCCCTTTTTTTACAATCGCAGTTTCGGTGCGGAAAACCTTGCGGCTATCACCGAGCAGATCTTTGAAATCAATAATCAGACACCTCAAAAAAATCAGTTTTTAAGTTTAGATTTAAAACCTCATCTGCAGCGTGAAGGCATGGGCGTGTATTTTGTTGAGGTATATCAACACGATCCGAAGTATCCGGATTGGTTAGGCGAAGTATTAGATAAGCGGCTAGTGTTGGTCACCGATTTAGGCTTGATGGTGAAACACCAACAAGACAGTAGCCAAAAAGTCTTTGTGATGTCTTTAGCCAGCGGCAAGCCGGTGAGTGGTGCCAAGGTGCAATTGCTTGGGCGTAATGGCTTGGCGATATACAGCGGCATGACCGATAAGCAAGGCCATGTGGAACTTGGGGTGACTAATGGCTTAAAAGAGGCGGAGCAGGCCACCGTGTATTTGGTCCAGCACACTGAAAATGGTCGCACCGACAGTACGTTTATTCCGTTCAATCGTTACAGTCGACAACTCGATTATTCGCGCTTTGCGATTGATGGCGAATATCAGTCGGGTAATGCGGCCCAGCTTAAAGCCTTTATGTTCAGCGATCGTGGCATTTACCGGCCGGGTGAAACGGTGCAATTAGCCAGTATTATTCGCCGCAGTGATTTAGCACCGGTAACAGCCAAAAACCTCAGCTTACAATTGCAAGTTAACGGGCCTCGAGGCAATGCGCTACATCAGCAAAAATTCACTTTAT
Source organism: Alishewanella maricola (assembly GCF_016343785.1). Classification (NCBI taxonomy): domain Bacteria; kingdom Pseudomonadati; phylum Pseudomonadota; class Gammaproteobacteria; order Alteromonadales; family Alteromonadaceae; genus Alishewanella; species Alishewanella maricola. Next base: position 179,538 of record NZ_JAEINI020000002.1, on the reverse strand, counting down.
CAGCGCGTGGTTTGCAAAGTTTTCAGTTAGACACTGCTAAGTTTAGCGATACCGGTGAATATGATGCTTTAATTATGTTAGTGGATGCACAAGGCCGGCATCAACAAACACTCGGTGATGTCAGTTTTCAACTAGAAGAGTTTTTACCCGACACCCTAAAAATAAGTAGTGAGTTTAATCAACAGGCAAAAGGTTGGTTATTGCCTGAGCAATTAAGTTTAGCCCTGCAACTCGATAACTTGTTTGGTAGTGCCGCGCAGCAGCGGCGTGTGGCTGCCCGTTATGTCTTGATGCCCAGCGCATTTCAATTTGATGCTTATCCAGATTATCAGTTTGGGATCCCAAATGAGCAGAGCTTAGTTGCGCAGCGCGAGAATTTAACCGAGCAGCAAACCGATAGCGCTGGTCAGGTGACCTTTAACTTACCGCTGCAGCGTTTTCAACAGGGCCATTGGCAATTGCAAGTGTACGTTGAAGGGTTTGACAGCGCCGGTGGGCGGGCAGTGCAGCACAGTAATGGCGCGCTTATCGCGACTAGCCCCGTATTAATTGGCATGAAAGCCGATGGAGCGCTGAGTTTTTTAAAGCAACAGCAAGCTCGGCAATTACATTTTTTAGCCATTAATCAACAGTTGACTTCGGTAGCACAAGACAACTTAACGCTAAAGTTAGTGCAAAAAACACCGTTATCCAGTTTGGTGAAACAACCCGATGGTACCTTACAATATCAAACGGTGTTGCAGCAAAAGGTCATAGCAGAGCAAGACTTCAGTATTGCCGAGCAAGGGCAATCTTATCAGTTGAATACCGAACAACCTGGCGATTATCAGCTGCAGCTGTTTAATAAGGCTGGTGAGGTGGTCAGTCAAACCGATTACACTGTGGTCGGTAATGCTAATTTGACCGCGCAACTCGAGCAAAATGCCGAGTTACAACTAAAACTTAGCAAAAGCGATTATCATCCGGGCGAGTGGTTAGAGTTTAGTGTAACGGCACCTTATACCGGTAGTGGTTTAATCACCATTGAAACAAACAAGGTCGTCGCCTTTCGCTGGTTTCAAGCAGACAGCAGCCACAGTATGCAGCGCATTCAAATACCGGCAGACTTGCAAGGTAATGCTTATTTAAATGTCAGTTTTGTACGCGCAGCCGGTGCGCCTGAGTTGCTGTTAAGCCCGCTAAGTTATGCGGTGCAACCCTTTAATATTGCTCGTGCTGCCAGAACCTTGCAGCTTAACTTAACGGCACCGGCGTTGATCCAGCCCGGGCGAGAATTTAGCTTTAGCTTAAGCAGCGAACAGCCCGCCGATGTGCTGCTGTACGGTGTCGATGCCGGTATCTTGCAGGTAGCCGCTTACGACTTACCCGATCCACTGGCGTTTTTCTTACAAAAACGCGCTTTACAAGTGCGCAGTATGCAGATGCTAGATCTTATTTTACCGGAATTTAGCGCCTTACAACGTTTAACGGCAGGGCCTGGTGGTGATACCGAAAGGATAATGGTTTCGGGAGCTCGATTGAAAAGTGACACCAATCCGTTCGCGCGTCGGGTGGAACAACCTGGCGTCTTTTGGTTAGGTGTGGTGAAAACCGATGCTAATGGCAGTGTGCATCAGGCGCGATTACCCGATACCTTTAATGGCACGGTGCAATTAATGGCCGTGGGGGTCTCTGAGCAGGCGTTAGGGGCGACTCGCCAAGACGTGTTGGTTCGTGGGCCCTTTGTTCTGCAGCCCGATGTATTAACGGCTGTGGCACCGGCAGATGAATTTGAGATCAGTTTATCGATCAGTAATATGCTCGACGGCTCAGGTAAGGCGTTACCGTTAGAGGTTAAGACAACAGTGAGTCAAGGTTTAACCTTGCTCAGTGAGCCCATGCAAAGTATTACTGTGGATGAAGGCGCCGCAGAGGTTCTGCGGCTGAAATTAAAGGCAAACGAGCAACCAGGCGAAGCCTCAATTCGTTTTAGTGTGGCCACGATTGATGGTCTGCAGAGCAGTCAACGAGAGTTGAGTTTAAGTATTCGCCCGGCACAGCCTTATTTGCGGCAATTGCAGTTTGGTTATAGTAAAAGTGGGCAGCAACAACTGAATACTACGGCCTTGTTGCCGGTATTGGCTGAGCGGCAGCTTACGGCGGGTAGCAGCCCGTTACTATTGGTCGACCGTTTAAGTCATTACTTGGATACTTATCCGCATGGTTGTACCGAGCAGATGGTTAGCCAAGTTTTTCCTTGGATCCCTTTGGTTAAGCAAGCGCATTTCCAAGCGCAGTGGCCACAATTAAATGAAAAGTTTGCTAAGCTGCTGCAAGCCTTAGCCGAACGACAACAAGCCGATGGTGGCTTTGCTTTTTGGCCAGGCCATACTCAAAGCGCAGATTTCCCCTCGTTGTATGTGATCCAGTTTTTACTGGAAGCGGAGCAGCAAGGTTTTGCTGTGCCACATTATATGCTGGAGCGGGCGCTGAATTACTTACGCAGCGTGAGCCAAGCCGCTGGCGCTAACCTTTATCAAGCCAGATTACGTGCACAGGCAATTTACTTGTTAAGTGTAAAAGGCGAGCAAGTCAGTAATGCCCTAACACACTTGCATGAGCGCTTAACACGGCAGCATGAACAACGTTGGCAATCGGATATTTTGGCGGTGTACATGGCAGCCAGTTATCAGATTTTGCAGCAACCGAGCTTAGCGCAAAGTTTGCTGAAGCCTTATCAAGCAGGCAAAACCTCGTTACTTGAGCGCGACTATAAACCGGTTAATCGCTTAGCGCAGCCTTTTGCTAACCCTGAGTTTCAATCGCAGTTTAACTTAGATAGTCAGTATCTATTGTTATTAGCGCGGCATTTCCCAGAGCAGGCAGCACAGCTCAGTAGCGAGCAACTGTTAACACAGCTCGAGCCGTTATTTGCGGGCGATTATCATACGCAAGCGGCGGCTTACAGCATTTTGGCGTTAGCAGCTTATGCCGATATCAAGCCAAACACCGTATCGGTATTACCCACCTTATCAGCCGATGGCGAAAAGTTAGCGCTGTTAGATAACTGGCCTTATGCGCATGCCACAACCGGGCAAGCGGTACAGCAATTTAGCTTAAATGCAGGTTATCCATTGTTTTATGCCTTATCAGAGCAAGGCTATGCGGCACAATTACCAAGCAAAGCCCGCGCAGACGGTGTTGAGCTGGTGCGTGATTACCTGAACAGTGAGGGCGAGAAAATCACTAGTGCAAGCCAAGGGCAGCTGTTAACCGTGCGTTTGCGGCTGCGTAGCTTAACGGGGGACACGATCAGTAATATGGTGATTACCGATTTATTACCGGCTGGCTTTGAGGTGGTGCGCAGCTCAGTACCCAGGCAAAGTGGCCTGTGGCAGGCCGATTATATGGACATTCGTGAAGATCGCGTGCTGTGGTTCGGCGCTATTGCAACGCAAATGACCGAGCTGACTTATCAGGTGCGTGTTAGCACAGCCGGTCGTTTTACGGTGCCGGTGGCCTCGGCTGAAGCCATGTACGACAATCGTGTGCGCGCTTACACGCCAGCCGGCCAGCTTGAGGTAAGTGCCTATCAAGCTCAACCAACACGACCTTAGTTGTGCGCAGCTGATGACGGCTAATACGCTGGGGCACTGTCAGTGGTGAGGCTTAGGTTTAAACAGCTGTGGCGTCAGAAAATAGCACGCTGGTTGGTCTTAGTCGCGCTATTGGCGTTGTTTTGGTATGGCTTACCCTTGTTTACGGCCAAACCGCAGCTGTATGCCCAGTATGCACAAAGCCAAGCGGTTTTTGCTGCAGGCGGCCAATTGTTAGCACTGCGTCCGGCATCGGATGAACGTTACCGGTTACGACTGGCGCTAACCGATATGGCCCCAGCCTTACAGCAAGCCACCTTGTTATATGAAGATCGTCGCTTTTACCAGCATTTTGGTTTGGATCTGCCCGCATTGGCTCGCGCTTTTTGGCAAGGTGTTGTAAAAGGCGGGCGACGGCAAGGGGCGTCGACCATTACCATGCAATTAGCCCGTTTACATTACGGAATTGACAGTCAAACTGTGCTGGGCAAATTACAGCAAATTGGCTTGGCTTTGTATTTAGAACGGCATTTCAACAAAGATGCCATTTTAGAAGCCTATTTAAATTACGCGCCATACGGTGGCAACATCGAAAGCGTGGCTGCCGCTAGCCTGATTTACTTTGGTAAGACTGCCGCAGAACTCAGCACGGCTGAAGCCTTAGCGCTGGCGGTGATCCCACAAAACCCGCTACAGCGTAATCCTGAGCGGCAAAACGGCGCGGCACAACTGGAAGCGGCGCGAGCCCGGTTACTGCAAATATGGCATCAGTATTATCCGTTAACAGCAAGTGAGCAGCAGTTATTGCAGATCCCACTTCGTTTTAAACGCCGCTCCGACTTGCCTTTCACCGCCCCCCATTTTGTGCAAGCACTGGCTGTGCAACAACCCAGTGGCCCGTTGCACAGTAGTTTAGATTGGCATTTACAGCAGCAAGTGCAGCAACAGGTCGACACCTATTTGCGCCAGCAACAGCGTTTAGGGCTGCGTAACGCCAGCGTGCTCGTGGTGCACCGCCCAACCATGCAGATCAAAGCCTATATTGGCTCTGCCGATTTTTATAATCGCGAGATAGCGGGGCAAGTCGATGGTACCGCGGCACTACGTTCACCAGGCTCAGCCCTAAAACCTTTTATTTATGCCTTAGCGTTACAGCAAGGGCATATTCACCCGAAAAGCTTATTAAAAGATCTACCACAGCGCTTTGGCCTGTTCAGCCCAGAGAATTTCGATCGCCGTTTTCAAGGCCCGTTAACCGCCACAGCAGCCTTGGTGCAAAGTCGAAATGTGCCGGCGGTCACTTTACAAGCAAAGTTAGCACAACCTGATTTCTACCAATGGCTCGGGGCTAATGGGGTTCGCTTACCGCAAGACGCCAACTATTATGGTTTAGCCTTAGCTCTGGGCGGACTGGAGTTGTCGATGCAACAAATGGTGCGTTTATATGCCATGCTCGGCAATCAAGGGCAGTATCGTGATTTGCAGTGGCTTGCCAGCGAGGCGACCACCAAGGTTGCAATGACACAATCCGTGAGCATAGAGACTAAGCCGTGGACGGTAACAGCCAATCCCCCCCCAGATGTTGTTGAGATAACCTCCCAAGAACTAAAAAAGAGGGTAGCAGCAGAGAATAACGCTGGCTTATTGCCCGAAGCGGCGTTTTTAACCTTACAGATGCTCAGTAGTCAGCCCGCCTTACAAAATGCGCGGTTAGCTGCGCTGACCGATAGCCCGCCCGTCGCTTGGAAAACGGGCACCTCTTATGCGTATCGCGATGCTTGGACCTTGGGGCTCTATGGTGATTACGTGGTGGCCGTTTGGCTTGGCAACTTTGATGGCAGCAGCAACCCGAATTTAGTGGGGCGCACGGTAGCGGCACCTTTGTTCTTTTCGTTATTACCGCTACTCGGTGAGCAACAACACGCGAATCAGCAGCTGTTTGCGGTGTCGGAAAAGCTTAACTTACGCCAAGTTGCGCTGTGTCGGCAAAGTTTTCAATTACCCAATCGCTTTTGCCCAGCGACTGAGCTGGGTTGGGTGATCCCTGGCGTATCACCGGTTGCTTTGTCAGAGTTACATCGGCCAGTGCCGATTTTTCGCGCTTCAGGCTTGCGTGCTTGTTACCATCAACCGCCGTTAACCGAGTTACAGATATTTGAGTTTTGGCCCTCTGATATTGCGGCCTTGTATCAGCAAGCAGGTGTGCGTTTACAGCAACCGCCCGCTTACGCCAGCCCATGTTCACAGTTAACCCAAAGCCAAGCAAAACCACCGCAGATTTTGTCGCCCCAAGCGGGTTTAACTTATTTTGCTCAAGCCGGCCGGCCATTAGCCTTACAGGTGCGCTTAGATGGCGCCGCCACACAAAGTTATTGGTTTGCTGGGAAGCGTTTTTTAGGGGCGGTTAGCGCGAATGAAACCTTATTTTGGTCAGCCAGTGCCGGAGAATATCAGTTACGGGTACAGGATGATTTAGGCGGCAGCAGTGAAATTACGTTGAACGTGCAATAATTTTGGGCAAAATGGCATGAAGCGCCTTTGAAAAAGCAGTAAACTGATCGCCTTTACCAAATTGCATGCTGCGTTTGCAGCCATGTGTACTTTCGCCATGGGTTTACCGCAGCACTGGGCAGGCTAATGCTTTGGCTTTGTGGGTTTTCCGCTAATAAAAGGTTAGTTTCATGCGATTTTTAACTGTTGTTATGCTGCTGTTGTTAGTGTCTTGCGCTAAACCCGAACAAACCGAGTCAGCGGCAAAAGACGCGGCACAGACCAGCTTGTTAATTATTTCAATTGATGGTTTGCGTCACGATTATTTGCAACTGCATCAAGCTCCGACTCTCTCTCAGCTAGCAACAGCCGGCGTGCAGGTGAAACAGTTACAACCGGTCTTCCCAAGCAAAACCTTTCCTAATCATTATTCTTTGGTAACCGGTTTACACCCAGAAAAGCACGGTATTGTGGATAACTCTATCTATGATCCGGCAACGGGCCGTATGTTTGCTTTGAGTAAGTCAGAGGAAGTCGGGGATGGTTTCTGGTGGCAGGGTGAGCCTATTTGGATCACGGCTGAGCGCCAAGGTAAGATGGCGGCCACTTATTTTTATCCAGGTACTGAAGCTGAAATCAATGGCCTGCGCCCAAGTTACTGGTTTCCCTATGAGCATGATACGCCAAATCGTCAGCGTACCCAGCAAGTGCTTGATTGGTTAGCGTTACCTTATGCTGAGCGTCCTAAGGTAATTACGTTATATTTCAGCGATGTGGACTCAGCTGGGCATGATTTTGGCCCCTTATCCGCACAAACGGCGCAAGCCTTAGCCGATGTGGATGCTGAGGTCGCCTATTTGATGCAAACTTTAACTGCTCGTGGTCAAGCTGGTGAGTTGAATCTGATTATCAGCTCAGATCATGGCATGGCTGAAGTGGATCAGCGCCAGCATATTGTTGCTGATGAGTTATTCTCAGCAGAGTTAGCGTTAAATGTGCGGCTTTCACGTGAGTTGATCAGTATTTTCCCGAAAGAGGGTGCAGAAGACACGCTGTATCAGCAAATTGCTGAGCGTTATAACCCTGAGCAAATGCGCTTATATCGTAAAGCTGATTTCCCAGCGCGCTTTCATTATCAGCAGCATAGCCGTATCGCACCGATTTTTTTATTGGCTGAACAGCCGTGGATTTTTGTGCGTCAAAGTGCTTTAGCTCGCTTAAAAGCCGATCCCACTTATTTAGACCCGCGTGGTAGCCATGGTTATGATAATAGCGAAGCAGATATGCAAACGACCTTGATTGCTATAGGCCCGGCCTTTAAAAAAGCCACCGCCGTTGAGAAGCTCAGTATGGTTGATATCTATAATGTGATGGCAGCGGTATTGCAAATTGAACCTGCCCCGAATGATGGTGATCCTGCAGCTATAGCTTTGATGCTGGCTGAGGAATAATATTGTGCAGTGTGCCCATTTTATGGCAGGTCGATGCCAGTCCTGCCAATGGTTAGCGCAGCCTTATGCCACACAACTGGCTAACAAACAGCACCAGTTAGTGGAGGTATTGGCTGCTTTTGCGCCTTTTCAGTTATTAGCGCCCATCGCCAGTAGCGAGCAGGGTTTTCGTTATAAAGCCAAAATGGTGGTGCTTGGCACGACAGATGCCCCAATACTGGGGATTGTTAATCAGCAAAACGAAGCGGTCGATTTGGCCGATTGCCCGTTATATCCAGAGCACTTTGCTGACGTATTTGCCGCTATTAAAGATTTTATCGTGTTAGCTAAACTGCAGCCTTACCAGGTGCAACAGCGTTGTGGTGAGCTTAAATTTGTTTTACTGAGTCAAAGCCAGCATAGCGGCCGTTTTATGCTGCGTTTTGTGCTGCGTTCAAAAAATCATTTAGCGGTTATTCAAAAGTATTTACCGCGCTTGTTAGCGCAAGTACCCGCTATAGCCGTGGTTAGTATTAATTTGCAGCCACAACCTGCCGCGCTGTTAGAAGGGGCAGAAGAGATTGTGCTTACAACAGAGCGCTTGCTGCGCGAGCAATTAAACCAGGTGCCGTTGTATTTATCACCCCAAAGCTTTTTTCAAACCAACCCCAGCTTAGCGGCAGCACTATATGATACCGCCGCAACTTGGGCGGTTGAGTTACAGCAACAAGGTGAGCCATTTGAACAGATCTGGGATTTGTTTTGTGGTGTTGGTGGCTTTGGACTGCACTTAGCAAGCCAATTAACGGCAGTAACAGGGCAACAACCCACGTTAACCGGTATTGAAATTGCCGCCGCTGCCATAGCCAGTGCTGAGCAAGCGGCCAGCGAGTTGGGGCTTACTCAGGTGCGTTTTCAAGCGTTAGACTCTGCGGCTTTTGCCCATGCCGCCGCACAGGCCCCTGATTTATTAGTCGTTAACCCACCTAGGCGGGGGTTAGGCGACGCGTTATGTGCCGATATCACACGGTTACAACCGCGTTTTATGCTGTATTCTAGTTGCAACGTACACAGTTTAGCCGCTGATATAGCGCAGCTAAAAAGCTATCGCTTAGTCAAAGCCCAGCTGTTCGATCTGTTTGCTCATAGCAGCCATGCCGAGGTGCTGACCTTATTAGTTCGGCGCTGAACATTGCCAAACACACTTAGCGAGTAAAGCCAATACGAAAACCACCCCAGTGTTTACCGGCCACATAAATGGGAACCGACAGATCGTGCATGATCTCTCCGGTATCGCGCTTGTACGTTTGTAACAACATCTCTTCGGTATTACTGCCACAGCGGCTGCCCGTACGATCATTAAAAATGCGTTTGGTACGATTTTGCAGTAAGTCTTTTTGATAATTACCGGTTAATGCTTGGCTAAATTTACGATTATGCGTAGGGAAATAGCCTTTACGGTCGACCGCCCCTGCATAGGTGACGTTGGACTGTCGAGCCAAAATGGCTTCTTGAATGGCCGGGAAGGCTTCATCGGTAAATTTATCATAGGCGGTATGATATTTTTGCGGGTTGGTGTTAGCAATAGGCTGATATTGCTCGGCAAATAATTGTTGCTGGCTAAATTTACCCTGACTGATCGCTTCTTGCAGTAACTCGCCAATAGCACTTGCCGCTTGTTGTGCTTCTTGTAAGATCGGTTGATAAAAAGCATCGTGTTGTTGCTGGCTAAGGGCGCGATAAATGGTTTCGGTTTCTACTGAGACATCAATAGCTTGACTGGCAATACTGCCGCCTTTTTGCTCGATAGCCTGCAGTGCTTGGCTGATATTACTGATAGCGCTACTGATCTGCACACTGTTTTGTTCAAGATCGGCACTGAGGTGTTCAATTTGGTTTAAGGTGGTAGACGATTGACTGACCTCCTGACTGATATGCTGTACGCCGTTGGCAACATCTTGTAACTCTAACTGCACCTGATGGCTGGCTTCTTCTAATTGGGTCATCAAATTTGCTGTATGCGCGCTTTGTGAGCGAATATCGGCCAGCATACTGCCAATATCTTTGGTGGCATTCGCCGTTTTGCCGGCTAAGGCTCTCACTTCATCGGCGACCACGGCAAAACCGCGTCCTTGTTCACCCGCTCTTGCCGCTTCAATGGCCGCATTCAGTGCCAGCAAATTGGTTTGTGCCGCGACATTATCAATAACTTGAGTAATGTGCTGAATTTTATCCGCATTACCGCGCAGGGCAGACAATTCGTTCGCCGCATGGCTAACGGCTTGGGCGAGCTGTTGTATTTTATCCACACCGGATTGTAATTTCTGATCCGCTTGTAAACTGGCACTGGCGGTTTGAGTGAGCGCAAGGTTGATGGTTTGCAAATTGTGATTAAGTTTACTGCTGGTATCGGCTACCGCGCTGGTCGCGTTGGCAATTTGCTGGCTATCTTGACCACTTTGTTGAATATCTTTAATTAAGCCATCAATATAAAATGACACTTCAGCGGCACCAATGGCCATTTTTGAGGTGGCAGTTGAAATGTCATTTAAAACCGGCTGATGTGTTGTCTTTGTTTCAAGCGGCGAGTCGGGTTGTACAGATTTCGAGACGGCATACAAATAGAAAGCGGTAAGTAAAAAAGATAAGCCTACTGCTACCTTGGCATAGTCTAGCCAGAGCAACAGCAGTTGACTGAGTGCTAACAGCACTAAAAACAGCAGGTGTTGTGTCAACTTTAGCGGCATGATGACTCCCAATTTTTTATATGATTAAGCAGATTCGGTAAAAGCGTTAGCAAAGTCAATGCGTGCTCAGTGTGCTGCGACTAAAGTATAGCCAAGCAATTGTTTTATACTAATAATGAGGGCAATGTTGCGCTGATTTTTTTGTCGCTATAAGCAACGGCACGATTAAAACGCTTGGTCGCATCTCCATAGAGTAAAAGGTAGACGTTTTGGCTTATTTTTTGTTATTTTTAACCGGCTTTATTGCTGCTACGATCTTTCCGGCCTCTTCAGAGTTGCTGTTACTGGCTTTACTGCAACAGGGGCATGTCGCGTTGTTGTTGTGGCTAAGCGCTACCTTGGGCAACACTTTAGGCTCTTGCGTGAATTGGTGGCTTGGTCAAAAACTACGTTTATACCAGCATAAACGCTGGTTTCCAGTATCGACAAGCCAATTAGCGCGTGCCGAGCGACTGTTTTTGCGTTACGGCCGCTGGAGTTTGTTGTTATCTTGGCTGCCGGTAGTAGGCGATCCCCTAACGATGATTGCAGGCGTGTTAAAAATGCCTTTTTCGATATTTTTGCTGTTAGTGGCTATCGGTAAGGCTTTGCGTTATGCCGTGTTGATATTGCTAGCACTGTCCTTTTTTTAAGCTAAGCGCTACGCTAATGCTTTTTCTGATGGCATTATGCCGGCAGATCCGTCATCATTAACCTTATTATTGACAGTATGGGATAGACACATGGAATACCAATTATCGGCAGAAGAGTTAGCACGCATTACGGCGCTTGATGCAGAGCAACGTTACGACTACTTTATTCAAGCCGTTGCAGATTTACAGCAGATCTGGATCCTAACAGATGATGAAGGTTTTGTTTTAGTCAGTGCCGAAGATGAACGTTGTATCCCAGTATGGCCACACCTTGAGTTAGCTGAGCAGTGGATTGAAGGCGAATGGTCAAACTGCCAAGCGCAAGCCGTGGATTTAGAAACCTGGTTAAGCAAGTGGACTGAAGGCTTAAATGGTGATGAGTTAAGTATTGCCGTATTGCCAGACGCGGATGGTCCAGGTGTGGTGGTTTCCCCAGATGAAATGGCTGAAACGCTGGTTGATGAAACCAGCGACGACGCCTAACTTCGTTGGCGATGATCATCGTTAAGTGCAGTGTTGCGGCTTAACGTTGCTAATCTCGATGATAGAGAAGTCGCAATGGCTGCTTATTACACCCATTGCGACTAGTTAGCCAACTCGTTACCGTTAAAACTGCCACTGGCATAAGCTAACAAGTTTTCACTGGTAATATGGCTAATTTGCTGTAACGCCTCTTTGGTAAAAAATGCCTGATGCCCAGTAATTAATACATTGGAAAAGGTTAATAAGCGCTTAAACACTTCATCATCAATCATCTGCTCTGATAAGTTCTCAAAGAAAATATCCGCTTCTTGCTCGTACACATCTAAGCCTAAATAACCAATTTTACGATTTTTTAAACCATCGATAACGGCTTTAGTATCAATTAATGCACCGCGGCTGGTATTAATCAGCATCACGCCTTCTTTCATCAAGTTAAGGCTATTGGCATTAATGATATATTGGCTTTGTGGTGACAGTGGGCAGTGCAAACTAATAATGTCACTTTGCTGATAAAGCGCGGTTAAGCTGGTGTAATGCTCGGCCAATTCCGGATCAGGTTTAATATCATAGCAAAGCAGTTTGCAACCAAAGCCTTTTAAGATCCGAGCGGTTGCCAGCCCGATGCGGCCAGTACCAATGATGCCCACCGTTTTACCATGCATATTAAAACCTAATAAACCGTCTAAGGCGAAATTGTCATCGCGCACGCGGTTGTAAGCTTTATGTAATTTGCGATTAAGCGTCAGCATCATCGCGACGGTATGCTCTGCTACTGCCTCAGGCGAGTAAGCGGGGACCCTTGCGATGCGGATACCTAAGGCTTTGGCGGTGTCTAAATCGACGTTATTAAAGCCGGCGCAGCGCAATGCAACCATTTCGATGCCCATCACTGACATCTGCTCTAACACTGGCGCTGATAAATCATCATTAACGAAGGCGCAGATAGCATGGCAGCCCTGCGCCAGTTTAAGGTGTTCTAGGTTAAGTCGGCTTTCAATATAGTGAAATTGAAGACTGGGATCAGCCCATTGGCTGAACCCTTCTTTATCGTATTTTTTGGCACTGAATACAGCGATTTTCATCGGCAATCTCCCATCAGATTGCGGATAGTGTAGGGTATCTTGTTCGGTCATAATTAGCGCCAGATCAAATTTACAGTAATTCTTCGATGGCCGGCGCTATGCTGGCGGGTTTAGTGCGCGGTGCATAACGTTTTACTACCATCCCCTCTTTATTTACCAAAAACTTGGTAAAGTTCCATTTTATCGCTCTGCTTTTCAGTAAACCACGGGCATGCTCTTTAAGATAATCAAACAGGGGCGCGGTATCAGGCCCATTAACATTCAGTTTAGCCATTAATGGGAAACTTAGCCCGAAATTGATTTCACAAAACTGTTGGATCTCAGAATTGCCAGCAGGTTCTTGCCCACCAAACTGATTACAGGGGAAGGCTAAAATCACCAAACCTTGCGTGTGATACTGCTGATAGAGGGCTTCTAGCTCTTTATATTGCGGCGTAAAACCGCATTTGCTGGCGGTATTGACGATTAACAGCACCTTATCGCGATATTGACTGAGTTCGATGGGCTGTCCTTGGTTATCTTGCACAGTAAAATCATAGATAGAGGGCATTGCAGATCCTTTTATTTGCTGTTCATTGGTTGGAGAACTTAGTAAGCTATAACCACAGTATGTCATATTTTTGAGTCAGTTATATGTCAAATCAAGCAGTGAAAGTGGCCTTTATCGGCTTAGGTGTAATGGGTTTCCCAATGGCGGGTTATTTGCAACAAAAAGGCTATGCAGTCAGCGTATATAACCGCACCTCAAGCAAGGCGGCAAAGTGGGTTGAACACTACCAAGGTGAGGCTGCTGCAACGCCAGCCGCTGCAGCCAGTGGCGCGAGCTTAGTGTTTGTTTGTGTAGGTAACGACGATGATGTGCGCTCGGTGGTGTATGGCGAGCACGGTGTGTTAGCAAGCATGCAGGCTGGCGCGGTATTAATTGACCATACCACAGCGTCGGCTGATTTAGCACGTGAACTGGCCATGGCTTGTGCTAAACAGCAGTTAGGCTTTTTAGATGCGCCGGTATCAGGTGGCCAAGCGGGTGCAGAAAAAGGCATTTTAACTGTGATGGTTGGGGGCGAACCCGCAGCCTATGTCAAAGCTGAAACCGCCATGCAAAGTTATGCGCGCTGCGTAAAATTATTGGGCCCCGCGGGCAATGGCCAGTTAGCTAAAATGGTCAATCAAATTTGTATTGCTGGGGTGGTACAAGGCTTGGCCGAAGCACTGAATTTTGCCCAAAATGCCGGTTTAGACGGCGCGGCGGTGGTCGAGGTGATCTCTCAAGGCGCGGCTTCGTCCTGGCAAATGCAAAACCGCTCGCTTACCATGTTGGCCGGAGAATATGATTTTGGTTTTGCCGTGGATTGGATGCGTAAAGACTTGTCGATTGCGCTGAATGAAGCGCGCAAAAATGGCAGTCATTTACCCCTAACCGCATTGGTTGATCAGTTTTATAGTGAAGTGCAACAGCTTGGTGGTGGTCGCTGGGATACTTCGAGTTTGCTGGCGCGGTTAAAGCGTTAAGCGTGGATCGGGCATAAATTCCAATTCAACAAGGCTGCTGAGGCAGCCTTTAAATTGGCTATGCTGCGGGTTTAATAAAATATTGGTTTCACGCGGTGCCAACACGCTGGGCACCGCTAAAGCTAAGCTGGCCTTTTGCTGCAGCCAATCATCGCCTAAACGGGCTGTATCAGCCCCAGCCGGTTGGGCGCGCCAATTTGCGGGCAGGTTCTCTTGGCTCAGTTGCAACACGGCGCTGCTGTCTACACTTAGTTGAAATAAACGATATTGGCGCAGTGCCGCTCGATTATTTAAATGCACCAAGATCTCTAAAACGGCTAACGCTTCAGAGCCTGCCGTATAAATACAACGCTGACCTTTGTTATTCCAACGCCCACCATATAAATAGGCCCCTTCGCCATCAAAAGCCTGTGCTGCCCATTGTTGATGCACTAATCGATAAAGCTGAACAGTGTTTTTTGCGGACATCTTAGGCAAAAACGCCATGTGACAAGCGGCCGATTAAATCTAAGACGGCTTGGCTTTCGGCAGAGGTACTGAGCATATCGAGCGGGGTTTTATCACATAGGCCATACACCGGCTCGGTTAACCAGCGTTTAGTGGCTGCGCTATCCTGTGCAAAAAGAGCATTTGCGGCCACCAGTACGGTAGCGAAACGGTATAAACGATCACTTTCATCTTGAGTAAAATGGCCACTTTTCGCGCGACGAGCCAGTGTTGCGGGCGCTAATTGACACACTTGAGCCAGTTGTTTTTTATCGAGCTGTGCCGATAAAGCGAGTTTTTCAAATACGTTGTAATGAAAGCCGTTATGTAACGCTTGATACAATTTAGGCCCGCGCTCGGCAATGCCTAGCTGTTGCCAGAGGTTCGGGCTAGCGTAGTGGCTTGGAATAAACTCATGAACTTGCGCGGTCATAATACACCTGATTTATCAGTTGGTATGTGCTGACTCTATCATATGATATTTACTTGGTCAAAAAAAGGCGCGATATCAACAATGCCTGTCAGTTAAATAAAAGGTGTTATGGAAAACACCAAACTGATCAGCCTTAGCTGTACTCGCGCCCTAATATCTGTTTATGGCTAACTTAATTAAATACCATTTCTGGAATAATGCCATTAACGATCAGTTTACCTGCCGTTTTTTGTTGGATCTCTTCCACGCTAATGCCAGGCGCACGCTCAAGTAAATGAAAGGCGCCATCCCGCACTTCTAGTACCGCCAGATCGGTAACGATTTTCTTCACACAACCGACACCGGTTAATGGCAAGGTGCAATCTGTCAGCAACTTGCTGTTACCGTATTTATCGGCGTGCGTCATGGTGACCACGATGTTGAGTGCACCGGCCACTAAGTCCATGGCGCCGCCCATACCTTTAACCAGCTTGCCGGGGATCATCCAGCTGGCAATATTGCCGTTTTGATCCACTTCGAAAGCGCCTAGTACGGTTAAATCGACATGACCGCCGCGGATCATGGCAAAGCTTTCAGCCGAGCTGAAAATCGCCGCGCCCTTGATGGCGGTGACGGTTTCTTTACCGGCATTGATCATATCGGCATCCAGCTCTGCTTCGGTTGGGTAGGGCCCCATACCGAGTAAACCGTTTTCGGATTGCAGCATCACTTCAATACCGGCGGGTACATAGTTTGCGACTAAGGTTGGGATACCGATCCCGAGATTGACGTAGTAACCGTCTTTAAGCTCCTGCGCGACACGCATGGCAACTTGTTCACGTGATAAAGCCATTGCTGCCTCCTTAATCTTTACGAACCATACGACGTTCAATGCGTTTTTCAAAGTTGCCTTTGATCACGCGCTGAACATAAATACCCGGAGTATGAATTTGTGACGGCTCTAATTCGCCAGGCTCGACAATTTCTTCCACTTCGGCCACGGTGATTTTGCCGGCTGTAGCGGCCATCGGGTTAAAATTCATTGAGGTATGGCGGAACACTAAGTTGCCATAACGGTCGGCTTTCCATGCACGTACAATGGCAAAGTCGCCGGTAATGGCTTCTTCTAATACGTAATGACGGCCGTTGATTTCACGCGTTTCTTTGCCTTCGGCCACCGGTGTACCGTAACCGGTAGCAGTGAAAAATGCCGGGATACCGGCACCGCCAGCACGCATTTTTTCGGCCAAAGTGCCTTGTGGTGTTAATTCCACCTCAAGTTCGCCGCTGAGTAATTGTTTTTCAAACAGGGCGTTTTCACCTACATAAGAGGCGACCATTTTTTTGATTTGACGATCTTCGAGTAATACGCCTAAACCAAAACCGTCAACACCGCAGTTGTTAGATACCACAGTTAAGTCGGTGGTCCCCATTTTTTTGATTTGGGCGATAAGCCCTTCTGGGATACCGCATAAGCCAAAGCCGCCGGCAATAACGGTCATGCCGTCTTGCAAGCCTGCCATGGCCTCTTCGTAGCTATGTACGACTTTATTAAACCCTGCCATTTTGTGTCCTCTGTCGTGTTTTAATAACAAACTTACTTGGAGTGTTTGATTATCTGCTGCAGCCATAAAGACGCGGTGAGTATGGCTTTTGTTCTGAGGGTCCTTGAAGGTATGGATGCCTGAATGGAGCCCCCAGGGACGGGTTTACGGCGTACCTCAGAATAAATAGCCGGAGCACCGCGTCGTGTACATATCACCTTGTCATCATGTCAATGACACGGATTGAATTGCACGAATTTGTCGGGACACGCTGTAAATACTTCCCTGTACGCTCCTGTTTTTCATCCATGAAAAACACGGTCCCGACGAAATTGTGCTACTCAATCCTTGTTGTTTTGTTTTAGCTAGCAAGTTGTCTAAGCAAGTCATTGCATGTCATCAATTTTTTTATTAAAGACTACGATAATATGCTTTGTTTATGGTATTAGTTTGAAGGTTACATGCACCTTGTGCCAATCCTACTTTAGCACTAAGTGCTTAGTTAAATCCTTGCCTTCTTGAATTGTGCTGCGCTTTGTCTGACTGGCACTGTCGCTGCGCCCAATTTTGTTGGGACACGCTGTGAATACATCCTTGTACGCTCCTGTTTTTCATCCATGAAAAACACGGTCCCACCAAAAATTGTGCTGCGCTTTGTCTAACTAGCACTGCCGCTGCGCCCAATTTTGTTGGGACACGCTGTCAATACATCCTTGTACGCTCCTGTTTTTCATCCCTAAAAAACACGGTCCCATCAAAAATTGTGCTGCGCTTTGTGTTAGTAGTGACCTTGCTGAGCCCAGATTTTATGAGCCCAGTGTGACAGCCAACACTATGCTAACTTGCGCATTTAGCGCTAAGAGCTAAGCCTACTTTTGAGTTCGTAGTTTTACCCAATTGCTCGGTAATAAACCCACCTGCAGCGGCTAAAGCGTCTAAATCCACACCGTGCTCAATGCCCAAGCCATTTAATAAATACACCACATCTTCAGTGGCCACATTGCCTGAGGCACCTGCAGCGTAAGGGCAGCCGCCTAAACCGGCTACGGCGCTGTCAATCACGCTAATGCCACGACTGAGTGCCACATAAATATTGGTTAAGGCTTGGCCATAGGTGTCATGAAAATGCACTGCGAGTTGTTCGACAGGCGCCACTTTGAGCACGGCGTCCAGCATGGCATTCACCTTAAGCGGGGTACCAACCCCGATGGTGTCACCTAGCGAAATTTCATAGCAGCCCATTTCTAGCAGCGCTTTGGCAACTCGAGCGACCTCGCTTGGCGCAACGTCACCCTGATAGGGGCAACCGACGACGCAAGAAATGTACCCTCGTACTTTAATGCCATCTGCTTTTGCTGCATCCAGTACCGGCGCAAAACGCGCCAAGCTTTCACTGATCGAGCAATTAATGTTTTTTTGACTAAAGGCTTCTGATGCGGCGCCAAAGATGGCTACTTCAGTGGCACCGGCCGCTTTAGCGGCTTCGTAACCTTTTAAATTGGGTGTGAGGGCAGCATAGGTGATATTAGCACCGCGCGAAATACCGGCGAACACCTCGGCTGAGTCGGCCATTTGCGGTACCCATTTGGGGGAGACAAAGGCGCCACTTTCAATATAGCAATGGCCTGCAGCGCTGAGCATATTGATTAGCTGCACTTTTGCGTCGGTGCTAACATTTTGCTCGTTTTGCAAACCATCGCGAGGGCCCACTTCCACTAGGCGCACGGCTTTAGGAAAACTCATTGCTCCTCCGCTGTAAAATCGACCAGTTCTGCACCGTCTTGTACCAGCTCACCGGCACGGTAAAACAGCTGATTTACTACGCCATCTTTCGGTGCTTTGATACTGTATTCCATTTTCATGGCTTCCATGATCACTAAGGTCTCACCGGCTTTAACTTTGGCGCCAGCTTCAACCATGACCGCCACAATAGTGCCGTTCATCGGCGCGGTTAAGCTGCCGGCATGCTCGCTACCATCAACTTCGGTAGCGACTTCGGTTTGATAGATAAAGTCGTAGCGCTGATGCTTAATAAAGATGCTGATGGTGTCGCCATATTGGCTTACCCGCACCTTGGTACGATGATCACCTAACACGGCGCTAAGTTCATCACCGATAAGCTCGGCGGTACAGCATAATTGTTGGCCCTGCACATCAATAACATAATGCTGCTCATGTTGCTGAATAGTCAGTGTTTGTTTCTGTTCGCCATAATGCAAAGCAATGTGAACGGTCGGCATTTCATTTAAACGCCAGCCATGGCTAAATTGCCATGGGCTAAAAGTTGTATGACTGCAGCTGGGGGCTTTTTGTTGTTGTAAAACAAACAATGCAGCCAGTACTAAGGCTTGATTGGTTTCATTATTCGCTGGGGCAAATAAGCTTTCTTGATGCTGAGTGATAAAGTTAGTATCTAGCTGTGCAGCTTTAAACGCAGGGTGTTCGGTCAGGCTGGTTAAAAAGCTCAGGTTGGTCGTCACACCGGCGATACGGTAATCATCCAAGGCGCGCAGCATGCGGGCAATGGCGCGGTCACGGCTTTCATCCCAAACAATCAGCTTGGCAATCATCGGATCGTAAAAGGGCGACACTTCATCGTTTTCGACCACGCCGGTATCGACCCGCACATGGCGATTCGCTTCGGGTTGACGTAAGTAAGTCAGTTTGCCGGTAGCCGGTAAAAAGTCATTATCCGGATCTTCGGCATAAACGCGCACTTCAATGGCATGGCCGTCTAATTGAATATCCTGTTGTGCCAATGGCAGAGGCTCGCCCGCGGCCACTAATAATTGCCATTTTACTAAGTCTTGGCCGGTGATCATTTCTGTCACAGGGTGCTCAACTTGCAAGCGGGTGTTCATTTCCATAAAGTAGAAAGAACCGTCTTCGTCAAATAAGAACTCCACCGTACCAGCGCCACGATAATCAATGGCTTTAGCGGCTTTTACAGCAGCTTCGCCCATGGCTTTACGCTGCTCAGCGCTAAAATTGGGGGCTGGGGCTTCTTCAATCACTTTTTGATGCCGACGCTGAATAGAGCAATCACGCTCAGCCAAATACACCGCATTGCCGTGATTATCGGCAAATACTTGAATTTCAATATGGCGCGGTTTGGTTAAGTAGCGCTCAATTAGCATTTTATCATTGCCAAAGCCGGCTTTGGCTTCACGTCGGGCACTGGCCAAAGCAGCGGCAAATTCGTCTTTGTTCCAAACAACCCGCATGCCTTTACCGCCGCCACCGTAGGCGGCTTTCAGTAATTGCGGATAACCAATACGGGTTGACTCTTCAGCTAACAAGGTATCGCTTTGATCGTCGCCATGATAGCCCGGCACTAAGGGCACACCTGCAGCCGCCATAATTTCTTTAGCCGCGCTTTTTGAGCCCATCGCGGTGATGGCCGCCACGGGTGGGCCAATAAAAATCACACCGGCTTGCGCACAGGCGTTAGCAAAATCTTCATTTTCAGATAAGAAACCGTAACCTGGGTGAATCGCCTCGGCGCCACTTTGTTTAGCAATTGCAATGATTTTATCACTGCGTAAATAGGAGTCTTTACTTGGTGCCGGGCCGAGTAAGTAGGCTTCGTCGGCCATTCTGACATGCCGGGCATTGGTATCGGCTTCAGAATAAACCGCCACGCAGCGAATACCGAATTTGTGTGCGGTATCAATCACGCGACAAGCAATTTCGCCACGGTTAGCTATTAAGATCTTACGAAACATTATGTTATTTCCCTGCCTTATCATCGGTGGTTACTGCGTTTTGCCAAGCTGGGGTACGTTTGTCTAAAAATGCGCTTAAGCCTTCTTGGCCTTCGTCAGATACGCGGATATCGGCAATCGCTTGCTGGGTATGAGCAATAACATTGTTGCTAATTTTTCGGTTGTAGATGTTTTGCAACAAGGTTTTAGCCGCACGCATCGCCGCTGGGCTATTTTGCAGCAGTTGAGTAATAAAACCTTCACAGCAGGCCTGCATGTCATCGCTACTTACCACAACATGTAATAAACCCAGTTGCAGTGCGGTAGTGGCGTTGAAGCGCTCTGCAGTGATAAAGTAGCGACGGCTGGCGCGCTCGCCCAATGCTCGCATCACATAAGGGCTAATAACGGCAGGCATTAAACCGATGCGCACTTCACTTAAACAGAAAGTGGCGCTGTCACTGGCAATAGCAATATCACAGCAAGCCACTAAGCCAACCGCGCCGCCAAAGGCTGCACCGTTAACCAAAGCAATAGTGGGTTTTGGAAATTTATCGAGCAAGTGCATTAAGGTGGCTAATTCGGCGGCATCACCCAGATTTTCATCGTAATCTTTTTGCGCCATAGCGCGCATCCAATTCAAATCGGCACCGGCAGAGAAGTTTTTGCCATTGGCGGCAAGTACCATAATCCGTACGGCATCGTTATTGGCGAGATCGTTGATCACATTAATTAATTCGGCGATCATCGCGTCATCAAAAGCGTTATGCACAGCAGGGCGGTTCAGCGTTAAAGTTGCTACGCCACGGGTATCGATATTAACTTCTGTGTATACCTGGGTCATTTTTATCTCCGAAAGTTAAGACTTTCTGCTTATAAAGTAATGGGGTTGCCGGTATGGCTTGATAAGCCAGCAAGCGTTTGCTTACTACATAAAACACCTTTTGTGATTAACCTACTTCAGCGCAGCCAGCTCGCTATTAAGCAAACTGGCTGCGGTAACACCTTACATTCTGAATACACCAAAACGACTTTCTTCAATTGGGGCGTTTAAGGCAGCCGCTAAAGCTAAACCGACGGTCATTCGCGTTTGTGCCGGATCGATAATGCCATCATCCCATAAGCGACCACTGGCATAGTAAGGATGGCCTTGTTTCTCATATTGTTTAACAATGGGTTGTTTCAAGGCTTTTTCAGCGTCAACACTTAAGGTTTCACCTTTGCGTGCTAAGCCATCTTTAGTCACTTGGGCCATAACACCGGCGGCTTGCTCACCGCCCATTACCGAGATGCGCGCATTCGGCCACATCCACATCATGGTAGGATCGTAAGCCCTGCCGCACATGCCGTAGTTACCGGCGCCATAACTGCCGCCAATTAACACGGTAAATTTCGGCACTTTGGCGCAGCTAACCGCCATCACCATTTTGGCACCGTGTTTGGCAATACCTTCGGCTTCGTATTTTTTACCCACCATAAAACCGGTGATATTTTGTAAAAACAACAGCGGGATTTTGCGCTGAGCACAAAGCTCAATAAAATGCGCGCCTTTTTGCGCCGATTCGGAGAATAAAATCCCGTTATTGGCGACAATGCCCACGGGATAGCCGAAGATGCGCGCAAAACCACAAACGAGGGTAGCACCGTAGTATTGTTTAAATTCATCAAAATCTGAGCCGTCGACAATACGAGCTATCACTTCTTTCACGTCGAACGGTTTGCGTAAGTCGGTACCGACAATGCCGTACAGCTCTTTAGCATCATATAAAGGCTCTTGCGCTGCTTTTACATCCATTTGCTGAGGTGCGGGGCGGTTCAGTCTGGATACCGCATTACGAGCAAGTTGCAGGGCGTGTTCGTCATTTAAAGCATAATGATCTGCCACGCCGGAGATTTTACAGTGCACATCGGCACCGCCGAGCTCTTCGGCGGAGACTTCTTCACCGGTGGCGGCTTTTACCAATGGTGGACCGGCTAAAAAAATGGTGCCTTGATCTTTAACAATAATGCTTTCATCGGCCATGGCAGGCACATAAGCGCCACCTGCAGTACAAAGCCCCATGACTACCGCGATTTGCGGAATACCTTTGGCTGACATGTTCGCTTGATTAAAGAAAATACGCCCAAAGTGCAGTTTATCGGGGAAAACTTCGTCTTGGCGTGGCAGGTTAGCGCCGCCAGAGTCGACTAAATAAATACAGGGTAAGTGACAGCGCTCAGCAATTTCTTGCGCACGTAAATGCTTTTTTACCGTTAGCGGGTAGTAAGTACCGCCCTTTACGGTAGCATCATTGGCGACGATCATGCACTCCACACCACTGACACGACCTACACCGGCAACCACTCCGGCACAGGGTACGTAGTCTTCATAGCATTCCCAACCGGCAAATTGGCCTACTTCTAAAAAGGGTGAGCCCGGGTCAAGCAGTTTTTGGATGCGCTCGCGCACAAACAGCTTGCCACGTGCGGTATGCCGCGCGATCAACGCTTCACCACCACCGAGTTTAATTTTTTGTACTGTGCTATTCAGATCATCGACCACGGCTTGCATCGCCGCAGCGTTTTTTTGGAAATCCTCTGCGCGAGGATTTACTTTTGACGTAATTCTGGTCACTTAAGTCACCTTATACTAGAGCGGGTTAAACAAAGCGGAACCGGAACAACTTAGCAGACTCACTTTTAATCGCTCGTTTCGTTAAATCTGTCGCGCGCTTCGCTTAGTTAATTTCACTTGCCTAGATTGCGAATAAAACAGTGGAAGCTAACGCTGCCACTGCTAATTCGGCTTAAAAGCTTAGTTAGATTCGGTAAAGAGTTCACGGCCAATTAGCATGCGGCGGATTTCTGAGGTACCGGCACCAATTTCATACAACTTGGCATCTCGTAACAAACGTCCGGTAGGGTATTCATTGATATAACCATTACCGCCAAGTAATTGAATGGCGTCTAAAGCCATTTGGGTGGCTAATTCCGCCGCATATAAAATCACGCCGGCAGCATCTTTACGGGTAGTTTCGCCTCTATCACAGGCTTTCGTTACCATGTAGACATAAGAGCGAGCCGCGTTCATGCGGGTATACATGTCGGCTAACTTACCTTGTACTAATTGGAATTCACCAATAGATTGGCCGAATTGCTTACGATCGTGGATATAAGGCACTACCACATCCATACAGGCTTGCATAATACCCAGCGGGCCGGCGGCTAATACCACGCGCTCGTAATCCAAACCGCTCATCAGTACTTGTACGCCACGACCAACTTCGCCTAATACGTTTTCGGCAGGCACTTCACAATCTTCAAAGACTAATTCACAGGTGTTCGAGCCACGCATGCCCAGCTTGTCAAGTTTTTGCGCTTGGCTAAAACCTTTAAAACCGCGTTCCACGATAAAAGCCGTGATGCCCTTTGAACCGGCATTGACGTCGGTTTTGGCATAAATTACATAGGTATGGGCATCTGGACCATTGGTGATCCACATTTTGTTACCGTTTAAAATGTACTTATCACCTTGCTTGTCGGCGCGCAGTTTCATGCTGACTACGTCAGAGCCGGCATTTGGTTCGCTCATGGCCAAGGCACCGATATGCTCACCCGAGCACAGTTTTGGTAAGTATTTCATTTTCTGTGCTTCAGTGCCGTTGCGTGAAATTTGATTCACACACAGATTTGAATGAGCACCATAAGACAGGGCCACTGAGGCAGAGGCGCGGCTAATTTCTTCCATGGCAATAACGTGCTCAATATAGCCTAAGCCTGAGCCACCGTATTTTTCATCCACGGTAATGCCTAATAAACCCAAATCACCAAATTTACGCCATAAGTCATGTGGAAATTCGTTCTGTTCGTCGATTGCCGCGGCACGCGGTGCGATTTCTTCACGCGCAAACGCATTTACTTGATCACGGATCATATCGACGGTTTCGCCTAAATCGAAATTAAGGCCTTTGTAACTGCTAATCATGTTAAATCCCCATCTGTATTAGGCTTATCACCCAAAACCTTATTGGTTCAGGCGCTTTTTGGTTGTTTGGCTTCAGAAAGCGTTTCTCGGCAGCGCTTTTCGACGGTAACCAGCTCCATCAACACCACTTTAATGTCATCCATCTGTTGGTGTAGTTCGACTTTTTTTTGCTCAATTAAGGTCAACATGGTGCTGAGTTGTTTTACGCTGCTTTTGTCGGCATCGTACAATTCAAACAACTGACCGGTTTCCGCTAAACTAAAGCCCAGGCGTTTGCCGCGCAAAATAAGCTTTAAGCGAACGCGATCACGTTTGCTGTAAATTCGTGTTTGGCCGGCGCGCTGTGGCGTTATCAAACCCTGATCTTCGTAAAAACGAATGCTACGGGTCGTAATGTCAAACTCCCGTGCTAGCTCGCTGATACTGTAGGTTTTCTCGTCTTTTTCTTTCATGGCATGCCTTCTCACTAAGTGCTGGCAACTATAAGTGAAGTTTACGTAAAGGTAAAGCAATCAGCCATAAGCTATCACTGTTTGAGTGGGTTAATAGTGCTCTTTGTAAAGTTTTTATGCCAACAAAACGCCACTCGCTGTACAGATTTTTGCACTTTAAATCTGTGGTAATACCATAGTGCTAACAAGTTGACGTTGGCGTAAACGTAAATTTGGTGTAGGCTCTGTGTCATTATTTAAGTCAACGCCAAGATTTGGAGAGCTGAATGAATCCGCAAAACCCTGTTGTTATTGTTGCTGCTAGACGTACCGCCATGGGCGGCTTTATGGGCGGTCTATCAGAGGTTGACGCTACACTGTTAGGTGCGGCGGCCATTAAAGCTGCAATGGCTGATGCAGGAATTGCTGCTGAGAAAATTAGCGAAGTGATTATGGGCAATGTGCTGCCCGCGGGTTTAGGCCAGGCACCGGCGCGTCAAGCCACTTTAAAAGCCGGTTTACCTCTAAGTGCCGGTGCAACCACCATTAACAAGGTGTGTGGCTCGGGTTTAAAAGCCGTGATGTTAGCCAGTGATTTATTACACGCGGGCAGTGCCGATGTTGTGGTCGCCGGTGGCATGGAGTCGATGTCAAATGCGCCCTACCTGTTACCCAAAGCGCGTAGCGGTTACCGTATGGGCCACGGCGAAATGAAAGACCATATGATGCTTGATGGTTTAGAAAATGCCTATGACGGTAAAGCCATGGGCTGTTTCGCGCAAAACACGGCTAATGACAAAGCAATTAATCGCGAGCAGATGGACGCCTTTGCGGTGCAATCTCTAACCAGAGCGCAAAGTGCCATTAGCAGTGGCGCCTTTGATAGTGAAATTACGCCAGTTACCTTTCAAACGCGTAAAGGCGAAATAACCTTTAACGTCGATGAGCAACCGGGTAATGCCAAATTAGATAAAATCCCCACTTTACGTCCGGCGTTTGCCAAAGACGGCACTATTACCGCTGCGAACTCTAGTTCAATTTCTGATGGTGCTGCTGCCTTGGTATTAATGCGTTTAGACGATGCCAAAGCCTTAGGGGCTAAACCTTTAGCACGCGTCGTAGCACACAGCACGCACTCAATTGAACCAGAAAATTTCACGGTTGCGCCCGTTGGTGCGATGCAAAAATTATTGAAAAAAACTGGTTGGCAAAAAGATGAAGTTGACCTGTGGGAAATCAATGAAGCCTTTGCCATGGTGACGATGCTCGCCGTTAATGAGCTGGGTTTAGATAATAACAAAGTTAACGTCAACGGTGGTGCCTGTGCCTTAGGTCATCCGATTGGCGCTTCAGGTGCCCGTATTTTGGTGACCTTGATCCACGCCTTGCGTAACCGCGGTTTAAGTAAAGGTATTGCTTCACTGTGTATCGGTGGCGGTGAAGCCGTCGCGCTTG
This sequence comes from Alishewanella maricola, assembly GCF_016343785.1. Classification (NCBI taxonomy): domain Bacteria; kingdom Pseudomonadati; phylum Pseudomonadota; class Gammaproteobacteria; order Alteromonadales; family Alteromonadaceae; genus Alishewanella; species Alishewanella maricola. The sequence continues at coordinate 153,591 of NZ_JAEINI020000002.1, read as the reverse complement.
CAGTGGAAGTGATGTAACAAAGGCAATGCTACGTGGGCCGAGTGTTTTATACCGGCCAACGCAACAATAAACCATTCATATTTACCGACGGCAAATAATAACGACATAGATAATATGCCGTCGGTATAGCCCAACAATCGGGAGATGCTTCATGACACAACAGGTTAAACACTTTATCGATGGCGAATTCGTCAACTCAACGAGCGATAAACTGATTGCAGTGACTAATCCTGCAACGCAACAGGTGATTGCTCAAGTACCTTGTGCTACCGCTGAAGAAATGGCGCGCGCCATTGCGTCAGCTAAAGCCGCTTTTCAAACATGGAAAGAAGTACCGGTCTCTGAGCGTGCCCGCCTAATGATGCGTTTTGCGCATTTATTAAAAGAACATCAGGGCGAAATTGCTGAGATCATTTGTGAAGAGTTAGGCAAAACCATTGAAGATGCCAAAGGCGATGTTTGGCGCGGTATTGAAGTGGTAGAGCAAGCGGCGAATATCCCTTCTTTAATGATGGGCGAAACGGTTGAAAACGTGGCACGTAGCATTGATACCTACAGCTATATTCAGCCGCTAGGTGTCTGCGCGGGCATCACGCCATTTAACTTTCCTGCGATGATCCCACTGTGGATGTTCCCGATGGCGATTGCGTGTGGTAATACCTTTATTTTAAAACCGTCTGAACAAGATCCGATGACGGTGAACAAAATTGCCGAGCTGTTTGTTAAAGCCGGTGCGCCAAAAGGCGTATTGCAGGTAGTACACGGTGCGAAAGAGCAAGTGGATGCCATTTTGCATCACCCTGATATTAAGGCGATTTCGTTTGTCGGCTCGGTTAACGTGGGTCAATACATCTATAAAACGGGTACTGACAACCTGAAGCGTGTACAAGCTTTTGCCGGTGCGAAAAACCACATGGTGATTATGCCTGATGCCAATAAGCAACAGGTGGTGAATGCCTTGGTGGGCGCTTCTGTGGGGGCGGCAGGACAACGTTGTATGGCGATTTCTGTGGCCGTATTTGTCGGTGCTGCGGCAGAGTGGATCCCCGAGGTGGCCGCGGCCATTGGTAAAGTGCGTCCGGGGCATTACAGTGATGCCAATGCGGCTTACGGCCCACAAATTAGCCCACAAGCGCGTGCTCGCGTGCTATCACTGATTGAGCAAGGTAAAAAAGAAGGCGCGACCTGCGTGTTAGATGGCTCTGACTGCGTGGTCGATGGCTACCCTAACGGTAACTGGGTTGGCCCTACCGTGTTCAGTAATGTCACCACCGAGATGGAAATCTACAAGCAAGAAATCTTTGGGCCGGTGTTATCTACCATGACGGTGGATTCGTTAGAAGAGGCATTAAAAATAGTTAACGACAGTCCTTTTGGTAACGGCACGTCAATTTTCACCGCCAGTGGGGCCGCTGCTCGGAAGTATCAGCACAACGTAGAAGTGGGTCAGGTGGGTATTAATATTCCTATCCCAGTACCGCTACCCTTTTTCTCCTTTACCGGATGGAAAGGCTCGTTCTACGGCGATCAACATGCTTATGGTAAACAAGCTGTGCGCTTCTACACTGAGACCAAAACCATTACGGCGCGTTGGTTCGATGACGATATTCCGGTAGTAGGCCCGAATATGTCGATTAATTTACGTTAAGAGTTGACAGGGGCGAACGTGGCGACGGTGACAGCGAAGACGAAACCATTAAAAATTTGCAGCTGCGCCGTCGTCCGTTTTGCTTAGAACAGTACAGGAAATCTCTATGAATTTTAATTTAACCGAAGATCAACAAGCCTTTGTTGATGTGGCTAAGCAGTTTGCTGAGCAAGAATTAGCCCCACATGCAGCACAGTGGGATCGAGATCATTTCTTTCCAAAAGCCGTGATCCAAAAAGCGGGTGAACTGGGATTTTGTTCGCTGTATACCGCAGAAGAAGATGGCGGTATGGGGTTATCACGCTTAGATTCGTCGATTATCTTTGAACAACTCGCTATGGGCTGTACTGCGACCACGGCCATGTTGACTATTCACAACATGGCGACCTGGATGATTGCAACTTGGGGCACGGCAACCGCGAAAAGTGAGTGGGTTGAGTCGCTCGTGACCGGGCAAAAGCTAGCGTCTTATTGCTTAACTGAACCTGGCTCAGGCTCTGATGCCGCAGGTTTGCGTACCAGCGCGAAGAAAGACGGTGATCATTATGTGCTCAATGGCTCAAAAATGTTTATCTCGGGCGCGGGTGAAACCGAAGTGTTAGTGGTGATGGCGCGTACCGGAGAAGCTGGGCCTAAAGGGATATCAGCCTTTATTGTACCTGCTGATGCCAAAGGCGTGATTTACGGTAAAGCCGAAGAGAAAATGGGCTGGAATGCACAGCCTACACGCTTAATTACTTTTGAAGATGTGCGTATTCCTGCGCACAATTTATTAGGCAATGAAGGCGAAGGTTTTTCTTTTGCTATGAAAGGCTTAGACGGCGGCCGCATTAATATTGCGACCTGCTCTATCGGTACAGCGCAACAAGCGATGAATACCGCGCGTAATTATATGTTAGAGCGTCAGCAATTTGGTAAGCCTTTAGCGGCGTTTCAAGCGCTGCAGTTTAAACTGGCCGATATGGCCACTGAACTGGTAGCGGCTCGGCAACTGGTGCGCTTAGCAGCCTTTAAATTAGATCAGCAAGACAGTGAAGCCACCGCTTATTGTGCGATGGCCAAACGTTTTGCCACCGATGTCGGTTTCCAAGTGTGTGATCAAGCACTGCAATTGCATGGCGGTTACGGTTACATCAAAGAGTATCCTCTTGAGCGGCATTTCCGTGATGTCCGCGTACACCAGATCTTAGAAGGTACGAACGAAATTATGCGGCTGATTATCGGCCGGCGTTTATTAGATGAAGCGGCAGGCGATATCTTATAACGATAAAAAATCACGGTAACGCTGAGCTTATGCCATGTTATGTCACACACAGGGCTTACACTCAGCGTTACTGTACACTTTTAAGGAATGTTTATGCTGGTAAATACTGACAGTAGTGTAGTGCTTTATCAGGAGTTGCAAGCAGCCAATGGAAAGCTGATTGGCGTGGCGACACTCAACTCAGAAAAATCACTTAATGCCTTAAGCTTGCCGATGGTTGAATCCTTACTGCCACAATTGCAAGCATGGCAAGCTGATCCAACCGTCGCTATGGTGATGTTACAAGGCGCGGGTGATAAAGCTTTTTGTGCGGGTGGCGATATTCGCGATTTGTATCAAGCTATGCAGGATGCCCCGGGCCAATTTCAACCTTATGTTGCTGATTTCTTCTGCAAAGAATACACCCTCGATTATTTGATCCATACCTTTGGCAAGCCCGTGTTAGTGTGGGGTAATGGCATCGTCATGGGCGGTGGTTTAGGCCTGATGGCGGGCGCTTCGCATCGTATCGTGACCGCGAGCAGTCGTATTGCCATGCCGGAAATGGCCATCGGTTTATATCCTGATGTTGGCGCTAGCTGGTTTTTAAATCGAATGCCGGCAGGCTGTGGTTTATTTTTAGGTTTAACCGGTGCATCCATTAATGCCGCAGATGCGCGCTTTATTGGTTTAGCGGATGTATTTATTTGCCATGAGCAAAAAGCCGAGTTAGTGCAAAAACTTTGCAGTATTAACTGGGGTGATACGGTGTCGTTAAACCACCAGAAACTGTCTGATGCACTGCGGGTGCAAGAACAAGGCTGTCGCACACAAATGCCACTTAGCCAGATCCGTGTGCATCAAGAGCCTATCGCGGCTTTAGCCCGCGCAGCGACCTTAGCCGAGGTGGTCAATGATATTATGGCGATGCCGGGTGAAGATAAATGGCTGACTAAAGCCAAAGCGTCGCTGAGCTATGGCAGCCCGATCACCGCTCATATTGTGTTTCGTTTATTGCAACTGGGCCAAACAAAAATACTGGCCGATAGTTTTCGCTTGGAACTGGGTTTAAGTGTGCAATGTGGCAAGTTAGGCGAATTTCAAGAAGGTGTGAGAGCTTTATTAATTGATAAAGACTTACAGCCTAAGTGGTTATATCCCGACGTCGCAGCCGTGCCGGTGGAAGTGGTGGCAGAACTGTTTCGTTCGCCATGGCCAGAAGCCGCACATCCCCTCGCACAATTGGGTAAACAACAAGGATAATAAAAATGGCAAAAGTGGCATTTATTGGTTTAGGTAATATGGGTGGCCCGATGGCACTCAATTTGCTGAAAGCAGGGCATCAGGTTACGGCATTTGATTTATCAGCTGCAGCACTGGCACAAGTGCAAACAGAAGGTGCCGTTGTTGCGGCATCGGCCGCAGAGGCAGTATTAGATGCAGAGTTTGTCATTTCTATGCTGCCTGCGGGTAAACATGTTTTAGGTTTATATTTAGGCGAACAGGGCATCGCAGGCAATATTAGTCAATCGGCTTTAGTGATTGATTGCTCGACAATTGATGCTGATAGTGCGCGTAAAGTCGGTGCCGGGTTGCGTGAGCAAGGGATTGCCTTTATTGATGCGCCCGTATCGGGTGGGGTGGGTGGTGCTAAAGCCGGCACCTTAACCTTTATCATCGGTGGCACTGCAGCTGATTATGAGCGTGCGAAAACAGTGTTAGCGAACATGGGTAAAAACCTGTTTCATGCCGGTGATGTTGGCGCCGGACAGGTTGCGAAGATCTGTAACAATATGCTGTTAAGCATTTTGATGGCGGGTACTTCTGAAGCCTTGCAGATGGGCATTGCCAATGGTTTAGATCCCAAAGTGCTTTCTGAAATCATGCTGAAAAGTTCAGGTCGTAACTGGACGCTAGAGTTATACAATCCCTGCCCAGGTGTGATTGATACGGTTCCATCAAGCAATCATTATCAAGGTGGCTTTATGGTCGACTTGATGGCGAAAGACTTAGGCTTGGCGATGGAAGCGGCAGAGCAAAGCGCAAGTAAAACGCCATTAGGCAGTTTGGTGCGTGATTTGTATGTTAGTCATCAACAAGCTGGTCACGGTAAATTAGATTTTTCGAGTATTTTTACGTCATTTAAAAAGTCAGATGCTAATTAGTTGATTAGTTAAATAGCTTGATTTTTTTGTTTGAGGGGGCTTGTGCGATAGCGCCTAGTACGTCCTGAACAAGTGTTAACTTTGACTAAAACTAGCGGTCGACCTTTTTATAAAGAGCAGTATTAGTTGATGCTGTTACTGCGTACGTTTTTTCTGCAACACGCCATGAACCATCCCTGGGGCTCCTTTTCGGCCATCCATGGCCTACAACGGTTGCAGAAAAAAGTACATCCGTAACGGCTGGCTTGGTTTGTGTAGCGGCCTTGTTTTATTTTCGGCTAAAAAAGTACATCGACCATCATCTTATTGAACAAAATATTACAATCAAAGGTAATAAAATGAATCTTATAGATAAAACCATTGTGATCACGGGCGGCGCTCAAGGCCTGGGTTTAGAGATGGCGCGGATGTGTGCTAGTGAAGGGGCAAAGCTGGCGTTAATTGATATGAATGCCGAGCAATTGGCTGCCGCCAAAGCCGAACTCTCGGCACAAACCACGGTGCACGTATACCAAGCTAACGTAGCCGCAGAAGACGAAGTTGAGGCGACTTTCAGCCAAATCGACAGTGATTTTAACGGTATCGATGGTTTGATTAACAACGCCGGGATCCTGCGTGATGGATTGTTATTGAAATTCAAAGATGGCGAAATCACCAGCAAGATGCCGTTGGCACAATTTCAATCGGTTATTGATGTTAACCTGACAGGTGTATTTTTATGTGGCCGTGAAGCCGCAGCAGCGATGGTGAAGCGTGGCAACAAAGGCGTTATTATCAATATGTCGAGTGTGGCTCGTGGCGGTAACATGGGGCAAACCAACTATGCAGCATCAAAAGCCGGTGTTGTGGCAATGACCGTGACCTGGGCACGTGAATTAGGGCGTTACGGTATTCGTGTCGGCGCCATTGCCCCGGGTGTTATTCGTACGGCGATGACAGATGCCATGAAGCCAGAAGCACGTGATCGTTTAGAGAAAATGAAACCGGTTGGCCGGCTAGGTGAGGCCAGTGAAGTGGCCCATACCGCTAAGTACATTTTTGAGAATGATTTTTTTACCGGTCGTGTGGTAGAAATAGATGGTGGCATCAGTATGTAAAACGGGTTAGGCGCTTGAGCTCATGTTTGCTATTGGTGAAGCCTTGCGCTTCGCCCTAAAAGTTGTGATGTAGGCTTTAGCTGAGCTTGCGCAAAACGCTCAAGACACTATGGCCGCTTTGGCGCCTTAACCTGTGATAACCCTTATCTTTAGAGGATCTGACCGATGAAAAGCTTATTTTTTTGTTTGTTATTAGCGCTGCCTAGCGCCGTATGGGCGGATGAACAACGCGTCCTTACGAACATGTTGGACACCTTTTTAGATGGGGCGAGCCGAAATGATCCCATGATACATAATGCCTTTTGGGCAGAAGAGCTGATTTACACCAGTTCTGCGGGTACCCGTTTTGGTAAAGCGCAGTTAATGCAAGGCGTAAATAGCCGTGGCGAGATCCCTGCTGCGGAAGTGAGCATGCGTTATGGTCGTGAAGATTTGCAAATTATGCAGTATGGCGATACTGCCGTGGTGGCCTTTGTTTTAGTAGGGAAATCAGCAACAGAAACACTGCGCTTTTTAAATAGTGGTACTTTGGTCAAGCGCAACGGACAGTGGCAAGTGGTCAACTGGCAGGCCACTAAATTGAGTGAGCCGAGCATTAATTAAGAGTCAGTCAACGCTTGCTGGAAGAGATTAAGATCCGAATCTAAGGTTAAGTCGTACATTCTTTCGACAAACTCTAGTTAGGTAATCCTCTTAACGTTCACAGCTTGGAGTTACTGCTATGCCACATCATCGCCTTACCCATTTGAACCATCAAGATGTACGCATTGATGAGTTAACCGTACATTCTTATGAAATGGGTCTTTATTTGGTTGAAGCTGACTTTGACGGCCGTAAAGGCTTCATTGTTGATGAGCAAAACCAACCACAACATTTTCATAGTGTCGAACAGGTTAAAAAGTCGCTCAGCGATTGCACGGTTAAACAGGCTTGGTTAGTTCACAAATCTGCTTATGATGAAATGTGCGGTGGCCCAGAAAAAGTAGATAACACCTTGAAGCTCGCTTTGTTCGTTTAAACGTGAGCACTGTTTTTGCGAAAACGGGCGGGTCAGTTTTCTGACCCGCCCGTTTGTTGTTAGCCTGCGTGAGCTCATTCGGCTAAACAGACACTCAGAGGCAAGCTTACCAGCCAATCGCCCGATACAAACGTTGCCACATCAGCTTGTTCTGCTGCTTTAAACTCGTGGCTTTTAAGGCCACTTCTTTGGTAAGTGCTTCTTTTTGTTCAATTAATTCGGCGACGCTGCGCAGCAGGTTGTCTTCAGTCAACTCTTCGACACAAAACTTGCCCATACCAAAATCACTCATCATGGCGTGATATTTATGGCTCCAACTGGTCGCGATACAAGGCACACCTTGGCTTAGTGCATTGACTGCGCCATGAAAGCGCGAGCTGATGGCTAACTCGGCTTTTCCGATAAAGGCTTTAACGGCAAGAGGGTCTTCAATTTGTACTAAGCCACAGGGTGATAAGGCGGCAATTTCAGCACATAACTCGGCGTCTTCTTTACCTTCGTGGTTAACCAGCACAGGCTGAATGCCAAGCACTGTTAAGTAATCCGCTGCGGCAGCAAAAGCCATCACATATTGCTGGCGCATCGCTTCAGCATTGGCATGATTGTACTTTGACACGACCTTGGAGTTAGGGATCAAGGCCGCAAAAGGCATATCTAACTCAGGTAGCTCTTGATTGCCGATAGGGCTTAAGCCTACGGTGAAATCAGGGGTAAGCACGACATGCTCGGGTAACACCTCAACACAGCTTTGTAAGTGCTTTAATGACACCGGATCACGCACAAAAATCAGCCGGGCATGGTGGATAATATCGCGCATAGCTGCTTTACTTTCTTTGGAAGTAAAGGGGCCAAAGGCTTGTGGCATAAAGATAAATGGCTTGCCTGCTTGGCCAAAGCGCACTACTTCTTTTGCGGTATTTTGTAAAAAGGTCAGCGGCCATTGATCACCATAGGCAAAGCCGCTGGCTTCTAACACCAAATCGACATCGCGCTCGGTAACCATGCCATAGCGTTTAAATAAATTACGTAGTCCGCCAGGCAGCTTGCCAAGCAGACCAGTTAAATCAATGCCTTTGCGTCGAAACGCCAATTTTTGCCAAGCACCGTGGCGTGCTCGCTCGGGGTAGGGCAAATTCGGCCCGGGTGATAACACCAATTCAAAGGCTTTGTCTTTCGCTTTTAAGCCTTGCAGGCAGGCGAGCAGCATCAAATAGGCGCCTTTGTTGCGAAATTGCACGCCTTTAATTTCGATAAAATAAGGTTTAGTCATTCATTGTTCCATTATCAGTCAAGGATGCGCGTTTTACTCGTAGCAATTGCCAGAATTGCGTGCGGGTACTTTTGGCAAAAAATAAGAAGAAAAAAGAGGCGTAAGCATAAGAAATCAAGGTAGCCCAAGCTGCACCAACGATGCCGTATTGTGGGATCCACCAAAGATTTAAGCCGACATTAATCAGCGCACCCATACCATGGCTAAACAGCGATAGCGGTTCTTGCTCGGTGATCACTAAGTGTTGGCCAATCAGGTAGCGTACGAAAATAAAACAGCCGGCCCAGATATGGATGCGTAGCACAGTAACGGCATCGTTAAAGGCTTCGCCAAACAGTAATAAAATTAACCATTCGGCACAAAGTGTCATCACCAGGGCGATAGCTAAGGCTGCAGAAAAAAACATTAGCGCGAAGCGGCGCAGTTTTAATAAATAGCCGTGCCAGCCTTTTTCAAAGGCTTTTAGCATATCAGGGTAATAGCGCACCGCTAAGGTGGCAGGGAAGATATACCATAATTCAGAAAGTCGACTGGCGGCGGCATAGATACCGGCTTGCTCTGCGCCGGCGATACTGCCAAGCATCACAATATCGATTTTCAGATAAATGACCGAAACAATACCAGATAACCATAACCAGGCGGAGCGCTTGAGCAGCACTTTGGCTTGAGCGAAGCTAAAATGGCGCGGATGGTAACGCTGCCAACGCTGGGTTTCTTCTTTAAAAGGTTGGTGTTTACGTAGATATAGCAGATATTGGGTTAAGCCGACTAATAAAAACTCGATAGCCGTCATTAACAATAAGCTGGCGATGCCAAAGCCTTGCAGTAACAACAGCAGCTTAACGGCGAAACTGAGCAGCGAGATAACCGATTTAGCATAGGCTGGGCTGCGAAAGGTGCCTTGGTAATTTAGGTAAAACTCAAACAATAAAAAGCCAAAAAAGGCCTGCAGCATAAATAACAGTGGGATGGCATAGTTAAGATGACCACTAAACAGTTCTGGGTTCAGCAAATAAAACAAGCCGAGTAAAACACCACCGCCTATCAGGCCAAGTGTTAAACGAATACTCACTGCGGTATACAACATCGTCATGGCTTCTTGACCGCTTGATAGCTTGGTCATTTGCCTAACCACAAGGTTATTTAAGCCCATGCTGGTTAGGGGGACTAAAAACGCACTCCACGCCATAACGATAGAATAAATACCTAACTCGGCCGCACCGAGCATCCGTGCCACAAAGACGGTTAAGATGGCGCCAGCGGCTAATTTAACTAATTTGTCGCCGAGCATGGCGGTAGCCCGTGCCATCAATAACTTTTTAATGATCTTCATTTACGGGCTCCGGCGGCACGGCGGCGCAAGGTCGAAACAATACGCCAGACATTTTGCAGTAGCAAAATATAGCCGGCAAAGGCAGCGGCAAACAGCAGTAACATTACGGGTTCGGGCACCATTAAATACTCACCAATTACGCCAATACAAGCAAAGATACACGATAACGCGACGATTAAAGTGAGGGCTTCTCGCGAATTTAAACCTAAGCGTAATGAAATATGATGCAAATGCTCGCGATCGGCTTGAAAGGGCGATTGGCCTTTGCGAATGCGTCGTAACATAATCGCCGCCATATCCATTAGCGGAATAGCAATTAGCCATAATGCGGTAACCGGACGAAAACTGGCTGTTTCACTTTGGGTGCCAATCAGTAATAACCAAATAACAGATAAACCAATCAGCATACTGCCGGCATCGCCCATAAAGATTTTTTTACCGGGTACCAATTGTAGGTTAAAGGCTAAATAGGGCAGTAGCGCGCAAATTAAGGTTAATGGTAGCAAGGCATATTCTTGTTGGCCCCACAGCAACATAAAGCCGGCAATGACCACAAAGCTAACCAAACTGAGCATACCGGCAAGGCCGTCAATACCGTCGGTCATATTAAAGGCGTTGATCGCGGCAATAACCGCTATCAAGGTGATAGGGATGCCCAGTGGGCCTAAGGTCACTTCGCCTAAGCCGAAAATATTGCCCAAGCTATTCAGGTGTAAATCAAGCGCGAACACCATGCCAAGGCCAATGGCTAATTGCACGGCAAGGCGCAGTTTGACACTGAGATCGAGGTAATCGTCAAAGGCACCTAAGATCACCAAGGCACCGGCTAATAACAAATAATAGATAGGTTCCAGTTCAGAAGGGGCGAATAAGCCCAAGGCCACGGCTAAACCACAAAACACCGATAAACCACCAATTAGCGGAACGGCACCTTGATGCTGTTTACGACCCCGAGGAATATCCACTAAGCCTACGCGTTGTGACAGCGGGTACAATAAAATAATGGCTAACAGGCAACAGCCTAAAGCTGAACTCATTAACAGTAACTGGGATTTCATAACCGACTAATTTTTCTCAATTTTGTTAAACCGCAGAATTATTCAGCCAGGCGTCAGCTGAAACTTGTTGTAATAATAATGCTTAGTGACAGAATAAACGACTGGCTTTACGTAATAGTTAAAAATATTGTTTATTCTCGCTTGTATAACCCTGACCCCGCCCCGTTTTTTTAGCACTAAACGGTTGGCTTTAAGGAGCATTCATCGTTGTGTTAGTTGCCACTAAAAAACTGCTTGTGATCACCAATATGGGCCCGAAAGCGTCTGCGCCTTTTCAAGGCCAGTTTGTGCGAGCACAAGTAGATGAACTTGAGGCACAAGGCCATCCTTCTGCTTATCATTATATGCGCTGGCATAGTGACTCTTGGCTGAACAGGTTATTGAAATATCCGGTTTTCTTTTTGGATTTTCTGTGGCGATATATGTTGAGCCGTCAGCGTTATGACCTTATTCATGTGCACTTTTTTTATCCGACGATTTGGCTAGCATTGTTATATAGAGGCTTGCGTAATCGGCAGGTTAAGATTGTGGTGACCTGTCATGGCAGTGATATTTACCATTATCAACCGCCCGGTAAGCTTTACCGTTGGTGTGCAAAACAGGTGCAGGCTTGGATTTTTACCAGCCAAGCATTAAGTGAACAGTTTTATTTTCAAGCCAAGCCACAACGGATCTTGTCAGCGGGTATCCAGAGTCGCTATGCTGCCGCGCGTTTTCAAACGCGTACCGAAAAAGACATTGATCTGCTGTATGTCGGGGCTTTAGATCGAAATAAAGGCATGGACAGGCTATTGGCTATGTTGCCCGCGTTGAGAGAACTGCACATCGTGATTGCCGGCACCGGGCCATGGCAACGTCAGCTAGAACAGGCGGTTGCAGATTACCCCAATGTGCGTTTATTAGGTGCTCAAGATGCTGCGGCTTTAGTCAAACTTTATCAACGTGCCCGCTGTTTTATCAGCTTATCGCGTAATGAATCTTTTGGTTTAGTGATGGCAGAGGCAATGGCTTGTTATACGCCAGTGGTGGCTACCGATACGGATGGCGCTAAAGCGCAAATAACATCGGGGGTAACCGGTTATCGCGTTTCACAGCAACAAGCAGAAGCGCAACTCTGTCAGCAATTGGTTTTAGCCATAAAGGCGCTGTTAATGTTAGACGAGCCAGAATATCGTGCAATGCAGCAAGCGGGTCGCCAACAAGCAGAGCAGGTGTTGTTACCCGAAGTGATACATCAGTTAACCCAACTTTATCAGGAACTTTAGCATGAGTGGTACAGAACAGGATTTGACGGAGGCCATTGCTGAAGTCAAGGTTGGCCCGGTTAAGGTGTCAGCCTTTAAAGATATGACGCATCTGCTGCAGTTTATTTTACCTGAGCAGGGCGAGAGCTACGCCGGTTCTGCCATTGCCATTAACCCCGAAAAAGTATTAACTGCGATGGAAAATTCGGCCATTATGTCGGTTATCGAGCAAGCGGATATTCGTTATGCGGATGGTATCGGCGTGGTGAAAGTGATGCGTCGTCGGTTAGGTCGTCATGTTGAACGGATCCCTGGCTGTGAGCTTTGGCAACAACTGATGTCACGTGCGGCAAAACAACAAGTACCGGTGTTCTTAGTTGGGGCCAAGCCCGAGGTATTAACGCAAACACAAGCCAAGTTACTGGCTGAGGGTGTAAACGTGGTCGGTGCTATTGATGGCTATTTCAAAGATGAAGCCGCGCTTATCGCTGCCATTAAACACGCCGATGCGAAAATTGTCAGCGTTGCCATGGGATCGCCCAAGCAAGAGTTATTGATCCAGCGTATTCAAGCTGCCCATCCTCACTGTTTTTATATGGGAGTCGGTGGCACTTATGATGTGTATACCGGTAATGTGAAACGTGCACCGGCCTTGTGGTGTAAATTAAATTTAGAATGGGCGTATCGGTTATTAGCGCAGCCCAGTCGCATTGGCCGTCAACTTCGTTTATTCCGATACCTTTGGTGGTATGGACTGGGTAAAATTTAAGGGAAGCACCATGTCGCAATGGCCATTAATCAGTGTATATATGCCGACTTACAATCGTGCGCAGATGGCGTGTCGCGCTATCGATTCGGTGTTAGCCCAAACGTATCCTAACATCGAGCTTATTGTGGTCGATGACGCCTCCAAAGATGACACCTTTGCGGTGTTATCCGAACGTTATGCATCCGATGTACGTGTTCGAATTTTACGGCAAACCGAGGGGCAGGGGGCTTGTGCCGCGCGCAATAGAGCCATTGAAGTGGCTAACGGTGAGTTTGTCACGGGCTTGGATGACGATGACGAATTTTTACCACAGCGTCTAAGCCAACTTTATGCCGCTTATGATGATCGTTATAGCTGTGTGTGTTCGGCCTATTTGTGGGATTACGGTAGCTTTACTAAAACCCTATTTGCGCAAAGACAAACCGTGAATTTGTCCAATTTACTGGATTTACACACTTTATCGAACCAAGCCTTAGTTAAACGTGAACGCATGCTGCAATTAGGCGGTTTCGATGTTAGCTTGGCGGCGTTTCAAGATTACGATATGTGGGTGCGAGTGGTCGCGGCCTATGGCCCTGCACTGCGGTTGGCGGAAGCCAGTTATCGCGTGCATGTAGGGCATGAGCAAGGCCGTATTACCAATTCACCGAAACGCCTAGATGCTCATCAGCAGTTTGTGGCGAAGCATCGCTCTTTAATGAGTGAGCGTAACTTACAAAATCAGATGTTTTATCGGCTGACGATGCAGCATCATGTGCTGCGGTTCACAGAATTTTTAAGCCTGTGCCGATATGGCTTGGTTAAAGTGAAGTGGCGTTACTATTTAAAACATAAATTAGCCGGTTTAAGTCAATTGCGGATGCGATTGCTGAGCAAAGGCTTAAGTGGATTATTTAAAAAATAATGTCAAGCATTCGACATTACCTCAGTATCGCCACGCCGCTTGATAAGCTTCTGGTGTTGCTCGCCTCGTTGCTGGTATTTATCGATTGGGGTAATGGCCTGTTGTGGCATACCTTTGGGAGCAGTTTTGGTTTCTCGGCCAGTATTAAACTGCTGCTATTGTTGCTGTTAATTTACCGTGGTTGGCAGTTAAATCGCCAAGCCTTGCACTGGCCCTTGTCGTTAATGCTGCTGATGTTACCCGGGCCTTTATATGTTTTATGGCTAACAGGCCATCACTATGGCTTGGCCGATCTGCAATTAATCAGTAAATCAGCCGCGTTATTAGTGGCTCTTGCTTATTTTTCTGAATTGGCGCGCCAGCAACCCCAGGCTTTTTTACGCTGGCTAGACGGTGTGTTTGCTGCCAGCTTTCTGCTGTTGTTTGTTAATAGCCTGCTGGGGTTAGCCGGGTACGGTGGCACGGCCTATCAGCCGATGGATGAAGTGGCGCAGCCCTTTCTTGGCGTAAAAGGTTTCTTTATTTCAACCAATGAGTTGTCAGGTTTGTTACTGGTGCTCAGCTGTTGGTTGTTAGTTCGCAGTTGGCAAGCGCTGCGCTGGTTCTATCCCTTGCTCAGTTTGGCGGCACTGTCGATAGCCGCGTTATTGCTAACGAAAACCGGTTTGTTTGGTGTGCTGCTGTTAGTGCTACTGATCCCCATTTTATTAACGCCACGCGCTTATTTTTACGCGAAACGGCAATGGCTGTTGGGGCTAAGCGCCATCATTTTAGGTTTATTGATGCTACTGCTATGGAATTTAAGCAGTGTCCTGCAATGGGTAGGAATTTACGACAAGCTGCAATTTGCTTATCAACAGCGGGGTATTATGGGCATTATTTTGTCCTCCCGCGATTATTATTTACAGCGTAATTTCACCCTGGTCGCTGAGCGTTACCCTGAGTGGTTACAATTATTTGGTGTCGGCCAAGGTGGCTTGCGTCTGCATTTGAAAAAATACTTTATCGAATTAGATTTATTCGATCTGCTGTTGTTTTACGGTTTAGCCGGAGGCTTATTATTCGCCTTATCTTTTTGGCGCGTGTTTGGTTTAAGTGCCGGCGCCTTGAAAAAAGCTTCAGCAGCGGGGCCGGTGTTACTGTTAAATAGCCTGTTATTATTGGTCGCGTTACTCGCCGGACATGTCCTGACCTCCGGCATGTTATGGCTGCCTTGGGCGTTGATTAATGCCGCCTTACTAGCACAGCAAGCATTGCCGCGAGCCTTGGCATTAACGCTTTTACAGACCGAAACGGGAGCCGCTGATGAAAGATCTGCTTGAGCCGCTAATTTATCCGCATAATATGCTGCTGTATGGGTTGTTATTCGCTTGTATCGCCTATCGAAAAAAAGGCTTGTGGTGCTTGTTGCTATTTTATTATTTAATTGGCAATACCTTTGTGGCTAATCAGGTACGGCAATGGTATCAACAGCAAGCTGTCGTTTCAGCATCCAGTGTATTAGGGCGAACGCCTGATTTATTTGTGATGTTAGGCTGTGGTGGCTCAGCCGAGCAAATACCTGCCTGTGCAGCAGCGCGTATTCAACAATTAAACAGTGAAATTGCCCTATTACCCCAAGCTGCGCCGCTGGCCGTGGTTATCACAACCCGTTATTGCGAGCCTTATTTAGCTGCGCTACAACAGATGGTAACGCATGGCGCTATCGATTGTTTTGATGCGGGTGAAAATACTTATCAAGAGTTTCAAGCCCTTGCTAAGCGTTTAAACCCACAACACGCTATTCGCTTTATCACCAGTGATTTTCATAGCTGGCGGGTGCGACAGTTAATTAAAGAATATCAATTATCAGCCAGTGTAGGAGTGGTGCGCTCGCAAACGTTTCGCCCGGTCAATTGCAGTTTAAACTGCCTGCTGACGGTCAACTTAAGTAATTTAGATTTGTACAGTAAGCTAATGGCCGAGTTCGCCAGTTATGCAGTGTATCGCGTGGCCGGCAAAGAAGTGACTGGCGTGGTGTCTGACTAAATAACATCAGACTGAGCAAACTCTTGGCACTGGCACCAAACAGGTGGCTTACTGGCGTGGTGTCCGACTCAATAACACCAGACCAAGCAGACAACCGACACTGGCACCAAACAGGTGGGCATCGATGGCAACATCAGCGTTGATTTGTGCCGCTAGGGCTAAATCAGGCGCAGAGAATTGTTCGCTCAGGATTTTTACCAGTACACCCGCCAAAATGAGATAGCCGGTACGAAAGCCTTGTTTAATATCAATGACCGCGCCATAGCATAAAATGCCATGCAAAACGCCTGACAACCCTACGTAATACAGCATGTCGGGCGCCAGCCACCATAATCCCGCACTCGTGCCCAAGCCTAAGATCAGTAATTGCCAGCCAAAGGCTAAGCGCCCTGGTAAATGCCCATGGATCAGCATAATTAACAGCAAGCCCACCATATTCATCAGCAAATGATAGGCATTACTGTGTAATAAATGGCCGGTCAGAACACGCCATACTTCACCTTGGCCAATGGCTGGTCGGCTGTATTGCAGCAGCTCATGCCATGCTAAGGGACTAAAATGTAAAAAGAATATTAAAAAACCTAGCAAAAAATAGGGCGCATAAGATTTAATTGTTTGAGATAGCATAGTGCTGGTTGATCTTATTATAGGAACTGAGTAGGGTGTTTATGACTGTATTATAAGGAAAGTCTTGATAATGAAAAGCACTCTTATCCCACTCGTTTCGTTATTCCTAATAAGTTTTGCCCCCAGCTTATTAGCCCAAGCTACGCAGGAAACGCGTGAACCTGAAGCTACTACTGGTATTGTGCAACAACAACTTACCCGCTTTTCTACGGCAATGGTCTCTGCGGCGCATCCCTTAGCATCTGATGCGGGCGAGCGCGTGTTGCGAGCTGGCGGCAGTGCCATTGATGCGGCTATTGCCACACAGTTAGTGCTGGGTTTAGTTGAACCACAAAGCTCAGGGATCGGCGGCGGCGCTTTTATCTTACATTGGCAAGCGGATAACCAAGCCTTAACCACTTTTGACGGTCGTGAAACGGCACCTGCTGCGGCGGGCCCTTATTTATTTGCCGATCATGGCAAGGTGATGAGTTGGCGCGAAGCTTATGTTGGCGGTAAATCGGTGGGGGTGCCGGGTGTACTTAAAGCCTTAGCCGATGCCCATCAACGCTACGGCCAACTGCCTTGGGAATCGCTATTTACCGATGCCATTACCCTAGCCGAGCAGGGCTTTACCGTGAGTAGCCGCACCTCGAAGCAATTAGCGATGGGCTGGAACAGTGGTTTGAAGCAGCTGTCGCCGGCTAAAGAGTTTTTTTATCCGAATGGCAGCTCATTACTTGAAGGCGCAACGCTGAAAAACCCAGCGTATGCGGCGCTGTTACGTAACATTGCCAAAGAAGGGGTCAGTGCTTTTTATCAAGGTGAAAATGCCGAGGCGATGGTCAAAACGGTGCAACAAGCTGCGATTAACCCAGGCAGTTTGGCGTTATCTGATTTAGCCAATTATCAAGCCATTGAACGTGATGCGCTCTGTGTGGCGTATCGGGTATATCAAGTATGTGGCATGGCCCCCCCTAGCTCTGGTGGCCTTGCGGTGTTGCAAATGCTCGGTATTTTAGAGCATTTCCCACTGGCCGAGATGCAGCCCAATAGTGCCCAAGCTGTGCATGTCATTAGCCAAGCCTCTCGCCTCGCGTTTGCTGACCGCGATCTGTATGTAACGGATCCGGCTTTTGGTCATGTGCCGCTGGCCGGTTTGCTCGATCCGGCCTATTTAAAGCAACGCGCCGGCCTGATTAGTGCTCAAGATCAAATGGCCACAGCGGGTATCCCGCTGGGTGCTGAAGCACAAGCCACCTCAAAGGCAGTGGAGTTTCCGAATACCAGTCATTTTTCGGTAGTGGATGCAAAAGGTAATGCGGTGAGTATGACCACCAGCATCGAAAATGTGTTTGGCTCAGGTTTAATGGTTAATGGCTATTTGCTGAATAACCAGTTAACGGATTTTAGCTTAGCGCCTCGCGATGGTGAGCTTTGGGTAGCCAACCGTGTTGAAGGTGGCAAAAGGCCTCGCAGCTCGATGGCACCGATGATGGTATTTGATGCCGATAATAATTTACGTTTAGTGATTGGTTCGCCCGGTGGCAGCCGTATTATCAATTATGTGGCGTTAAGTATTATCGCCATATTAGATTGGGATTTAGATGTGCAGCAAGCCATCAACTTGCCTCGTTTTACCCATCGCAATGATTATTTGGCGTTAGAGCAGGGCACGCCGTTGGCTGAGTTAAAAGAGAGCTTAACCGCAATGGGTTATGATGTGCGGATCCAAGATCTCAACAGTGGTTTACACGCCATTGAAGTACAAGCAAAACAGCTCGAAGGTGCTGCAGATCCCCGCCGCGAAGGCAAGGTCAGTGGTTTTTAAGCGTTAGGTTGGAGTAATAATGACTATCTTGATTGAGCAAGCGGCCAGCGGTGTGTTAACACTGACGATGCGGCGCCCTGAAAAAAAGAATGCGTTAAATCTGGCGATGTATCGGCAGCTTACGGCGGCATTACAACAAGCACGGCAGCAGTTACAGACTAAAGTTGTGGTAATTCAAGGGGATGCAGATTGCTTTACCAGTGGTAATGATTTGCAAGATTTTTTATCTGCGGGTGCTCTAGATATGCAGCATCCGGTGGTGCAGTTTTTATACGAAGCCGCCAGTTTTCCCAAGCCCTTGATAGCCGCTGTGGCAGGGCTTGCCATTGGCATCGGTACTACACTATTGCTGCACTGTGATCTGGTTTACGCTGCGCCAGCCAGCCGTTTGCAGATGCCGTTCACATTGCTGGGGTTATGCCCTGAAGCCGCATCCAGTTTATTATTACCGCAGATCGCCGGTTACCAGCGCGCCGCGCAATATTTGTTATTGGGGGAGGCTTTTAGCAGTGAGCAAGCTGCACAATTTGGCTTGGTAAATGACATTGTGCCGGCCGAGCAGCTATTGGCTTTTGTTGCGGCCAAAGCAGAAACGCTGGCGGCATTACCTAGCGAAGCGGTGTTACGCAGTAAGGCGCTGTTAAAGGCCCCTCAACAGGCGTTAGTGCAGCAAGTGATTGGCCAGGAGTTGCTGGATTTTCAGCAGTTATTGTCATCTGACGCTTGCCAAAAACAGCTGGCTGCTTTTTTTAAACGACGCTAAGGCTAAGTGAAGCACGGACTTAGCCTTAAGGCCGCCATTTACTAACGAATGGCGGTACTAAACTTGTCGGCTTGTACCGTTTTGACTAGCCAGGAACCTCGGTGTCTTACCATTTCAACTGTCCGAGTGTCTTGCACGCGTTTGTTATCAAATTCGCCATCAAAAACCAGCTGAATAGTTGCATCGTTATCGTACTGCTGGCGCAAATTACGACCGCTATTGTTGACGTTAATCACTACGGTATCAAAGCTCATATTCAATAGGGTACGGCTGACTTGTTTTACCGAGCCGTAAGACTCTAAGATTTTGGCGTATTCGTTGGTCGACAAGCTTTTCGCCCGATTTAAATCTTTTTCATTATAAATAGCATGAAAAAATTCACCGGCGATAAATTCAGG
Source organism: Alishewanella maricola (assembly GCF_016343785.1). Classification (NCBI taxonomy): domain Bacteria; kingdom Pseudomonadati; phylum Pseudomonadota; class Gammaproteobacteria; order Alteromonadales; family Alteromonadaceae; genus Alishewanella; species Alishewanella maricola. The sequence goes on along the minus strand of NZ_JAEINI020000002.1, from coordinate 134,216 downwards.
CGTGCCAATTTGCGCATTAACTTGCGGGTTGTCTTCAGTGCAGCTGACTAATAGCAATAGTAGCGGTAACAGTAGGAGTTTTAAATAAGCCATAACATCATATTTTCCTTAAGCGATAGCAGAATTGTGGGTGTTTTCAGGCTATCTGTAAAGAAAAAGGCGGCGAAAAGGCTATTTATCTGGCCATCCATGGCCGACAACGTGGCTTAAACACACCCGTCATGCTTTACTGACGGGCATCACAGCTAAGGCCGCATTTATCCATTAGGCTTCTAATTCTTGCTCGGTGAAAATATTGGCGAACAAGGGGCTTGATAAGTAACGCTCTGCCGCGCTGGCTAGGATCACCACGATATTTTTACCGGCAAACTCGGGTAACTCGGCTAAACGTGCTGCGGCAACTACCGCGGCACCTGATGAGATACCGGCTAAAATGCCTTCTTCTTTCATCAAGCGATGTGTCATGGCAATGGCATCATCACTGCTGACTTGCTCAACCCGATCAATTAAATCGACATCTAACACACCAGGAATAAAACCGGCACCGATACCTTGAATTTTATGTGGGCCAGGTTTGATTTCTTCACCGGCTTTAACTTGGCTAATGACCGGCGATTCCGAGGGCTCAACCGCCACGGTGACTAGCGGATGCTGCTTCTCTTGTTTTAAAAAGCGACTGACACCCGTGATAGTCCCGCCAGTACCAACACCGGCAATAAACACATCCACTGCACCGTCTAAATCATTCCAAATCTCTGGGCCGGTCGTTTCAAAGTGAATTTGTGGGTTAGCCGGGTTATCGAACTGACCCAAAATGAGGTATTTATCTGGGTTAGATGCTTGAATTTCTCTGGCTTTTTCAATTGCGCCTTTCATGCCTTTTGGCCCTTCAGTTAACACCAAGTTGGCGCCTAAGGCTTTTAACAATTTACGACGCTCTAAACTCATGGTGGCCGGCATGGTGAGGGTGAGCTTGTAGCCGCGGCTTGCCGCCACAAATGCCAGGGCGATACCCGTGTTACCTGAGGTTGGCTCGACTAATTCGGTGTCTTTTGTCAGGATGCCACGTTTCTCTGCATCCCAAATTAAAGCAGCGCCTAAGCGACATTTCACACTAAAGCTTGGGTTGCGCGCTTCAATTTTGGCATAGACATTGGCGCCTTTAACGACACGGTTTAATTTGACCAAAGGGGTGCGGCCGATCGACAATGTGTTATCTGCGTATACATTAGCCATAAAAACTCCAAAAAAAAGATAAGGAATAACCAGTACAATAACCCATAGCATACGCGGCCTAGCTAAAAGTTAAAGTAGCAATTTGCTATAACATATATCAGTTTTTTCACTAAGCACGGAGCCTGTATGGCCTTTCAAAGTACCGAAAACTACATCGTGTCTGCCGAGCTGGCACTGGCGGTTAATGCCGCTGTTATCCTAGAAAAACCCTTATTAATTAAAGGCGAACCGGGCACTGGTAAAACACGTCTGGCCGAAGAGCTTGCCGAGAGTTTGGGCACTGAGCTGATTCAGTGGCATATTAAGTCCACCACCAAAGCGCAACAGGGCTTATATGAATATGATGCCGTATCACGCTTGCGTGATAGCCAACTAGGCAGTGAAAAGGTGCAACATATTGCCAATTATATTAAACCGGGCAAACTGTGGCAGGCCTTTACTGCGGCAAAACGACCTGTGTTGTTGATTGATGAAATTGATAAAGCCGACATCGAGTTTCCGAATGATTTGTTGCATGAATTGGATCGGATGGCGTTTTATGTGCATGAAACCGGTGAGCATATCAGCGCTGAGCAGCGGCCGATTGTGATTATTACTTCCAATAATGAAAAAGAGTTGCCGGATGCGTTTTTAAGGCGCTGCTTTTTTCATTACATACGCTTTCCTGATGCCGAGGTGTTACGCGAGATTGTGGCGGTGCATTTTCCGACTATTCGCCAGCAATTACTCAGTACCGCACTTGAGGTGTTCTTCGAGTTACGTGAGCTACCGGGTTTAAAGAAAAAGCCGTCTACCTCCGAACTACTTGACTGGTTAAAATTATTGTTAGCCGAGCAAATTCCGGCCGAAGTGTTGCAACAAAAACAGCAGCAGGGCGGCTTAATGCCGATGTTCGGCGCGCTGTTAAAAAACGAGCAAGATGTGCAGTTGGTTGAAAAACTCGCGTTTATTGCTAAGCGGGGGCGTTAGAATGTTGCCGTTAAATGTTTTATCGACAGCCATCGTGTGTTGTTATGCTTATTGAGTTTTTTTTCACCCTGCGCAAATACGGCTTAAAAGTTAGTATTACTGAGCTGCTGGATTTACTCAACGCGCTAGAGCAGCAGGTGATCTTTGCCGATAGCGAAGCCTTTTATCAGCTGGCGCGTTTAATCATGGTAAAAGACGAGAGTCAGTATGACAAGTTTGACCGTGCCTTTGCTGAGTATTTTGAAGGGGTTGCGGCGGTCGATCTAGCCAGCAGCATTCCTGATGAATGGCTCATCCCAGATATCATTCGTCAGTTATCAGCCCAAGATAAAGCGGCGTTAAAAGGGCTGGGCAGTTTAGAGGCCTTAATGGCGCAATTGCGTGAGCGTTTGGCCGAACAGCAAAAACGCCATGCTGGCGGCAATAAATGGATCGGCACCGGCGGTACCTCGCCGTTTGGCGCTTATGGCTTTAACCCGGAAGGCGTGCGTATTGGCCAACAAGGCAGTGGTGCGCGCCGCGCGGTAAAAGTGTGGGATAAACGCGAGTTTAAAGATTTAGACAGTCACAGCGAGCTCAACAATCGCAGTATTAAGTTGGCGCTACGTCAGTTACGGCGCTTTGCCCGCAGTGGTGCGGCGACGGAATTGGATTTAAACGGTACCATTCAAGCCACCTCAGAGCAGGGAGGTTATCTGGATCTACGCTTTGTACCCGAGCGACATAATGCCATCAAGGTACTCATGTTTTTTGATGTGGGTGGCTCGATGGATGATCATATCACGCTTTGTCAGCAACTCTTTTCGGCCGTGAAAACCGAGTTTAAGCATCTGGAGTTTTTTTACTTTCATAACTGCGTATATGAAGGTGTCTGGCGTGATAATAGCCGACGGTTTACCGAACAAACCTCAGTGCTCGATGTGATCCACACTTACGGTAGCGATTACAAGCTGATTTTTGTTGGGGATGCCACTATGGGCCCTTATGAAATTGACTTCCCTGGCGGCAGTGTTGAACACTGGAATGCCGAGCCTGGGCGAGTGTGGTTAAACCGTTTGCTGCAACAATACCCCAAAGCGGCGTGGTTAAATCCGCAGCCGCTGGCATGGTGGGGGCATTATCATTCCATCAGTCTGGTTCAAAGCATTATGCAGCAGCGTATGTTTCCGTTAACCCTTACCGGTTTATCTGATGCCATTAAAAGCCTTAGCTAAGCGCAACGGCCATAGCGATTGGTGCCGCTTAATAGGCGTTAACGGATGAGCGCGGAACTCAGTGTTATTCTACTGACTACAGTATTGTGGTTACTGGGCTATGGTAGGTTATACCCCAGGTTCAGGTGGTGAGAAAAAAACGGCCAAGGCGTTTAACGTCTTGGCCATTTTTATCGGTTTTTTGCTAAACCGATAACGTTTCACTTCATTTAGGCAAGCCTTGGCTTTACTGCCGGAGGCTGGGCATCAGGGCTATGATCCCTTAATCGTCTTGCTCTGCCGCCGCATTGCGCGCTTTACGTTCTTGCATCTCATTATAAGCGGCGTTAATTTCATCGAGTACTGCATCGATATCGGCTAACTGTTCATCTTCGGCAAATTCACCGGTCAGTTCAGTGTCAGGATTCAGGTTACCGGCTTCAAACAAGGCCCAGATTTCTTTAGCATATTTTGTGTTTAATAGCTCAGGCGCAAATTGCCCATAATATTGGGTAATATTATTCACGTCTCGGCTTAACATCCACTGAGCGTTGTTATTGGCTGCCGCATCCACTGCTTGAGGTAAGTCAATAATGACCGGGCCAGTGGGATCTTGCAGTACATTAAATTCAGAGAGATCGCCATGCACCAAACCTGCGGCTAACATGCGCAAAATATGTTGCATCATGGTTTTGTGATCGCGTTTGGCTTGCTCGGGTTCTAACGTGATATCATTTAAACGCGGCGCGACATCGCCATCTTCGTCTAAAATTAATTCCATCAGCAAGATGCCATCATAACAACCGTAAGGCTCAGGTACGCGTACTCCAGCATCGGCTAACTTATATAAGGCATCTACTTCAGCATGTTGCCAGCTTTCTTCTTGTTGCTCACGGCCAAAGCTTGAGCCTTTCTCCATGGCGCGAGCGCGGCGCGAGCTGCGCACTTTGCGGCCCTCTTGATACTGTACGGCTTTTTTAAAACTGCGTTGGCTAGCATCCTTATACACTTTGGCACATCGAATGGCGTTACCGCAACGAACGACATAGACAGAGGCTTCTTTACCGCTCATCAATGGCCGTAATACTTCATCGATAATACCTTCATCAATTAAAGGTTGGATGCGTTTTGGTGTTTTCATAACACCCCTATAGTAAATTGGCGAAGTGCCAAACGTTAAGCCGATCCATGGCAATAGGCTGCGGTTGCAGCAGCATATTGCCAACGGGAGGTTACAAATCTAAATAATGTGGCCAACCTAGCAGTGGGCTGGTTAAACCGTGTTTATGTTCAAAGGCATCGAGTTTTTCTGGCGATGCGTCTAACCGTTGCTGTTTTTGATATTCACGGCAAAACAACAAGGTACGCTGTAAGGCAGGATGAAAATGCTGGCCCAGATCCTGGCGGATCGCACTGGCGTTTTCAGCGGGCAATTCAGCTAATACCGCTTCGGTTTGTAACATCAGGTAAGCATCATTAAACCAATGCTCGGCAAAGTCAATTTCGCGTAGCCGACGTTTTAAATCCTGCTTTACTTGACCACCACCCGTTAAAGCACGATAGAGCACAATCTCAGCCAATACTTCTTCTAAGCTAAAATGCTCGAATTCATCAAATTGTTGCCGTTGATAAAACTGTTGTCGTAATAGCTGCATCGCCTGAAAACGATGATGCTCGGTCAAGGCTTGTTGATAGGCTTGCCAACCTAGCCACTCTTCTGCATCGGGCGGACAAGATACTTGTGACAGCAATTGTTCATCAACTTCGCCATATAAGGAACTCTTGCCTGAGGTTTTACGATGCACAGTACTGAGCATGTGCCAGCCTTTTTGAAACGGTTTAACTAAACCTTCAGGCGCTAATAAGAGCTGGAGAGCCCGTACTGGATCTTTATCGCTTAACGCCATCAGGCCCAGACTGACAATGCCGATGACATCGTAAGCGGCTTGTTCTAACAGGTGCATCTTGTATTTGTTATAGAACTTGTCAGCAAACTTTAGGCTCATCAACACGGCTTTGCTTTTAATTTGCGCTAATTCAGTGGCATTTAATTGTTCTGCCGCTTGCGCGTGTCGAATCACCTGCGTTAAAAAGGGGCCTTGCTGGCTATCTCGCACCACTAACTGCATGAAAATTATCCCTAATCCAAAAAGCTAAACATATCGTCGACTTCGCTAAATTCGTCTTCAGCTTGGTTTTTCTCTTTAGCTTGCATCACCAACTCGGTAGCAAATTTATTGATAATACCTTCCCAGCCAGATTTTTCATTGCGGATCAGCGCTTTAATGGCTGTTTCTACCTTAGGGGTTAATTGGCGGATCAGTGCCAATAAGCTCTTCGGATCATCATAGCCAATGTTGTGAGCATCTTCGGCAAGCTGGCGTTCAGTGAAACTTTCGGCCTCTTCTAAATGTTCTTCATCTTCATACAGCTTATCTTCCCAGTAGTTTTCATACTCTAGAATTTCACCGCGATAAATTTCAATAAAAGGGATCGATAAATAGAACAAGCCGGCGGGATCTTCAGCAATACACTCTAAGATCTCAGCTTGTTTATCTTCGTTATCTTGGGTGCGGATCAGGTAAGTTAAAAAATCAAAGGTATGCTGTTTCAGATCTTCCGCATTGTTTTTGATTTTTTCTTCCCAATACAAGGGTTGCTGACACACAATATCGCGGATTTTTTCTGGCGTCATCAGCTCAGAAATAATCGATGGGAACGATAAGTCATGCTGGCTGTTCATTTGTGTTAGCGTAACAATATCAATTTGCTCAATCACATCAACCAGTTGTTGATCGCTCATGGTGTTGGCAATAATCTCAAAACGCTTACTGGCTTGTTTTGGTTCGACTAGCGCTAATTCTTTTATTTCTGCCGCAGCAATAGCAATTAAATCGGTACTCACTCTCAGCCCTCCCGGTTAAAGCGGATTTCATCATATTGATCGTCGTAGCCTTCTTCATCGCTATCGTCGTCATCGTGTTCGTCATCACCACCAAAACCATAGGGTGCGTCTTCTTGTTCATCATCGCTGTCGTCAGCCGCGTGGTTTTTGGGCATGGTCACATTTTGCGTTAGTAAATACAGTGCGGCACAGGCTTCAATTAACATCGTTTCAGAATAATCACGAATGGCTTTTACCAAGGGCAAATCGGCATTATTAAAGGCAACAGACACTTTAAACTCTTCCCAACTGGGCTTTTTAGCGGCGCTTAACCATTGCTGCCATTTTGCTGCCGCGGCAGGGGGGAACTTAACGCGGCCATAAAGCGCCATCGGTAAATACTCTGGTACCGACTCAAGCATTTCAGGATCAGCTAGTAATACGGCTTTCATTTTGCTGGTAAATTGCTCAAGCGCTTTCGGATTTTCCGGGTCGCTATACGAATCTATATTTTCACCGGCGTCGGTTTGTAAGGCGCGGATCCGTGCCAAGTTTAATTTGCTGCTCATGATGGCCTCAGGCGTAATATTCGTCCCACAGCTCACGCATTGCGGCTGCAGGATCGGTAACAATAACGTTATTAAAATCTTTTAAGAAGGCGCTACGTAACTTCGGATCGCCCAGCACTTCATAGGCTGTTTTGACCCGTTGTAATTGATTGGCGGCTTGCTGCAATTCTTCTTCTGATAAACCGTGTAGTTTATCGGGGTGAAACTTATTGGCTAAGCGGCGATACGCTTTTTTAATCTCGTCATCACTGGCATTAGACTTTACGCCCAGTACCCGAAAGTGATTAATCATGTTGTTATCCTGTACAGACGGCGACTAGGGGTTAAACAGTAAATTATAGCCGCAAATCATAGCAGATCTGATGCAGTGTTGGCAGCGCATTATGCAATTCCACTTTATTAAGTTCGGCCACTTGAGTAATGCGCTATTTAGCCGCATCATATGCAGGCCTATGTTACGTTTTCACTGCGTTTTTAAGCGGCGTAGCAGGCTTTTTTCTCCATCGAGGTGTTATGCGCTGGTTTAGCGGTTTAATCATTTTGTTGTATCTAACGGTACTTTGCACACCGCATTCGTCTGCGGTCTATGACGTTAGAGTATTGCCGCAGATGGATAGCCAGTTGCAAGCGGTGCCGGTGGCACTGCCGCAGTTTTTAGCTAACGAAGCGGATGAAGAACCCGAACAGCCTGATGTTGCCCTGCTTAGTCGCAACCTTGGGCTAGGGCATCTTAGTACCCCTGTTGCGCTGACGCAGCGCTTAGCGGTGTTGGTCAACCGCTTATTTTCATCTGCGCAAGCACGCGCCCCCCCTTTGTTCCTCAGCATTTAAATGATGGCGCGACCCATTGTGGTTCGTCGCACTGTTTAAGATAGCTTAATCAAAGCCAAGAAGCGCTTTGGTGTGAGAGGAAAATATGGTTTTTATTGATATTGCGCTTATGCCTGGCAAAGCGTTATTGCCTGTGCTTTTTATGTTATTTACCCTGCTGTTACTTCAAGTGTGTCGGCATGTTGATGCGCCTGTTAGCAAGGAGCAGCTATGCTAAACAAGAATTCAACTTGGCAGGTATGCATGGTGATCAGTTTGCTGCTGTTGGCTCTGGTTTACGCACTGCCTAATCTGTATCCAGCCGATCCGGCACTGAGTATCAGTGCAACCCGTGGCGCGAAAATCAGTGAACACACTCAGGCGCAGTTAAGCCAAACGCTGCAACAAGCGAACATCCCCGTTAAAGCCTTGCAATTACAAGACGGTCAATTACTGTTACGTTTTGCTGATACCGAAGCGCAGTTACAAGCGCAAACCTTGTTCAACAAAACACTTGATCATAATTATGTTACGGCCTTGAGTTTAGCGCCTGCCACGCCCGAATGGTTAGCCCGTATTGGTGCGACGCCAATGAAGTTGGGTTTAGACTTACGCGGTGGCGTACATTTTTTGTTAGCGGTGGATATGCAAGCGGCACAGCAAAAACACATGAATGATTTGCAGCAACGGCTGCGTGTGGAAATGCGGCAAGCCGATATTCGTTATCGCAGCGTGCAAGCCGATCCAACTCATGCCCAACTGCAGATAGCGCTGCGAAGTGCTAATGATTTACCCTCGTTAGAATCACTGCTGTCAAAATTAGATCGACAGTGGTTGCTCAGTCGTGCCGATGATGGTGTTACCTTGCTGTTGCAACTGTCAGAGCTGCAATTAAAAGCGCTGCGTGAAGAGGCGCTGGAGCAAAATATAACGATTTTGCGTAATCGGGTAAACGAAATTGGTGTTGCCGAGCCGATTGTGCAGCGCCAAGGTGCCGATCGGATTATTGTGCAATTACCCGGTGTGCAAGATACCGCGCAAGCCAAAGAGATTTTAGGGGCGACGGCTTCTTTAGAGTTTCGCCTGGTGAACACCCAAGCTGACTTAGCCGCTGCGCTCGCCGGTCGCGTACCCGCCGATGCTGAGCTATTCCAAACCCGTGACGGGCAGCCCATTTTACTTGAAAAACGCATTATGTTGACCGGGGATCGGATCACCGATGCCAGCTCTGGCTATGATGAATATGGTATGCCGCAAGTCAGTATCATGTTAGATGCTCAGGGCGGTGAGTTGCTCTCTGCGGGAACGAAAAACGCCACCGGGCGGCGCATGGCGTCAGTGTTTGTTGAATACAAAGCCAGTGCCGAGCGTGCTGAAGATGGCAGTGCCGTGCTGATTAAACAGCAAGAGGTGATAAACGATGCGACCATTCGTATGCGCCTTGGCCATAGTTTTCAAATTACCGGTTTAAGCTCGTCTGCTGAAGCTCAACAGCTGGCGTCGTTATTACGCGCGGGCGCCTTAATCGCACCGATCCAAATCTTAGAAGAACGCAGCATCGGCCCTAGTTTAGGCCAAGAAAATATTAAGCTTGGTATGCAAGCCATCTCTTTTGGCATGCTGGCCGTGTTGCTGTTTATGCTGGTGTATTACAAAGGCTTTGGTTTGGTCGCGAATGTTGCTTTGCTCGCCAATGTGGTGTTGCTGATGGGGCTATTGTCGATGATCCCTGGCGCCACCCTAAGTTTGCCCGGCATGGCTGGCATAGTGTTAACCGTTGGCATGGCAGTGGATGCCAATGTGTTGATCTTTGAGCGGATCAGAGAAGAGCTCAGCGCAGGGCGCTCTGTTCAACAGGCTATTCATGAAGGCTACGATCGCGCCTTTGCCACCATTGCCGATTCCAATATTACCACCTTGTTAGTGGCATTAATTCTGTTTGGTATTGGCACCGGCCCGGTGAAAGGTTTTGCTATTACGCTGGCACTGGGGATCTTAACCTCGATTTTTACCGCGGTGCTGTGTACTCGCCTGCTTGTTAACATGATTTGGGGTGGCCGCCGTGTGCAGTCACTGTCTATTTAAGGGGTATTTGATGCAAGTATTTAACTTTACGCAACCGGCTAATTTTATGCGCTATAAATGGCTGGCCGTGAGTGTGTCAGTGCTGTTGGTGCTTAGCTCGTTGATGCTATTAGCCACGCGTGGTTTAAATTGGGGTTTAGATTTTACTGGCGGTACAGTGATTGAAGTGGCATTTCAGCAAGCCGCTAATTTGGTGCAAGTGCGCGAGGTTTTAGCCGGTGCCGGTTATGCGGATGCTGTTGTGCAATTGTTTGGCAGTAGTCAGGATGTGTTAATCCGTATTCCGTTGCAGCAAGGGCTTGCACAAACACAGCTGGGCAGCACGGTATTAGGCGCGTTAACACAGCAGATTGATCCTCTGATCAGTTTGCAGCGCATTGAGTTTGTGGGGCCAAGTGTTGGCGCGGGTTTAAAGCAAGATGGGGGCTTAGCGTTGCTAGTCGCCTTATTAGGTATTTTACTCTATGTTACCCTTCGCTTTGAATGGCGCTTGTCACTTGGGGCCGTTTTGGCTTTAGGGCACGATGTGATTTTAACGCTGGGTTTATTTTCTTTATTGCAGTTAGAGTTCGATTTGACCGTTTTAGCGGCAGTGTTGGCGCTGATTGGATATTCAATCAACGATACGATTGTGGTATTTGACCGCATTCGCGAGAGCTTTCGCAAGCTGCGTGATAGTAGCGCGGAAGAAACGATTAACCATGCTATTACCACCACCTTAAACCGTACGGTTATTACCTCGTTAACGACGCTGTTGGTGTTACTGGTACTGTTTTATATGGGGGGCGCGCTGATCCATGGTTTTGCAACGGCGTTGTTGTTCGGCATTCTGGTCGGCACCTATTCGTCAGTTTATGTGGCCAGTGCCATCGCCTTAGTGTTGGGTTTAACCCGGGAAGATTTGCTGGTACCCGTGATTGAGAAAGAAGGCGCCTCGAATGATTTGCCGCTATAAAAGTGCTTAAGGGTAAGTCGTTAATCATTTGACGTTCAGCTAAGCTGAAGGTAGCAGAAAAGAGCACCGATCATCGGATATGAGCGGTGCTCTTTAAAGCAACAAAGGGGTATCAGCAGGCTATTTAGGGGGGAGAGCCGCCCGCAATGAAAAGGACCTAAGTCCTTTTCAACTGAGTCTCGGTGCCACAACGATAAAAGTGTGCTGTTTAGCGGTTAGGCTTTTTCAGGCAACTTTTATAGCTAAAAAACGCGATGGCTTAATAACCTTGTGCGTGAACATCTCGAACCGCCCGGCCCGAAGGATCGGTCATTTCAGCCATTTTGGCATCCCAAGCTAATGCTTCTGGTGTGGAACAAGCGACAGACTTACCCCCTGGCACACAAGAGATGGCACCTGCATGTGGGAAATGCTCTTCAAAGATCACCCGGTAGTAATAGGCTTCTTTGCTATCTGGCGTGTTGACCGGGAAGCGGAAGCTGGCGGTGGCCATCTGCTGATCAGACACTTCTTTCGCGGCATGCGCTTTTAAGCTGTCAATCCAGTTGTAACCGACACCGTCCGAGAATTGCTCTTTTTGCCGCCATAAAATTTCATTAGGCAGTAAACCCTCAAATGCATGGCGTAAAATGTGTTTTTCCATTTTGCCACCACCGCACATCTTCGCTTGTGGGTTTAAGCGCATAGCCACATCCATAAATTCTTTATCTAGGAACGGCACACGCGCTTCAATACCCCAAGCTGACATGGCTTTGTTAGCACGATTACAATCAAACAAATGTAAACGGTCTAATTTACGCAGTGTTTCTTCATGGAACTCTTTGGCATTCGGCGCTTTATGGAAATACAAATAACCACCAAACAGTTCATCCGAGCCTTCGCCAGATAACACCATTTTAATGCCCATGGCTTTAATTTTACGAGCCATCAAATACATCGGTGTGGAAGCACGGATCGTGGTTACATCATAGGTTTCTAAGTGATAAACCACATCACGCAGTGAGTCTAATGCCTCTTGCACACTAAAGTGCACAGTGTGATGCACAGTACCAATGGCATCTGCTACTTTTTGGGCGGCAATCAGATCAGGCGAGCCGGGTAAACCGACGGCAAAAGAGTGCAAACGGGGCCACCAAGCTTCTGATTGATCATCATCTTCGACACGGCGCTTGGCAAATTGCTGAGCAATAGCTGAAATTAAGGACGAGTCTAAACCGCCGGATAACAATACCCCATAAGGTACGTCTGACATCAGGTGAGTTTTTACGCTGTGCTCAAGTGCTTCGCGTAACTCAGTTTCATTGGCAGGGTTGTCTTTAACCGCATCGAAACTTTGCCAATCGCGTTGATAGTACTGACGCAGTTCACCAATTTTGCTATCAAAATAATGGCCTGGTGGGAATTCTTTTATTTGCTTACAAACCGGTACCAGCGCTTTTAACTCTGAGGCGACAAATAGCTGACCATGTTCGTCATAGCCGTAATACAACGGAATAATGCCCATATGATCACGCGCAATTAAATAGCGTTGCTGTTCGGCATCATACAAAATAAAGGCAAACATGCCGTGCAGCTGATCAATAAATTCAGCTCCATGCTCTAAATACAACGGTAAGATCACTTCACAATCCGATTTTGTTTTAAACGGATAGGGCGTACTCAAGGTTTTTTCGAGTGCTTTATGATTGTAGATCTCACCATTCACTGCCAGAATGTGATTTCGCTCGGTATTAATGAGAGGTTGGGCACCATTTTCAGTATCTACAATCGCTAGGCGCTCATGCACCAGAATAGCATTATCATCGTTCCAAATGCCTGACCAGTCAGGACCACGATGACGTAATAACTTAGATAACTGCAGCGCTTGCTGGCGCAATGCTTTAACATCTGTCTTGATGTCAAGCACCCCAAATATCGAACACATGATAACCTCTGATAATCAAATTAATAACACAATAAGTTTTGGCAGTATGTACGTCTATACGTACCCATTGAATGTGCCATGCTAGCGTTAAATTGCAAGTGCTTTTTGGTTTATTTCCTTTAATAGTCCAAAAAGTAACCACTCTCGTCAAATGTGAAAGCTTATGAATAAAAAATCAGCAAAAAACCGCTTTAACGCCCCCGCCAACTGGTCAGCGCAGTATTTAAGCGCTAACCCGATCTTCAGCGAGTTGTGTCAGTTGTTTCCACTGACCGAACTTAACAACTGGCCAACTTTAGTGCAACTTAATCATTGGTTGGGCCAAAGCGATTATCGCTTGGTGGACGATGCGCTGTTGCAAGCTGACGGACGTTACTACGAAGCTTTTATTTTTGCGACGTCGCACATTCCGACCCGTGCTGAAAATTGGCATGATCTGTTTGGCGGTTTAATTTGGGGGTTGTTTCCTAAAACCAAACGTCAGATCAACCAGCTGCACATCAGAGAAATGGCCTTACATGGACAACAGCAGCGTAGTAAAATTCGCAACAAATTAACCTTGCTGGATGAATGTGGTGTGCTGATTGCGCTGGAGCCGAGCGCTCAGGCTCATCGTCAGTGGTTACAACAGCATGCTTGGCGGCGCAGTTTTTGGCAGCAGCGCCATGATTGGCAACACGCTATTGTGCCAGTGATCTTCGGCCATGCTATTTATGAAATGGCCACTCAACCCTTTATCGGCTTAACCGCGAAAACCTGGTTTATTGATGTGCCTACCGGTTTTAGTCAATGGGCTTTAACAGATCGTTACACTTTTCTCGATGAAAAACTCTCTCAACAAATTGCTAACACTGAGCAACTGCTTAATAATGACCAGCTTACACCTTTGCCGTTATTAGGTTTACCCGGTTGGTATTCAGATAATAATGCAGAGGATTTTTATGCCAATACGGAGTATTTTCGTCCACGCAAGACTCAACAATAGGACTGTGAGATGATAGAAATAAAACAACTTGCCAAGGGCTTTACGTTAAGTAAAGGCAATAAGTTATCTGATACCGAGAAACAGGATGTTCGCTACAGTAATAAAGTCTTTCATTCGGTACGTGATGTCAGTTTTACCTGTGGTCAAGGTGAAGTGTTAGGCTTGCTTGGTCCTAATGGCGCGGGTAAAACTACGACGTTACGGATGCTGTCAACGGCCTTAAAACCTGATGCGGGTGCGGTGTTGATTAACGGTGTGGATGTCTTAAAAGAACCCGTAAAAGCACGAAAGTTAATTGGTTTTTTATCAGCGGATACTGGCTTGTATGGCAAATTAACCGCCTATGAAAATATTGCTTATTTTGCCAAATTACATGGTATGTCTGATGCGGCCATTAAAAAGCGCATTGATGAATTGTTTACCTTGCTGAACATGCACGATTTTGCCAATCGGCGAGCCGATAATATGTCTACCGGTATGAAACAAAAAACGGCGATAGCGCGGGCGGTAGTTCATTCTCCCAAAGTGGTGATTTTCGATGAGCCGACAACGGGATTAGACATCATGACCGTGCAAACGGTATTAGATTTTATTCAGTCGTTAAAAACGACGGGGATCCCAGTGATTTTCTCTACTCACCACTTAGATGAAGTGGCGAGTTTGTGTGATCGTGTGGTGGTCATTGATAAAGGGATCAGCAGCTTTTCGGGTGCTTTGGCACAATTTAGTGCCTTAAGTGCCACGGGCGATTTACGTCAGGCCTTTTTATCTGTCTTACAGCAACAACCTGCAGCACAAGGAGCCGTCTAATGTGGCAAGTTTATCTGAAAGAACTTACGGAATTAATGCGGGATAAGAAAACATTAATTTTTGTTATTTTGCTACCCATTTTTATTTTTCCGGTTATTTTCGGCATTATGGGCCTGGTGTTATCTTCAACCACCAATAAAGCTATGCAAGAGCAACATCGCTACGTCATTATTAACGAGCAGCAAGCGCCTGAGTTTACCCAAGCGTTGTTTTATCATAAAAACTTTAAGCAGGTGACAACCTCATTGACCGAGCCTGAAGCGCTGATTGAGGCTATTCGTGCCGGAGATTTCGACGTTGCCGTGGTGATCCCTGCTGATTTTCAAGCAAAACAACAAGCCGTGGAACAAAGCCAATGGCAGCTTATTTATAACCAAGCTAGCCAGTTAGACTTTATGTCTCGTTATTTTAATGAAATGCTTGAAAATTATACCGGTACTTTACAACGTCAATCATTAAGTGCACTGGGTGTTGATCCTGAAAAGCTGACTGCGATTTTAAAACCCGTGTCGGTTGAAAAACTGGATACGGCAGCGAAACGTGAAAACCTGGGTGAAAAATTTGGGGCCTTAGTGGCTTATATTTTGATCCCGTTGTGCTTGCTCGGTGCTTCTTATCCGGCGATTGACATGGGCGCAGGGGAGAAAGAGCGGGGTACGCTGGAGACCTTGTTAATTTGTCCGATTAGCCGCACTGCCATTGTGTTGGGTAAATTTGCTACGGTGCTGACGACAGGCTTGGCGGGGGCACTGATCACGGTAGCCAGCTTCGGTATATGGGGCGCGGTGATAGGCTCTTTTGCCGGTTTTTCAGTGGTCAAAGAGGCGATGGGAGCGATTTCTGTACCAGAGTTGTTGTTAATTTTTATGATGATCGTACCAACGTCGGCCATCTTTGCCTCTTTATTATTGGCGATCTCGATTTATGCCAAAACCTTTAAAGAAGCGCAAAACTATATGAGTCCGCTCAGTATTTTGATGTTTGTGCCTCTTGCTGCAGCCATGATGCCGGGTGTTGAATTAAATGCGAAAACCGCTTTTATTCCGGTAATGAATGTCGCGTTAGCCATTAAAGAGTTGATTAAAGGTACGGCTGAAACCAGTATGATTGCGCTGATTTTTGGTGCGACAGTGCTATTAGCTGCGGTATTAATTGCCTTTTGTGTGCACTGGTTCCAACAAGAAAAAGTACTGTTTCGTTAAATGACAACTAAAAGCTATTGATAACGATTCGCAATAGTATTAATATGGCGTGGTGTCCAGAACGGAGATCACGCCATGTTCATTTGTGTTTGCAAAGCGGTATCTGACAAAGCCATTAAGCAGGCTATCGCTGAAGGTGCCGATTCAATGCGCTCACTCAAAAATCAGCTGGGGGTAGGCTCTCAGTGTGGTAAATGCCTGTGTCAGGCCTCACAGCTGTTACATAACGAACTGGTTAAACAACAAGTAAGTGATAAGGTTATCGACAGCTTAACCAAGCCTGCAGCGTAACTGCGAGCATTATTAATTCCGCTCATCGTTACATTTCTATTTTCATTCCGAAGCAAAGCCCAGCATAATAGTCAAATTTATTGTAATACAGCGCCCTTAATGGCTTTGCTGTACTTCGCTATACTGGTTTTGTGAACGTAAATCGAATGCTTTGGAGCAGTTAATGGATAAGATTAAGCAGGTGGCTATCGTTGGTGGTGTCCATGGTAATGAGTTTTCCGGGATCTACTTGGTTAAACAATTTCAAGCTGAGCCTGAGCGCTGCCGTCGAAGTAGTTTTACGACTGAAACGGTCTGGGCTAATCCTGCGGCTTATGCTGCCAATAAGCGCTATTTGCACAGCGATTTAAATCGACAATTTAAAAACGTGGATCTGGCAAACCCTGAGCTTACCGACTACGAGCAAAGCCGAGCTAAAGTGTTAAACGCCCAGCTGGGTCCCAAAGGCGCTGCGCGCACCGATCTGCTGATCGATTTGCACAACACCACCAGTAATATGGGCGCATGTTTGATTTTGACGCAAGCCGGGCCTTTTTATAATAAAATGGCGGCTTACGTTAAAATGAACATGCCAGACGCGATAATTTCGCGTGATGAAGATCATTTCGCGGCAGAAGAGCACGCTTTAATGTGTACCTTAGGCCGTTATGGCGTGTTGGTCGAAGTAGGGCCACAGCCACAATCGGTTTTACGCCAAGATGTGTTAGACTTAATGCAAACAATGGTGCAGCACATTCTTGATTTTGTTGAGCTTTACAATCAGGATAACTTACCAGCCTTACCGAAAAAAACCGAGGCGTTTCGTTACTTACATTCGATTAAGTTACCGATGAATGCAGCGGGTGAGCGCATAGGTATGGTGCATAAAAATGTGCAAGATCGTGATTATCAACCGATTAACCCAGGCGATCCAATCTTCACCTTGTTTGATGGTACTGAAGTACTTTATAAAGGTGAACATGTAGTCTATCCTACCTTTATTAATGAAGCGGCTTATTATGATAATAATTTGGCGATGTCATTAAATGAAAAAGTGATTATAGAATTGGAATAAAAAAGGCGTGCGCTAAACGAGTTCGCCTTTAAACATAGGATGTGTATGAGCTTATCTGTTAGTCATAGCACTTTACGGCGTGTTCGAGCACTTGGCTTGTGGTTAGTGTTGGGGGTGGCCTGTGCGCCTGCCTCGGCACTCGGTTGTCAAAGCAAGCAATGTCAAAGTTCAGTGGTGTTCTTAACTGAAACAAGCTACCCCGGTGTGCAACTTGATAGCCATGGTGACGTCATCGGGCCCACTATCGATCTGATGAATATCTTAGCTGAACGTGTTGGCAAAGAAAGGGTGTTTTATTTAATGCCTTGGGCGCGAGCCATGCAACGTGCTCAGCATACACCGCGCAGTATTTTGTTCGAAACCGTGCGTAATACCGAGCGCGAGCCATTATTTAAATGGGTTGGCCCTATTATGTATTTCGACATGCAGCTATATGGCCCACCAAAACTAAAGGGCATGAATGCAGAGCAGATCAGTAAAAACTATGTTGCCTGCGGTTATCGTGGCGCCTCTTATTTACCGATATTAGCAACATTAGGCTTTTCTGAAGATACCAATTTGGTCTTAATGAAAACGCAGACAGATTGTTTAGATATGCTCAGATTAGGCCGCGCTGATGTCACGCCCATGAATGGTTTTCGACGTGGCGACATGTACGAAGAGCCACAGCTGCGTTTAGTGCCGCTTATTGCACTCAATGAAGTGGCGTTGTATATGGCGTTTTCGTTGGATTTTTCTGACAGTGAAATTGCGTTGTGGCAGCAACAATTAGAACAATTGTATCGCGATGGCACCTTACGTCGATTTTATCAATCAAATTACCCAGCGCGCGTGATTGAAAAGCTTGAGCAATTAGCCGGTAAGTTGTCAAATACGGCATCCTAATGCTTGCTCGACACTTAGCGTTCAGCCGCTAAGCGTCGAGTTTTCAGGTTAAACCTTATAACGTATCGTAACTGGCTTTTTTCTGAATTAACTCAATAGCGTAATTGTCAGGATCGCGCACAAATGCGATTTCTGTTGCGCCACCTTTTACGGGGCCTGGCTCGCGGCTAATCACACCGCCTTTAGCGCGGATCTTGTCGCAGGCGGCATAAACATCTTCTACTTCTAAGGCAATATGACCAAAAGCGCCACCTAGCTCATAGCTATCAACACCCCAATTGTAGGTCAGCTCTAAAACGGCATCACTTTTCTCATCGCCATAACCAACAAAAGCCAGCGTATAGCGATATTCACTGTTTTCGGATTGGCGTAATAATCTCATGCCCAGCACCTCGGTATAAAAGGCGATTGACCGTTCTAAATTTCCAACGCGTAGCATGGTATGTAAAATTCGCATGATGACCCCTTTGCTGTTTCTGCTTGCAATGTTCCTAAAACTGTATGCTTGCCCTAAATGTCGACAGTATCATCGCCCGGATGAGCTCTGGCAAACCACAGCAGATAGTAACATATCTATTATATGAAAAGACCGCTATTCGCCAAGTTGCGGATCGGTGTTGTGCTGGTAGCGCTTAACGTGAAAACGCCTTGCAGAAGAACCGCAAGGCGTATTGAAGCCTAACCGTTAAACTTTACCCTTACGCCGGCATTAACAATAAAGCCATCGTTACGCGACCAAATATCCGTGGTCCACTGACCGCTCGCGGCTCTGCTGGGCAGGATCATGGGGTGTTGGTCGGTTTGTTTTACATCGAGCAAGTTCTCTAAATTTACAAACCAGCTGAATTGCCCCACGGTGATTTCGCCCATTAAGCCTAGATGCCAATAGGGCGTTGAAGAATCAGTGAAGGGGTTGTCGTTTAAGCGTTGTACACCCGTGTAGTAGGCTTCAAAGCCCGCTCTGAAACGACCATGTTGCTCCCACATGGCGACAAAGCCTGCTGAATGTTCGGGCGTTAGTGCAATTTTGCGCTGTTGAAGGGTATCAGCTTCGAGCTCGGTGGCATCAAGATAGAGATAGCTGGCGGTAAGCTTGATATCTTGCCAGTAATAACGCAGCAGTAGCTCGGAACCCCGAATTTTACTCCCTGCGCTATTATTGACTAATCTAACACCATTTAACACACCGTCATTAGCGCTTGCGTAAGACTCTAGGCCAATAGCATCATCAATATTAGCTGCGAATAACGTGATGCTGCTTTCGATATTTTCATGGGCATAGGTGATATCCAATGAGGCGGTTTGAGCGGTTTCAGCCTTCAGGTTGTTAATAGTATCGAGTCTTGATAACCCGGCGGCATCAATCTCCTCGACAAAAGGGGTTGGGGCAAAATAGCCTTTTCCATAAGAGGCTCGGATTGTTAGATCACCGGGACGATACAACAGCGATACTCTTGGGCTGAATTGGCTGCCAAATTCACTGTGCTCTTCTAAGCGGGCGCTTAGAGAAGTGCTAAATAATGAATTAAACGCATAATCAAATTGAGAAAATAAGCCTGGCACGGTGTAGTTGTAATCAAATTGCGCAAATGTTTCTGAGGCGAATTGCTCAGCTTGGTAAGCGGCACCAATAACCCAATCACTTTTATCACTGTAGCCGGCGATACTCGATTCTAACAAATAGCTTGCATGCTGATCTTTTTCTTGCACTAGCCCAAAGCTATGCTGATGTTGCTGCTGCATGGCTGAGCCACGGCTATTTAGGGTCAGGTTGTCAAATACCGGCATACTAAAGACGATGCCGCCATCTAGCCGCTCTGAATCTTGGGTTTGGCTAAAAGGGTTACCATCGCTGACGCTGCGCCCAGGCAGGGTGCCGCCTTGACGCTTTTCAGACATAACGCCAACCGTGGTATACAGCGTTGCTCCGGCATCTCCTTGCCAATAAAGTCTGGGCCTTGCGGTATAACGTTCATAACCGGGCAAATCAATCCAGCCATCTTGATCAACATCGGTGCTGGCTTGATGATGCGCCCCAGCGGTTATCGAGCCTTGTAGGCTTGAGGTCAAGGGCGTTTCAAGGTAGGTGGTAATATCTTGGCCATCGCGGCTGGTGGCATTTAGTAATACTTCACCTTGCAACGACTCTCCTGGTGTTCTTGATACCAGATTAATTACGCCGCCCATCGCCGAGCCGCCATATAAAGACGAAGCCGAGCCTTTAATGATTTCTACTCGTTTTAGATCGGTTGGCGGTATTTGCAACAAGCCAATTGAGGAAGCCTGATTACCATAAAGCGGTAAACCATCGGCTAACAGTTGGGTATAGCGGCCATATAGCCCTTGCAGGCGGATATTGGCACTGCCCAGCGCAGGTGACGTTGTTTGTACACGCACACCGCCTGTTTCGGCAACCAGCATGGAGATATTGCCAGGCCGCATAGCCGCTTTTTCTTCAATTTCTTCACGGTTGATCAGCTCAACACGGATCGGTTGCTCATCGGCAATGCGTCCGCTGCGAGTCGCCTGTACCACGATTTTTTCAATATCCTCGTGATGCTCATGCTCATCCATATGCGAGTCGGCATGCTCATGCTCGTCTGCGTGTTTATCTGCATGGCTGTCATGGTGTTCGTCAGGGTGTTGATCCAGCGCCGTCTCTGGGTGAGCTTTAGGCTTGGCTGACTGCGGCTGCTGACGAGCATTATGCTCTGCTGTAACAGCAGCAGCGGCTTGTGCTGCATGGCTAATACCGTGAACACTGAGCGATAACAGCAACAGGGTTGCAGGTGTCATTTTGGACATTTAATCTCCTTATCTAACGAGAAAAACGACTATTTTTGCAAGAATATCAGCGGCTTTATTGAAATTAGCTTGTGCTGTGATAGCTTGCAGCTTAAAGCTTACCGTTACTGGAAGGTCAAGATGAAAATTAGTGAACTGGCCGAAGCCAGTCAGGTCCCAGCAAAAACCATTCGCTACTATGAAAGTATTGGCCTGTTGAGTACAGCGGTACGGCAGGCCAACGGTTATCGGTATTACCATTCAGCAGATATAGAAACACTGGTTTTTATCCGTCGTTGTCGAGAGCTGAATATCTCAATTGACGATATCAAGCAGTTGGTTAGCGTGCAGCGAGATCCGAAGGCGTCATGTGCCACCGTTGACAGCATTATTAGCGAACAACTGGCCAGAGTGCGACAAACTCAGCGCGAGCTGGCAAAGTTAGAACACACGCTAGAGGCACTGGTCACCTCGTGTCGTAGCGAACAGATCCAAGATTGCTGCATTTTACAAAGCCTACGCGCCACCGATGGGGCATGATCTGACTGAGCGCTCGCATCACAGCGTGCTAAGGAGTTGGCGCAGCCTGAATGGCGGAATAAAACATGAATTATTCTGTTTTTTGTTTGAAGTCACAAAGGTCTTCAATAATACAAGAACCACAGCGAGGTTTTCTGGCGGTGCAGGTGTAGCGACCATGCAAGATCAACCAGTGATGCAGATCAAACATAAATTCAGATTTTTGCGGGGTGTTTTTTATAATGCTCTGTTCAGTGGCCTCAACGGTGTTGCCTTTGGCATAGCCGGTGCGATTAGCAACCCGCTGAATATGCGTATCAACCGCGATAAAATAATGGCCTTCATTGTCTTTCAGTAAACCAAAACCGGTATTAAGCACCACATTGGCTGTTTTGCGACCCACCCCAGGCAGTGCTTCTAAGGCCGCGCGGTTTTGCGGCACTTCACCACCATGCTGTTCAACCAAAATACGACAGGTTTTAATGACATTTTCAGCCTTGGTATTAAACAAGCCGATGGTTTTAATATAGTGCTTTACGCCCTCAACATTCAGATCAAGCATGGCTTGTGCGGTGCGGGCAACCGGAAATAACTGCCGTGTGGCTTTATTGACGCCAACGTCGGTCGCCTGTGCCGATAGCAATACCGCGATAAGAAGCTCAAAGGGTGAACTGTATTCAAGTTCGGTCTTCGGATGCGGATTGGCCTCGCGCAGCCGAGTGAGCATGGCAATACGTTTTTGTTTATTCATACTATCGCTCTGGTTATTGTGGGCTGCCGGTTACGCGGGCCCGAGCAATATCCCCTTTTTTGACAACTTTTTTACTGGCGTAATGCTGATCGATACTATTTTTTAATGCGATAAGTAAGCCCATACCAATAAAAGCGCCTGGCGGTAGAATAGCCAGTAAAAAATGGCTATCGCTTTGAAATAACTGTAAATGCAAGCCGCTAGCCCAACTGCCTAACAATAAATCAGCCCCGGCAAATAAACTGCCTTGGCCTAAGATTTCGCGTAGGGCGCCTAACACTAGTAACACCAGTAAAAAGCCTAAACCCATCATCAGTGCATCCAGCGCTGAGGGCAGTACTGCATTTTTTGAAGCAAAGGCTTCTGCCCGGCCAATAATGGCGCAGTTGGTGACAATCAGCGGAATAAAAATGCCTAAGGATTGATACAAACCAAAGGTAAACGCATTCATCAGCAATTGTACGGCAGTGACAAAGGTGGCGATAATCATCACAAAAATCGGGATACGAATTTCATTAGGCACGTGGCTACGGATCGACGACACCACGATATTCGAGCCGAGTAACACTAACAAGGTTGCCAAGCCTAAACCTAGCGCATTGATTACGGTGTTGGTCACCGCGAGCAACGGGCAAAGCCCCAATAATTGCACTAAGCCAGGGTTGTTTTTCCATAATCCTTGTAGCGTCAGTTCTTTAAATAGGCTCATGGGGTTAACTCACAATTTGTGGCGGCATGGGCCAGTTCAGGGTGCTGCTGCACATAGTTAGCGGCCCGATACACGGCGTTAATCACGGCGCGCGGCGTAATGGTTGCACCCGTAAATTGATCAAAATCGCCACCATCTTTTTTAACAGCCCAGTGCTTAGCCTCAGCAGGTGTGGCGGCTTTGCCACTGAAACTGTAGATCCAGTTACTGCGTCTGGTTTCAATTTTATCACCTAAGCCCGGTGTTTCCTGATGGTTTAAAACGCGCGTACCAAGCACGGTGCCGGTTGGGCTAATGGCAACAATAAGCTCAATATTACCGCTGTAACCGTCTGGAGCGGTGACATCAAGCACATAGGCACGAAGTTGGTCATCTTCTTGCCAACGATACACGCGCTGCGCCTTACCGCCAAGATCGTCTGGTGCATTAACCAGCGTACAATTGGCCAACAGTGCCCGCGTTTGCTTTACTTCAGGTAACACTTCACTGAGAATCGCCAGTTGGCTTAAACGACGCTGCTCGGCAATTTTTGGCTTCGTTAATAAATGTAAACTGCCTAAAATGACCACACAAATAATCGCAACCAACGCTAGGGCTAAGGCATTTTTACTGACCATACGGATCATTTGGTTGCTCCTTTGGCTTTGTGGCCATAGGTACGCGGACGAGTATAATAGTCGATCAGCGGCACACACATATTGGCCAGTAACACCGCAAAAGCAATCGCGTCAGGATAACCGCCAAAGCTGCGGATTAAATAAATTAATAGACCAATTAACGCCCCGAACCATAAACGCCCCCGATCGGTGGTAGAGGCCGACACAGGATCGGTGGCGATGAAAAAGGCGGCTAACATGGTGCCACCGCTAAATAAATGAAACAGCGGGCTGGCAAAAGCATCCGGTGATGCTAACCAACTCAACATAGTAAACACAAACAAGCTGGTCAGAACTGCCACCGGAATGCGCCAAGTAATGACTTTTTGCTGGAGTAAAAATAAGCCTCCGGCAAGGTAAGCTAAATTGACCCATAACCAGCCTGAGCCGGCAAAGCTTAGATAAACTGGCTTCTGCCAGCTTTCGGTTAAGGTTAAGCCTTGAGCCAGATCAGTACGTAGGGTATCCAGTGGTGTGGCTAAGGTGATGCCATCCACGCTAAGTTGCATCTGGCTTAAACTAAAGCCACCGCAGCTAAATTGGGTAAAGATGGTACAAATGGCATCTAATGGGCTGATGGTTACCGATTGTAAGGGCAAAGGCGGTAGCCACTGTGTCATCTGTACCGGGAAGGATATTAATAACATGACATAGGCTGCCATGGCCGGATTAAACAGATTATGCCCTAAACCGCCATACAGTTGTTTGACCATGATGATGGCAAAAGCGGTGCCAATAACAATTAACCACCAAGGCGCAAAAGGTGGAATAGCCACAGCGAGCAACACGGCTGTCACTAAAGCACTGTGATCCATTAAGCGCGGTCTGATGGCTTTATGGCGCAAGCTTAATATCATTGCCTCTGCCAACCAGGCGGTAGCAATCGCCAGCACCAATTGCACGAGCACACCATAGCCAAAAAACACGGCTTGTACGGCGATCCCTGGAATACAGGCAATCGCTACCAACTGCATTAAGCTGGCCGTACTTCGTCGATTGTGATGATGCGGCGAACTGGCAATTTTAAAACTCATGCAGAGTCACCTTTTGTTTTCGCTAATTCAGCCTGGGCATTCTCGTCGTGCTCAGAGGCAAACCTCGTATCGGCTGCGGCTTGTTGTTTACGGGCTTTAGCGCGTGCTAAAGCGGCGGCAACCGCGTCTTTACGCGGATCATCTTGGCTTGGCGTGTTTTCTAATGCAGCCTCGCTGCAAGCGGCTGTCTCATCGTTGTTTTCTAAAGCGCTGTTTTGTTCAGCTTCAGCGCCCTGCTGCTGTTTACGTGCTTTGGCACGTGCTAAAGCGGCGGCAACCGCGGCTTTACGCGGATCATCCTCGCTTGGCGGCTTATCTGAAGCAGCCTTGCTGCTAGCGACTGCCTCACCATTGTTTTCTAAAGCGCTGTTTTGTTCAGTTTCAGTGCCATGCTGCTGTTTACGCGCTTTGGCGCGTGCTAAAGCGGCGGCAACCGCGGCTTTACGCGGATCATCCTCGCTTGGCGGCTTATCTGAAGCCGCCTCGCTGCTAGCGGCTGTCTCACCGTTGTTTTCTAAAGCGCTGTTTTGTTCAGTTTCAGTGCCATGCTGCTGTTTACGCGCTTTGGCGCGTGCTAAAGCGGCGGCAACGGCGGCTTTACGCGGATCGTCTTGGCTTAATGCCTTATCCGCATGGTTTTGTGTGGCTTGGCTGTCAGTTACCGCTGGTGCACTTGCGCTGCTCTGTGCAGTCTCAGTGGTATGTTGTTGTTGCCGTGCTTTGGCTCGCGCAATAGCCGCTGCGACTGCGGCTTGGCGTGGATCGGTTGCTGTAGCGTCGAGATTTTGACTTGCTGACTGACTTTGCGCACCAGACTCGGCATCGGTATGTGCTGCCGCAGCTTGTTGCGCTTGATACGCACGCGCTTGTTGTTTTTTCACTTCGCGTTCAGCCACGATATCCGCATGCGAACGCTGTGCTGTTTCGGTAGCATTTTGCTGTTTGGCTTTAATGCGCTCAAGTGCTGCGGCAACCGAATTGCTGCCGGCATTTTGTTGTTGAGACTGTTGCCGTGCCGCAGCCAGCTGTTGATTTTTAGCCAGGCGTGCTTGTTTTTCCGCCTCCAGCCTGGCATTGCGTGCTTCAAAACGCGCTTTTGCTTGTTCGGCTTTTAGTACTTCACGCTGCTGCTCACGGATATCGGCTTTGGCAATACGGTAATACTGCACTAATGGGATTTCACTTGGGCAAACGTAAGCGCAGGCACCGCATTCAATACAATCGGCCAGATTATACTCTTTGAGTTTGTCATGATCTTTGGCTTTGCTATACCACAGCAATTGTTGTGGTAATAACGTAGCGGGGCAAGCATCAGCACAAGCGCTACAACGTATGCAATCTAATTCTGGCCCTGCGTTGGGTAATTCAGTATGGCTGGGCGCTAAAATGCAGTTAGTGGTTTTTACAACGGGCACGGCTAGGTCGGGCAGGGTAAAACCCATCATCGGCCCGCCCATAATCACTTTTTGTTCCAGTTCGGCCTGATAACCACAAAAATCTAATAAGGCCGCAACAGGTGTGCCGATTAACGCCTGCACATTTTGTGGCCGCTGCAAGGTTTCCCCGGTGACGGTAACAATACGCGAAATTAACGGATGATCGTCTAACACCGCTTGCGCGATAGCAAAGGCGGTGCCGATATTCTGCATCACAATACCGATGTCGGCAGGGCGACGGCCCGCTGGCACTTCTTTGTTAGTCAGTAATTGGATCAGTTGCTTTTCACCGCCTGAGGGGTACTTAACCGGCACTTCTCGAACATAGTAATGTTCGCGTTGGCTACATGCCGCGCGCATACCGGCTGCCGCAATCGGCTTATCGGCTTCAATACCAATTAATACGGCTTTTGGGTTGAGCAGCTTGCACAGAATATCAATGCCTTTGACGATGGTCGTTGGCGCTTCTTGCATCAGTGCATCATCAGCGGTGATATAGGGTTCGCATTCAACGGCGTTGATAATTAAATAATCGACCGGTTGGTGCAAGCCTGCTTTTATATGGGTGGGGAAGCCCGCACCGCCCATACCGGCAATACCGCTGTCTTGAATGCGCTCTAAAAGGGTATGGGTATCCGCTGTGGCAAAGTTTAGTGGCTCCCGCTCACGCCACTCATCTAAGCCATCGGGCTCAATGACGATGACGCTTTCAGGTAAGGCCGATGGATGTGGGCTGGTGTGATCGGTAATAGCGATAATCATCCCCGATGTCGGCGCATGCACGGGCACCGTCATGGAGTTATCGGCAGCGGTGAGTGCTTGGCCTTTGAGCACGCGCTCACCTACGCCCACCAGCAATTGGCCCGCAACACCAATATGCTGGCGTAGTGGAATGTAAAGCCGCTCTGGAAGCGACATGCTAATGATCGGCTTTTCGCTGGTTACCGCTTTACGCGTAGGGGGATGCACACCACCATGAAAGTCCCATAGCGCGCCGGCTTGAATTTGTTGAAATAAACTTGGCACCGTTGGGTTACTCCACCACTTTTACCGGGATTGCCTGTAAATCCCATTTCCAGCGCTCAGCGGTCACCGGAACAGGGATCATATCAATACAATCAACCGGGCAAGGTTCAACACACAGATCACAGCCCGTACATTCATCAACCAGTACGGTATGCATTAATTTGGACGCGCCAACTATGGCATCGACGGGGCAGGCTTGAATACATTTGGTACAGCCAATGCACTCATCTTCGCGAATAAAAGCCACACGTTTTACCGCAGGCTCTTGCGCGGCATTTAACGGTTTCGCTTCAACGCCCATCAGCTCGGACAGTTTTTTTATAGTGGCATCGCCACCCGGAGGGCATTTGTTAATGTCATCGCCATTGGCAATTGCTTCTGCATAGGGGCGACAGCCAGGATAGCCACATTGGCCACACTGAGTTTGCGGTAAAATGTCATCAATTTGCTCGACCAAGGGGTCGCTTTCCACTTTAAAGCGAATAGCCGAATAGCCGAGTAAAGCACCGAACAATAACGCCAGTACACCCAGTGCGATGAGTGCGGTAATAATAGTCATACCGATTTCACCAAGCCACTAAAGCCCATAAAGGCCAGGGACATTAAACCTGCGGTGATCATCGCAATGGCCGCACCCTTAAAAGGTACCGGCACATCGGCTGCCGCTAAGCGCTCACGCATAGCGGCAAATAAGATCAACACTAACGAAAACCCAGCGGCAGCGCCAAAGCCATATAATGCGGAATTAATAAAATTATGCCGTGCATTAACATTTAATAAGGCCACGCCTAATACCGCACAATTAGTGGTGATCAGCGGTAAAAAGATGCCTAATAACCGATATAAATTAGGACTCGTTTTGTGCACGACCATTTCGGTAAATTGCACGACCACGGCAATCACCAAAATAAAGCTCAGGGTTCGTAAATACAATAGATCTAACGGCGCGAGTACATAGCTGTCAACAAGATAGCTACTGATAGAAGCCAGTGTCAGTACAAAGGTGGTCGCTAAAGACATACCAATGGCGGTTTCTAACTTGCCTGACACGCCCATAAAGGGACAAAGCCCAAGAAATTTAACCAGGACAAAGTTATTGACCAATACTGTACTTACAAGGAGTAATAAAAATTCAGTCATAGGGTTACGTTATAGGGTTCTCAGTGCGTATTATGCCGTTAGCCTGTATGGCATACAACCTGATAAAAGTAAGGGCTTTTGCTATGCAGAAGCCCTTAACTGTAAAACTTTGCTGGCAGCCGCCACACGGCATGGGGTATTACATGGGGCTAGGTTTGCCGATGTAATAGCCTTGGTTGCCGTCAATAAACAACGATTCCAGCATGTGTTTTTCTTCCTGCGTTTCAACGCTTTCAGCAAACACACCCACACCAATGCGGTGTGCTAAATCGATCATTAAACGCATAAAATACTGATTGTTTTTATCTTCATTGATATGGCGGGTGTAGCTGCCATCCATTTTCACATAATCGGGTTTTAAATCGCGGAAGAATTTAAATGAGGTAATACCCACACCAAATTTCTCAACGGTAATACGTGAACCGGCACGATGTAGCATGTCGATAAAACGTTTACTGGTTTTCAGATTTTGTTGTAAACCAAATTCGCTGACTTCAAACACCAATTTAGCGGCAATATTGGCATCTTTTAGCAAGCGCCGTTCTAACCAGATCACAAATTGATCATCATGCACACTGCGTGGCGAAAGATTTATACCAAAATACTGGTCATGCATGCTTTTGGTTTTGATCGTCGTCAAAGAGGTTTCAACAATTAAACGATCAATGGCAATAATTTTGTCCAGTTTCTCTGCCATGGCTAAGAAAGAAGCCGTAGGCAGCGTTTGCTCTTCATGCGTTTTAAAGCGCACCAGAATTTCGGAATAGGCTTTAGCTGCGCGCGAAGACGGCATGATATGTTGAACTAATAACGTTAACCGATTATTTGCGATCACATCGTCAATCACATTACGCCAATTTTGATTGCCGTAACTGTTACCCGCACTGTCTAAGCCACTGCTTTCTTTTTGTAAGTGCCAGGCATTCGGCTGTTTAGTTTGCGCTAAACTGATAGAGGTATCGGCACTGGCCAATAACTCACCTAAGGCTTTGCCATTTTCATAGCTGACTAAACCGGTGTAGGCTACCGAGTCAAGTTCAGAAAGTTTTTGAAACTCATTAAAGCGGCTTTGTAATTGCAGGGCAAAGTTTTCTGCTTCTTTAGGTGTCACTTTTGGCATTAAAATACCAAAGTCAGAACCATTTAAACGGAATAATTTGCTATCGCGATAGGTTGCGATTACCCGTTTAAGAATATCTGACACTTCTTTGATGTATTGATCACCCTCATGGAAGCCACGGGTTTGGTTAATACTTTGCAATTCGGTACAGCGGGTAATACCAAAAATACCATAGTTGGCTTGGCTGGTATTAGTAAAATGCTCTTCATAGTTTTGCACAAAGCGATTACGGTTTGGCAGACCTGTCACTGCATCTTTATAGGCTTCTTCTGCAATAAGTTGGGCATCAGCTTTCATTTTTTCAGCTTGTTGCTGGGTATATTGCGTTAACTTGCGTAATGAAATACTGATTTCAGAAAACTCAGCAGGGAGTTCACTGTTTTCTGTTTTTGTTTGTTGATTGTCTGATAAGAACGCCTCGATGGTCTCGTTCACCACTCTAGAGATACGACGATACTTGCGTTGCAAACTGTTTTTGATAATGAGCACTGGCAACATAAACAGAATGAAAGGGCTACCAACCAGCACGAATAAAAAATATTGCATGCCTTTTAAGGTGGCGCGGTGATCTAACTCATAACGCACCAGCACGTCTTGTTGTTCATCTTTGATGGTCACGGTATCGTCTACTTTACCGGCTAGCGCAAAAAGCTGACTAATAAAGCTGGCTTGATAAGCATTATTGCTTTGTTCATATAAAATGGTGCCATCTAAACGTCTGACTTGTAGGCTTTTTAATTTAAAGCTGCGGTCTAGTTGACGGCTTAATGATTTACCATCTGCGGTAACATGGGTTGCGATGGTTTGCTCTATGGCAAGTTTGGCTGTATTTTCTTGTAATATGAGTTGGTTTTTGCCGTAATAGAGGAAACCAACCAGCAAGACAATTACTAGCAGAGTCGCAGAGACTAACTGTGCTGTAAGTAACGTTCGAAAGTTTTTCATCATTCCTAGACCACCAATCAATATTGCATCCATTATAAAAGCGCAAATGTGGCTTTTATCACGCAACTCACTGTGCCTATTAAAGCAAAAAAATCTTTAAAAATAAATAAATAACACGCAAATGTCAGATTATAAAACACAGGGGGTAAAAGGAGTATAACAGAAAAATTGTGGCTCCCCAGACTGGACTCGAACCAGTGACCTACGGATTAACAGTCCGCCGCTCTAACCAACTGAGCTACTAGGGAACAAAAAGGTATGCAGAGATTTGGCTCCCCAGACTGGACTCGAACCAGTGACCTACGGATTAACAGTCCGCCGCTCTAACCAACTGAGCTACTAGGGAAGGGTGATACATTCGTTAAATATTGCTGTTGGCTCCCCAGACTGGACTCGAACCAGTGACCTACGGATTAACAGTCCGCCGCTCTAACCAACTGAGCTACTAGGGAACAGCATTCAACGGGGCGCAATACTAATGCCACCTTAGGAGACTGTCAACACTTTGCAGAGCTGATTTTTACAGAAGTGGTTTACTTGCATATAGTTTCGCCAAAATGCACATTTTCAATACGAATCGAGGAGCGATGACGGGTCATTCAGATGGCAATGACCGCAACACCTTAGCCAATAAGCCTTGTACAGAGTTATCCACGGAAGCTGTGGATAACTCTGTGAATGACTGGTTGCTTAATCGAGCAAAGCCTTGTCATTGCTTAATTTCATCGTGGTCAATAGCTTTGCGATAAAAATTTTTTGTGTTAAATTTCAGTTACTTATGATTTTTTGAGCGGATTGTGCTTTTTAAGTGCAGTTTTTGTTTACTGCCTGTCCGATCCGCTTGCCATTGTGCACTGTTTTTGTGAGTTTCAGGTCATTCATGCCACTAAACCGGTAATTTGGCTTATTCGACGACGAGCATGGTGCTGACTCGCGCTTTTCTCTACAATAGAGACTGACTTTTCTGACATCGTAAGAAGCAGTTATCTTTGATGAGCACGAATCCACTGTTAACAGCCAGCATGGCTCCCTTATTAAAACGTCTGACTTGGCCAGTGATGGGCGGGATGTTGACGCTAATGAGTTTTAACCTGGTCGATACCTTTTTTATTAGCTTACTAGGAACTCAGCAACTGGCGGCAATCAGTTTTACCTTTCCGGTTACCTTTACCTTAATCAGTTTAGCGATTGGTTTAAGCATTGGTACTTCAGCCATTATTGCCAAAGCTCTGGGGGCAGGGCAAACCGACACGGCGCGGGCCGACAGTTTAGCGGCTTTATGGCTGTCGGCGATTTTAGTCAGTATTCTCGCCTTGCTGGGCTATCTTTTGTTAGAGCCGCTGTTTTTTTTGTTGGGGGCGACGCCAGAGATCTTTGCTTATATTGAACGCTACATGCTGATTTGGCTGGCGGGGTCGATTTTGTTAGTGACACCCATGGTCGGCAATGCCATTTTACGCGCAGCTGGTGATACAAAGATCCCCAGTCTAGTGATGGCCGGCAGCGGTGTGATTAATGCGATTTTGGATCCGATCTTGATTTTTGGTATTGGCCCTATCCCTGCTATGGGGATCAGTGGGGCTGCCATTGCGACGGTCATCTCTTGGTTAGCTGGCTTTGTGTTTATTCTATATTGGCTCAGTGTTAAGCGCGGTTTATTAACGGCCTGGATATTACCTTGGGGTTTGTTTGGTCAGATCTGTCGTAAAATTTTGCACATTGGTCTACCGGCTGCCGGCGCCAACATGCTCACGCCGGTGGCGATGGCGATTCTCACGGCGATTATGGCTTCTTATGGTCCAGAAGCCGTCGCGGCCTTTGGCGTGGGAGCACGGATTGAGAGTATTGCTTCGTTAGTGGTGTTAGCGTTATCGATGACCCTGCCACCGGTGATTAGTCAAAACTTTGGGGCATCGCGTTTTGATCGTGTCAAAGAGGCTTATCAGTTATGTTGTCGTTTTGTGATGTTTTGGCAAGCCGGTACTTATCTTATCTTAGCGCTACTGGCTTATCCGATTGCCGCTATGTTCACGGATAATGCAGACGTCGCCAGTTATTTACGTTGGTTTATCTGGCTGATGCCTTTGGCTTATGGCTTACAAGGCATCATCATTTTAACCAATTCTTCTTTTAATGCGTTGCATTTACCGGCGAAAGCCGTGGTACTTAGCGTGATCCGTTTGTTTGTTTGCTATGTACCCCTTGCTTGGCTTGGCGGCGTTGTGTTTGGCGTGGTCGGCATTTTTATTGGATGCATTCTTGCTAATTTGCTTACGGCTGCCGTGGCTTATTATTGGTTTAACCGAGTGCAGCAACGCTATTTGTTATAGGAAACACCATGTCACGTGCTTTTGAACTGGTATCAGATTATCAACCGGCTGGCGACCAACCTGGCGCGATCGAAAAGCTGGTCAGCGGCTTAGAGAGTGGCCTAGCGCATCAAACGTTATTAGGTGTCACCGGCTCAGGTAAAACCTTTACGATGGCCAATGTGATTGCTCAAGTGGGCCGACCAACGCTAATTATGGCACACAATAAAACACTCGCCGCGCAGCTTTACGGCGAGATGAAAGCGTTTTTCCCGCATAATGCCGTTGAATATTTCGTGTCTTATTATGATTATTATCAGCCTGAAGCCTATGTACCCTCGACGGATACCTTTATTGAAAAAGATGCGTCGATAAATGAGCATATTGAGCAAATGCGCCTGTCTGCGACCAAAGCGCTGATGGAGCGTCGTGATGTGGTGATTATCGCATCGGTGTCGGCCATTTATGGTTTGGGCGATCCGCAGTCTTATATGCAAATGCTGTTGCATTTAAAGCAAGGCGATATTATTGACCAGCGCTTTATCTTAAGGCGCTTGGCCGAACTGCAATACAGCCGAAATGATCTGGCCTTTGAGCGTGCCACTTATCGGGTACGCGGTGATGTGATTGATGTGTTTCCGGCAGAGTCGGAAGAGATTGCTGTTCGTATCGAATTATTTGATGAAGAAATTGAACGTATCAGTTTATTCGACCCGCTCACCGGAGCGGTGGAAAAAATTGTGACGCGCTATACCATCTATCCTAAAACGCACTATGTCACACCCAGAGAGACGATTCTAAAAGCCGTAGAGCAAATCAAGGTTGACCTTGCTGAGCGTCGTCAGCAGTTACTCAGTGCCAATAAACTGGTTGAAGAGCAGCGTTTAGCGCAGCGCACGCAGTTTGATATCGAAATGATGATTGAATTAGGCTATTGCTCGGGTATTGAAAACTATTCGCGCTATTTATCGGGCCGTGGTGATGGTGCACCACCACCGACCTTACTGGAATATTTTCCAGACGATGGTTTAATGTTTATTGATGAGTCGCACGTCACCATTTCGCAAATTGGCGCGATGTATAAGGGCGACCGCTCACGGAAAGAAAACTTGGTTAACTATGGTTTTCGCTTACCTTCTGCTTTAGATAACCGGCCGCTGAAGTTCGAAGAGTTTGAAATGATCGCACCGCAGCGCATTTATGTCTCGGCCACACCGGCGGCTTATGAGTTAGAACACTCTCATGGCGAAGTAATTGAGCAGGTGGTGCGGCCAACGGGCTTGATTGATCCGATTATTGAAATTCGCCCC
This sequence comes from Alishewanella maricola, assembly GCF_016343785.1. NCBI lineage: Bacteria > Pseudomonadati > Pseudomonadota > Gammaproteobacteria > Alteromonadales > Alteromonadaceae > Alishewanella > Alishewanella maricola. The sequence goes on along the minus strand of NZ_JAEINI020000002.1, from coordinate 100,625 downwards.
GTCGCAACGCAAGTTGATGATTTAATGTCGGAAGCGATGCAGCGCGCTGCGCGACAAGAGCGGGTGCTGGTGACAACCCTGACCAAAAAGATGGCGGAAGATCTTACCGAGTACTTAACTGAACATGGTATTCGTGTGCGTTATTTACACTCTGATATCGATACCGTCGAGCGCATGGAAATTATTCGTGATTTACGCTTAGGGATCTTCGATGTTTTGGTGGGTATCAATTTGCTGCGAGAAGGTCTGGATATTCCTGAGGTGTCATTAGTGGCCATTCTTGATGCAGATAAAGAAGGTTTTTTACGCTCAGAGCGTTCGTTAATTCAAACCATAGGTCGTGCGGCGCGAAACTTAGCAGGACGGGCGATTTTATATGCTGATCGCATTACCAATTCTATGCGCAAAGCGATTGATGAAACGGATCGTCGGCGCGATAAACAACTTGCCTTTAACGCTGAGCATGGTATTTCGCCCAAGGCGATTCTGAAGAAAGTAGCCGATGTGATGGATCTGGGGCAATCGCCACAAACCAAAAATATTGTATTGCGCCAAGTAGCTGAAACGAAAGCTTTCTTTAAAGGCAAAACGCCTTATCAAATGCAGGCTGAAATTAAACAGCTGGAACAAAAGATGCTGCAACATGCCCGGGATCTCGAGTTTGAACAAGCGGCAGCGCTGCGTGATCAGGTGCATAAAATCAAGCAACGCTTACTGGAATTACCGGAAAGTTAAACCCTTATGTTTGTCGCAATCGTTAACGGCGCTTACACGTTTAAGCGCCAATCATCCCAGGCTTGCTGCGCCAGCCGTTCTTGAAAAGCGGGCGCCGCAATGTTAATCAGCGCCTTGGCACGTTCAGTTAAACTTTTACCGCGAAGTTGAGCAATACCGTACTCGGTAACAATATAGTTAACATGAGCGCGGGTGGTAACCACTCCCGCACCGGGTGCCAATAAACTGCTGATGCGTGATACTGTGCCGCCCGCCGCGGTAGCGGGCAAGGCAATAATCGCGCGTCCCCCTTCGGATAAACTCGCGCCACGCACAAAATCCATTTGTCCGCCCACACCAGAGTAAATTTTGGTGCCCAGCGAATCGGCACACACTTGGCCGCTTAAATCGACTTGTAAAGCGCTATTAATCGCGACCACTTGCGGGTTTTGCCGAATAACCGCGGTATCGTTGGTGTACTCGACATCTAAAAAGACCACTTCGGGGTTGTCATCCAAATAGTTGTACAAGGCTTGAGAGCCCATCGCAAAAGTGGTAACAATTTTACCTCGATGTTTGCGTTTACGCTGATTATTGATGACGCCCGTTTGGATAAGCGGTAGCACCCCATCGGAAAACATTTCGGTATGAATACCTAAATGCTGATGTTGGCCTAAACAGGCCAGGGTGGCATCGGGTATGGCGCCAATACCCAGTTGTAAACAATCGCCATCGCGGATTAAGCTGGCGACATGTTGGCCAATTTGCTGGGTAATGGCATCCAGCGGCACGGGCAAATGTTGCGGTAGCGGGGCGCTGTACTCAACATAACGGTCAAATCGACTCAGATGCACAAAAGAGTCACCATGAGTTCTGGGCATTAACGGATTGATCCAGGCAATCACGCGTTTAGCCATTTGTAGGGCGGCACGCGTTGCTTCTACCGAGATCCCTAAACTGCAGTAGCCATGTTTATCTGGCGGAGAAACTTGGATTAATACCGCATCAAGCGGTTGTTCGCCGCTTCGAAATAATTTGGGGATTTCGGATAAAAATAGTGGGACATAATCGGCTAAGCCACATTGCACGGCCTGGCGCGTACTGCTCCCCACAAAAAAAGCCCGCTGACGTAAATGACCGCTCAGTTCCGGTGCGCACAATACTTCGCTATGCTCAGTATGTAATTGTAATAAGGTAAGATTGCGCCGGGATAACGCCACTGTGGCTAAAGCGTGCAATAAATAATAGGGTGTTGCCGCCATCGACTGACACCAAATAGTGTCGTTATCTTGCAAAATACTAAGGGCCTGTTCGGCGGTGGTGACGCGCATCGAGAACTCCGTTTTGCTGAAAAGTGCTCACTGCGCTGGCGCGTGCTTGTTTACATCACTGAGTTGCGTGATCATGCGCCAGTGCAGAGCAAAGAGGCCATTAACTTAGCACGGGATCACATCCACTGCGACTTGTAATTGATGGGCGCCACTGCCTTGCACTACGCCTTTTAATGGCACCACATCGGCATAATCACGACCAAAAGCCAAAGTCAGATGTTGCTGGCACGGTAATACGTTATTGGTCGGATCAAAATCAATCCAGCCGAGCTCTGGATCAAACACCGCAAACCACGCATGTGAAGCATCTGCGCCTTGCAATCGTGCTTGTCCTGGTGGCGGTTGTGTTTCGAGATAACCACTGACATAGCGACAAGGGATACCATTTGCCCGCAGGCAGCTGATGGCTAGCTGGGCAAAATCTTGGCAAACGCCGCGCCGATGTTGTAGCACCTCGGTAAGGGGGGTGACGACGGTAGTAAAGCCCGGTGTGTAGATAAAATGCTCAAAAATATACTGGTTTAAACATTCTACTAATTGCAACAGGGTTTGCTTAGGGGCGCGTAACGGCGGTAACAGCGCAGCGGTTTCAGTTAAAAATGGAGCGAGCTTACTGGCTTGGCAAAACAGTTTAGCTTGCATGGCCGCGGCTGTTAGGTTGCTATTTAAATAATGCTTTAGCTGTGGTATGTCCACACCGCTGCCGCTGTCGAGTAAAGCACTGTTGTGGCGCGGTAACACTTCAACTAAGGCTTCACTGCATACCTTTAGCTGTTGATGGGGGGGCTGTAAATGAATTAAATGTCGGGTATTACCAAAGTAATCCTGATATTGGCTGATGTGTCCCAGATCGGGCGTTAAACGGACACTGGCCTGGCTGACGTGTTGATAGGGTAATTGCCGCGGCATTAAACACGCGAGGTTGTAACTGTTCGCTACAGCATGTTCGTATTGATATTCGGTAAGGTGCTTGAGCTGGTAGTTCATGACATGGACCAAGGACTGCTTCGATGCGCATGGGTAAAGTAACACAGCGATAATTCGTTCGACAGTTGCCGTAACAAATACTGTAACTGACCAAGCTGGGCGTGCAAGGTTAAACAAGACGGATAATTAGCATCTAATTGTTGGGTACTGACTTGTTCTAATAGTTGGCTCAGCTCCGTGGTCAGCACGGGTAAATGCTGCCGATCCGCACTGGTTAATTCTGGTAAGGCTCGCGTTTGTCGATGTAATCGACTGATTTGATAGCCGACGGAGCGAGGTGTGGTGGTATCGAGTAACAGTAAGTCTAAAATCGCCATCGGGTTGAGCTCTGAGCGGTAGCGCCGTCGATAGGTCATCAAAGTATCGGCCATGCGTAATAAGGCTTCCATCACGCCTGCAGAGGGTAAATTTTGGCTGTAAATACGCTGCAACAATAAACTGGTTTGTAACGCGCGCTCGAGGTGCTGGCCAATATCCATAAAACGCAACGCTTGGGTGCGACTCATCGTTTCGTTATTCAGGCCATAAATCGCGGTTTGTAGTAATACCATCTCATCTAATAAATAAATAATGGTCATGGGCTGCTGTAAGTCTGGCGTTTGTGGCCATTGATAGACGGTAGCTTGTAACTTATCGAGTAACAGCCAGGTATCTTCACTAAAGTACTCACGCACAGATTGCGCGTTGTAAATCAAATTTTTCAGTAAGCCGATGACACTAAGTGGATTACTCGGAGAGAACAATTGCGCCAGTGCAACACTAATGGGCTCATTTACTTTGCGCGGTGGGCTGCCATTGGCCAACAAACAAAAATCGATAAAACAATAGAGCTGTTGTTCAGTTTGAGTAGCTTGAGTCGGGGGCAATAACGGCAGCGCAACCCGCAGTGCCCGAATTAATAAGTTTAAACGCTCGTTATAACGACCTAACCAAAATAAATGCTCAGCGACGCGACTGGGTAGCAAGCCCGCTTCACGTGATAACGGCATTGAATTGTAGCTCGGTTGCAGTAGGGATTCTGTGGGTTGATCCATGCCCAGTACCCAGACATCCTTACTTAACTCTGAGCCATCTTGGGCAATAACCGGTAATTGAATTTGACTCAGCTCACCTAAACGCGCAAAACCGCCAGGCAGCAGCAGCGGGGGGTGATTCGATTGGTACAAACTAAAGGTTCTAAGCACTGCTGGCAATTGCCAAGTTGGGTTTTGCTGATCATAGCAAGGCTGCATGTGTAACGACAATTTTTGCCGCGCGATAAAATCGGCAGGGCGCTGCAATAAGGCACAGGTGTTATCTGCCGCATATTGCTGCTGTGCGGATAGGTCATGCAGTAAAAATTGCTCTGGGTTTTTTAGTACCTGTTGCAAGGGTTGCGTTTCTTTGCACCAATAGGCTTTCACGGTATTGAGCAGCAGCGGCTTTTGCCAGAAGTAATCGGCCGCAGCCGTTAAAAACGGTAACAAGATACCGCTATCCAATAACGCGGTGCCGGGAGGGTTGGCACAAAACAGTTGCTGTTGCCGAATACTGTGTAACAGCCCTGCTACGCCAGCACCTTCACTGTCAAGTTCCAGCGGATCGGTTAAACGATCATCTAAAAAGCGCATCAAGGCACTGACCGGTTGCAAACCACTGAGTGTTTTTAACCAGATGCGTTGTTCGCTAAACATCAGATCGGCACCATGCACCAAAGCTAAGTCGAGATAGTTGGCTAAAAAGGCTTGCTCAAAGTAGGCTTCATCGCGCGCGCCATGAGTTAAGATAGCCGCAATGCCATTGCCTTGTTGCTGTAAAAAGAAACGCAGCTGCCGAAAAAAACCAGACAGATGAGCTTTAGCGCGCAGTTGTTGCAGCTCAGGAATACTCTGCTTTAATGCTAAACGATGTTCTAGCGCAAAACCTAAGCCAGCAGGTGCCTTACAGCTGTCGGCAAAGGCGCAAACCTGACCATGATGATCAAAGCCTAAATCGGTTGCCAGTAGCGGTAGCCATTGTTCAGGTTGCTGCACTAAGCCGGCACTTTCAAACAGAAACTGCGGGTTGGAAAACAAGAGTTCTGCGGGAATAATCCCGCTTTGTACTAACTGCTGCGGCCCATACAGATCTTGCAGGATCAAGGCGAGTAATTGATGGCGCTGCGCGATACCAGCCTGCACCTGTTGCCAATCTGCCGTACTGATTAACCACGGATACAAATCAAGTTTGCGCCCCGGTTTTTGCCAACGATCAAAGTTTGCGCCATTTTCGCGTAGCTGATGTTGAATATCATCATACCAACGGCTACGCAGCGCTAAAGGAAACTTAGCAAACCACGCCAAAAGCTGTTCGGTTGAGCTTGGCGGTGCATTCACTGCTGGCACGGCTACTCCTGCAAGCGCGATGGCGCTAGGCGATTAATGGTTGCTGCCCAGCTGTGGCGATATTGAGCAGAACCTGATGCAAGTCAATAATGCCGGTTTGGATCTGGTCAATTAGTTCATGCAACTGCACAGTACTTAACTCGGTTACTGCTTGCTCGGTAATCAAATGCTGTAATTGATGTACCTGCTGCAAGATGGCCGGGCTATTCGGTAAGGCTTTGCCTGAGGCCGCGATGCGGTGCAGACAATAACTTACTGAGCGTGGAAAATCGGCATAGCATAACAGATAATCAATTGCATCGGCAGCCGCCCCAGCCAGATTATTGGCGATATAATATTGATAGGATTCCGCTCCGCCCAAGGCATTGAGAATGGAGATCCAACGAAAACGTGGCCGTTTTAACTGCGTGGGTTGTAAGGTTTGCAGCACCATCACGTCCATGATCCGCGTCACCATATCCGCACGCTCTAAATGACGACCTATAGTAAAAAGATCAAAAGCATCACCGCGTAACATGACGCTATCTAAGGTGCCAATGACCATTTGGCAACGACGACTGATTTCGGTCATCAATTGATAGCGCTGCTGGCGACTGACTGTTTCCACACATTGTCGCTGGACGAAACTGTCGAGTTTGTTTAGCTCTTCCCACATATCACGCGGCAGTAATTGTCGAATCGTTCGGGCGTTATAACGTAACTGACTGCAGGCATTACGGATAGAAACGGGGCTGTCGATATTGCTGATCAGGTGTTGCATCACCGCTTGTTCAATTTGCGCTAATTGTTGCCGATTTTGATGCTCCAAGCCATAACTGGCCAGTACCTTCGCACTGTCTTGTCCCATCACCTCGAGTAACACCGGCCAGCCAAACTCAGTATCTTTATGGCTGTCGATCAGTAAGTGGCTGGTGGCATTGACTAAACGAGCAGTATCGTCGAGCCGTTCTAAATAACGGCCCAACCAAAATATATTTTCTACGGATCTTGCTAACATTGCTTAGCCCTCATCATTGATGATCCAGGTGTCTTTACTACCGCCACCTTGTGAAGAATTAACGACCAAAGAGCCTTTGGTCAGTGCGACACGGCTTAAACCGCCAGTGGAGCAATACAACTCGGCACCCTGTAAAATAAAGGGGCGAAGATCTAAATGGCGTGGTTCTAACATCCCCTCACAAAGCGTTGGTGCCGTTGACAGGTTGAGTGTGGGCTGGGCAATAAAATTACGTGGGTTGGCTTTAATGGCCATGGCCATCTCATCGCGCTCGCTTTGGCTGGCACGAGGGCCAATTAAAATACCGTAACCGCCAGACTCGTTTGCGGGTTTCACCACCAGCTTATCTAAATTGGCTAACACAAAGCTGCGTTGCAAGGGATCTTGGCACAAGTAGGTTTCGACATTTTGTAGCAGCGGCTCTTCACCTAGATAATACTGAATAATCTTCGGCACGAACGAATAAATCACTTTATCATCGGCCACCCCTGACCCCGGTGCATTGGCAATGGCCACCAAGCCTTTGCGCCAAACGGCAATCAATCCTGGGATCCCCAACACGGAATCGGGTCTAAAGGCTTGCGGATCGATAAAAATGTCATCGATTCGTCGGTAAATCACATCAACTTGGCGTTTGCCACGCAGCGTTTTTAGCCAGACACGGTCATCTTCAACGAATAAATCATGGTTTTCAGCCAACTCTACGCCCATTTGTTGTGCTAAAAAGCTGTGTTCAAAGTAAGCTGAGTTATAAATACCGGGCGTAAGTACCACGATGCAGGGCGGGACATGTTCTCCTCGTGGCGATAATGATGCCAGCATTTGCCATAATTGCGCGGGATAATCATCTACCGGCACAATAGTAGAGTCGGCGAACAATTCGGGAAACACGCGTTTCATCACGGTGCGGTTTTCCAGCATGTAAGATACCCCTGATGGTACTCGTAGGTTATCTTCTAACACTAAAAATTGGCCATGCTCATCACGCACCAAATCGGTGCCACAAATGTTTGCCCAGACACCATGGATCGGTGATACGCCCTGACATGGTGCAAGAAAGTTTTTAGAGTCGAGTATTAATTCTGCCGGCACAATGCCTTGTTTGAGGATTTTCTGCTCGTTGTATAAATCATCAATAAACAGATTAAGTGCAGCTAAGCGTTGTTTTAAACCGGCGCTAGTGCGTTGCCATTCTGAGCTTGGGATGGTTCGTGGGATCACATCTAATGGCCAAGCGCGGTCGATATTCGCCCCGTCTGCATATAAGGTAAAGCAGACCCCCATATCGCTAATTGTTTGATTTAGTTGTAGTTGTCTTTTGCACAGTTCTAAATCACCATGTTTAGCAATAAAGCGGGCAATCGCAGAGGCGGGCGGTCTGGCACTACCATCGGTAGCGACTAATTCATCAAAACAATTTTTTAAAAGGGGGTAGCGGCCCCCGGTAAAATTTTCCAGACTCATGCACAGCTCCTTGCACTTCTGAGCCGATAGCAACGGGCTATCGCTTTAGTTTGTACAAGAAGCATAGCAAAGCTTATGCCAGCGCGAGCGCAAGTATAAAAAAGCCCCGCGGTTTTCACCAGCGGGGCTTGTTATGCGCTTACAGCTTAGTTTTTAGCAGCAGCGGCTTTCTTTTCTTTTTCTTTAGCGATGACGGCTTCCGCTACGTTAGATGGACACGGTGAGTAGTGCGAGAACTCCATAGAGAACTGACCACGACCTGATGTCATCGTACGTAATGTACTGATGTAACCAAACATTTCTGACAATGGTACGTCAGCTTTGATACGAACGCCTGTTACACCCGCTTCTTGACCAGAGATCATGCCACGACGACGGTTTAAGTCACCGATAACATCACCTACGTGATCTTCCGGCGTGAACACGTCAACTTTCATGATTGGCTCAAGCAGTTGTGCGCCTGCTTTCGGGATTGACTGACGGAATGCACCTTTAGCCGCGATTTCAAACGCGATGGCTGATGAGTCAACGGCGTGGAAACCACCGTCAAATACTTCAACTTCTACGTCTAATACTGGGAAGCCCGCTAAAGTACCGGTAGACATCATAGAGGCAAAGCCTTTCTCGATGGCTGGCATAAATTCTTTTGGTACGCTACCACCTACAACAGTAGAAACGAACTTGAAGCCAGAGTTTTGCTCGCCCGGACGGATGCGGTAGTCGATTTTACCGTACTGACCTGAACCACCAGATTGCTTCTTGTGCGTGTAGCTATCTTCGATTTCACGGGTAATGGTTTCGCGGTAAGCAACCTGTGGTTGACCTACAACTAATTCAACACCGTAAGTACGCTTTAAGATGTCTACTTTGATGTCTAAGTGTAATTCACCCATACCTTTCAGGATGGTTTCACCAGAATCAACATCGGTTTCAACACGGAACGTTGGATCTTCAGCAACCATCTTACCGATAGCGATACCCATCTTCTCAACTGAACCTTTATCTTTTGGTGTAACAGAGATAGAGATTACTGGTTCTGGGAATACCATTGGCTCAAGGGTACAAGGGTGCTTCGGATCACACAGCGTGTGGCCTGTTTGCGTGTTGTTTTTCATACCAACGATAGCAATGATGTCACCGGCTTGCGCAGTAGTCAGGTCAGTACGATCGTTTGCTTGCATCTCAACCATACGGCCGATACGCTCGGTTTTACCCGTGAATGAGTTAAGGATAGTGTCGCCTTTGTTCAATACGCCAGAGTAGATACGCACGAAAGTCAGGGCGCCAAAACGGTCATCCATGATTTTGAACGCTAAAGCGCGGAATGGCTCATCTGGAGAAACGATAGCAGAATTACCTGTTTCGTTACCTTCTTCGTCAGTCAGTGGCTGAGGGATAACCTCAGTAGGTGACGGTAAGTAATCAACAACGGCGTCTAACAATAATTGCATGCCTTTGTTTTTGAAAGCAGAACCACAGTAAGTTGGGAAGAAGGCTAAATCACGAGTACCTTTACGGATACAACGCTTAATGTCTTCTAATGAAGGCTGTTCGCCTTCCATGTAGGCCATTAACAGGTCATCGTCTTGCTCAACAGCAGTTTCGATTAACTGTTCGCGATACATCGCAACGTCATCAGCCATGTCAGCTGGAATATCAGTAATGGTGTAGTTTTCTGGTAAACCCGTTTCATCCCAGATGTACGCTTTTTCAGTTAACAGGTCAACTACACCTTTAAAGGTGTCTTCGCGACCGATAGGTAACACCATGATTAATGGCTTAGCACCTAACACTTTCTTAACTTGTTCAGTTACGCGGATGAAATCAGCGCCGATACGGTCAAGCTTGTTAACGAAGATCAGACGTGATACTTCAGCGTCGTTAGCATAACGCCAGTTAGTTTCTGATTGCGGCTCAACACCACCAGAACCACAGAATACGCCAACACCGCCGTCTAATACTTTTAATGAACGATATACTTCAACAGTGAAGTCAACGTGTCCCGGGGTATCGATAACGTTGAAACGGTAGCCTTTCCAGAAACAGCTAACCGCTGCTGACTGGATAGTAATACCGCGCTCGGCCTCTTGTTCCATGAAGTCGGTAGTTGATTCACCTTCGTGAACTTCGCCTAACTTATGGATTTTACCGGTCAGTTTCAGGATACGTTCGGTAGTCGTGGTTTTGCCGGCATCAACGTGGGCGAAGATACCAATATTTCTGTATAAGGATAAATCTGCTGACATAGTCATCTCTATAAGCTAGGGGTTTGAAAATAGTGCGACAATATACAGGATTTTTAAATGTTTTGCAGAAAAAATTATTGTCACAGGCTAATTTCTTTACTGATACTGTCAACTGACAGTTACAGACTTTTTCAGTAACAGCAAAGACATGACGGTAATTGACTTTTATAATGCGCTAAATTTCAGGTCAAATTTTTCAATAACGGTGTGCGCTAGCAGCAATAAGTCGTATCGCCTCGTCAGCCAGTGGGTTACCATCACTAAGCTATTTATCACGATGCTCCAGTGAGCAGAGAAAGCGCCATGTCAAACAGTGCCAGTTTAACCGACAGTCTGATGGATCACTTTGTTGCCAAACCCTGTGCGGCGAGTGTTGATATTTTATATCAAGATGCAGACATGTTAGTGATCAACAAACCCAGTGGTTTATTAAGTTTATCGGGTAAAAACCCACTTAATTGGGATTCGGTGCATTACCGTTTAGTAAATGGTCAGCAGGACATCAGCCCTGCATTTGCGCAAGCTAAATTGCCGCACCGCTTAGATTACGGCACCTCAGGTATTATGTTGGTGGGGCTAACAGAGCAGGCTACCCAGCATTTAAACCGACAGTTTCAAATAAGAGCCGTGCAAAAACGCTATTTGGCGATGCTCGATGGTTGGCTAACGGCGGACGAAGGCATGATTAGTGCGGCGATAGTCAAAGATAAACACGGTTTTGGGCGAGTCAGAATATGTGCTGATACCGGTATGGCCGCTTTGAGTCAATTTCGCGTGCTTAAACGGTTAAATGATCCACCGCGAAGCTTAGTGGCATTTACGCCACACACCGGGCGAACCCACCAGTTACGCATTCATAGTCAGAGTATCGGTCATCCTATTTTAGGTTGTGATTTATATCACAACACACAAAGTCATCAGATGGCTGAGCGTTTATTACTGCATGCCAGTGATATCGACTTTGAGCATCCCACTCGTTTACAGCCCATGCATTGGCATTGTCCAAGTCCATTTTAAGCGTGAATAAAGCCTGCTGGGGTGAGCAAAAAAATTTAGTTGTTGGTTAAGTTGAATTTCGTTAAAGATGCTTAATACTAGAACAACAAATAACGTTGCCGATGAGAAAAAGCATGACGATGAACAAAAGAGGTGGGTTGTGGATTTTGCTGTGGTTGGTTGCCTGCTCTGGGGCAATTAATGCACAAAGTGTGGTCGAGCCGTCTGCACAGCCGCTAGCAATAAATGAAACCTACAGTGACGATTCGCCAGAGGTGGATGAAAACACCCTATTAATAGATTGCCCTCATTTTACTGATTTATTTACGTTGTTGCCTGACGCCTTAATTGATGAAGCGATTAGCGAGCACTATTGGGATTGTGATGCGGTGTTACCTACAGCATCTTCAACTTTTATGAGTGCTGATCAACAGAGCGTTTGGACGTTTTCGGTAATGGCTTTAGATCTGGATGTGATGCCTGCTTTGCAACGCTGGGATCGGGCTGAGGCGGATGCCACTCAAAAAGCTTTTTTTAAAAAAGCGCTGCAAGCCAACATTGATTTGCAATTACAGCTTTATCGCAACTGCCTAAATTATTTAGAGCAGACGGGCTTACCGGTATGGCATGCTACTTATCAAGCTAACACCCCGCGTTATAGTATTTGTATTGGTAGTGATGCGCAAAAAGCTGAAGATGGGCTGTGGTTTGCTCGCGCGGTAACGCCCCGTTATTTATTCACATTACAAATTGAAGGGGCAAAAGCGGCGCAATTTGCCACAGCAGAGGCTGCGGCTGAGTATATGGCAGAGCTATTTACATCGTTTCGCTAATTTTGGTGCGTCATGCGAAAAAAAACAGGCAGCCGGAGCTGCCTGTTAGTATTTTGTACATCTGCAAAAATTATTCTGCAATCGACGCCCATAAGTCATATTCATCGGCTTCGTCTACTACTGCATCAATCAGATCGCCAGGTTTGACGTTAGTTAAACCGTTTAAATACACCGCACCATCAATTTCTGGCGCATCAGCAAAACTGCGGCCAATGGCGCCTTCTGCGTCAACTTCATCAATCAGTACTTTAATGGTTTTGCCCACTTTCGCTTGTAACCGCGCCGCACTGATCGCTTGTTGTTTTAACATAAAGCGATCGTAACGCTCGTCCATTACCGCTTGTGGCACAGGGTCAGCAAGCTCATTGGCTTTTGCACCTTCGACCGGGCTGTATTTAAAACAGCCTACGCGATCAAGCTGCGCTTCATCTAACCAGTCAAGTAACATTTGGAAATCTTCTTCGGTTTCACCTGGGAAGCCGACAATAAAGGTTGAACGGATGGTCAGTTCTGGGCAGATAGTGCGCCATTTTTTAATGCGCTCTAATACACGTTCGGCTTGGCCTGGGCGCTTCATCAGTTTTAAGATGCGCGGGCTGGCATGTTGAAACGGGATATCTAAATAAGGTAACACCTTACCCTCAGCCATTAACGGGATAATATCGTCAACATGCGGGTAAGGATAAACGTAGTGCAACCGCACCCAAATACCCATTTCACCTAGTGCTTCACACAGTGACTGCATCGAGGTTTTCACCGGTTGGCCATTCCAAAAGCCGGTGCGGTGTTTTACATCTACGCCATAAGCGCTGGTGTCTTGTGAAATGATCAGTAGCTCTTTTACGCCCGCATTTTTTAAGCGCTGCGCTTCATCTAACACTTCACCCACCGGCCGGCTGACTAAATCACCGCGCATCGATGGAATAATGCAGAAGGTACAGCGGTGATTACAACCTTCCGAAATTTTTAAATAGGCATAGTGTTTAGGGGTAAGTTTAACTCCGTGATCCGGTACCAGCATGGTGAAGGGATCGTATTTTGGCTTGGGTACAAACTCGTGAACTTGCTTTAACACGTTTTCATAACTGTGCGGCCCAGTAATGCCTAGCACGTTCGGGTGCACTTGACGAATTTCATCTTCGCGCGCGCCTAAACAGCCGGTGACAATTACATTACCGTTTTCCGCTAAAGCTTCGCCGATGGTTTCCAGTGACTCTTGTACGGCCGAATCAATAAAGCCGCAGGTGTTTACAATAACTAACTGGGCATCATCATAGCTGGGTACGATGTTATAACCTTCAGCTTTTAATTGCGTTAAGATCCGCTCAGAATCGACCAAGTTTTTTGGACAGCCTAAGCTCACAAAGCCGATGGTATTGTTGCCCTTGTGCGCGCTGCCGGCTTGGTCAGTCAGGCTTTTGCGAGGCGTATCGAGGGTCGTGGTTTGGCTTGGATCAAAGGTTTGAACAGTCATAGTGTCTCTTAGATTGGGCGTTTCCTGAAAAAAGTCGGCGGATTATACCTGATACGTAGCAAAGTTACAGGGGTTGCTGACTAAAAAATGAACACTGGTGTCAGTTATTGCAGCGGAAAATAAGGCGAAGCAGGCTTTATTGATGCGTAAAGGCGTTGCGGATGAAATAAGATCATACGGGCATCGCCCGCATGATCGAAGAGGGGTGGTTAAACTTTGTAAGGCATCGCGCCTAAATAGTCTTTTTTACCGACATCCACACCGTTATGGCGCAAGATGGCGTAAGCAGTGGTGATATGAAAATATAAATTAGGCAGTATATGTTGCATTAAAAATTCTTCACCGGTCAGGTATTTTCCTTCCCAACGGGGCTGGCTGACGTGCTGCGTGGCGGCGCTGGCAAAGTCGGTTTCTTTAAAGCTGGCTAAGTACGCGACAGTGTCATTGATGCGCTGCGTCAGTTGCTCAAGTGTACTCTCGTCATCGCCATGCTTAGGTGCATGTTCGACTTGGTTGGTCAAGCGCGCAACACCTAGCTTCGCGGTATCACAGGCAATTTGTACTTGGCGGATCAACGGAAATTGGTCAGGGGCTAAACGCGCATTTAACAGCACGCTCATATCAATTTTTTTGCTAAGTGCATAAGCGCTGCTTTTATCTAAGATGTGCTGTAGGTTATGTAACATTTTAGTGGCTTGGGTAATGCTCAATTGAAAATACATGGGGTTGGCCTCGGGCTGGGTTAATAATCAGTGTGATAGAACAGCTTAAATGGTCAGTTGGTATTGGCTGCGGTTTTGTTCATAGCTGTTACGTTAGATGTGGCTGCACTATGCGGTGTTTTAGTGCGTTTAACAATGTTACGGCGTGATTTCTTTATTTGCCATCGAGGGTTGTGGTTTGGTAAATAAACAGAAGTATAAAGTGAATATCTGGCGCCTTTAGCCATTTTCAACGATTGACAGCACAAAATAGCCGTAATCAGTGCTTGAGGTGCTTATTCCAAAATTTAACAAGCAATTCTTGAGATCTGGTTAATACTTAGCACTGTACTTTGCACTGTTGGATTTTTTAGCACACAGGAGTTTTTATGATTAACGCATACGCTGCAATGAAAGCCCATGGCAAACTTGAACCTTGGCAATATGATCCAGGCGCATTAGCGCGCGATCAAGTCGAGATTGATGTGGATTATTGCGGCATCTGTCACTCTGACATTTCAATGTTAAATAATGAATGGGGTATGTCGAGTTACCCGCTGGTGGCTGGGCATGAAGTGGTGGGCCGCATTGCTGCGGTTGGCGCCGATGTGACCCACTTAAAAATAGGGCAAGTGGTCGGCTTAGGCTGGCATTCTGATTACTGTAAGGTCTGTAGCACCTGTGGTAGTGGCGATCACAACCTTTGCGCCAGTGCGCAAGGTACTATCGTAGCCCATTATGGTGGCTTTGCCGATAAAGTACGGGCCAATGCCAGTGCGGTGATCCCATTGCCAGAGGGCATGGATGCAAAAACCGCAGGCCCGTTGTTTTGCGGTGGTATTACGGTGTTTAACCCGATGGTGCAGTTTGACGTTAAGCCAACCGATAAAGTGGCGGTTATTGGTATTGGTGGCTTAGGGCATTTGGGCTTGCAGTTTTTACGGGCTTGGGGCTGTGAAGTCACGGCTTTTACTTCGAGCGACAGTAAAGCCGCTGAAGCGAAAGAATTAGGTGCGCATCATTGCATTAATTCTCGCAGCGCCGTAGACATTGAGCAAGCGGCTGGCAAGTTTGATTTTATTATTTCTACCGTCAATGTGAAGCTTGATTGGAACTTGTATTTAGGTACTTTAAAACCGAAAGGCCGTTTGCATTTTGTCGGCGCAACGCTAGAGCCGTTAGATTTGAATGTGTTTAGTTTGATTATGGCGCAGCGTTCGGTATCAGGCTCACCGGTGGGAAGCCCTGCAACCATTGCCAAGATGCTCGATTTTGCCGTGCAACATGACATTAAACCGGTGGTTGAAACCTTTAAATTTAGTCAGATCAACGAAGCCTTAGCGCACCTCGAAAGTGGTAAAGCGCGTTATCGTATCGTGTTAGAACGTTAAACCACTTTAACTTGCTGTTAAGCGGCTTACAACGAGCTTAACAGCAAGACTAACGCTGCGCCATGCTGGGCAGAAAATTGCGAACGCTGGCCATACAAATTAACAATGGCTGTCACATCTTCATGTTCTGCTTGATCAAAACTACGACGCAGCCCCATATGCCATTCAGGAAATTGCCGTTCGCTGACGGTATTTTGAAAAATCAATCGCACGTGGTGATGCCGCTTATCTCGTTGGATCCGCGCATAAGTGAGCTCAACATCCCGTTTTGGCCCTTCAAGCAGTTGTAAAAAATGCTGCTCCGTGGCGAGCAGCAAACCGGTGATGTGGTGTAACCGATTATTTCGCTCTGCTTGCTGATGAATTTCAGCAATACAGTCAGCGGTTATGTCCGTTTGGGCAGTACTGACATAGGCAAGTTGTAATAACGGTTGCTCTGGCATGCTGATCTCAATTATCGGTATTTACGTTGCGCTTTGCGTTTACGCTCGGCTTCTCGCTCGGCTTTGTCTTTGGCTTTCGCCGCTTCATCGGCCTTGGCATCAATTTGCTCTTGGCTAACCATCTCTGGGGTTTCTAGCGTAATGGGGCCTAAGTTACCGGCGCGCAGTTCAGTGATCAGGATAGTGCCGGCTTTTTCTAGATCGACCACGCCACCTTTGCGCATACAGCCACGACGAATGCCAATCGCATCTAATAGCGCCAGATCATTTTCCGGTTGCTCGGTTAAATCAAAGCGCTGCATCACTGCAGCAGGGTAGGCTTGTAACAAATAATCAGCCGCAAACAGCGCAATATCGGCATACTCAAACACCGTATCTTTGATGGCGCCGGTCACGGCTAAGCGATAGCCACAGGTAGGCGGGCTCAGTTTCGGCCATAAAAAGCCCGGCGTGTCGGTTAAAATCACATTGTTATCCAGCTTAATACGCTGCTGTGTTTTGGTCACGCCAGCTTCGTTGCCGGTTTTGGCGATAGTCCGCCCAGCGAGGGTATTAATTAACGTGGACTTACCCACGTTAGGTATCCCCATAATCATAGCTCGAGCGCCTCGGATCTCCAGGTTACGCTCTGGCAGCATGTCATTACACAGCTGTAATAGGGCGCGAATATGTTCAGGATTTTGCTGACTGATCGGGATGGCTTTCACGCCGCTTTGACTGTCAAAGTGCTGAACCCAACGCTGGGTAAGCGCAGGATCGGCCAGATCGGCTTTGTTTAACACTTTAATACAGGGCGTATTACCGCGCAGTTGCGGCACCAGCGGGTTTTCACTGGAAAACGGAATACGGGCATCGAGCATTTCGATAATGATATCGACTTGCGGCATTACTTCGGCGATTTCTTTGCGGGCTTTGTGCATATGGCCCGGAAACCAGTTAATAGACATGACAGTTCCTTTGGCGTTAAAAACGCGCCAGTAATTCGCGACGATAATCGGCTAGATTGATGTTTAAGCCTGCCGCGTTCAGTTTATCTTGCAGTTTGTTGGCGGCCAAATTGAGCTCGGACATCATCAAAGTATTATCATCCAATTGCCACACCAGTTTTGATGCTTCGTAGCTGTAAGCCAATATTAATAGTGCAATGACATCATTTTGTTCGGCGGCCGCGTCAATAGCGCGCTGCTTACGTTGGATTAAATTTAATTCGTGTTTCAGATCCCAAATGTAGGCCACATCATGAAAATAAGGATGCGTTTTTAAACGTTTCAAACTGAAACCGACCACTAAACAGCCGATCACCACACCACTAAAATTTAGCCAAAAATTTGAACCTGTTCCGGTTGCGAACAGTGCGATCAGTAAGGTCGAGCTGCCTAAACTGATCAGTAACAATGCGATAATGCTTGAAACAGTAATGCGGTTTAGACGTTGGCGATAGCGATGTTTTTCAATAACACGTAATTGCATGATGACTCGTTCATTTGTTAGCGGGGTTAAACCAACGACACGCCGCAGCCAGAAAAAGGGCAAACTGCGGCACAATCTAGGTTATGGCTGTGCGACTTCAGGCGGTTGATAACGGCGAATTTGCAGTATTATGCCTAATTTAGGATGATCCATATAATGAATTTCGCCACTGATCACCCGTCGGCTTTGTTTCACATTGATACTTTGTAGGGCGCCATTATGCATTCTGCGCAGATTAAAGTCTGTATTGACAAACAGATAATGATCTAAATGCAGTTTAAATAAACCATCCAGTTGCCATACTTCCGTCGGTAAATTGGCCTGGCTTTGTACGTTGCTGCTATTGTCGATTGCCGCTGTGCTGCTGGGTTGATCCAACGATACTCCCGCGGCCAGTTGTTGGCGGCGGCTATTAATTTGCTCAAGCACGCTGGTCACGTCGCTGGCATTGGCCGCAACTTGGGTGTCATTCACCGGGGTATCATCTTGCTCAGAGGTGATGGGCTGTCCCCAATAATCAAAACGCTGGCTGAAGTTTTCACCGGCAAACCAACGGCTGGGGATCGCTCGGCGCTCGGTGACAGGTGCTTGACGCCATACCGTATGCAACAGCACTTGTTGCTGGCGTTGTCGGCGCAGTTTAGCGACCACATCAGTTAAAGCAAAGGCTTCGGGCTCGGCTAAAAAGGGCACGCCTTGAAACTCGCCGCGACCGGCTAAGGTATGGGGCAGCCGTGAGGGCCAAGGCACCTTATTGCTGAGCCATTTTTCAGGAAACAACGCCAGACGCTGCCAAGCCAACGGCTGGGTTTCCTGTTGGCACATCAGTTTATGGGGGGGCTGCCAATTACTTGGAAACACACTGCTTGCTGCTGTATTTAACGGTGCTGGGCTGCAATCTTCTAAAGCACTGACTAGCGGCTGAATAATCGGATTATACAAAGGAGACACCAAATCAATAATGCGGCCCAAGCGAATTGGCGTAACCTGCTCGGGAAAATGTTCGCGTAATTGGCTATCGCCTGTGCGTTCAAAAACAATCAGTTCTACTTCAAACCAGCGCTCATTGGCTTGCAGCAACATGGTGTTCAGTAACAGACATCCGGTCAGCAATAGCCGAACTTTCATGCGTTTCCTACCTTATGTTTGGTAAAGTCAGCCAACATCGAGCCGATGAGGCTGAGTCGATCTTTATGATCCTCTGCGGCAATACTAAAACGCAGTTTTTGCCCGCCTTCCAGTTTAAAGACGCGCGATTGGGTTTGGATCAACGTAATAATGTAACTTGGATTGACCAAGGTTTTCTCGGCGAATTCTACCACACCACCTTTGCTATTGGCTTCTATCCGTTTAATACCCAGAGCCTGTGCTTGCAATTTTAACTCAGCAACGGCCACTAAGTTTTTCGCCGCATCGGGTAATAATCCGAAACGGTCGATTAACTCGACCTGAACTTCATCGATCTCTTCTGGGTTTTTGGCACTGGCCAGTTTTTTATAAAATGATAGCCGTAAATTGACATCAGGGATGTAGCTCTCTGGAAACAGCGCAGGCAGTTTAAAATCCATTTCAGTTTGTTGGCTGAGCATGGCTTCAAGGCTGGGTACTCGCCCCGCTTTTAAGGCTTGCACGGCTTCTTCGAGCATTTCCATATACAAACTAAAACCGACCGATTCAATTTGACCACTTTGTTCATCGCCTAATAACTCACCTGCGCCACGAATTTCTAAATCGTGCGTCGCTAAAGCAAAACCGGCACCCAAGTCTTCTAAACTGGCGATGGCTTCTAAGCGTTTTTCGGCATCTTTAGATAAACGCTTGGGCGGTGGGGTCATTAAATAGGCATAGGCCTGATGATGGGAGCGGCCAACCCGGCCCCGCAATTGATGTAACTGCGCCAAGCCAAAGTTATCCGCACGGTTAATAATGATGGTATTGGCTGTGGGCACATCGATGCCAGTTTCGATAATAGTGGAGCACAGTAACAGGTTAAAACGCTGATGATAAAAATCAGCCATAATTTGTTCGAGCTCGCGTTCACGTAGCTGACCATGGGCAATGGCGATATTCGCTTCAGGGATCAGCTCTTGTAAATCGGCTGCCATTTTTTCGATAGAGGCAACATCATTGTGTAAAAAGTACACCTGACCACCCCGTAAGATCTCGCGCATCACCGCTTCGCGTAGCAAGCCGTTTTCGTATTCGCGCACAAAGGTTTTCACGGCTAAACGCCGCGCGGGTGGGGTGGCGATAATCGACAGATCACGCATGCCCGACATAGACATATTTAGCGTACGCGGAATGGGCGTGGCGGTTAAGGTTAAAATATCAATATTGGCGCGCAGCGCTTTAATTTTCTCTTTTTGGCGTACACCAAAACGGTGTTCTTCATCGACAATCAGCAGGCCTAAATCGTGCAGTTTAATATCATCTTGCAGCAGTTTGTGCGTACCAATAACAATATCAACTTTACCGTTACTGACATCTTCTAATATGGCTTTTTGCGCTTTGGGGCTAACAAAGCGTGACAGCACCTCAACTCGCACCGGCCAATTAGCAAAACGATCTTTAAAGTTTTCAAAATGTTGTTGTGCAAGTAAGGTAGTTGGTACCAACAAAGCCACTTGCTTACCGCCGTTAACCGCAACAAAGGCGGCGCGCATAGCCACTTCGGTTTTACCAAAGCCGACATCACCACACACTAGGCGATCCATCGGTTGCGGTTGCTGCATATCCTGCAATACGGCATTAATGGCGTCGAGCTGATCGGCTGTTTCTTCAAACGGGAAGCTGTCGGCAAAAGCCGCGTAGTCATTTTCATCCAGTTTAAAGGCATGGCCCTGATGTGCGGCACGCTGCGCATAGACATCGAGTAATTCTGCTGCAACATCACGCACCTTTTCAGCAGCCTTACGGCGGGCTTTTTCCCAAGTATCATTACCGAGTTTGTGCAAGGGGGCATGTTCGGCATCGCTGCCTGAGTAACGACTTAACAGATGCAGTGATGACACCGGTACATACAGTTTGCTACTGCCGGCATATTCAATGGTCACAAATTCAGCACTAATGCCATTGGCATCCAGCACCTGCAAGCCTTGATAACGGCCAATACCATGTTGTAAATGCACAATAGGTTGACCAAGGCTTAATTCGGCCAGATTACGAATGATGGTATCGGAAGAAATTTGCTGGCTTTTCTTACGACGCCTGCGCTGGCTAATTTTTTGGCCAAATAGCTCGTTTTCGCTGATCAGGGCTAGCGGCGGTGTGGTGTTAACGAAAGTACCTTGATCCAGGGTTCCGACCAACACGGCAATATCTTGCTGTTGCGTTAGAAACTGCGCCAAGCTACTGGTTTGCGGCAGATGCACGGCGGCCTTGTGCAGCAGCTGCAATAAACTTTCACGACGACCTTCACTTTCCACTAAAAATAGCGCGCGGCCTTGCTGCTTTTTTAACGCCGTTAAAAAGTTTAAAAGGGCTTCTAGCGGATTTTTCAGCTGATGATTAATATTAAGATCAGGCAGGTTAGCAATTGGCGCATTGATGTGACCATTTTTAAGCGTTAACTCTGCACGGCTTAAACGTAACCTAGGGTAAGCTTTTAGCGCGGCAAACAGCTCATCGGTGGCTAAATACAATTCGGTCGGTTGTAAAATGGGCCGCAGTAAATCAATGGCTCGATCTTGATAGCGACGTTTTAACTCTAGCCAAAACTGATTGGCGCTGTGCTCGATATCACCACAGGTTAAAATATGCGAGTTAGCCGGTAAGTAACTGAATAAACTTGAGGTATCTTCAGCAAATAGCGGTAAATAATATTCAATACCGGCCGGTAAAATACCTTGGGTGACTTGCTGATATAAGGATTCTTTTTCATTGCGAGCGGCAAAGCGTTCGCGATAACGCAAACGAAAGCGTTCAATCGCCGCCTTGTCGGTTGGAAACTCATGTGCCGGCAAGAGCGAAATCTGTTTTACTTTATCTAAACTGCGCTGCGTGTCAGGATCAAAGGTGCGAATGGCATCCACTTCATTATCAAAAAAGTCGATGCGATAAGGCTGCGTTGCGCCCATCGGATACAAGTCTAGTAAGGAGCCACGAACAGAGAACTCGCCATGCTCCATAACTTGATCGACATGTCGATAGCCCACCGCGGCTAATTGCTGCTTAAAAGCACTTAAATCGGTTTGTTGTTGCTCGGCCAAAATAAAACTGTGTTGCTCTAAATGGGCACGACCAGCAATTTTCAATAACAAGGTACTCACCGGCACTATCACTAAGGCATGACTGAGCCGAGGCAATTGATACAGCGTGGTTAAACGCTGAGAAATAATGTCCTGATGCGGCGAAAACATATCATAGGGCAGGGTTTCCCAATCGGGCAGCGTGAGAATGGGACACTTGGCGGGGTCAAGAAAGACCGTTAACTCTTGCTCTAAACGCATCGCTGCGGGGGTGTCTTGTACCACTAAGACACAGACACCTTGTTGCTGTGTGACATAGCTGCTGATGGCTAGAGGTAAGGCAGCGCCAGTCAGTTGGCCCCATGCTTGCTGATCAGTAGCGCCGCGTAATTGCGGTATCGAAGGAAAAACACTCATTGAATTATAAACTCGTATCCTGATTAATCGCGTTGGCTGTTACAGTGATTTGGCGCTGCTAGTTCAGCGCTGCTCCGCTTTTAATTTTAATTGTCGGGCTTGCTGCTGCAAACTGGCGCGCACGAGCAATTCGCGATCTTCATCACGGATCAGTTTAAACACCACTTTGATCAGATAGCCATCTGTGGTTTGTTCAGCGCTTAATACTTGACCAAAACAAAAAACCGCCCCAGCATTGTCAGCAAGAAATAACTTCACTTCAACTGCTTGCAGTGCTGGCATGGCGCTATCAGTCTTAAAGGTGAGGCCAGCACCACCGTAGCTTTGCGTATGATGGCGATACGCCGCAACATCTTGTTGTTGTAAAACGTAATGCAGCAGCAAATCGAGCTTTTTTGCTTGCTGTTGCAAGTAGTTCGCTAACTCTTCGGCTAATTCACCGACGCGTTGTAACGAGCGCAGTGCATTCATATTCAGTTGGCCCACATTCCCGGCTAACAAAAAAGGCTCGGGGATGGCCGCCGTAAAGTCTGCTTCGCTTGGCAGAGGCATACTCAGTGGTACCACATTAATGGCAATGCGATGCTCAACTTTGAAATACTGTTGAAAATCTTCGGCTAGGCTATCCAGTTCAGAGCTCATCTGGGTTCTCCCGGGTTGGTGCTTGTCATTGCACCGAATTATCACTATTATCGGCACCACTTTTACGCTAATTTATCATCTAACCTAGGTAAAGTCCTGAAAATTCACATGCACCTTCCAGTCAGCCTGTTTATTGGCTTACGTTATAGCCAAAGTCGCAAGGGTAATGCTTTTATTTCGTTTATCACCCTGTTTTCTGTTGCCGGTATTTTACTTGGGGTGATGGCGTTAACCATTGTCAGCTCGGTTATGAACGGCTTTGAGGCGGAATTAAAGCGTCGCATCTTAGGCGTGGTGCCCCATCTTATTGTGGAAGCGCCACAGGGGGATACCCGCTGGCAACAACGCTTACAACAACAAGCCAAGGTGTTGGATATTACCCCATTTCTGCAAACTGAAGCCTTAGTGCAAGCGCCTCGGCAATTAACGGCCGTGATGCTGCAAGGCTTAACACCTGAGCAGTTACCGCAGTTTTTAAGACAATCTTTAGCACTGGGCGATTGGCAAACATTAAGCGAGCAGCGTTATAGCATCATGCTCGGCCGCGGTTTAGCCGAACAGCTGGATGTGCATTTAGGGCAACAAATTCGGGTACTATTAGCGCAAGGTGGCAGCCATACGCCCTTAGGCTGGATGCCACGCCAGCGCTTATTTACCGTCGCTGGAATTATTGATACCGGCTCTGAAGTGGATAGTGTTATCGCGATCACGGCGCAAGAAGATTTAATGCGGTTATTGCCGGTTGCCGAGCGCACGCCGAGTTGGCGGGTCAGTTTATTAGAGCCTTTTCAAGCGCCGTTGTTAGCTGAGCAATTATCAGCTGATACGCAAATAGGCTCAGTGCAAGATTGGCGGCAGAGCCATGGAAAATTATTTGCGGCAGTGGCCATGGAAAAAGCCATGATGTGGCTGATGTTATTACTGATTGTCGCTGTGGCGGCCTTTAACATTGTGTCAGCCTTAGTGATGATGGTTACCGAGAAACAAGCAGAAGTGGCGATTTTAAAAACCCAAGGCATGACCGACCGCGCGCTATTTTTTGTGTTTGCTATACAAGGTTTATTTAACGGGTTGCTCGGTGCTGTGCTTGGTGTGATAGCTGGCGTGTTAGTCAGTTGGCAGCTTAATGCGTTATTAGATCTGTTCAATTTCCAAGTTGCAGGCGGTATTCAATTACCTGTGTTAATGGATGCCAGCCAAATTGCCACCATCTTCATTAGTGCTATTGGCTTAACCTTGCTCGCCGTGTTGTATCCAGCTTGGCGTGCGGTAAAAATTAATCCGGCGGAAGTATTACGCGATGAATAATGTTCTTGAAGCCTCTCAAATTTGTAAAACTTACCGTGATGGCCAGCAGGTCACCGAGGTGTTGCATCAGGTTAATTTAACCATTGCCAAAGCTCAAATGGTGGCCATTGTGGGCAGTTCAGGCTCTGGCAAAAGTACCTTATTGCATATTTTAGGCACTTTAGATACGCCAGACAGTGGCAATGTGCAGATCGCTGGACAACAGATTGCTAAGCTCAGCGCCAATCAAAAAGCCAGCTTGCGTAATGAAAAACTGGGTTTTATTTATCAGTTCCACCATTTGTTAATGGATTTTACGGCGGTTGAAAACGTGGCCATGCCCTTACTAATCCGTGGGCAAGCCCCTGTCGAAGCGAATGCCGCCGCCACCGCTTTGCTAAGCCGAGTGGGCTTGGCGCATCGTTTAACCCATAAACCGTCTGAATTAAGCGGCGGCGAGCGGCAACGCGTTGCTATTGCTCGGGCATTGGTGACTAAACCCGCTCTAATTTTAGCCGATGAGCCCACCGGTAATTTAGATCAGCAAACCGCAGAGTCTATTTATCAATTGTTACGTGAGCTTAATCGTGAATTTGCCACCAGCTTTGTGGTGGTGACCCACGATCGTGCCCTAGCGGCTCGCTTAGACAAACACTATTTGATGACAGATGGTCGTTTGGAGCCTGCGCCATGAATGCTCTCGTTTGTCAACTGGCGCGACGTTATCGCAATACTCGCCATACCAGTGGCTTTATTCGCTTTATTTCGGCTTCATCGACCTGGGGTATTGGCTTAGGCGTAGCGATTTTAATTTTAGCGCTGTCGGTGATGAATGGTTTTGAGCAGGCACTAAAACAGCGTTTGTTGGCGGTGATCCCGCATGTTGAATTAGAGTCAGTGGAAAATAACTTACAGCAATGGCAAAGCAAGCTACCGCGCTTAAGCGCTGTAAAAGGCGTAATAGCGGGCGCACCTTATATTAAAGCCAACGGCATGCTGCGTGCGGGGAGCCAAATTAAAGCGGTACAGCTGCGAGGTATTGATTTGCAACTTGAACAGCAACTCAGTGACTTCGCCACTTACTTACAAAGCGGCAGCCTAGAGACCTTGGCGGCAGAGCAAGTTGTGCTAGGCAGCGGTATTGCCGCGGCACTGGGTTTGCGGGTCGGTGATAATGTGCAATTAATGCTTCCTCGTTTTACCGATGATGGTCGTTTAGCCAGTTATTCTAATCGAGTGCTGAGTGTCAGTGCCATTATTGGGGTGGGCGGGCAACTCGATTATAGCCAAGCGTGGCTGGGTTTGGATGCATTAGCCGATTTTTTAGCTATGCCAGAAGACACCGTACACGGTTTAGCCTTTCGTTTAGACGATATCTTTGCGGCACCGGCCATGGCACGGCAACTCGGGCAGTTGTCGGATGATTATGTCTATCTGCTCGATTGGTTTCGTAGCCAAGGCCATGTTTATCAAGATATACAAATGGTGCGCGCCATTTTATATTTGGTGTTGTCGCTGGTGATCGCCGTGGCCTGCTTTAATATTGTCGCGACCTTGGTGATGGCTGTGCGGGAAAAAGAATCGGATATTGCCATTTTGCTAACCATGGGCATGCGACCGGCGGCATTAATTAAAACCTTTATGTTGCTAGGCTGGCTAAATGGTTTGGTTGGCACCTTAGGCGGGGCCGTTGTTGGCGTGTTACTGGCACATTACATTGAGCCGATCTTTGCTTTTGTAACCTCGACACTTGGCAAATCGTTATTAGATCCGAGCATCTACTTTATAGATTACGTGCCGTCGTTATTGCTGTGGCAGGATGTGGTCGTTACGGTGCTGTTGGCATTGGGCTTAAGTTTATTATCGACGCTGTATCCGGCATTTCGTGCTAGTCGGGTGCAACCGGCAAACGTGCTGGGACAACGATAACAACCCCCGTTGTGTTTTATTCACACTTTTTAGTGACTCTCTGCCTAAAGCAATACTAATTAAACCCTTAGTTTTGTTTTAGGCGATTTTTATGCCGTAACAAGCGCGCAAGTTTTTCTTTCTTTACCGATAAACGCCATAACCAGTCAATGGCAAAATAGCCAACAATGCTGGCGGTAATGCCCATTAATAAACAGCCGGTCATTAAAGGTTTGCCGATGGTTTGCATGCTATGCCACAACCAACCAAACGAAGCTTCAAAAGCAAAGGGCTCGGCAGGCGCTTTAAGTACCACACTGCCAATCAGATAACAGAGATACAGCATCACCGGCATGGTGAGCGGGTTTGAAATCCACACTAACGCCACACTTAACGGTAAATTAACGCGTAAGGGTACGGCCATCAGCGCCGAGAATAGCATTTGAAAAGGAAAGGGCATCCAGGCCCAAAAAAGACCGACAGCAAAAGCGCCGCGCGCAGAGCGGCGGTTTAAGTGCCATAAATTACCATCGTGCAGCATCGAACCGAACAGATTTAATAACTTCATCTGCTTGATTTTTTCTGGAGATGGTAAATATTTCTTAATAGTCTTCTTTGGCATTACAACCTATTTACGAAAAGTAAACATGCAACACTTTTGCACAGGTGTATTAGCTGGCTGCCTATTGTCGTTATTTTTACCGCTTCCGCCAGCTTTTTTTCAATATATTTTTCTAGCGGCTTTTCTAGTCAGCTGCCGCTTTCGGCTGTTTTTTTTAGCCGGTTGCAGCGCGTTTATAGTCAGTTGGCATTGGCAGTTGTCTGCATACTGGCAGGCACAAAATGCGTTGTTAAACTCAGCAAGCAGCTATCACGATGTGCGGATTGTCAGTTGGAGCGATCACGGCATTGGTGATTTAACAGTGAAACTGCAACTACAGCAAAGCTCATACAATCAGTATCTGCTCTCTGTGCGCTGGCGACAAGCTCCAAGCCTCGAAAATAATCAACTTTGGCGTTTACCATTAAAATTGCGACCGGTAGCACAGAGTTGGACTCCACTGTCACGGCCTCGTTCGCTGCAAGCCTTATTGCAAGGTGTGATTGGCGAGGGATATGTGTTGCCAGAGCAGCCAACTATCTTATTACAGGCCCCTGTGTCAGCCAGAGAAACCATCATTACCCAGCTAAAAACGTTGACTGCATCCCTTAGCAGTGCACCATTGCTGTTAGCGTTAACTGTAGCAGAGCGACAATTTGATGCGCAATTGTGGCAAGGGATCCGGCACAGTGGCTTGGGACATATTTTAACTATCTCGGGTTTACACCTTGGCTTAGTCTATGGTTGGAGCCTGTTGTTATTTAGCGGGTTGTTGCGCCTTAGCCCCTGGCGATTTAATGTGGAGCTGGCTTTATTACTCAGTTTGTTGCCGGTTTTAGGCTATGGCTGGTTGGCTGGTTTTACCATCCCAACATTACGCGCGGCCGTGGCCTTGGCTATTTTTGTGCTGAGCCGATTATTACTGCGCCCCTTAGCCAAGTCTCAAGCGTGGTTGCTGTTATTGGCATTATTGCTCCTGGCCAATCCATTGTGGTTACTCAGTTATAGTTTTTGGTTGTCGATGTTAGCCGTAGGCTGCATTGTGTTACTGCTGTGGTGCTTAGCCCCTGCAGCGCCACAGCGCTGGGCAAAATTACGTTACTGGTTGCGGTTTCAATTAGCATTAACCTTGTTAATGTCATTTATTAGTATGGCTTTTTTCTCGGGTGTTAGTGTCTTATCCATTCTCTCTAATCTGTTGTTTGTCCCTTGGTGTACGTTGCTCGCGATCCCGTTTTTATTGATCACGGTCTGTTGGAGCTTGGCGGGCTTGCCTTATGTTCAATGGCTCTGGCAGTTAACCGATGGGTTGTTTATTCCCTTAATGATATGGTTAGAATGGAGTGCCTCTCAAGCAGTGTGGTGGAGTTTACCTCAGCTCTCCCCCCTGACAGCGTTTTTACTGTCTGGGGCCTTAGCAATGCTGCTAGCCTGCCGTGTAAAGGGCTCGCTGTGGCTGTTATGGCTTACTGTGGTGGTATTAATGATCTGTTTACCGGTGAATGTTCACCCGCAATTACAGCTAATCGATAGCGGGCAGCGCACTGTATTATTATTACAGAAACCTCATAACGCTATCTTATATTTAGATGCCCCTGCGACACAGTTGGAAGGGCTGGTACGCCAGCAGGTATTACCTTTGTTACAACAGCAACGGATGCGGCAATTGGGGCCGGTCATTATACCGGCACTTGAGCGAGAAATGGCGCCAGCCTTGGCGTTAATTCAACAAGCTTATCCAATGGCAAAATTTTACAGTGCGGTAGCGGCATTACCAGAAGTGCAGACCTGTACTGAATTAGTTGCAGCTTATCCTGACATTGGCTTTCGGCATTGGTTGTTAGCTAAAGCCGATCCCTGTGTGCTCAGTGTTGATATGGCAGGCTGGCAATTGTTGTTGCCAGGTAAGTTGCAACAAGCTCAAGAGCGGGCATTATTGCAGCAGTATGCTGATTTAACCGCGGATATTTATTTACTGGCAGATTATGGGCGCGCCAACGCTAATTCATTAGCTTTTTTACAATCTTTAGCGCCACGGCAATTGCTATTAGCGGCCAACGCACAAGGGCCTTATACTTATCCACAAGCTGGCGTGCAACAACGGATTAACTTATTGAATTTACCGCTGTATCATACTGGGTTACAAGGCAGCTTGCAGATTGAATTTACGGCTGAAAAACTGCGCATTCGCCAAGAAAATAGAGAAAAACACTACCCTTGGGCAGAAAAGCCGACAGCAATAGCTGAAACCTCTGCCTCAACACGCTAGAATAGCCAGATGATAACGATAAAAGGTTTAGAATTTTGCAGACAGAGCAAACAACGTCATCGGCGGTTTATCGTCGGTTACTCAGCTATTTAAAACCCTACCGCTTAGGTTTTGTCGCCGCCATTATCGGCATGGTGGGGTATTCAGCGGTAGATGCAGGTTTTATTGCCTCGGTACAGCCGTTTATTGACCGCGGCATTCAAGAAAAAGATACTGAATTTTTACGCCTAGCGCCTTTAGTGGTCATTTTGATGTTTATCTTGCGTGGCATTTTTCACTTTACCGCAACCTATTGTATTAGTTGGGTGGGTAATCAAATTGTCAAAGACATGCGACAGCAATTATTCAGCCATATGATGCGTTTACCGGTGAGCTTTCATGATAAACATTCTACCGGTGAGCTGATCTCTAAAATCACCTATGACTCAGAGCAAATCAAACAATCTTTAACCAAAGCCTTGATAGTGTTGGTACGTGATGGCGCCTTGGTACTGGGTTTAATTGGTGTGATGTTTTGGTATAGCTGGCAGCTCTCGTTAATCTTCTTTTTAATTGCACCGGTGATCGCCGTTATTGTTAGCTTTGTCTCGAAACGCTTTCGCAAGTTAAGCCATAAAATTCAACATGCGATGGGCGGCGTAACGACCGCTTCTGAACAAATGCTCAATGGGCATAAAGTCATTTTAGCCTTTGGTGGCCAAGCGGTTGAAGATGCGCGTTTTGAAGAAGTGAATAATCAAACTCGCTTACAAGGCGTGAAAATGGATGCTACCTCGGCCATTAGTTCTGGTGTGATCCAACTGATCGCCTCTTTTGCCCTGGCTTTTGTGGTGTTTATGGCCAGTCAACCGGAAATGCTTGATACTCTAACCGCCGGTATTTTCTCTGCCATCGTCACGTCGATGGTCATGTTATTAAAGCCACTAAAACAATTAACCACGGTAAATAGCGAGTTTCAACGCGGTTTAGCCGCCGCCGCCAGTATTTTTCGAGTTATGGACGAAGCCGCGGAGCGGGAAACGGGAACCATTGAATTACAGCAGGCCAAAGGCGACATCGAGTTTAAACATGTCACCTTTAACTATCCTGGCCATCAGCAGCAGGTTCTCGACGATGTGTCGTTTCACGTGCCTGCAGGTAAAACGGTGGCGTTAGTAGGGCGTTCAGGCAGTGGTAAAACCACCATCTCCAGTTTATTACCGCGTTTTTATGAGGTAGAGCAGGGCGAGATTTTAGTGGATGGTCAAAACATTCAATTGTATAGCCGCAGTTCTCTGCGTCATCAAATCGCCGTAGTTTCTCAGCATGTGATGCTTTTTAACGATTCAATCGCCAATAACATTTGTTACGGTATGGCAGAGCCGGTCAGTCGCGAGCAATTATTGGCAGTTGCCGAGCAAGCACATGTGTTGGAATTTGCTAAGAAGATGCCTGAGGGACTCGATACACAAATTGGTGAAAACGGCGTCAGTTTATCTGGTGGCCAGCGCCAACGTATTGCCATTGCTCGCGCGTTATTACGCCAAGCGCCAGTACTGATTTTAGATGAAGCCACCTCGGCTTTGGATACAGAATCTGAACGCAAGATCCAAGCTGCTCTTGATGTGCTGTTAAAAGGGCGCACCAGTATTGTGATTGCCCACCGCTTATCAACCATTGAAAATGCCGACAGCATTATTGTGATGGATCAAGGTCGTATTTTAGAGCAGGGCACACACGCCGAATTATTAGCGCGTGATGGTGTTTATGCTTCGTTACATAAATTGCAGTTCGGCTCTGAAAAATGACCGCACTGGAGCGTGGCTGGTATCAAGGTCGATGGTGGTGTTATTTACTGGCGCCATTTAGCCTGTTGTTTTGGTTATTGTCGACCTTGCGCCGCACGTTATTTCGCCGAGGCATTAAACGCCATTATCGTTTAACGGTGCCGGTTATTGTTGTCGGCAATATTACTGTTGGCGGTACGGGTAAAACGCCGTTTACGTTATGGTTATGCCAGTTATTGCGCGAGCAAGGCTTTACCCCGGGCATTATTAGTCGGGGCTATGGCGTAAAATTAACGGCGCCACGTTTAGTTACCGCTAACTGCATGGCAAATCAGGTGGGGGATGAGCCACTCTTATTGGCTCAGCGCAGTGGTTGTCCAGTGGTCGTGTATCCGGATCGTGTTAGCGCCGGCCAACATTTGCTGTCACGTTGCCCCGACGTCGACATTATTATCTCTGATGATGGCCTACAGCATTATCGATTAGCGCGCGATCTAGAAATTGTACTGATTGACGGTCAGCGTGGTCTGGGGAATGGCTGGTTACTGCCAGCCGGCCCCTTGCGCGAGTTGCCTTCTCGTTTAGCCTCAGTAGATTTTACGGTGGCAAACAGTGGGCCATTAGACGGTGTTGATGGCCACATGACATTAACCGTTGTTGCTGCGCGGCCCCTTTTGGCTGAGCAACCGGCGTTAGCGATGTCGACATCGGTTCAGTTAGTGGCGGCAATTGGCAATCCAGCACGTTTTGCTCGTTCGGCGCAAGAGGCCGGTTTTAACATTGCAGGGCAGCATTTCTTTGCCGATCACCATCCTTTTAGCCCTGACGATTTTACCGATTTGACACCCCCGCTGTTAATGACGGAAAAAGATGCGGTAAAATGTCGGTCTTTTGCCAAAAGCGGTTGGTACTATTTAGCCGTTCAGGCGCGGTTAGATCCCCAATTTACTGAGCAACTAAGCAAAAAACTTAACTTATTACGGAGTCAATATGGCCATGAATCTGGCATTGATTGATATTTTGGCCTGCCCGGTATGTAAGGGTAAATTAAAATATGACAAAACAGGCGAGCGCTTGATCTGCACCTTTGATCAACTGGCTTATCGTTTAAGCAATAATATCCCGGTGTTACTGGCGAATGAAGCAACACCATTAAGCTCAGAAGAGTGTGAAAAATGGCGTTCATAGTCGTTATTCCTGCTCGCTACGCCAGCTCTCGCTTACCGGGTAAGCCGTTAGCGGATATTGCAGGTCAAAGCATGATTGAGCGTGTGTATCGACAAGCGATACAAAGCGGTGCCGAGCGCGTGCTGGTTGCGACCGATGACCAGCGGGTTGCCGCTGCAGTGCACGAGTTTGGCGGTGAAGTATGCATGACGGCGGCCAGTCATAATTCTGGTACGGAACGCTTGGCCGAAGTGGTCACTCAATTAGGTTTAGCTGCAGATGATATCGTGGTGAATGTGCAGGGCGATGAGCCTTTTATCCCACCGCAAATTATTCGTCAGGTAGCAGAGAATTTAGCGCTGCAACAAAAAGCTCGGATGGCCACTTTAGCCGTGCCGCTGCATGATCTTGCTGAGCTGAAAAATCCGAATGTGGTGAAAGTGGTAACCGATCATGCTGGTTACGCCTTATATTTTAGTCGTTCAGCCATTCCGTTTGACCGGGACGAACGTTACCGTGATGCCCTTGCAACACACTATCGGCGGCATATTGGCTTATATGCGTATCGTGCGGGTTTTATTGCCGATTACGTGGCGTGGCCAACATCAACCCTGGAACAAATTGAAGCGTTGGAGCAGTTACGAGTGCTGTGGCAGGGGGAAGCCATTCATGTGGCGACAGCCATAGAAACGCCGGCGGTTGGCGTTGATACCGCAGAAGATCTGGCGCGAGCCATTGCTTTTGCCACGCAACAACATGTTTAAATCGCTGACTATCGTCGATAGTACCGCAGATTTTGTGGTTATTAATAAACCCGCAGGCTTAAGCTTTCATTCGGAAGAGGGGCCGGGGGTAGTGGCCATTGCCGAGCAACAGTTAGGCGAAAAGCTGTTTGCGGTGCATCGATTAGATAAAGTCACCTCGGGTTTATTGCTATTGGCGCGCAATACTGTTGCAGCCGCAGAATTTACCCAATTATTTAGTCGTCGGCAAATCCAGAAATGTTACTTGGCGTTAAGTGCAGCACGGCCTAACAAAAAACAAGGTTGGGTGAAAGGTGCCATGCAGCCTGGCCGACGCGGCGGTTGGAAGTTAACCTCAGCACAACAGGCTTTAGCGGTCACGTATTTTGTTAGCCAGGGCTTTGAAAACTTACCGTTTCGCGCTTATTTGCTGCGGCCTTATACCGGTAAAACACATCAATTACGCGTGGCGTTAAAAAGTCAGGGGGCGCCTATCCTAGGCGATAGCTTATATGGTGCTGCAGAGGCCGACCGCGTTTATCTGCATGCCTATGCCTTGGCGTTTCATTTTGCTGGCACAGAGTATCAATATCAATTATTACCCGACAGCGGTGAGCAGTTTCTGGCGTTAGTGCATCACGGATTACCCGGATCGTGGCTAACACCATGGCAATATGCTTGGCCCGCGGCACCTAGCTTGCCGTTTGAGCGTTAACAGGAAGAAGTATGTCAGATTTTAATACGCGTTTTGCTGGCATTGCGCGTTTATATGGTCAGCAGGCCTTAGCAAAATTTCAGCGATCACATGTGGTGGTGATCGGTATTGGTGGCGTCGGAAGCTGGGCTTGTGAAGCTTTAGCGCGCTCAGGGATCGGTGAGTTAACGCTAATCGATTTAGATGATGTCTGTGTGAGTAATATCAATCGGCAAGCACATGCGCTGACCGACACGGTCGGCCAAGACAAAGTGGCGGTGATGGCTGAGCGGATCTTACAAATTAATCCAGAGTGTAAAGTGAATCAAGTCGCGGATTTTATTGCCCCGGATAACTTAGCGAGTCTATTACCAGCTAACGCAGACTATGTGTTAGATGCGATTGATGCTGTTAAAGCAAAGGTCGCATTAATTGCCTGGTGCAAACGCAATAAAATGCCACTTATTACAACCGGTGGGGCCGGTGGGCAATTGGATCCAACGCAAATTCAATTGGCTGATTTAACCTTAGCGTTTAATGACCCGTTGTTGGCGAAAGTACGCAATATGCTCAGGCGCGACCATCAGTTTACCCGAAATCCCAAACGGCGTTTTGGTGTGGATTGCGTGTTTTCTACTGAACAATTACGTTATCCACAAGCCGACGGCAGTATTTGCCAACAAAAACCCGACAACACAGGCAGTATGCGCTTAGATTGTAGTGGCGGCTTTGGCGCCGCTATGGTGGTTACGGCAACCTTTGGTTTGGCCGCCGTGTCGCGAATTTTAGTCAAGTTGCAGCAAAAAGCCGCCGTTTAATGGGCGGCGACCACGTCTTTTATTCGATTGACCATCGCATTTAAGCCATTGCCTCGCGATTGGCTTAAATAGGGTTTCAAATTCAAACTATCAAAGCTGCGTTGTAAATCTAGTGTAGAGATTTCTTGCCGCGTCAGGCCATTAACAAAGCATAACATGATAGCCAGTAACCCTTTGACGATGCGGGCATCGCTGTCTAACACAAAAAAGTGTTGTTCGGTGCGGCTATCATAGTAGTGCAGTAGCCAAGCCCGACTTTCGCAGCCTTTAACTAGCCACTCATTTTGGCGCATTTTTTCTGGGATCGGCGGTAATTTTTTACCTAACT
This sequence comes from Alishewanella maricola, assembly GCF_016343785.1. NCBI lineage: Bacteria > Pseudomonadati > Pseudomonadota > Gammaproteobacteria > Alteromonadales > Alteromonadaceae > Alishewanella > Alishewanella maricola. The sequence continues at coordinate 66,388 of NZ_JAEINI020000002.1, read as the reverse complement.
GCATCAATAAACGATACTTACTTTGCCAATCTTGAGGTTGTTGTAACTGTGGCAAATCCTGTTGCCGGATAGCCGTAAGGGCTGTCGCAGTATCCGTAATAAGTTGTGCCATGGTCATACCGTAAGGATCTCCACTGCCTGAGCCAATGCTGCTAAACATTGCTCAACTTCGGTTAACTGATTATAAGGTGCAAATGCGAAACGCAGCGCGCCTGGCGCGGCTAATTGTTCAAATAAGGGCATAGCACAATGACTGCCCGCGCGCACAGCAATGTGTTGTTCGTTCAGCAATGCCGCGACATCGGCAGGGTGTTCACCTTGAATGTTCAAGGTCACAATACCGGCATTATCGTGGCGAGACGATAACAATTGAATGCCAGGGATATGCTGTAAGCCATTATGAAAAGCCTTTAATAACAAGCCTTTATAACTGTTTATTTGTTGAGCGTCAAACCCACTAATAAATTTAATGGCCTGAGCAAGGCCCTGCGCGCCCGCAATGTGCGGGGTACCCGCTTCTAAACGGGCGGGTAAGCTGTTAAAGCGACTGCCACTAAAGCTAACATGCTCAATCATTTCACCGCCGCCATGTAACGGTATCAGTCGTTCTAAGAATGCTCGCTTGCCATACAACACTCCGATCCCGGTTGGCCCATATAACTTATGCGCTGAGAAACAGTAAAAGTCGGCAGGCAATTTTTGTACATCGGGTCGTTGCCAAGCGATGCCTTGAGCACCATCGACGATGGTCATGGCCCCGGCCGCTTTTGCGTCGCTTAACATCTGTGCTAAAGGCAAAACATTGCCAAGTGCATTAGATACTTGGGTAAGACTGACAATTTTTGGCTTGCGCTCTAACAGTGTTTGATAGGCGGCTTGATCAAGTTGTCTGTCAACGGTTAATGGGATCACATCGATGATAACCCCATGCTGTTGACAATGCAGTTGCCAAGGTACGATATTCGCGTGATGTTCTAAGGCCGAGATTAAAATACGATCACCGGCTTGCAATATGGTATGCATTAAGCCAAAGGCTAATTGGTTAAACGCCGCTGTGGTACCACTGGTGAAGACAATTTCGGCAGGCTCGGCGGCATTAATAAACTGCTGTACCGTGCGTCTTGCCTCTTCAAATTGGCTTGTTGCCTGTTGGCTTAACTGATGCGTTCCGCGATGCACATTGCTATTGTCATGCTGATAAAACTTTACCAGGCTATCAATGACGACCTGAGGTTTGTGTGTAGTTGCTGCGTTATCAAGGTAGATCCAAGTGGGTTGTTCACGAAAAAAAGGGAACTGTTGACGAAAAGCGGCGGCATCAAACACAGACATGTCGGGAAGCTCAAGACAAAAACAAGGCGACTATTATGCCTAAAGCCACCCCTTTTAGCGAGAAGCACCTTTTAATGAGCCTAATAAAAGCGTCATTACTCAGGCGTATTGGCGATTTTGGCTGGTTTTTGCTGCATAAGGCTAAGGTAAAAGTATTAAAGTAGCTGAGATTACTTTGCAATGATGAGCCAATTGACTGCGCTAAAAACGAAAAAAGCGGCCAATGGCCGCTTTTAAGTTGCTGCTTGCCAGAGCAAATTACTTTTTGTAATCGCGCGCGGCATGGCCAGTGTATAGCTGACGTGGACGACCGATTTTGTGGCCTTTGTCTGCTAACATCTCGTCCCAGTGTGAGATCCAACCCACTGTACGTGACATCGCAAAGATCACCGTAAACATACTGGTAGGAATACCAATAGCTTTTAAGATGATGCCTGAGTAGAAGTCAACGTTAGGATACAGTTTCTTCTCGATGAAGTACGGGTCAGATAACGCAATGCGCTCTAATTCCATGGCGACATCTAATAATGGATCTTTAATGTTCAGTTCGGTTAATACTTCATGACAGGTATCACGCATAACTTTGGCACGTGGGTCAAAGTTTTTATAAACGCGGTGACCAAAACCCATTAAACGGAAAGAATCATTTTTGTCTTTGGCTTTAGCTACAAATTCTGGGATACGGTCAACAGAACCAATTTGTTGTAACATTTTTAAACAGGCTTCGTTGGCACCACCATGTGCAGGCCCCCATAAAGAGGCAATACCTGCCGCAATACATGCGTAAGGGTTAGCACCAGATGAACCGGCTAAACGCACGGTAGAAGTAGAAGCATTTTGCTCGTGATCGGCGTGTAACATGAAAATCCGATCCATTGCTTTGGCTAATACTGGGCTAACTTTATAGTCTTCCGCGGGTACAGAGAACATCATGTGTAAGAAGTTTTCTGAGTAGCTCAGTTCATTACGTGGATAAACGAATGGCTGACCGGCAGTATATTTATACGCCATCGCGGCAATTGTTGGTAATTTAGCAATCAAACGATGAGCGCTACGGGTACGTTGTTGCGGATCGTTGATGTCTAAATCAGAGTGATAGAACGATGACATCGCGCCAACCACACCACACAGCATCGCCATTGGGTGTGCATCAACACGGAAACCTTGGAAAAATGCGGCGATTTTTTCGTGAACCATCGTGTGACGAGTAATGGTTTTAACGAAGTTATCATACTGCTCTTTTGTGGGTAATTCGCCTTCTAATAACAGGTAGCAAGTCTCTAAATAGTCTGATTTATCAGCGAGTTGCTCTATTGGGTAACCGCGGTGTAACAAAATGCCGTTGTCGCCATCGATGTATGTGATTTTCGATTCACAGGAGCCGGTAGACATAAAGCCCGGGTCAAACGTGAAATAGCCCTGTTGACCTAGTGTACGAACGTCAATCACGTCAGTGCCTGCCGTACCAGAGTAGATCGGTAACTCAAAGGTTTTACCATCAATCTGAACGACGGCTTTTTTATCTGCCATTGGATTTCTCCTACTGTTTTATTATCGGATATTAGGGTTAGGGGTATTCTACTCGCAAACCGCACCTGAAAGTCAATTCTAAAGGCTAATCAATTAATAAGTATTCGACTCTAGTCGTATTGCCGTACCGCTAAAAAGCTGTAAAGTTTTGTGTAACGGATTTTTCCGTTAAAAACCAAACAAAAATTGTAATAGCGTGTCATGAAATATATACTATTTGCGGCGTAAAAACAGTTCACCTTACCAGAACCTTTTTGCTGAACCAGCTTTATAGAAAAAGAGTATATCTGCTTCGGGATGTGGCTGTTTTTTGCAGCGACAATAATGACAACTACGCTCTACACGGGCATCGATAGGCAAGACACTGTGAAAAAGCAAAGACCAATAAATCTTGATTTAACAACTATCTCTCTACCTGCGACTGCCAAAGCTTCTATTCTGCATCGGGTTACCGGTGTTGCAATGTTTTTCGCACTGCTTTTTGTTATTTGGGCATGGGCGGTTTCATTGCAAAGCGCAGAAAGCTTTGACTACGTGAAGTCCTTGCTAAACTCACATTTTGCGAAGTTTATCGCATGGGGCACTATCACGGTACTTATTTACCACCTGCTAGGCGGTATCCGCCACATGATCATGGACCAAGGCTACTGGGAGGAACTCGACTCAGGTAACGCCAGCGCCAACATCACTATGGTGTTATGGATTATTTTAGCTGTTTTAGCGGGGGTATGGTTATGGTTTTAAATCAGGCAAGCCTGAAACGCGATGGTGTTCAGGATTACGTATCATTAAGAGCAACTGCTGTTGTCCTAGCGACATACGCACTTTTCATTTTAGGTTTTTTTCTTTTCACTCCAGAAGTGACTTTCGAGATATGGCATGGCCTGTTCAGTAACGTGTTAATGAAGGTGTATACCTTGTTAGCGTTGATCTCGATTGCCATTCATACCCGTATTGGCTTATGGCAGGTATTAACTGACTACGTAAAGTGTGCCAAGTTACGCGCCGCTTTACAGTTTGTCCTGTACGTAATTGCCTTTAGCTACGTGGCAGTGGGTTTATTTGTGTTGTGGGGTGCTTAAGTGAATATTCCAGTAAGAGAATTTGACGCGATCGTCATTGGAGCCGGTGGTGCCGGTATGCGCGCAGCGCTACAAATCACCCAATCAGGTTTAACCTGTGCATTGTTATCAAAAGTTTTTCCTACGCGTTCACACACGGTGTCGGCGCAAGGCGGTATTACGGTAGCGCTGGGTAATAGCCATGAAGATAACTGGGAATGGCACATGTTCGACACCGTAAAAGGGTCGGATTATATCGGTGACCAAGACGCGATTGAATACATGTGTAAAACGGGTCCAGAAGCGATCACTGAATTAGAGAACATGGGGTTACCGTTCTCTCGTACTGAAGCTGGCCGCGTTTATCAGCGCCCATTTGGTGGTCAATCTAAGAACTTCGGTGGCGAGCAAGCTGCCCGAACTGCCGCTGCTGCTGACCGTACTGGTCACGCCTTGTTACATTTGCTTTATCAACAAAACGTTAAAAACCGTACTCAAGTTTTCTCTGAATGGTATGCCCTAGATTTGGTGAAAAACCAAGATGGTGCCATTGTCGGTTGTACTGCTATTGATATTGAATCTGGCGAAATCGTTTATTTCAAAGCCAAAGCCACGGTACTGGCTACCGGTGGTGCAGGTCGTATTTACGCTTCAACCACTAACGCACACATCAATACCGGTGACGGTGTCGGTATGGCTTTACGTGCGGGTGTGCCTTTACAAGATATGGAAATGTGGCAGTTCCACCCAACAGGCATCGCAGGTGCAGGTACCTTGGTAACCGAAGGTTGTCGTGGTGAAGGTGGTTACTTATTAAACAAAGATGGCGAACGTTTCATGGAACGTTATGCGCCAAACGCGAAAGACTTAGCTGGTCGTGACGTTGTGGCTCGTGCCATGATGACAGAAATCCGCGAAGGTCGTGGTTGTGAGGGACCATGGGGTGTTCACATTAAACTAAAACTGGATCACTTAGGTGCTGAAGTTTTAGAAAGCCGCTTACCTGGTATTTGTGAATTATCACGTACTTTTGCGCACGTTGACCCGGTTAAAGAGCCCATCCCGGTTATTCCTACTTGTCACTATATGATGGGTGGTATTCCGACTAACGTCCACGGTCAGGTCATTACACCGAAAGCCGATGGTACAGAATCTGTTGTTGCTGGTTTATTTGCTTGTGGTGAGATTGCTTGTGTATCTGTGCATGGTGCAAACCGCTTAGGTGGTAACTCATTGTTAGACTTGGTGGTATTTGGTCGTGCAACAGGTTTACACCTTGGTGAAGCTTTAGCCGCAACCGCGCAAGCTCGTGATGCCTCTCAATCTGACATTGATGCGGCCTTAGCACGCACACGTCGTTGGGAAGAGAGCAAGCCTGGCCAGGGTGAAGATCCGGTACAAATTAAGAAAGACCTGCAAAAATGTATGCAGCTTAACTTCTCGGTGTTCCGTGAAGGTGAAGCAATGGCCGAAGGTTTACAGCAGTTAAAAGAAATTCGTGAACGTCTGCAGTTTGCTCGTTTAGATGATAAGAGCTCTGACTTCAACACCCAGCGTATCGAGTGTTTAGAGTTAGATAACTTAATGGAAACCGCATTCTCTACTGCTGTTGCGGCAAACTTCCGTACTGAAAGCCGTGGTGCTCATGCACGTTTCGACTTCCCAGATCGTGATGACGAGAACTGGTTGTGTCACAGTGTTTATACTCCAGACACTGAGTCAATGTTTAAGCGTAAAGTGAATCTGGAACCGAAGTTCCGTGAAGCTTTCCCACCGAAAGCACGTAAGTACTAAGAGGGCTACAGCGATGCAGAAATTAGTTTTTTCGATCTATCGTTACAACCCTGATGTCGACCAAGCGCCGCGCATGCAGGATTATACTTTAGACAACCCGGATGGCCGGGATATGATGGTGCTTGATGCACTGGTCAAATTGAAAGAGCAAGATCCAACGTTATCTTTCCGCCGCAGCTGCCGTGAGGGTGTTTGTGGTTCAGATGGCGTGAACATGAATGGCAAAAACGGTTTGGCTTGTATTACACCGCTATCTGCAGTGGGTTTGAAAGGCGGTAAAATCGTGGTACGTCCATTACCTGGTTTACCAGTCATTCGCGATCTGGTTATCGATATGAGCCAGTTCTATACGCAATACGAGAAAGTGAAGCCGTATTTGATCAACGATGGCTTGCCGCCAGCCGGTGAATTTTTGCAAACGCCGGAAGAACGCGCTAAGTTAGATGGCCTGTACGAGTGTATTCTTTGTGCATGTTGTTCAACATCGTGTCCTTCGTTCTGGTGGAATCCTGATAAATTTATCGGTCCAGCGGGTTTATTACATGCTTATCGTTTCTTGGCAGACAGCCGTGATACTGCAACCGAACAACGGTTAAATGACTTAGATGACGCTTTCAGCGTATTCCGTTGTCATGGTATTATGAACTGCGTAAGCGTTTGTCCGAAAGGGTTAAACCCGACTAAGGCAATCGGCCAGATTAAGTCGATGTTGTTAAACCGGGCGCTGTAATGCGCCCTTTTTTAGTGATTTAATTGAAAACTGTCCATCCACTTAGCGGGGTGGCAGTTTTTTTGCTACTTTTTCCAGGTGCTCAAAAATAAGGGAAACTAAATGCACGAAGGTGTAATGAAGGCGTGGTTAGAGTCTTCACATCTTGGCGGTGGTAACATGGCCTATGTGGATGAACTCTATGAATCCTACCTAGCAGAGCCCACCAGTGTTGGTGACGAATGGCGTGAGTTTTTTGCCCAGTTACCAAAGATCGATGGGGTCGAGCTTGAAACCCGACATAGCGATGTGCGTGAACATTTCGCTGAGTTGGCCCGCAACAAACATCGTGAAGTTGTGGTGGTAAACTCTGGTTCTGGTGCTGACAACCGTCAGGTTAAAGTACTGCAATTAATCAACTCTTATCGCTTCCGTGGCCATCAACACGCCAACTTGGATCCGTTAAACCTGTGGAAACAACCTCGGGTACGTGACCTTGAATTGTCGTTTCACGATCTGTCTGAAGCTGATTACGAAACTGAGTTCAACATTGGATCATTTGCTTCTGGTCAAGAAACAATGAAATTGGGCGATTTGCACAAAGCACTGGAGCGCACTTACTGCGGTTCTATTGGTGCTGAGTATATGCATATTGTCTCAACCGATGAGAAACGTTGGATCCAACAGCGCTTAGAAAGTGTGCAATCTCAACCTCGTTTCGATAAAGACACTAAGCTGGGTATCCTGAAAGGATTAATCGCGGCTGATGGTCTGGAAAAGTATTTAAGCTCAAAATTCCCAGGTGCTAAGCGCTTTGGTCTTGAAGGCGGCGATGCGATGATCCCATTACTGAAAGCCATGATCCACCGTGCCGGTGAGCAAGGCGCCAAAGATTCAGTGATTGGTATGGCGCACCGTGGTCGTCTGAATACCTTGATCAACGTACTGGGTAAGAATCCCTCGAAGTTATTTGATGAATTTGCCGGTAAATACGAAGTTGTGGGTGCTGGCGATGTGAAATACCATATGGGTTTCTCATCTGACTTTGCCACCAAAGGCGGTAATGTGCATTTAGCACTGGCCTTTAACCCATCACATTTAGAAATTGTTAACCCTGTTGTTTTAGGCTCTGTGCGTGCCCGTTTAGATCGCCGCGGTTGTACCGACGGCTCGCTAGCACTGCCTATTACCATTCATGGTGACTCAGCTTTCGCCGGTCAGGGTGTAGTTGCTGAAACCTTCAACATCTCGCAAACGCGTGCATTCAAAGTAGGTGGCACCATCCGCTTGGTCATTAACAACCAAGTGGGTTTTACTACGTCAAACCCTGAAGATACGCGCTCAACCCCTTACTGTACCGACATTGCTAAAATGGTACAGGCGCCCATTTTTCACGTGAACGGTGATGATCCTGAAGCGGTAGTGATGATTGCGCAATTAGCGGTTGATTATCGTAATACCTTTAAGCGTGATGTGGTCATCGATTTATTCTGTTATCGCCGTAATGGCCATAACGAAGCCGATGAGCCAAATGCAACGCAACCTCTGATGTATCAGAAGATCAAAAAGCACCCAACGCCGCGGGAAATTTACGCTGAGAAGTTGGTGCAAGAAGGGGTTATTACTGCTGACGAAGTGAAAGCATTAATTGACGGTTACCGGGATGCTTTAGACAAAGGCGATTGTGTTGTTGAAGAATGGCAACCGATGGCACCTTCTTCAGTAGATTGGACGCCTTTCATTGGCAAAGACTGGGATACCCATTATGACGCCAGTCTAAAGCTTGAAGAACTCAAAGCGTTAGGTGAAAAAGCCATACAGGTGCCCGCAACGCATGTGTTACAACGTCAGGTTGGTCGTGTCTATGAAGACCGCGCATTGATGTTAAAAGGTGAGAAGAAAATTGACTGGGGTTTTGCTGAAATCTTAGCTTACGCCTCGGTGGTTGGTGAAGGAAGCCGTATCCGTATTGTTGGTCAAGACTCTGGTCGCGGTACCTTTTTCCATCGCCATGCTGTACTGCATAATCAAACGGATGGTTCAACCTATACGCCGTTAGAGAAAATCAGTGAACAGCAGGGTAAGTTTGAAGTTTTCGACTCGGCCTTATCTGAAGAAGCCGTTTTAGCGTTTGAATACGGTTATGCGACAGCAGAGCCACGGGCTATGGTTATTTGGGAAGGTCAATTTGGTGACTTCGCCAACGGCGCCCAAGTGGTTATTGACCAATTCTTAAGCTCTGGCGAGCAAAAGTGGGGTCGTTTATGCGGTTTAACTTTATTGTTACCGCACGGCTATGAGGGGCAAGGCCCTGAGCACTCGTCTGCTCGTCTGGAACGTTTCTTACAGCTGTGTGCTGATCACAACATGCAAGTGTGTGTGCCAACGACACCAGCGCAAGTTTTCAACATGTTACGCCGTCAAATGGTGCGGCCAATGCGTCGTCCATTGATCGTAATGTCTCCAAAATCATTGTTACGTCACCCATTAGCGACTTCTTCGTTAGAAGAACTTGCCTCGGGTACCTTCCATAACGTGATTGGTGAAATTGACGAACTTGATGCAAAAGCGGTGAAACGTGTCGTGTTCTGTAGCGGTAAAGTGTATTACGAATTGCTTGAAGAGCGTCGTAAGCGCGAGCAAACCGATGTGGCTATCGTGCGGGTTGAACAACTTTATCCTTTCCCGCATGAGGAAATGGCCGAAGTATTAAGCCAGTACCAACATGTAACTGATTTTGTTTGGTGTCAAGAAGAGCCACAAAACCAAGGTGCTTGGTACTGTAGTCAGCATCACTTCCGTGCTGCAATTCCAAAAACGGGTTACCTGAATTATGCCGGTCGTGAAGCGTCGTCTTCACCTGCAGTAGGTTACTTGTCTGTGCATAACAAGCAGCAACAAGCTCTCGTTAATGACGCGCTAACCGTTAAATAATGATTTTCCAGCCTGCATGCTGCAGGCTGTGATAACTGATATAGACCAACCGTTAAAGGTGAAAAAGTGGAAATTAAAGTACCCGTACTTCCGGAATCTGTTGCAGATGCAACCATCGCCACCTGGCACGTAAAAACTGGTGAAGCCGTTAGCCGTGATCAGGTATTAGTAGATATTGAAACTGACAAAGTTGTGTTGGAAGTTGTTGCACAAGCAGATGGTGTGATGGGCGAAATCATCCATGACACTGGTGCAACGGTAACGGCAGAAGAAGTCATTGGTAAAATGGAAGCTGGTGGTGCACCAGCTGCTAAGAAAGAAGAAGCGCCGGCAGAAAAAGCCGCAGCAGCTCCTGCTGCCGATGACAGCAATGACGATGCGTTAAGCCCCTCTGTACGTCGCATGATTTCTGAAAAAGGCTTAGATGCCAGCAAAATCAAGGGCACAGGCAAAAACGGTCGCGTAACAAAAGAAGATGTTGAAAAGTTTGTTGCTGCCCCAGCCAAAGCTGCCGCGCCTGCTACAGCTGCTGCGCCAGTGGTTGCTGCCGGTGATCGCAGTCAGAAACGTGTTCCTATGACTCGCCTGCGCAAAACGATTGCAAATCGTTTATTAGAAGCGAAAAATTCAACGGCCATGTTGACCACTTTTAACGAAGTTAACATGAAACCTATCATGGATTTACGCAAGCAATATCAAGATGTGTTTGAGAAGCGTCATGGTATCCGTTTAGGCTTTATGTCTTTCTATGTCAAAGCGGTTACTGAAGCGTTGAAACGTTTCCCTGAAGTGAACGCGGCGATCGACGGTGATGATATTGTTTATCATAACTACTTCGATGTTAGCATCGCAGTATCTACGCCTCGTGGCTTAGTCACGCCTATCTTACGTGATTGCGATAAAATGAATCTGGCTGAAATTGAAAAAGCCATCAAAGAATTAGCCCTGAAAGGTCGCGATGGCAAGTTAGCTATGGACGATCTGTTGGGTGGTAACTTCACTATCACTAACGGTGGTGTCTTTGGTTCCTTGATGTCTACGCCGATCATCAACCCACCACAATCTGCTATTCTTGGCATGCACAAGATCCAAGACCGTGTAATGGTTGTTGACGGTAAGATGGAAATTCTGCCTATGATGTATTTGGCACTGTCTTATGATCACCGGATCATTGATGGTAAAGAGTCAGTAGGTTTCTTAGTGACCATCAAAGAATTGTTAGAAGATCCAACGCGTATTCTGTTGGACATCTAACGTTTCATTGAATGTATCAAAAATGCTGTTGTTTGGTACAACAGCATTTTTTATCAAACCGGTTGGTACTATAATAAGCACCGAACCAAAATCAGGTTACTCTTTGTTGAGTAACGTCCCAATTCAAAAGAACGGAAAATAGCCATGAATTTGCACGAGTATCAGGGTAAGCAACTGTTTGCCCAATATGGTTTGCCTGTATCTAAAGGCGTTGCCGCAGCTACAGTGGAAGAAGCGGTAGCAGCTGCAGATGTAATCGGCGGCGATATGTTCGTTGTCAAAGCTCAAGTACACGCTGGTGGTCGCGGTAAAGCGGGTGGTGTGAAGCTAGTTAAGAGCAAAGAAGAAATCAAAGCATTTGCTGACAAATGGCTTGGTAAGAACCTGGTAACCTATCAAACAGATGAAAAAGGTCAGCCGGTAAGCCGTATTTTAGTTGAGCCATGCACAGATATCGCTCAAGAATTGTATTTAGGTGCAGTTGTTGACCGTTCTTCACGTCGTATCGTATTTATGGCGTCAACTGAAGGTGGTGTGGAAATTGAAAAAGTTGCCCACGAAACTCCAGAAAAAATCTTAAAAGCTGCGGTTGATCCTTTGGTGGGTGCTCAGCCATACCAAGGCCGTGAGTTAGCCTTCAAATTAGGTTTAGAAGGCAAGCAAGTTAACCAATTCGTGAAGATCTTCTTAGGTTTAGCAAAACTTTTCCAAGAAAAAGATCTGGCTTTATTAGAAGTTAACCCATTGGTTATTACACCTGCTGGCGATTTACACTGTTTAGATGCCAAGCTCGTTATCGATGGTAATGCCTTATATCGTCACCCTGATCTGAAAGCGATGCAAGATCCTTCACAAGAAGATCCACGTGAAGCGCATGCTGCTTCATGGGAGCTAAACTATGTTGCCTTAGGTGGTGACATCGGTTGTATGGTTAACGGCGCTGGTTTAGCCATGGGTACGATGGACATCGTGAAATTACACGGTGGCCAACCTGCTAACTTCTTAGACGTTGGCGGTGGTGCAACCAAAGAGCGTGTTGTTGAAGCATTCAAAATTATCCTGTCTGATACTGCGGTTAAAGCCGTTTTCATCAATATCTTCGGCGGTATCGTACGTTGCGATATGATTGCTGAAGGTGTTATCGGTGCAGTAAAAGAAGTGGGCGTTAAAGTTCCTGTTGTAGTTCGTTTGCAAGGTAACAATGCAGAATTGGGCGCAAAAGTGCTGTCTGAAAGCGGCCTGAACATTATCGCTGATACCGACCTAACAAGCGCGGCTAAACAAGTTGTTGCTGCAGCGGCTAAGGCATAAGGGGTAAGTAATGAGCGTTTTAATTAATAAAGATACCAAAGTCATTTGTCAGGGTTTTACTGGTGCACAAGGCACATTCCACTCTGAACAAGCCATTGCTTACGGCACAAAAATGGTTGGCGGTGTAACTCCGGGTAAAGGCGGTCAAACGCATTTAGGTTTACCGGTGTTTAACACTGTAGCAGAAGCGGTGGCAACTACGGGTGCAACTGCATCAGTCATCTATGTACCTGCGGCATTTTGTAAAGATTCTATCTTAGAAGCGGCAAATGGCGGCATTAAGCTGATCGTTTGTATCACGGAAGGCATTCCAACTTTAGATATGTTGGATGCCAAAGTGAAATGTGACGAGTTAGGCGTCGTGCTGATCGGCCCTAACTGCCCAGGCGTTATCACGCCAGGCGAATGTAAAATCGGCATCATGCCAGGTCACATTCATAAGCCAGGTAAAGTGGGTATCGTTTCGCGTTCAGGTACTCTGACGTATGAAGCGGTTAAACAAACCACAGATTACGGTTTTGGCCAGTCTACTTGTGTTGGTATCGGTGGTGATCCAATTCCAGGTTCTAACTTCATTGATATTTTGAAGTTATTCCAAGAAGATCCACAAACTGAAGCTATCGTCATGATCGGTGAAATTGGTGGTTCTGCAGAAGAAGAAGCAGCCGCTTATATCAAACAGCATGTGACTAAACCTGTTGTATCTTACATTGCTGGTGTAACTGCACCTGCAGGTAAGCGCATGGGTCATGCTGGTGCAATCATCTCTGGTGGTAAAGGTACTGCTGACGAAAAATTCGCTGCTTTAGAAGATGCCGGTGTTAAAACCGTGAAGAGCTTAGCGGATATTGGTCAAGCTCTGAAAGAATTAACGGGCTGGTAATCTAGCTTGTTAGTCGAAAAACCCGCTTTTAGCGGGTTTTTTTATGTCTAATACCTTTGAATTACAGTTGGGGGTTGATTTTTAGAGTCATTTATCTAACATGAAGAAAGCGGTTAAGTGTCCATTCAGCTTTACTGTTATTTTACTAATAATAATCAGGGAACTTCCTATGAGAATAATGCCATCAGATTCTAAAATTAAGCCGCTTTCCATAGCCATAAGCTGTGTACTGGCCGGTTCACTTTTTCAAGTTCACGCCCAAGACGCAGAAGCTGACGCGCCCACAGCAGATGAAAAAGCCGAACGTATTCAAATTATCGGTTCACGTATTCGTACCGACGGTTTAGATCAAGCTGCGCCAATTGAAGTAATTAATGCCAGTGTTGCTGCCAGCCAAGGTATTAGCAACTTAGGTGAGTTATTACGTAATTCCACAGTTGCTGCAGGTTCAAACCAAATTACTGCTGCGGCTTCTACGGCGTTTGTTACTGAAGGTGGTGTCGGTTCAGAAAGCATTTCATTACGTGGTTTAGGTGCAAACCGTACGTTAGTTTTATTAAATGGTCGTCGTGCTGGCCCAGCGGGTACACGTGGCCAAGTCGCTTCTTTCGATCCGAACATTTTGCCTTTATCAGCAATTGATCGTATTGAAATCTTAAAAGATGGCGCTTCTTCGTTATATGGTTCTGACGCCGTGGCCGGTGTGATCAACATTATTACGAAGAAGGGTGATGAAGGTACCATTAACTTTAATACCTCGCAGCCTTTGGAAGAAGGCGGTGAAAGTTATCAATTAAACGGTACTTATGGTAAAACCTTTGGCCGCGGTTCATTCCGTGTTGTCGGTGATTACAAAGTGCAGCAAGAGTTGGCTCAAGGTCAACGCAGTTTCTTTAACTGTGCTGAGCGGTATTTGTTTGATCCAACGACCAATGAGCGAGTTGACCCTGTTGATCCGCGTACCGGCAGTTACCATTGTAATGATTTACTGTGGGGTCATGTTTGGCTTTACGATTACCAAGGTGATGGCGGCAACGTCCCAGGGGGTGCAAAGGCGCAATATGATTATGATGGAAACTTAGGTAACTTCATTCCTGGGTTTGCAACTGATCCCAACAATCCGGATTTTATGGTGACACCACCAGGTTGGTTCCCGGTAGCTTATGATCGTTTATCAGATTCTGTCACCAACGCTGACCACCCGTTTCAAGATTTAGAAACTCTGATCCCGAAAAACGAATTAATGACCGTGTATGCACAAGGTGATTATGAATTAAATGACACCACCAGTTTATACGGTGAAGTGTTATTAAATCGCCGTCAAACCACCACCAACGGCTATCGTCAGTTCTGGAGCTACAAATATAACGAAGATTTCTTTGCTGGTGATCCATTAAGTGCCGGTTGGACGGGTGCGCAGTGGTTAAGCCCAACCCCGATTACCGATCACTCAGGTGATAAGATCACTGTGGATTACCGCCGTTTTGTTGCCGGTATCAATGGTGATATTGGTAACTGGTATTATGATGTGGCTTATCAAAATAGCTACAGCAGCGGTGATTATAAGTCTAAGCTTATTTATGAAGATGCTATCTCTCCCTATAACTTTTCTTCAGGCTCTTGTGTTGGTGAAACAACACCGATCCGTGGCGTGCCTTGTGTCGATGTACCTTGGTTAGATCCACAGTTTTTAGCCGGTAATATTTCACCAGAAATCCGTGATTTCTTGTTTGGTGAGCAAACGGGTAATACTGTTTATAAACAACAATCAGTGGAAGGTTTTATTTCGGGTGATTTATTTGAATTACCTGCCGGCTTTATCGGTACTGCGGTCGGTTTCCAGTTCCAAAAAGACTCGATCAATGACGTCCCTGGCGAAGAGACCTTACGTGAAAATACCTGGGGCCAAACTGCCGCGGGTATTACTGCCGGTTCACATATCAGCCGTGCAGTATTTACTGAGTTCCAAGTGCCATTAGTGCGAGATCTACCGGGTATTCAAGCGTTAGATTTAACCATCTCAGGCCGTTACACCGATGTGTCTTCTTATGGTGGTGATAATACCTATAAAGCGGGTATCAACTGGACTATCGTTGATGGTGTGCGGGTGCGTGCTTCTCGGGGTACCTCGTTCCGTTCACCAGCGTTATTTGAATTATATTTAAATAACCAAACAAGCTTTGTTGGCCAGCGTAATATCGATCCATGTATTAACTGGGGGCAGGGTGTTGACAATGGTACTATCGATCCGCGCGTTGCTACCAACTGTGCTACTGATGGTATTCCACGTGACTTCGCAGGTGGTGCTATTTCAGCAACGGTAACCACAGGCGGTGGTGCTGGTCAGTTAGAAGCCGAAACCTCGATCTCTGAAACCTTAGGTTTTGTCTGGACTCCTGATTTCGAAAATCATGATATCAGCGCGTCAATTGATTACTTCAACATTGAAATTTTTGGCGAAGTCACTAATTTGACTGCGGGTCAGATCTTAGGTAACTGTTATATTTCTGATAACTTTAGCACTGAACCACTTTGTACGCAGTTTGATCGTGATCCTGTTGATTTGCGCATTACCAATGTGCGTGGTGGTTATTTAAACATTGCTAACCAAGTTAACCGCGGTGTCGATATTACCTTAAATTATGCTACTGATACTAAGTTTGGTCGTTTATCTGCCACTTATCAGCATACGCGTCAGATCGAAGCGGCAAGTCAATTGTTTGCTGATAGTGATCCAATCGACCGTACCGGGCAATTTGGTAGTCCAGAAGACGTAGGTAACCTGTTTGTTGGCTTGGAATACCAAGATTGGAGTGTAAACTGGATCGCACGTTATACTGGTGCGGTATCAAACGAGCAGTTTGTCAGCAGTAGCCCCACTTACCGTGGCGAAGCGGTTAAGTTAGTTGCGGCAGCAGATGCGGTGGTTTATCACACTTTCTCTGTTACTAAAGACTTTGCTGATGCAGGTTTAGATGTAACCTTGGGTGTGGCTAATGCTTTTGATAAAGAGCCGCCAAAAGTCAGTGCCGGTAGCTCTGTCACTCGTTTAGGCACCTCAGCGTTCTACAGTCAATATGACTGGTTAGGTCGTCGGGTGTTCTTAAATATGTCTTATAATTTCTAATTATAAGTGTGAGTAAAAATGCCGACTTAGGTCGGCATTTTCCTTTTGTTTAGTCTTGTTGTTGGAAACCAGCCTCATGCCTCGCGTGTTTGCCAAGCCTGATACTTTGAACGATCTTAATCCACAATTTAACCAGCCAGCTTTGACACAACCGGTGTTTTTAAACTCAGTGCCTAAGTGCGGTACACATTTGTTGCGTAATATTTTCCGGATGTTTGTTCCTGTTGCACAACAATATCATGACGCTTTTGTGCAAATTCCTAACTTGCGCCAGTGTCTGCCAGCGTTTAATCCGGCCAAGCCGATGTTAAGTTGGGGGCACTTACTGTTTTCGGATGAATCGGCCTTAGCCACGCAAAAAGCGGTGCAATATATTATTGTGCGTGACCCTTATGACTGGGTATTAGCGCGTGCACGCTTCTTTTTATCTGACACCTTTCAAGGCCAGATGGACCATTTAAAAGGTGGCCGCATTAAAATCAATGAAATGCTCAATATGATGATTTTCGGTATTTATCAAAAAGCGCCAACCTTACAAGAAATTTATAGCCATAACGCTGTTGCCTGGCTAGGCACCGGCATCAAATTAGTGCGTTATGAAGATGTGATTACCCATTTAAAAAAACTCGATACGCCCGCCGCCGAGCAGTATTTTACTGAGTTATTGCAGCCAGTATTAGTTAACGGTTGCTTACCCGAAGATTGGCGCCGCCGTATTGAACTGGGTTCAGATCGCCAGCAGAGCGGCACCTACAGAGAGAATCTGGCTGGGATCAGTGCCGAGATCCCAGACGAATTACCCGATATGCAAAAACGTTTAGTCGAATATGCTGCGCCAGGTTTGCGGCATATTTTAGGTTATTACTAACAGGAGAGTCGGTGATGCAGCGACCGCAAGTATTAATTGTTGGCGGCGGTTCAGCCGGTTGGATGACAGCAGCTTACCTTAATGGCGCATTAAATAAAGCAGGCCGTGAACCTCGCGTGGATATTCATTTATTGGAGTCTCCTGATATTCCACGCATTTCAGTGGGTGAAGCAACGATCCCTTCTATGCGTCATCTGTTAGCGGTAATTGGCGTTGATGAAATGGAATTTATGCGGGCGACAGATGCCACGTTTAAGCAGTCAATTAAGTACGCCAACTGGGTACACAACGATAATACGTTCTATCACCATCCTTTTAGCAGTATGCGTACGCAACCCTTAGACCATTTAGCCGAAGAATGGCTGCGCAGTGATCGCAGTATTCCCTTTATGGAAACCTGCTCAGCACAACCGATTATTTGTGAGATGGGTTTAGCGCCCAAAATGCTTGGGCAATGGGATATGGGCCCACCGCTTAATTATGCTTATCATATGAATGCGCAAAAGTTTGCCGATTATTTGCGTGATTTTTCCGTGGCCCGGGGGGTTAAACATACTCTGGCCAATCTGCAAGACGTGCAAATGAAGGCTGAGCAGCGCATTGGCGCTATCGTCACCGATCAAGGGACATCGCTGGCGGCCGATTTGTTTGTCGATTGCACCGGTTTTAGTGCCAAATTAATCGAAAAACAACTCGGTGTGGGTTTTGAAGATTGTTCCCAGTGGTTGCTCTGCGATCGCGCCATTACCATGCATATTCCTTACGATCGGTTCTATCCGGGTATGGTGCGACCCTATACTACGGCCACCGCATTATCCAATGGTTGGATCTGGGATATCCCCATGCAAAACCAACGGTCAGTCGGTTATGTTCATAGCAGTGCTTTTATTAGTATTGAAGAGGCTGAGCGTGAAATGCGTGCTTATCAAGGGGTGGGGTGTGAAGATTTGCCGCATCGGGTGGTTAATTTTAAAGTCGGCCGTCGTAAACAAAACTGGCAAGGTAACTGTGTGGCCATTGGCTTATCGGGAGGCTTTATTGAACCGCTGGAATCAACCGGTTTATATCTCAGCGATTTAGGCGCCGTCACCTTAGCGGAGCATTTTCCGTTTGCCGCTGAAGATATGCCGCTGCTGGCCAGTCGTTATAATCGTATTTTATCTAATCGCTTTTATGAAATTCTCGATTTTATCAATATGCACTATTGCATGACACAGCGCACCGACACCGCTTTTTGGCGAGAAGTACAAAAACCGGAGCGAATTACCGAGCGTTTAAAAGCCAAGTTAGCATTTTGGAAAGTTAAACCGCCTAGTGCCCATGATTTTCAGGATCAGTGGTTCCCGGGGATGGATGCACAGGGCAGTCATGATGGTTTCAGTGATATGCGTGCGGCGGTTGATACCGGCGGGTTGTGGAATCACGAAAGTTATCAATGCATTTTATATGGTATGGATTACCTGCGAGCGCATTGTGCAGAACGTTACGGGCCGAATTTACCGGCAACGCAAATTCACCGAGCGATATTACAGCGCTTACAAATGGCACGACACAAATTGCCGCCACATGCGCATTGGTTACAGCAAGCCGTTGGCATGCCAACCTATGCGACTGCGTCCAAACCTGCGGGTTGGGTCTAATCTGACATTAGCGTGTCACGGAGCAAACAGATGTTGCTATGGGCAGATTTACAGCGTTTAAACCGCCTAGAGCGGCGCTGGTTGCAGTGGTTTTTATGTATTATTTTGAGCAGTACAATCTGGTTTAGTTGGCAAAGCACGGATTGGCAGAGCTATGGGTCAATAACCCTAAATTGGTTTATCAGCCCGCTGAGTGCCATCAGTGGTGTCCTGTGCGTGGTGATGGTCGCCAAAGGCTTGATGTCGAACTGGATTTGGGGGCTGATCAGTGCCAGTAGCTACGGTTTGCTCGCTTGGACCTCGGGCTATTATGGTGATTGGCTAATTAATTGGTTTTACTTTTTACCTGCGCAATTTTTTATTTATTTTAGCTGGCGTCAACATCTTTGCGCTGAAAGTCAGATCATCAAGATGCGGCGGTTAGGGCGGCATTGGTTTTGGGTGTTGGCTTTAGTTGTGCTGGGGATTGCGACACTCACCGCGGTATTAGCCGAGCTTGACGGTTTTATTAGTGAAGCCTTACAGCGCAATTCACAGGTGTATGCCAGCTTACGCGAATTAACCGGGCTGACGTTTAGCGGCCCACTGCTGGATAGCGCGACGGTGGTATTACAAATTGCTGCGCAATTATTGATGATCCGCATGTATGCGGCGCAGTGGCCATTTTGGATCCTGACCAATGTGTTAACGTTGTTTGCTTGGAGTCTGGTGTTGCTGACGGATCCAAGTGCAACAGCCTATGCGGTACCCACTTTATTAATGTGGAGCGCATTTTTAATGAATTCGATTTACGGCATGATTAGCTGGCACAAAGGAGCATCAGAGCATTGAGTAAAGTAGGCGTTTTTCCAGGGAAGTTTTTACCGCCTCATCGCGGCCACTTAACCGCGATACTGCGCGCTCATGCATTGTGTGACAAACTGTATGTGGTGATCAGTGAGCGAAGCCATGAAGATGGTGAGTTATGTCGGGTTGCCGGTATTCCTTATATTGACGGTGTACTTCGTCAACGTTGGTTATCGCAAGAGCTGCAAGGTTTGGGGATCCGGGTATTGCTGCAAAACGAAGATGCGATCCCTGCGTTTCCGCAAGGTTGGGGAGAATATGCCGGGTTGTTACAACACACCGTGCCAGAGCCGTTTGCAGTGATATTTGGTGGCGAAGAAGATTATCGTGCCGGTCATCAGCAGCATTTTCCTAACATCGATTATCGGGTATTAGATCCGCAGCGCACCCAATGGCCGATCAGTGGCACTGAAATTCGCAACCGACCTTATTTGCACTGGGATTATATTGCCGGTGCTGCTCGGCCGTTTTTTGCACGTAAAGTGCTGATCACCGGGCCTGAATCTTGCGGTAAAACCACCTTAACTCGTAAGCTCGCCAAAGTATATTGTACTTCTTGGTCAGAAGAGCTGGGGCGTGATTATCAAGAAGACGTGGTCGGCGGCAATGGCGATTTATTTAATTTAGAAGATTTCAATCGTATTACCCATTTGCAATACGAGCAAGATTGGCATGCCTTACGTAGTGCCAACAAGGTCTGTTTTTTCGATACTGATGCGGTGGTTACCGCTTTTTTCAGTCAGGTGTTTTTAGGCAATGTCGCCAATCGTATCGAGAGTTTTATTGATCCTTTAAAATATGACTTAATCATCGCACTGGAGCCAACCGTGCCCTGGGTAGCGGATGGCATGCGCGAATTGGGTTCGCCGCAAATACGCCAACAAAGCTTTCAGCAGTTACTCGACTTATATCAGCAGTATGGTTTTCCCGCAGATCGCATTTTACGTGTTAGCTCGGCTGATTATTACGAACGGTTAGAGAGTTGCATCAGTGCGGTTGATGCATTATTGCAAAAATAGCCTTGCTGATTAAAATCTTTGCAAACAGTGCTGACCAGCAGTAGTCAGCGCCGGTTCGGCTGTTATAATGCCACATCATTTTTCGGTTCACGTAGAATAAAAGGACACCAAGTATTATGTCGGACGTCATTTCGCGCCCAACGAATTTTATACGGCAAATTATTGATGCCGATCTGGCCAATGGTAAGCACAGTGGCGTTCAAACTCGTTTCCCGCCTGAGCCTAATGGTTACCTGCATATTGGTCATGCTAAGTCGATTTGTTTGAATTTTGGTATTGCGCAAGATTATCAGGGCCAGTGTAATCTGCGTTTTGATGATACTAACCCTGAAAAAGAAAACGTCGAGTTTGTTGAGTCGATTAAACGTGACGTTAGCTGGTTAGGTTTTGAGTGGTCTGGCGATGTGCGTTACTCATCAGATTACTTCGAACAGCTGTATGGCTATGCGGTGGAGTTAATCAACAAAGGTTTAGCCTATGTCTGTTTCTTAAATGGCGAGCAAATGCGCGAATACCGTGGCAATTTAACCCAGCCGGGTAAACCTAGCCCATATCGTGATACCAGCCCAGTAGAAAACTTAGCCTTATTTGAAAAAATGCGAGCTGGTGGTTTTAAAGAAGGTGAGTGCTCATTACGTGCAAAAATCGACATGAGCTCCTCTTTTATCTGTTTGCGCGATCCGGTTATCTACCGGGTAAAATTTGCGCATCACCATCAAACGGGTGACAAGTGGTGCATTTACCCAATGTATGACTTTACCCATTGTATTTCTGATGCGTTAGAGGGTATTACGCACTCGTTATGTACGCTGGAGTTTCAAGACAACCGCCGTTTGTACGACTGGATCTTAGATAACATCAGTATTGCATGTCATCCACAGCAAATTGAGTTTTCGCGTTTAAACCTTGAATATGCGGTGATGAGTAAGCGTAAATTACAAACCTTAGTGGCAGAGCAAGTGGTACAAGGCTGGGATGACCCACGTATGCCGACGATCGCCGGTTTACGTCGTCGAGGCTTTACCGCTGCCGCCATTCGTGAGTTTGCTAAGCGTATCGGTGTGACGAAGCAAGATAACGTTATTGAAATGAGCGCGTTAGAAGCCTGTATTCGTGAAGATTTAGACACGTCAGCACCGCGGGCGATGGCCGTTCTTGATCCGATCAAGGTCACTATCACGAATTATCCAGCAGATAAAATTGAGTGGTTATCCGCGCCTAATCATCCCAAAAATGAAATGGGTGAGCGCCAAGTGCCGTTTGGCCGTGAACTTTATATTGATCGTGCTGATTTTCGTGAAGAAGCCAATAAAAAATATAAACGTTTAGTTTCGGGTGGTGATGTACGGTTACGTAATGCCTATGTGATTCACGCAGACGAAGTGGTCAAAGACGATGCCGGTAATATTATTGCGTTAAACTGCAGTTACTTACCTGAGACACTAGGTGAAAACCCGGCTGATGGTCGTAAAGTGCGTGGTGTGATCCACTGGGTAGAGCAAACGCAAGCGTTAGCCGCAGAGTTCCGAGTTTATGATCGTTTATTCAGTGTGGCTAACCCTGCAGCCGAAGAAGATTTCATCAGTACTGTTAATCCACAATCCTTAGTGATTAAGCATGGTTTTGTCGAGCCATCGTTAGCGACAGCCGTGGCCGAACAAGCTTATCAGTTTGAGCGTGAAGGCTATTATTGTGCAGATAACCAAGATTCTAGCGCAGCTAAACTGGTATTTAATCGTACAGTAGGGTTACGTGATAGCTGGGGTAAAGAAGAAGAGTAAGCTCTAAGGCAGCAGAAAACGGCTGCCTTAGTGTTTAACCCAATAACGGCCGCTTTGCGGCTGTTATTTTTTAAACAGCATCCCTAAGCCAACAATCGCCGCGATGGCACCGCCAACGAGGAACCAAATGGCATTATCGGTTGGGTTGCCAGTCACCACTTCAGTGACTTGAGAGGCAGTAGAGTGATACTCGGTATAGCCAAAATATAATAAAATGGCGCCGGCAACTAACAAAGCTAATCCAATAATCTTATTCATTTACTTCTCCTGTATGATGAAAGTGCCTAAGCTGTTAACAAACAACTTGGAAGTAAATGTAGCATATAACTATCGGTATGACATTGTTGGCTTAGGGTCGACGACAATTCGCAGCAGGAGTACAGCATGGAAATCTTTTGGGCCGTATTATTTTTCGCCTTTTCAACCACGATTACGCCCGGGCCGAATAACGTGATGATGATGTCGTCAGGTGTTAACTATGGCATTAAAGCCAGCTTACCGCATTGGCTGGGCATTTGCCTGGGGTTCCCGTTCATGGTGTTGTTGGTCGGTTTAGGCTTTGCGGTGGTGTTTGAACGCTTTCCTCATCTGCATCAACTGATTAAAGTGCTGGGTACGGTTTACCTGGTATACCTGGCTTGGAAAATTGCCAGTGCCCATCCACAAAGTATTGCCACGGGTAAAAGCAAACCCATGAGTTTTTGGCAGGCGGTGCTGTTTCAGTGGATTAACGGCAAGGCCTGGGTGATGGCTTCTGGCGCGATGGCGGCTTTTACCAGCGTGGGCGGGGTTTATTGGTTAGAAGTAAGCAGCATTACATTGGCCTTTTTACTGATGGCCTTTCCTTGTGTCGGCGTGTGGTTGTTGTTTGGTGTGGTGTTAAAAAAGCTGTTAAATAACACCTTCGCGCAGCGGCTATTTAATGCCGCTATGGGCGTTATTTTATTATTGTCTGTGCTGCCGGTGCTTCTGGAGTTATGGCAGTTCTATTTTAGTCCGGTTTAACGATGAATGGCGCTCAAGAAAAAATTGCGCTAGAGCATGAAGCCGCTCGCATTTTTATGCGGCTGTATGAGCAACGTTTTGCCGTTAAAATGCGGCATATTTGGCATAACGAGCCAGCGCGCCCCGATGTGTCTTGTTATTATGACGATCAAAAACTCGATTTAGAAATTGCCCACTTATATGGCAGTGAAGCAGAAGCCATGCATATTTTAGGGCGAGCACTGAGCCAACAAACCCATCAAGAATTAATGGCGTTGCTGCGCGTACCGGCAGCACAGCGTTTGTTAGCAGCACTGAATCGGATTATTGCTAATAAAGCAGAAAAGCATTACGACAGCGAGCGAGTTTGGCTGGTGATCCGTAATGCGAATCCGCTTTGGCGTCGCGCAGATATGTTGGCGCATTGCCACAAGTTACAGTTACCGCAGCAGCATCCCTTTCAACAGATTTGGGTAGTCGGGGATTTATTAGGGCAATCGGGTATTTTGCCGTTGTACCCCCGCGCGCTACTAAGTGCTGAGGTGGCAAAGTGCTAAGCCTATATCGGCGCTTAGCCAGCTGGTTGTCTCCTTGGCAAACCTGGTATCTAGCTTTGGCATGCGGTATCGCTTTGCTGATAATTGGCAGCTTAATTTTTGCTCCTAATACTTTGAATCCGCATGCTTTGTTAGGGCTGTCGGTCGCGTTGTTGTCTTGCCTTTGTTGCTGGTTAATCAGTGCCTTGTTCAGCAAAGCGCCGTTACAACCTGCCGGCTTTTTTCGGCGGTTATTTTATCGCAGCGGCCAATATTTACTGGCGTTCTTACTGAGCCTGATCTTATTTAGCTGGCTGTTATTATTGCTGCGTATGCTCAGTTTACTGCTGCGGCATTATGTTTTTTAATGGAGAAGTTGGGTCATGAGGTTAGCGCAGCAGCAAGGTTGGGATATTTTTTGTGCCGTGGTCGATAACTTTGGTGATATTGGCATTTGTTGGCGTTTAAGTCGGCAGTTGGTCGCCGAGCATGGGCTGGCTGTACGCTTGTGGGTCGATGATTTAGTTAGTTTTCAGCGGCTTTGCCCTGCAATCGATCCCAATCTGACAGAGCAACAGCAGGCAGGTGTGCTGATTTGTCATTGGCAAGCGCAAACGCCTTGGCAGAGTATAACTCCTGGCACCGTGGTGGTTGAGGCGTTAGCCTGTACTATTCCTTTTGCTTATCAGCAGCAAATGGCGCAGCAGGCTGTGAAACCGCTGTGGCTGAACTTAGAATACTTATCTGCTGAGAGCTGGATTGAAGCGTGCCATACTATGGCCTCACCACAGCCACAGTTACCCTTAATTAAATATTTCTTTTTCCCCGGTTTTAGTGCAAAAACCGGCGGCTTACTGTGTGAGAAGGGTAGAATTGCACAATTAAGTGCCTTTCAACAAGATGCGTTGGCCCAGCAACACTTTTGGCAACAATTAGGCATCAGCTTAACAGATGAAAACACCTTAAAAGTGTCGTTGTTTGCTTACACCCAGCAAGCACTGGGCAGTTTATTGGCCTTATGGCAACAGTATGACCGCTCGGTGTTATGTGTTATTCCGTTAGGGGCTTTGGCCGACCAAGCCAAACAATTACTGCCAGGTTTAAGCCTTGAGGAGCCCTGGCAAGCGGGATCGTTGACAGTGCATTTATTGGCGTTTTTACCGCAGCCGCAATACGATTATTTACTCAGTGCCTGCGATATTAATTTTGTACGCGGTGAAGACTCTGTGATCCGAGCGCAGTGGGCGGCTAAGCCTTTTATTTGGCAAATCTATCGGCAAGCAGAGCAAGCGCATATTGATAAGTTATCCGCTTTTTTAGCGCGTTATACAGCGGCGTTTCCCGCTGAGCTGGCAAGTGTTGTACAAAAATTGCATTTACAGTGGAATACCGAGCAAGATGTGCAACACAGTTGGCAAGATTTCGCCTTGGTTAGCTCACAAATTGCGCAGCTAAATCAATTATGGCGTAACAAATTAGAAAGCTTTGGAGATCTTGCTAGCAACCTCGTGCGTTTTGCTGAAAAAAAAATTATAATGTAGCGCAATTTTTCCTAACAAGAAGATATTCTCAAATGATGAAGACAGCACAAGAAGTCCGTGCCGGCCAAGTAATTATGGTTGGAAGTGAGGCAATGGTAGTGTTAAAGGCCGAGTTTAACAAATCAGGCCGTAACTCTGCAGTAGTAAAAATGAAAATGAAAAACCTGCTTAATGGTCAGGGCATGGAAACAGTTTACCGTGCTGATGACAAATTTGAGCAAGTCATGTTGGAAACTAAAGAAGTGACGTATTCTTACTTCGCCGATCCAATGTATGTATTTATGGACGCTGAATACAATCAGTTTGAAATCGAAGCTGAATCAATGGGCGAAGCACTGAAGTACTTAATCGACGGTATGGAATGTTCAGTGGTATTCTACAACGAGCGTCCTATCTCTGTTGATTTACCCACAGTGGTTGTGCGTACCGTAACTTACACTGAGCCAGCAGCGCGTGGTGATACTTCTGGTAAAGTGATGAAACCAGCGAAACTGGAAACCGGTTTTGAGCTGATGGTTCCGGCATTCGTAGAAGAAGGCGATCGTATCGAAATCGATACGCGCACCGACGAATACCGCAGCCGTGCTAAGTAAGAGCATCTGAGCAAAAAAAAGGCGCGTAAGCGCCTTTTTTGCTTAGGCTTGTTAACGTTTAACGATTGGACACCTAATGACTAATAACGATATTCTGCGTCGTCTGCGCTTTATTATGGATTACAACAACAGCGCTATGGCGGCAACCTTTGCGCTAGGGGGCTTAGTGTGTAGTCGTGAACAGATTATTGGCTGGCTGGCAAAAGAAGAAGATACGGTATTTTTAGCATTAGAAGACCAAGCGTTGGCGCAGTTTTTAAATGGCTTAATCAGCAGTCAACGTGGCCAAAAAGAGGGCGAGCAACCGATCGCGGAAGCGCGCTTAAATAACAATATTATTTTACGTAAATTGAAAATCGCTTTTACGCTGCGTGATGATGATCTGTTAGCCTTGTTGTTATTGGCTGATTTTCGCATGGGCAAAGCGGAACTCAGCGCATTTTTCCGCAAACCTGATCATCCCCATTATCGGCAATGCCAAGCGCAAGTGTTGCGTAATGTGCTAAAAGGCTTACAGCTTAAGCTGCGTCCTTAACGGCTATGCAGTTGTAAATCGCCTAGCGTGATAGCCGAGTGGCTTTTCTTTAATTGGCTTAAAAACAGTAGGGCACAGCCGTAGGCATCTTCTAAGGCATGATGCTGTGCACTCACCGGTAGGTGATGTCGCGCCAAGCATTGCGGTAAGCGCAGGGCATCAGTCGCTAGCCGCGATCCCAGCTTTTGCAGGCGATGATATTCGATATTCAGCGTGTCCAGAAACAGCATGCGGGGCGCCTTGCCAAAGTGCCGCTGAAAAGCGATCTGTAAAAAAGCCCGATCTAAGCGGCAATGATGTGCGACAAAAATATAGCCGGGATACTGCTTAAGCAAAAACGTTAATACGTCGGCTAACTCTTGGGCATCTTTTAAGTCGCTGTCGTGTAAGCCATGATAAATGGCACTTTGTCCGACACTGACCGGTGCTTCAATTAAGTAATGCCGCGCTTCACTCAGCCGAATATGTTGCTCAACAATAGGCAACCAGCCGATACTCACAATATGATCTTGTTTGGCATTTAAGCCGGTGAGTTCTAAATCTAATACTAAGTAACGACACTCGCGTGCCGGTGTGTCAGCACTGGGTAAGGCCACCTGATTAAACGTCAGTATTTCGGCATACAACTCGGGGTTTTTCTGTAACCATCCAAACATTTACATTTCTCGACAGTAACGATGTTTCATGGACGATTGTGCGCCGTTGATTACCGCAAAACTGTCTTTTAATTGATGCCGTTGTAAACCCGACAGTACGGCAGGATCCAACAAATTACTGGCTTCATGGCCTTGGCTAATATCGTGTAAATGCTTATCCCAACGCAATTGCGCTAAAATATCAAAAGCATCCGATAAATTTTGGGTATCTTTTGCTTCCATAATACCGTCTGCCGCCAAGCGCTCTAAACGCTGACGTGTATTTACCTCATGGATCCCATTTGCCAGAGCATACACCCGCACGATATCGGTAATTAAGCTGATGCCACGTTTTTTCAGATCCAAGCCTTTTTTTTGTTTTCCGTCGTGTTCTAGGATAAAGTTTTTTAAAAAACTCAATGGTGCTGTACGTTGTAATGCGGTTTGTGCCAGTTGTAATAAAAATAATGATTGATTAGTCCGGGCTAAGATATCGTGTTGCAGCGCGTTAAATAGCCCCTTTGAGCCTTCAACCACGCGCATATCAAAGAAGATACTGGATTTAAGAATAGCGTCAGGGGTCGGCGAGGAGATCCAGCGCGCAAACTTTCCTGACCAACCTTTTAAACTCATTCTAAGCTCAGGGTTCGATGCCATAATATTGCCCGGGCACAAAGTAATACCGCAACGAGCCAAACCTTGACAGACAAAATCGGCTAATTTGGCAAAATACTCGCCAATCTCGCCGCTGGGCTCTTTTTCCAGTAATAAGGCGTTATCTTGATCAGCATTAATACTTTGATCCATACGAGCTTGTGAGCCAAAACACAACCAGCTAAATACGCAGGGCGCGGGGCCAAACTCATTCTGGGCTAATTTGATTAAACGCTGCGTCAGCGCATCGGTGATGGTGGTAATAATATGACCCGCTTCATAGGCAGGCACTTGCTGCTTACCTAAAATCAGCGCTAAGTTATTAATTTGCATGCTGCAATGCTCTAAGCCATCGATCGAGGTTTGACGATGGATCTCACCAATCAAATACACGGGGTGATCTTGCTGAGAGCGGATCACATCTGTGGTTGTGATCATGCCATAGCTAATACCTTGGTCCATCACCGGTAAATGGTGCACATTAAAGCGGCTCATCAGCTGGACTGCTTCAAACAAATAAGCATGCTTATCAATAGTTTGTGGTTTTGGCGTCATCACTTCTTTCACCGGTGTTGCTGCTGGTAAGTTGTCCGCCAGAACACGACTGCGTAAATCGCGGTCGGTTAAAATTCCAATTAAGCGTTCGTCTTGTTCAATTAATAAAGAGGAGACACGTTTTTCAGTCATTAATTGGGCAGCGGCTTGCACGGTTTGTTCACCATGTATGGCAATTTTGCGCGCTTGGGCAATGTCAGATACTTTTAAGGTAAAACGCGAGCCTTGTTGCTCTTTGTATTGATGTAGCCTTCGGCCAAATAAGCGCTGAAAAAAGATATCAATATTTTTATATTGATAGCGCATTTGATGAAAAGCCGTGGCCGGTAACCAAAATAATAAACCATCTTCTTCACAGATCAGTTGATCGTTATCAGCTAGGCCGGTTAACAGCAGTTGATAACCATAAAAATCACCTTCTTCCAGTTTGGTAAGCAATTGTTGTTGATCACTATAGAGTGCATAAATGCCGGTGCGAACGATTAGTAAATTTTCTGTGCTGCTATCCACCGTTTCGCCCGTTTGGCAATAATACACATTAAGTGCTGCCGCCAAATCCGCTAGTTGCCCCTCAGCTAACTGATCAAAGGGAGTGGTGTGTGCTAAAAATTTACTGACTTCGGCAACTTCCATGATGCGCTCCTGTTTTAGTTCGTTTAGGCCGGCTTTACTTTGCGCATAGCAAGGTAATGATGGGATCGGTTGCCGACAATGGACGCCATTGCGCAGATAAGGCTTCATCCGCAGTGGGGATCTGCAAGTTTTCGGTAAAGTCAGCCTGAGCCATTTGTTGGCAATGTACAACTTGCGGTACGCGTTTAGCACTCATGCGCCGTTCAAAGAAATATAAGTCGACTAACACCAGCGCGGAATTGCGCTGATTGACTGCGGCATTAGCCACATCGGCGGCGATAAAACGTAAAGTTTGAGGAAAGAAATAACTCCAAGGACGCCATGGCGCGGTTTGTTCAATGGTTTTTACCACCGCAACGCCCTCAGGTAATAAGCTTGTTTGATGACTGTACCAGTTGTATTCACTGTGAATTTGAAAGCTAAGCATACCCACCGCAGCGAACACAGGGATGAGCCAACGGGGTAGGCGCTGACGACTGATAAAGCGTAAGCCCAGGGCAACGCCTGCTGCGCCTAAACCTGCAAAAATCGTTGCAATTAATTCCCACAACATAACGGACTTCCTAAAAAATTCGGGCTTTCCAGAGAAAGCCCGAGGGTGAGGCAGAACAAGCTGCTCTTACGCTAGCCATGTTCTGCCACGATATTAATGATCGATGGCTTGGCCTGCACCACGTGGCGAACGCACACTTTCTACCAGTTCTTGGATGCGCTGTGGAGGGGCTTCTGTCATCGATGATACAACAAAGGCAACGGTGAAGTTAATCATCGCACCTACTGCACCAAACGACAGCGGTGAAATACCGTAACCTGTACCACCAAATAACCAGTTATCAGGTGTGTTAGCGAAAGACGCAGTACCTGGGATGAAAAACCAGCCTAGGTATAAGAAGATATACACACAGGTAGAGATTAAACCTGCCAGCATACCTGCAATGGCGCCTTTATTATTCACTCGCTTAGAGAAGATACCCATCATCAATGCAGGGAAAATAGAAGCTGCAGCGATACCAAAGGCTAAGGCCACCGTTTGTGCGGCAAAGCCTGGCGGGTTCATCCCTAAGTAGGTGGCGATAACAATGGCGACCCCCATGGAGATCCGTGCGGCTAACAACTCTCCTTTTTCACTAATATTCGGATTGATAGAGCCTTTGATTAAGTCATGACTGATCGCGGACGAAATCGCTAACAATAAACCGGCTGCAGTTGATAATGCTGCTGCTAAACCACCGGCCGCAATTAAACCGATAACCCAGCCTGGTAAATTAGCAATTTCAGGGTTGGCCAGAACTAAAATGTCATTGTTTACTGTCAACTCGTTACCATTCCAACCACGTTCTGCCGCTTTTTCAGCAAAAGCAGGAGAATCGTTATAGAACTGGATACGACCATCACCGTTTTTATCGTCAAACTTGATTAAACCGGTTGTTTCCCATGTTTTCATCCAATCTGGACGTTGCGTGTAATCAACCGCTTCAGCTGTTGGTCCTGCAGGGTAAATTGTGGTTAATAAATTTAAACGTGCCATTGACGCAACAGCGGGTGCCGTTAAATACAATAACGCGATAAACACTAATGCCCAACCTGCTGACCAACGCGCATCGGCTACTTTAGGCACAGTGAAGAAACGGATAATAACATGGGGTAAACCTGCAGTACCGATCATCAGTGACAGCGTGAACAGCACCATGTTCAGTTTATTATCAACATCTGCGGTGTAATCTTGGAAACCTAACTCACGAACAATCATATCTAACTTAGCCAGTAACGGCATTCCTGATTCGATATGGGTACCAAATAAGCCTAATGGCGGTAAGAAGTTACCGGTAAGTTGTAATGAAATAAACACTGCCGGAATAGTGTAAGCAATGATCAGCACGACATACTGTGCAACTTGCGTGTAAGTAATACCTTTCATACCACCCATTACCGCGTATAAAAATACGATAACAGCCGCAATGATCAGACCCATGTCGCTGCTCACTTCAAGGAAACGAGAGAACGCCACACCGGCACCGGTCATTTGACCGATAACGTAGGTTACTGATGCGATAATCAAACAAGCTACCGCAACTAAGCGAGCTCCTGTGCTGTAAAAGCGATCACCGATAAAGTCAGGTACGGTAAATTTACCAAATTTACGTAGGTAGGGGGCTAACAGCATGGCTAATAAAACGTAACCACCGGTCCAACCCATTAGGAAAGTGGAATTAGCATAACCACCAGCCGCAATTAAGCCAGCCATAGAAATGAACGATGCCGCTGACATCCAGTCGGCGGCGGTTGCCATACCGTTCATGACTGGGTTGACACCACCACCGGCCACGTAGAACTCTTTAGTTGAACCCGCTCGGGCCCAAATAGCGATTGCGATATAGAGGGCAAACGAGCCGCCAACAAATATCAAGTTTATTGCAAATTGACTCATCCTGCTTACTCCTCGTCCACACCGAATTCTTTATCCAGTTGGTTCATTCTCCAGGCATAGAAGAAGATCAACGCGATAAACGTAAGAATAGAACCCTGTTGTGCGAACCAGAAGCCCAGATCAGTACCGCCGACGCTAATACCCGCCAGAAACGGCCGAAGTAAAATACCAAAGCCATAGGATACGGTTGCCCATATCACTAAGCTGATGATTATGAGGCGCAGGTTAGCGCTCCAATATGCAGCGGCATTCGTGTTATTATTTGCCATAAGTTGTGTCTCCTTTAGTTTTTATTTTCGAGCAATTCTAATGTAGCAGTAGTTAGCTGCTCTGCTAGCCCGACTTTAGTCGAAGACTTGTACTGAAGCATTGACAAGGTGCCGCACTAAAACCAAAGTTAGCTGACAACCCTAAATGGAGAATCCCGTGACTGCGTGGACTGTAGCCCTATTAGCCTTAATGTATGTCGGTGGTTTGTTTTTAATTGCCAATTGGGGTGAACGCCATGCCGACGATCGTCTAATACGAAAGTATGGCGGTTTAATTTATAGCTTGGCGTTAGCGGTCTATTGTACCTCTTGGACCTATTATGGTGCAGTGGGTACGGCAGTGACCCGCGGCTGGGATTACATTGCTATTTATTTAGGGCCTATTCTGCTGTTTATCTTCGCGCAACCGTTTTTATTTAAGCTGTTGTATGTGTCGAAAAAACAAAACGTGACCTCGATTGCTGACTTTATCTCTGCCCGCTATGGTAAGCGCAGCAATATCGCCACTTTAGCGGCCATTGTTTGCTTGATTGTTGTAATACCTTATATTTCGTTGCAATTAAAGGCGGTGGCAGGCTCTTATCAGGTATTACTTGGCGGCAGCTTTGATGACAGTAAATTAGCTTGGTATCAAGACAGTGCCTTATTAAGCGCCATCGCTATGGCGTTTTTCGCCATTTTATTTGGTACACGCAAACTTCACCTGACCGAGCAAAACCGTGGGGTGATGGTAGCCATCGCCTTCGAATCCGTGGTGAAGCTATTTGCACTTTTAATGTTGTCCATAGCTGTGTATGTATTCTTAATTGATACTGATCAGTCTGTGCTTCGTACTTTTGCCTTGCATTCGGTGTCGCAGCAAGAACAACTGACTACACCCGGTTGGGTTGAATTTATTACGAAAACACTGCTGGCGATGGTCGCGGTGTTTTTGCTACCCCGACAATTTCATGTCGCTTTTGTCGAAAATGTCTCGCATCATTATTTACGTCATGCCAGACGCTGGTTTTCCGGTTATTTAGTTTTAGTCACCTTAGTGGTAATCCCGATTGCCGTGGCCGGTATGCAACTGTTTCCCGATATGCTGGAGCTGGCCGATAGCTTTGTGTTGTTAATCCCTTCACGGATGGAATGGAACGTTTTAAGCGTATTAGTGTTTATCGGTGGCTTCTCTGCCGCCACGTCGATGATTATTATTGCGACCTTAGCTTTAGCCACGATGATCAGTAATGATGTGGTGATGCCTGGCTTATTAAAGTCGAGTAAGCAAAAAGGTTTATCACACGATTACAGCCTATTAATTTTGGTGGTACGGCGTACCATGATTGTGGTGGTAATGGCGCTGTCTTATCTGTATTACAGTGTCTTTGCTCGCAACTACGAATTGGCCGAAACCGGTTTGTTAGCCTTTGCGCTGACCATTCAATTAGTCCCTGCGGTCGTTGGCGGGCTTTATTGGCGTCGTGGTAATGCTTATGGCGTGTATGCGGGTTTAAGCATTGGTATGGTGTTGTGGTTTTACACCTTAATGTTACCGCAACTGGTGAATGCCGGGGTATTAAGCAGCGCCATTATGCAGCAGGGGGTCTTTGGGCTGAATTGGCTTCTGCCTACGGCCATGTTTGGTATTAAGCTGGATTCGTTAAGCCATGGTGTCTTGGTGTCGCTGGGCTTTAATGTGCTTGCTTATACGTTGGTGTCGTTAAGTACCAAGGTAAACTTGCTAGATCGCTTACAGGCGGTGGCCTTTGTTAAACCGAATTTACCGATTAAACATCAAGATACGCCAGCGCGGCGTATTCGCATTCATAACAGTGATTTAAAAATCTTACTGGAACGATTTGTTGGTAATCAACGTGCCGCAGAGTGTTTAGCCGAATTTGGTCGTAAACAGCAAATGACTCTGCAACTGGATGACTTGCCTAGCGTTGGGTTAGTCGAACACGTTGAACGTGAACTCGCTGGGGTCATCGGCGCGTCGTCTGCCTCTACTATGGTTAATGCGGTACTTGAAGGGCGGCAACTGGCGTTTGAAGATGTCGTCACCTTGTTTGATGACACTACACAGGCCATTCAATTTTCGCGCAAAATATTATTCTCAACGCTAGAACACTTAAGCCAAGGGGTCAGTGTGGTTGATCGTGATCTGAATTTGGTCGCGTGGAATAAATCCTACTTAGAGATGTTTAATTATCCAGATGGTATGGTGCGTGTGGGGCGGCCGGTGGCAGATATTGTGCGGCTTAATGCGGAACGCGGACTCTGTGGCGTCGGTGATCCGGATGAGCACGTTGAAAAACGTATTATGCATATGCGAAATGGTACGCCTCATGTTTTTCAGCGGGTGCGACCTGATGGTAAAGTGATCGAAATGCGCGGTAACCCCATCCCTGGCGGCGGTTTTGTCACCAGCTTTACCGACATCTCGGACCATGTTAAAGCCGTGCAGGGCTTAGCCGAGGCGAAGCAGCACTTAGAAGATCGGGTGCATGAGCGTACGCAAACTATTTCTGACATGAACCAGGAGTTACTGGCTGAGGTAGGGCGTCGTCGTGAAACAGAACAGCAATTACTGCAAGCAAAAGCCGAAGCTGAAGCGGCGAATGCGTCGAAAACCCGGTTTCTTGCTTTAGCCAGCCACGATATTTTACAGCCGTTAAATGCCGCGCGCTTGTTTACTGCCGCTTTAGCAGGCATTCACGACAAGCAGCAACAAAGTGCGATTTTAACGCAGCTTGATAATTCGCTGAAAGCTTCAGAAGAGCTGATTTCAACCTTATTAGAAATCGCCAAACTTGATGATGGTAAGTTACAACCGAATGTACAACCGGTACCGTTAAAAGAATTATTAATGCAATTAGCCGACGAATATGGCTTGGTGGCCAGTCAAAAAGGCTTATCCTTAACAGTAAAAACCAGCTCGTTACAAGTGCAAACCGATGCCACTTATTTGCGGCGGATCTTACAAAACATGTTATCTAATGCCATTAAGTACACCAATAAAGGACGCATTTTACTAGGTTGTCGCAAACGTGGTGATCATTTGTTATTGCAAGTGTGGGATTCTGGCCCGGGTATTGGTGAGGCTGATCTGCAGCGTATTTTTGAAGACTTTTATCGCATTGATGCCACGGCTAAAGGCCAACAAGGGCTGGGTTTGGGCCTAGGGGTGGTCAATCGGATGGCGAAATTACTTGGCCATGAATTGTTAGTGAAGTCTTGGCCGGGTAAGGGCACGGTGTTTAGTATTCGCTTGCCGTTAGTGCTTGGTAAGCGTCGCCAAGAACTGCCTCTGCCAAGCCCTCTGCAGCAAAGGCCCTTACCAGGGTTGTCGGTGGTGTGTGTCGATGATGATGCGGCTAACTTAGCGGCGTTAAAAGTCTTATTACAGCAATGGCAGATCACTGATGTGCAGTGTTTTTATGATGAACAAGAGTTACTTAGTTATGCGCCGAACCATCCCGCACCGGATGTGATTATTATTGATTATCAACTTGGCCAACATTTGAATGGCTTAGATGTGTATCGGCAGATCCGTCAGTATTGGGGAGAGGTAAATGGCATTTTGGTGTCGGCTTCACCTCAAGCTGATTTAGCGGTCTTAGCTAAAGCGGAGTCGTTGATGTTTTTAGCTAAACCGATTAAGCCGGGGGCGTTACGGGCAACCCTGAATCATTTTAAAATGCTGAAAAGGGCCGCTAATTAGGCCCTCGCTGGCGATTTAATGGCAAACAAGCACTTATTGTTGTTGTGCCATAGCGCGATCAACCGGCGGCTCTAACGTCAGCCGTTGCGCTTGGATCACCACTTGGGTGCGGTTAGTACAGCCCAGTTTACGAAAGATTGCCGTAATATGCGCTTTAACCGTAGCTTCTGAGATATGCAGATCATAAGCAATTTGTTTATTTAACCAACCCTCAGTTAAATAATACAAAACTTTGTATTGCTGCTGGGTTAATTGCGCCACCCGTGAGGCTAAATCCAAATCTTGCTCGGTATCACCTTGTTCTAAAATTTGTTTTTGCAAATTCTTCGGAACCCATAACTCACCATCTAGCACCGCATTTAAGGCGGTACTGATATCAACAGGATTAGCGGATTTTGGGACATAGGCAGAGGCGCCAAACGACATGACGCGGCGGATCACATCCAAATCTTCACTCGCTGAAATCACCACGATTGGTAAACTGGGATAGTTTTTCCGCAGTTGAATTAACCCCAAGAAACCGCAGTTTCCCGGCATATGGAGATCGAGTAATAACAAATCAGCATCGGGATGTTGTTCTAGGGCGGCACAGGTGCTTTCAAAACTGTCTGTTTCAACGGTGGCTTTGGTCGCAAAAGTACTGCTGATAGCATTAATAAGCGCGTTTCTAAATAGCGGATGGTCGTCTGCTACGATTAACTTTGCCATCTTCCCTCCAGTGGTTTTAGCTTGTTTTTTTTATAAGAAAGGCCGCATGGTAGCGGCCTTTTCTGCTGCGACTGGAGACACACCAGCTCTTCGTAAGAGGACGGGTGTCTTACTTACGATTTAAGCGGTTATTTACCAATAATTCAACCACTGATGGATCAGCCAGTGTAGAAATATCTCCTAACTGATCATGTTCATTGGCTGCAATTTTTCGCAGGATACGGCGCATAATCTTACCAGAGCGCGTTTTCGGCAATCCGGCAGGAGCCCACTGTATCAGATCTGGCGTAGCGATAGGTGAAATTTCTTCACGCACCCAGGCTCTAATCGCTTTGGTTAGCTCTTCACTGGGTTCTACACCCACCCGAGGTGAAACATACACATAGATACCTTGGCCTTTAATATCGTGTGGGTAACCGACTACGGCAGCCTCAGCAATCGCTTCATGCGCAACAAGACAGCTTTCTATCTCAGCGGTGCCTAAACGATGGCCAGAAATATTTAATACGTCATCGACACGACCCGTTAACCAATAATAGCCGTCTTCATCTCGACGTGCACCATCTCCGGTAAAATACACCCCTGCATAGGTGCTGAAGTAGGTTTGCTCAAAGCGTTCGTGATCGCCAAATAAGGTACGCATTTGTCCAGGCCAGCTATCCGTGATAACTAAGTTACCTTCGCCCGCACCTGTGACGATATTGCCTTCGTTATTCACTAACGCCGGTTTAACACCAAAGAATGGCCGCGTTGCCGAGCCAGGTTTTAAGGCTGTGGCACCCGGTAATGGCGTAATTAAAATGCCGCCTGTTTCTGTTTGCCACCAAGTATCAACGATAGGGCAATTACCCTTACCAATTTTTTCGTGATACCAATTCCATGCTTCTGGGTTAATGGGTTCACCGACGCTACCTAAGATCCGTAACGAAGATAAATCGGCACCGGCAACAGGCGCATCGCCATGCGACATCAAGGCGCGGATGGCTGTTGGCGCGGTATACAAAATATTGACTTGGTATTTATCTACAATTTGCGCAATACGTTTTACGCTAGGGTAGGTAGGAACACCTTCAAACATCACGCTGCTGGCGCCATTGGCCAGCGGCCCGTAAATAATATAACTGTGGCCTGTAACCCAACCAACGTCTGCGGCGCACCAGTAAATATCACCTTCTTGGTAATCGAAAACATATTGATGCGTCATGGCGGCATACAGCAGATAACCGCCAGTGGTGTGAAGCACACCTTTGGGCTTACCGGTTGAACCGGAGGTATAAAGAATAAACAGTGGATCTTCCGCATTCATCGGCTCAGGTGCACATTCTTTAGGTTGTGCAGCAAGCAGATCATGATACCAAACGTCCCGACCATGGTGAAAATCAATGCTTTTGCCAACATGTTTAATCACAATGACATTTTTAACTGGGTTGGTGTCGCCAAGATGCGCTAAGGCTAAATCCGTGTTGTCTTTTAGGTTAGTAGCACGGCTTCCCCGTAAGGCTTGATCGGTGGTGATCACCAATTTTGAATCACAATCGACGATACGGCTGCCCAATGCATCAGGCGAGAAACCGGCAAACACCACCGAGTGCACCGCACCAATTCGAGCACAGGCCAATAGCGCAACGGCGGCTTGCGGGATCATCGGTAAGTAAATGGTGACCCGATCACCTTTATTCACACCTAGGGCTTTCATGCCGTTGGCCAGTTGGCAAACCTCATCATACAGTTGTTGATAGGTAACTTTTGACTCAACGCCAGGCTCATCACCTTCCCAATAAAAAGCCACTTGATTGGCTCGTGTGGCAAGATGGCGATCTAAACAGTTAACACTGGCATTTAGCACACCATCGGCAAACCAATTGATTTTCACTTTGCCCAGTTCATAACTGGTGTCTTTCACCTGAGTGAACGGTTTAATCCAATCCAGTTTCTTGGCTTGTTCGCCCCAGAACTGATCAGGTTGCTCAATTGATTGTTGGTACAGTGCTTGATATTGCTCATCAGTTACATGGCAATGCTGCTTGATTTTTTCAGGCACCGGATAAAGAGTTGGTTGCGTCATATCATCCCCTACGGATTATCGTAATTATTATTAATCATTACTAACGGAGACAGCTGTTTAAAGAAATTAGACCATAGTCTAGACGATGTTAAAACAGAGTGCGAATTGCGACTAAAGGCTAATTGCGAAGATGCAGACTGTCGCTCAGAGTTTGGATAGAATAAAAAACGACATCAGTACTACTATAAAAAAACATGGAGAACTCCAGATGAGACAAAGTAAGACACGGAATACCTTAGCTGCGGCTATCGCATTAGCCTTAACTGCAGGCGCTGCACATGCGAATAACGGCTTTAAAGTGGGCGACACCGAAGTGAGTTACGGTGGTTACGTCAAACTTGATATGATGGTTAGTGATGCAGACGGTGACATAGCGTCAATCGGGCGTGATTTTTATGTCCCTTCTGTCACACCGATCAATGGCGACAGCACAACACGTTTTGATATGCACGCTCGTCAAACGCGTTTCTTCTTTAGCACCTCGACCGATTTAGGTAACGGTGAAAAGATGACAGGGCGTATTGAATTTGATTTTCAAACCAGTAATAACGGTAACGATGAGCGTACCACCAACGGTTACAGCCCCGTTATGCGTCATGCTTTTGTTAATTACAAAAATTGGACAGTTGGCCAAACCTGGTCAAACTTTATGGACTTACAGTCTTTACCAGATACCCTAGACTTCGTCGGTAATGCCGATGCGGCTATCTTTATTCGTCAAGCTCAGGTTCGTTACACTTCAGGTAATTTCTCTATTGCGGTAGAAAACCCAGAAAGTACGGTCACGCCATTTGGTGGCGGCGCTCGTATCACCACAGATGACAATGCCACTCCTGACTTTACCGTGGGTTACAACTTTAAAACTGAAAATGCTTCTTTCCGGGTGGCCGGTTTGCTTCGACAAATTGCTATCGAAAACGGCGTATTAGATGACAGCGTAGCGTCTTACGGTGTGTCTTTCAGTGGTAAATTTAACCTTGCTAATAAAGATGATATTCGTTTTACCATTAACACCGGTGAAGGTTTAGGCCGTTATGTCGGTTTAAATGCTTCTAATGGCGCGGTATTAACCGGCACGACAAGTGATGCTGAACTTGAAACCATTAAATCAACGTCTTTCTCCGTGGCGTATCGTCATCTGTGGAATGACAAGTGGCGTTCAACTTTCTTATATTCAGCGTTAAATGTTGATAATGACACCAGCTTGACCGGTACTTCAGCGAATAAATCCATGCAGAGTTACAGTGTCAATGCGTTATACCAGTTCAATACCAAATTTATGATGGGTGTTGAATACAAGTATGCTAATCGTGAAATCGAAAGTGGTTTAGATGGTGATATGCACCGTGTGCAGTTCAGCGCTAAATACGACTTCTAAGTTAAATAGTTAACTTTCTAAAAACGCCTCTTTTGAGGCGTTTTTTATGGCCGCAGCACTTGCTGCCAATGTTTAGCTTTAATAAAAACGTGTTATAGGCGCTTAACTACCAACATGACGCCTGCTCCGTTTTAGTTGGCTCAGTAAGCGCAAAACATTCTGAGTAGACTGATTATTCAAGCCATCTTGCCTCGCTTAATAAGCCGTTGCGATATAATACTTTGCTGGCTGGCTGGCTGGCATTGCAAACCTTTGTCAGTAAACCGTTGCAAGTGTCGACTCAAGCGCGAGGTTGGATCAGATAATGCCAGCACAAGCTGCAGCGATGTTAGCTTAGCCTCACTTGCACCCTAGATTAGCGAATAAAGACATTTTACAGCCATGCTTGATAAAACAAGCTGCATAAAATAATGCACTAAAAAACAGCCAATAAAAAAGCCGGCAAGGCCGGCTTTTTAACTCAGATGCGACAATTTTACTCGGGTTTACCCGGTTTAGTCATCGGTGCTGATGCCGATTGACGCGCAAACGCCGAGCCGGCCGGGCGACTAGAAGAGCTGACAACCGGACGTTGTTCAGCAGTGACTGCCGTGACGACGTCTGTTTTGGCTTCTTCTGTTACCGTTTGTGGTTTCGTCATTTCTGCTACGACCATGTTACCAAAGCGACTGCCTGTAGCTTTTGCTGCTTTAGGTTGGGCTGTGACAACAGGAGCGGCTATAACCGCTTCAGCTTTAGCCGGTTCCTCTTTAGCCGGTGCAGCTGCAACTGGAGCCGCAGCCGCAGAGGCGGGGGCCGCAACGTCAGCTTTAGCCGGTGCAGTCGCTTCAACCGGTGCAGTCGCTTCAGCAACAACCGGTGTTGCTACTTCAGCTGGCGTTACATCAACTGGCGTTACTTCGGCTGCAGCCTTGTTACTGTTTTTGGCTGCCACGGGCACAGCTTCGGCTGTCACTTCTTCAGCTTTTGCTGCTGTAGCAGGGGCTTTTACCGGCTCAGTAGGTACAACCACCGCGGTAGGCGTCGCTTCTGGCTCAGCTAATTCTAGCTTTTGCTGTTGCGGGCTTTGCTCAGTTACCACAGGGGCTGATGCCGCTTCATCGGTTGCAACAGTGGCCGCTGCCGTCTCATCTGCTTTTACTGTGTCAGCACTGGCTTTGGCTGGGCGACGACGGCTACGGCTGCGTGTTGGCTTCTCAGCGTCATTCGCAGGGGTATCGACGGCATCCGCTACAGGCTCTGATGTGATAGGCTCTAACGCGTCAGTTGTGGCATTCGCCTCAGTACTCTCTGTAGCACTCGACGCAGTATTTTCTGTGGCAACCGGCTGTTCAGTGGTAGCTGTCGTGTCGGTTTGTTCTTTACGACGCTTTTGACCGGCGGCACGTAAATGCCGTGGCGAACGACGACTGCGACTGCGAGGCTCAGAACTTTCAGTATCAGAGAGGCTTTCAGTTGTAGTGGCTGTTTCTGCCTCTGTTTCGTTACTGTCCGCGGCAACGCTTTCAGCAGTTGCGATAGCCGTTTCAGCAGCCGGTTTGGTTTCGCTGATTGGCGAAGCCTCGGCGACTACCACGGGCTCTGATACGCTCGAGCTCTTGACGTCAGCTGCAGGGCTGGCGGTTTCAACAACGGTTGGCGCCGCAGTAACGGTTGCGGTTTCAACGGCGTTAAGCTGCTCTTTTGCTGGCGCTTGGCTTGCTGCAGCTGTTTCTGCTTTGGCAGCGTCAACCGCAACGACAGCGGGTGCTAGTGTGTCGGCAGCTTCTGCTTTAGCTAAACGTACAGAGCGCTGCAGATTGCGACGTTGCCGACGTTCAGCGGCTGCGGCACGGCTGTTTGGTTCATCCGCTGTTTCTGCCGACGGTTTTTCAGCACGTGGCTCAGACGCGGCTTTACGAGGTTCCGCAGCGCGAGCAGGTTTATCTTGCGATTGAGGGCGATTACGCTCTGGACGAGGCGCTTTCTCTTCAACAGCCGCTGCTTTTTCAACGGGTTTTTCAACCGCTTTATCTGCTGTTTTTTCTTGATCCGGACGACGACGACGGTTGTTACGACGACGTGAGTTGTCGTTGCGATCAGAACGTTGCTCGTTGCGCGGCTCTTTCGAGCTGTTGGCTTTCTGCTCTTTAGTCACTGGCGTGGTTTCGGCAGAGGGAGTTGCTGGTGCAAATACACTGCTTAACCAGGTGACCAACCGACTGACTAAACCCGGTGTTGATGGCGTAGCCGCAGGACGGACAGCGCTGGCTGGGGCCGCTGCTGGCGCAACAGGTGCAGCTACCTGAGCAGACGCTTGTGATAAGCTTAACGCGGAAACCGCAGGTTTTTCTTTAACGGCGTCACTGCTTGGCTGATATAGCTTAGTACTGTGCTCGGGCACTTTAGGCAGAGTGTAGCTGGCATCTTCGATTTCTTCGTCGATACGAATACGTGTCACTTCGTAGTTTGGCGTTTCTAAATGCTCATTCGGGATAATAAACACCCGAATACCATTACGCTGTTCAATACGACGCACACCTTCACGCTTTTCGTTCATTAAATACGTGGCGACAGACACCGGTACCTGCGCATGGATCTGGCTGGTGTTGTCTTTAATCGCATCTTCTTCAATTAAACGTAAGATTGATAAGGCTGACGATTCAATACTGCGGATAGTGCCACGGCCATGACAACGAGGGCAGACGTGTCCGGCTGACTCACCCAGTGAAGGGCGTAAACGCTGGCGTGACATCTCTAACAAGCCAAAGCGCGAAATCCGGCCAATTTGCACCCGAGCGCGATCTTGTTTTACCGCATCTTTTAAACGGTTTTCTACTTCACGTTGATGGCGCACCGGCGTCATGTCGATAAAGTCGATAACAATTAAGCCACCTAAGTCACGTAAACGTAATTGGCGAGCAATTTCATCGGCCGCTTCTAGGTTGGTGTTAAAGGCGGTTTCTTCGATATCGCCGCCTTTGGTTGCTTTTGACGAGTTAATGTCAATGGCGGTTAACGCTTCGGTGCTATCGATAACGATAGAGCCACCTGAAGGTAAACGCACCTCGCGGCGGAAGGCGGTTTCAATCTGGTTTTCAATTTGGTAATGCATAAACAACGGCACTTCACCCTGATACATTTTTACCCGGTGGGCAAAATCAGGGCGGAACTGTTGGATATACACTTTAGCTTCTTCAAAGATTTTCTGGCTATCAATTAAGATCTCGCCAACATCACGACGTAAATAATCACGGATCGCACGGAAAACCACGTTGCTTTCTTGGTGAATTAAGAACGGACCCGTGCGCTTTTTAGCTTCTTCGGTGATGGCTGACCAATGCTTTAATAACGCTTTTAAGTCGTAATCTAGCTCTTCGTAAGATTTACCTACACCGGCAGTACGCACGATTAAACCCATGCCATCGGGCATTTCTAGTTGGCCTAACGAATCTTTTAACTCTTGACGCTCGTCACCTTCAATACGACGAGAAATCCCTCCCGCACGCGGGTTGTTGGGCATTAATACCAAGTAAGAACCGGCTAAACTGATAAACGTCGTTAGCGCAGCGCCTTTTTGGCCGCGTTCTTCTTTATCAATTTGGATGATGACTTCCTGACCTTCTTTAACCACTTCCTTAATGTTAGGACGGCCATCGAAGCTATAACCAGAGGGGAAATATTCACGGGAAATTTCTTTTAGCGGTAAAAAACCATGACGATCAGCACCATAATCGACGAAGGCCGCTTCTAGACTGGGTTCAACACGGGTGATTTTGCCTTTATAAATATTCGCTTTTTTTTGTTCATGGCCTGGGCTTTCGATATCCAGGTCATACAGTTTTTGGCCATCGACCAATGCAACACGAATTTCTTCTTCTTGCGTTGCGTTAATTAACATTCTTTTCATTGTTGGGTGACTCATTTATGCAGCCACAACACAACTTTTCCGGGCACCTGGGTGTTCAGACGTTATCAAACACATAATGCTGCAGTCTCCCGACTGGGTGCTTGAGGGAACCTAATTTTTTACTCGTTACAGTAGCGAGCCTACACGTATTGTTGGGGCAGGCTAAACTGTCTTCGTTTTTAAATCTGACACACATCGCCATAAAGCGCTGCGTTCTGGCTAATCTTTATTTTTGCTCGGTGACCGGATCTTGTGTTTTGCCGTTGTTGGTAACAAATTACGCAACATTACCTCAGGCAAATGGCAGTGAGTAAACGCCGGGGGTATAAAAAACATTGGTTTTCACCACGATTTCGGTATGATCACATCCCCTGACGGTGCCGCACAACTTCTCTTATGTCACTGTGAGCGCCCTAATTGCCGAAACTCGGCAGAATTAGCGGGGTGATTATCCCACTATTCCGCCTTGGATAGCAACTGAATTGTAATATTAGCAGAGTAATTTAAAGCCATGACTGATGAAATAAAATTGCCGGTGCAAATGATTGAAATCGAAAGTGATTTTATTGGTCAGCGCATAGATAACTTTTTGATTGCCCGGCTGCGTGGCGTACCTAAAAGTGTCATTTATCGGGTTTTGCGAAAAGGTGAGGTGCGGGTCAACAAAAAACGCATCAAACCTGAATACAAGCTGCAAGCTGACGATGTGGTGCGTGTACCGCCGTTTACCGTTGCTGCAGAGCCGGATGCTATCTCTGTTAAATTGAGCATGGTAAAAGATTTAGAGCAGCATATCTTGTTTGAAGACGCTGATTTAATCGTGTTAAACAAACCATCAGGTATGGCGGTTCATGGCGGCAGTGGCTTGCAGTTTGGCGTTATTGAAGCCTTACGTGCTCTGCGGCCCTTGGCCAAACATCTTGAATTAGTTCATCGCTTAGACCGTGATACCTCGGGCTGTTTAATGATTGCGAAGAAGCGTTCGGTGTTAACGCATTTACATGCCCAGTTACGTGATAAAACTGTTGAGAAAAAATATTGGGCGTTAGTATCGGGTGATTGGGACAACAAAATGCGTAAAGTGACCGAGCCGTTAAAGAAAAACACGCTGCAATCGGGTGAGCGAGTGGTGCGGGTCGATGCTAAAGAAGGCAAAGAATCGGAAACGCGTTTTCGTATTTTGCAGCGTTATCAGGAAGGCACCTTAGTAGAAGCCTTTCCGGTAACAGGCCGTACTCACCAAATTCGGGTTCATACCGCCTGTAAAGGTCACCCGATAGCCGGCGATGACAAATACGGTGATAACACCTTTAGTAGCCAAATGAATAAAATTGGGCTTAATCGGTTATTTTTACATGCTTACAGTTTAAGTTTTATGCATCCCGGCACCG
Organism: Alishewanella maricola; assembly: GCF_016343785.1. NCBI lineage: Bacteria > Pseudomonadati > Pseudomonadota > Gammaproteobacteria > Alteromonadales > Alteromonadaceae > Alishewanella > Alishewanella maricola. Next base: position 21,799 of record NZ_JAEINI020000002.1, on the reverse strand, counting down.
AGACAACCATGCGGTTTGAAGCCCCGCTGGATGAGCAGTTAAACCAAGCCATGAGCCAATTAACGAGAAAATAAGATGTCAGCAGTCAAGTTAGTGATTTTCGATTGGGATGGCACCGTCATGGATTCCGTTGGGCGAATTGTCTCCTCGATGCAAGCTGCTGCCTTGCATACCGGACTTGCTGTGCCAAGCACGGCCGCGGTGCGGCATATTATTGGTTTAAGCTTAGATCCGGCATTTGACATGTTGTTTCCTAGCGCTAATTCCGCGCAGCGGCAGCAACTATTTGAGCATTATCGCGATCAATATGTGCAGCACGACACCACGCCGACACCGTTATTTGCCGATGCCGAGCAGGTGTTACAGCAATTAGCTGAGCGTAATGTACTATTAGCCGTAGCCACGGGAAAGGCGCGCAAAGGCTTAGATCGCATGTTTGCCGAAACCGGTTTAGCGCGCTATTTTGCTACCAGTCGCTGTGCCGATGAAGCACAATCAAAACCCCATCCCGATATGTTACAACAAATTATTCAACAGCTTGGTGTTGCTGCCAATGAAGCAATTATGGTGGGGGATACCAGTCATGATCTGAAAATGGCTCAGGCTATTGCCATGCCTAGGATTGGGGTGAGCCATGGCGCCCATGACGTTGCTGTGTTGCAACAATATGCGCCATTAGCCATTATCGATCGGCTAGCTGATTTACCCGCTTGGGTGCGCTAAGCGCTGTTAAGGCTCAAGTAACAGATCTCGGCCAGCTTGGCGCAGCAGTTGCAACAGCTTAATCAGTGGTAAGCCGATTAAGCTGTTAGGATCATCGCCTGCTAATTTACTGAATAAACAAATGCCTAAGCCTTCGCTTTTAAAGCTTCCAGCGCAATCCAACGGCTGTTCTCGTGCCACGTAACAGCGGATCTCTGCCTCAGTCAATGTGCGAAAATGCACCTTAAAACTATCAAGTGTGGTTTGTGTTTCACCTGTTGCGGCATTAACTACGGCTAAACCCGTAAGAAATTGCACCGCTTGGCCGCTAAATTGGCGTAATTGCGCGTAGGCTTTTTCTTCCGTATGCGGTTTGCCAATAATGTCTTTACCAAATACCGCCACTTGATCTGAACCAATCACTAAGCCACTCGTTAACGTACTGGCCACGGCGTGTGCTTTTTCGGTTGCTAAACGCTGTACCAAGGCTTCGGCGCTTTCACCGACACGGGGTGTTTCAATAGTGTTAGGGGCAATACATTGAAAATTTTCAGTTAATTTACTTAACAACGCGCGACGGTAGGGCGAGGTTGAAGCTAAATATAGTGAAGGGCGTTCGGCAATAGTCACAAAATAGTCCTTTTATAAACAACAGGGTGCACACTATAATACCCTGCTGACAAAAATGTTGAAAAACCTGCAGAACCCTTTGACAGCAAGGGGCTGCTTCTATATGATGCGCGCCTTATGCAAAAATTGAAAATACCTGTTACGCTCGATCCGGTTAAAGCAGCACAAAAACGTTCCGGTTACTCCGGTATAGTGCCACTAAACACCTTAATCCGTCTTAAAGAAGGGTTAATGGCGTACCAAGACGACGTAACAGTCAGAATTGAATGCGAAATTGACCAGCAAAACCTTACTGTGTTAAACGGTACAGCGCATTGCCAGGTAAGTGTTAAATGTGAGCGTTGTGGTGAACCCATACCACTCACACTAGACGTAAGTTTTGCATATACTCCTGTTAAAGGAGATGATAACGCGGCTTTGGAATTGATTCCTGAGCGCTATGACGTGGTCGAGCGTGATGAGCACGGCGAGATTAATTTACGGCAGTTGATTGAGGATGAACTCATTCTGGCATTGCCACTGTTTCCGATGCATGATGCGGTTGATTGTCAGGTTGATCCTGACTCACTTAGCTTCGGTGATATCGGGCCAGAGCCAGAAAAGCCCAACCCATTCGCTATACTGCAAGAATTGAAAAAAAAGTGATTTAGGAGAAATACAATGGCTGTTCAGCAAAACAAAAAATCTCGTGCACGTCGTGACATGCGCCGTTCACATGATGCATTAACTGGCCCAACGCTGTCAGTTGATGCAACTACCGGTGAAACTCACCGTCGTCACCACATTACTGCCGATGGTTACTTCAAAGGCCGTAAAGTAAAATAAGTCTGGACGCACTTATCCTAACCGGTAAGCACGTGCAGCAGCTAAAGCCTTCTTTGGCTTTAGATATGATGGGGGGCGACTTCGGCCCCCAATCTACTATTCCTGCCGCTTTGGCAGCGCTTCAAGAATTCCCTCATCTTCAATTAGTTTTATGTGGTGATCAGCCAGTACTAGAACAAGCGTTAAAGCTTGCTGGTGTGGTCGACGAACCGCGTATTCGTTTTGTTCACAGTACTGAGCAAGTACTTATGGCCGACAAGCCGGCGTTAGCGTTACGCAGCAAACGTGAAAGTGCCATGCGTCATGCCTTAGAACTGGTTGAACAAGAACAAGTCCACGCCTGTGTCTCCGCCGGCAATACCGGTGCCTTAATTGCAATCGCACATTATGTGTTAAAAATGCTTAACGGCGTTGAGCGACCAGCTTTAATCAGTGCTTTGCCCAGTTGCCAAGGTAATCCGGTTTATATGTTGGATTTAGGTGCTACGGTAAACTGTGATGCGGATACGTTATTTCAATTTGCCATGATGGGCGCGGTGATGGCCGAGCAAGTTATTGGTATTAAAGCCCCACGGGTGGCCTTGCTGAACATGGGCGAGGAAGAAATTAAAGGCTCAGATCAAATAAAACGTGCCTCGCAATTATTAACCGAATGCAACGGTTTGAATTATATCGGCTATATTGAAGGCAATGATATTTTTTCTGGCAAGGCTGATGTGATTGTTTGTGACGGCTTTGTGGGTAATGTCGCGCTGAAAACCTGTGAAGGCGTTGCTAAGCTGATTATTAAGCGGGCGCAACAGAGTATTAAACAACGGCCATTAGCCGCTTTATTAAGCTGGTTGTTTAAACCTGTGCTAAAAAGTCTTTATCAGGGAATGAACCCCGACCACTATAATGGTGCAAGTCTGATAGGATTGCGCGGCATCGTAGTGAAAAGTCATGGCAATGCGACAAAAGACGCATTTTTAAGTGCCATCCGACAAGCTGTGCGCGAGGTTGAACGCCAAGTGCCAGCCAAAATAAAAGATCGGTTGGAACAAGTTCTTATTGATAAAGCATAGGGTAGCATGTACTCAAGAATTATTGGTACCGGGAGTTATTTCCCGTCACTGGTTCGCACCAATGCGGACCTAGAGTCTATGGTAGAAACCACAGACGAATGGATTATCGAGCGTACTGGCATTAAAGAGCGCCGCATTATTGGCCCTGATGAATCAGTTGCCAGTATGGGTACTGCTGCTGCTTTCAAAGCAATTGAAGCTGCCGGCATCGATAAAAACACCATTGATCTGATCATTTGCGCCACCACCAGCTCGGCGCGTTCATTACCGAGCTCGGCTTGTGAAATTCAGCGCGATCTAGATATTCCGGGCATTCCTGCCTTTGATATAGCTGCGGCTTGCGCCGGCTTCTGTTATGGCTTAAGTATTGCCGATCAATATATTAAAAGTGGTATGGCAAAGCGGGTCTTGGTGATTGGCTCAGATTGTTTATCGCAATTAGTCAGCCCTGAAGATCGCTCTATGGTGATTTTATTTGGAGATGCCGCCGGTGCGGTATTGCTAGAAGCTTCTGAGCAACCCGGTATTTTATCGACCCATATTCATGCCGATGGTAAATATTCAGAGCTGCTGTACGTGAATAATCCGATCCGTGGCGATGAAAAATCAGTACACGAATCGTGGGGCAGTATGAAAGGCAACGACGTGTTCAAAGTGGCCGTTAACAAGCTGTCGCAAGTGGTTGAGCAGACGTTAGAAGCCAATAATATGCAGAAGTCTGATATTGACTGGCTGGTGCCGCATCAAGCAAATTTACGTATTATTGCTGCGGTAGCGCGTAAGTTAGATATGTCGATGGATCAAGTGGTGATTAACCTTGATCGTTATGGCAATACGTCTGCCGCCACCGTGCCCACTGCTTTGGATGAAGCGATCCGCGATGGTCGTATTCAACGAGGCCAAACCTTATTACTAGAAGCGTTCGGCGGTGGTTTCGCTTGGGCGTCTGCGTTAATTCGTTATTAATTTTCAGGATCACTATGACTACTAAACTTGCCATCGTGTTTCCCGGTCAGGGTTCACAAAGCGTGGGTATGCTTAACGAGCTGTATCAGCAACATACCGTGGTTCAAGACACTTTTGCCGAAGCTTCTGCTGCTTTGGGTTATGACCTTTGGGCGCTGGTTTCAACTGGCCCTGAGTCAGAATTAAATGAAACGCATCGTACACAGCCGGCCTTATTAGCGGCATCTGTTGCGGTATGGCGTTTATGGCAACTACAAAACGGTGCGGCTCCGGCGTATTTTGCAGGGCACTCATTAGGTGAGTATTCGGCGTTAGTCTGTGCGGGCGTGTTGTCACTTGCCGATGCGGTTAAGCTGGTAGAAAAGCGTGGCCACTATATGCAACAGGCGGTGCCTGCAGGTGTGGGCGCTATGTCAGCCATTATTGGTTTAGACGATGCGGCCATTGCCAAAGCCTGTGCAGAAGCGGCAGAAGGTGAGGTGGTTTCACCGGTTAATTACAACTCTCCAGGTCAAGTGGTGATTGCCGGTCATAAAGCGGCAGTAGAGCGTGCTGGTGAAGCCTGTAAAGCCGCTGGCGCAAAACGTGCCTTACCTTTACCGGTCAGCGTTCCGTCACATTGTGCGTTAATGCGTCCCGCTGCGGAACAACTAGCTTTAGATTTAGCGGCACTTAATTTTGCTGCGCCTAGTACGCCTGTGGTCAATAACGTTGATGTCATGGCAACGAATATCCAAGCAGAGATCAAAGATGCACTGATCCGGCAGCTATACAGCCCAGTGCGTTGGACTGAAACTATTGAGTACTTCGCCGCGCAAGGCGTTACCGAAGTACTGGAATTAGGTGCAGGCAAAGTATTAAGTGGCTTAATTAAACGCATTAATAAAGAGCTGAAAACCGCTTCAGTTAATGATGCAACGTCGCTTACCGCCGCGCTAGCAGCAGAATAAGGGTATTTAGATGAATAATTTTATCAGTTTAGAAGGCAAAGTTGCGTTAGTTACTGGCGCAAGTCGTGGTATTGGCCGAGCTATTGCAGAGCAATTAGCCGCGTTAGGCGCTAAAGTTGTGGGCACGGCAACCACTGAAAAAGGCGCGGCTGCCATTGGTGAATATCTTGGTGAGCAGGGGGCGGGTTTAGTACTAAACGTGACCGATACCGCTTCGGTTGACGCTTGCCTTGAGCAAATTAAAAATCAATTTGGTGAAATCGACATTTTAGTCAATAATGCCGGTATTACTCGCGATAACCTGCTAATGCGGATGAAAGATGATGAATGGTTTGATATTATGCAAACCAATTTGACATCGGTATTTCGCTTAAGCAAAGCCGTGTTACGCAGCATGATGAAAAAACGTTTCGGTCGCATCATAACTATTGGCTCTGTCGTTGGCTCAATGGGTAATGCCGGTCAAACCAATTATGCTGCAGCCAAAGCCGGTGTTTTAGGCTTTACTAAGTCGTTAGCAAAAGAAGTTGCATCACGCGGAATTACCGTAAACGCGGTTGCGCCAGGTTTTATTGATACAGACATGACGAAAGAGTTGTCTGAAGAGCAAAAAACCGCTATTTTCTCGCAAGTGCCGGCTAATCGCTTAGGGCAGCCAGAAGAAATAGCAGCAACAGTGGCGTTTTTGGCTTCTACACACGCAGCTTATATCACCGGCGAAACAGTTCACGTTAACGGCGGTATGTATATGGTGTAAGCTAATCAGGTTTGACCAGCAAAAAATGCCTATCGCATTGCTTGCAACAACCTAAGCTTACGAATAAACTAGCGCCACACCAAATTGCACGAATTGTTGCGATTTATATGAGAAAAAGGAAGAAAAGATGAGCAACATCGAAGATCGCGTTAAGAAAATCATTATCGAACAACTGGGCGTTAAAGAAGACGAAGTTAAAAACGAAGCCTCATTCGTTGATGACTTAGGCGCTGATTCACTGGACACTGTTGAATTAGTGATGGCGTTAGAAGAAGAATTCGATACTGAAATTCCAGACGAAGAAGCTGAAAAAATCACTACGGTGCAATCAGCCATCGATTACATCAAAGCCCACGCTGAATAAGCTAAAGGCTTGCAAAACGGGTAGCGCGGCTACCCGTTTTCGTTTTAAGAATCAGAAAAACAGGTACTAACGGAGGACACGGTGGCAAAACGTCGTGTAGTGGTAACAGGTTTAGGTATGCTGACGCCATTAGGCAATGATGTCGCAAGCAGCTGGCAAGCACTGCAGCAAGCTAAAAGCGGTATTAGTCTAATTGAGCACTTTGATACCAGCGCTTATACAACTAAATTTGCCGGCTTAGTCAAAAACTTTGACGTAGAGCCGTATTTTCCAGCAAAAGACACTAAAAAAATGGATTTATTTATCCAATACGGTGTTGCTGCGGCTATTCAGGCATTTCGTGACTCCGGATTGGAAGTTACCGAGCAAAACGCTCACCGTATCGGCGCTGCTATCGGCTCAGGTATTGGTGGTTTAGGCTTGATTGAAGAAAATCATACAAAGTTAATGAACAGCGGTCCGAAGCGTTTATCGCCTTTCTTTGTCCCGTCTACCATTATCAATATGATCGCCGGTCAGTTGTCTATTATGCTTGGTTTGCAGGGCCCGAATATCAGTATTGTTACTGCCTGTACTACAGGTGTACACAATATCGGCCAAGCCGCGCGAATGATTGTTTATGGTGATGCCGATGTGATGGTGGCCGGGGGCGCTGAAAAAGCGTCTACGGAATTGGGTATGGGGGGCTTTGGTGCCGCTCGTGCGCTGTCAACTCGCAACGATGCGCCACAACAAGCCAGCCGCCCTTGGGATAAAGACCGTGATGGTTTTGTGTTAGGTGATGGCGCAGGTGTGATGGTACTGGAAGAGTACGAACACGCTAAAGCTCGCGGTGCGAAAATGTATGCAGAGTTAGTCGGTTTTGGTATGAGCGGTGATGCTTATCACATGACTTCACCACCAGAAAACGGTGCCGGTGCCGCTCGGGCGATGCAAAACGCTTTAAATGATGCGGCTGTTAATGCGGAGCAAGTGCAATACATCAATGCACATGGCACTTCAACGCTGGCCGGTGATTTGGCCGAAACCAGTGCCATTAAATCTGTGTTTGCCAGCAACATTGATAAAGTGATGGTCAGTTCATCGAAATCAATGATCGGTCACTTGTTAGGTGCCGCCGGTTCAGTGGAGTCGATTATTACGGTGTTGTCACTGCAAGATCAGTTGGTGACTCCAACCATCAACTTGGACAACCCAAGTGAAGGGTGTGATTTAGATTATGTGCCGCACGAAAGTCGTCAAGCCCAATTAGAGTATGCGTTATGTAACTCTTTCGGTTTTGGTGGTACTAACGGTTCTATTCTGTTCAAGAAGATCTAACTCGCTGTGCTTGTTAAAAAACCGCGCTTTATAGCGCGGTTTTTTTATGCCTGTCATTACTTTGGGTTAAATTTTAAAGTTTGGGGTAGGGACGCCTTGGGGTAGACATTTTCTCCACCGGCTTCAAGGGTCACCTCCCTGTGCCCTTTCAGCCTGCGCAGCATCCCTGCTGCTGTTACGAAAACGCTACCCCAATGCGTCTGCAAAAATCACCGCAAGCTTTCAAGTTTAGATGGCATTCTAATGAACATTTTGAGGCAGATTGCGCGCAGTATACTTTGTCCAGAACCGTGTTTTTCAGGGATGAAAAACAGGAGCGCCCATGGATGGGTCTACAGCGTGTTCTGGCAAAGCTGTACGGAGGGCTTGCTGCCGTATGCAAATGATCTCTGACTTAATAAATTTCATTTCATTTAATTTCAATTTTTAGGTGAGGACACCTTGAGGTAGACATTTTCTCCACCGGCTTCAAGGGCTAGATCCCTGTGCTTATTAAACTGCGGGATCTTTGTTGCTCTATGCACTGAACGAGATATCACTTAATTAAACCGACATTTTAAAATAATAGCCGGTAAACCCACGGCGCTGTTTTGCCCGCTGAGCGCTTTGTTTTAATGACAGATTAAGGCATACTTGCGCATATTTTTCTGTGCAGGCGTGCTATGTCGGCTGACATTATACTGATTAAAGACATTGAACAATTGCAGATCGCCGCAGGTTGCCGAGCGTTGCAATACGGTGATGGCGTCTTTACCACCATTGCGATTAAGCAAGGTCAGCCACAGTTGTGGCCACTGCACCTAGCGCGCTTACAGTTATCGGTAACACGATTAGCGATGCCCGCCATCGATTGGTCCGGCTTAACACAAGCATTGTTGACAGAAGCGGCCAAGCAAAACAGTAATGGCGTAATTAAATTATTGATCTCGCGAGGCATTGGCGGGCGAGGTTATGCACCAAGTCCGCATAGTTCAGCCTTGGTGTATTTGTATCATGCTCCGATGCCCGATTATCAACGCTGGCGAGAGCAGGGTATCCGTGTTGGCGTCGCGCAATTACGCTTAGCTATTCAACCGGCATTGGCTGGGCTTAAACATACTAATCGGCTCGAGCAAGTGTTGTTAAAACAAGAGTTGGCGAAAACTGACTTTGATGATTTGCTCGTGGCCGATCAACAACAACAGCTTACCGAAGCAACGGCCGCCAATCTGTTTTATCAACTGAAGGGCCATTGGTATACACCGCCACTGCATTTGGCTGGAGTAGCAGGTGTGATGCGTCAACATATTTTAAACGAACAAGCGCAGTTTCAAGAACGCTGCTTGTCTTTAGCCGAACTAGACCAAGTTGAAGCGATGTTTATTTGTAACGCCTTGCTAGGTGTGGCGCCGGTGCGACAATTGTCTGGTCGAGCGTTACCGCTTGAACCTGTGCAGCAATTACAGCAAGAGATGCTATGTTAAAACGAGTTTTGGCCTGGCTACCACTGTTGGTAGTGTTAATCATCGTGCTGCTTTATTCAGGTTGGCAGCAATTAACCACCTCAACCTTAGCAAAAACAGTGACCTTCAGTGACAGCCTTTATACGCTTAAAGCGGGCACATCAGTGCGTAGTTTATGCCGCGATTGGCAACAACAGCAGCAATTAACGGTCATAGATTGTTACGTTTTAAAATTGTATGTTAAACAGCAGCCAAAGCTTGCTCAGTTACAACAAGGTGTTTATCGAGTCCCTAGCCAAAGTTCTCTTAGCGAAGCGTTGGCGTTGTTTCGTAGTGGCAAGGTGGCGCAATTTAGCGTTACATTAATTGAAGGTGAAACCCTAGCGCAAAGTTGGCAGCGTTTTGTCGATTTGCCGTATTTAATTCAAGATATTGATAGTAGTGATAAACTCGCTGAACTGATCAGTTGGCCTGAAGCCTGGGGCACATTGGCGCAAACCGGCCGGGTAGAGCAAGAGTTAGAGGGCCTGTTTTATCCCGATACCTATTTTTATACCGCCAATAGTAAAGCTAGCGACATTTGGCGCCGAGCGCATCAAGCTTTAAAAACGGAGCTAGAGCGTTATTGGCAGCAGCGCCAAAGCACTTTACCGCTGCAAAACCCCTACGAATTACTGATTATGGCCTCTATTATTGAAAAGGAAAGCGGCCTCGCCAGTGAGCGCGCCTTGGTCAGCTCTGTGTTTATCAATCGCATACAAAGCAATATGCGTTTACAAACAGACCCAACCGTTATTTACGGTTTAACAGAGTACAGCGGCCGTATTACCCGCGCTAATTTACGTGATCCACATCGTTACAATACCTATCGCCATCATGGCTTACCGCCTGGCCCGATCTCATTAGTCAGTCGCAGCGCGTTAATTGCCGCTGCGCAACCCGAGATAAGCGATTACTTTTATTTTGTCAGTCGTGGTGACGGCTCGCATGTGTTTTCACAATCACTTGAGCAGCATAATGCTGCGGTTAAAAAATATATTCTTGGAAAATAACATGACTAAGCAAGGCAAGTTTATTGTCATCGAAGGGCTTGAAGGCGCCGGCAAGAGTACGGCAATGGCCACAGTTCAACGCTGGTTAGAAAAGCATGGCCACCAGGTGGTGTGCACTCGCGAGCCTGGTGGTACGCCTCTGGCCGAACAATTAAGAACGTTAGTCAAACACGCGGATCCGGCTGAGCAAATTGCCGCCGAGACCGAGCTGTTGTTAATGTATGCGGCCCGGGTACAATTATTACGTAATGTGATTGAACCGGCTTTAGCCGCAGGCCAGTGTATTTTAGCCGATCGGCATGATTTATCTTCACGAGCTTATCAAGGCGGTGGTCGGCAGTTAAACGAACAATTGATTAACGACCTACGCAAAGCGCTGCTGGGTAACACGCAGCCCGATTTAACCTTGTATTTAGATATTGATCCGGCTATTGGTTTAAGCCGGGCTGCGCATCGTGGGCAACTCGATCGTATTGAGCAGGAACAACTGGCTTTTTTTGAACGCACTCGCGCAAAATACCTAGCCATTGCGCACAGTGAGCCGGGTATTGTGATTATTGATGCGGCGCAATCGATTGAACAAGTGGCCACAGCCTTAGAGAATGCCTTGGCTGAGGTCATGTTATGAGTGTTGTCCCGTTAAGTGCTATGCCTTGGTTGGCTTCGCCCTTAGCGCAACTGGCTCGATTGGCCAGTGAGCAGCATTTAGCCCATGCTATTTTATTAACCGGTGCCCCTGGCACAGGCAAACAGCTATTAAGCCAAGCATTAGCGGCATTACTGTTATGTAAAAATCGGCAAGCAGACATGGCTTGCGGCCAATGTAAAAGCTGCTTGCTGTTAGCGGCGGGTAACCATCCTGATTTATTAACTTTAAACCAAGACAATAACAGTATTGGTGTGGATGAAATTCGCCGTCTTATCGACTTTACGCAAGGCGCTGCCCAACAACACGGCAATAAAGTGATTGTGCTATCCGAAGTGCAGCGGCTAACGGAAGCGGCGGCGAATGCCTTACTTAAAACCTTAGAAGAGCCACCACAAGGCTGTTATCTGGTGCTGCAAACCAGCCAGCCCCAGCGTTTAAAAGCTACCTTGCTCAGCCGTTGTCAGCGCTGGAGTTTACCCACCTTAAATGAAGCCAACTTGTTTGATTGGTTAAGTCAGCAGTATCAAGGCAGTTTGCCGCGTTTTTTGTTTGCGTTTAGTGGTGGTGCGCCGTTACAGGCCTTGGCGTTGTTGCAAGGCAATACGGCAGCAGAAATTGAAGAGTTACTGGCCGCACTGTCGCGGCTATTGCAGGATGAGTCGGGCTTAAGTACGCTAGTGAAAAACTTAGAAGGCCGTACCGACTGTGCGCAAATTTTGGGTTACTTTTTAACGCAGTGGTGTAGCCAGCATTCAGATGTGGCGCCTGAAGCACTGCAACGCTTGCAACTAGTGTATTATCGTTGGCGTCGTGACGAGCAACAGATTTTAGGGCAGAATAAAACGCTGGCGTTAACCGCCTTATTGCTTGAATTTAAAAGTATCATGCGCCGCCGCTAAGCCAATTGTTGTTATTCGTTTGTGGTGTTTATTTTGGCTTTGATGCCGCCAAGCCGCCAACAACGCATACCCTGTGGTATCGAAAGCTGAATTAACGCACATGGTGTTTAGCCGCGCGCCTTTTGGCAAGCGATAGCTGAGTAGTAAAATGCCCTACTAGCAGCCAAACGCTTCATGAATACTGGCGACGATGCGATAAAACCCGTATAAAAGTTCAACAAGCCCTAATAGTCTGCTGAATAAGCAGAGGAGCGAAAATGGAAGAAGTTGCATTAAATTTCAATGATGGCAAAGAGTTGTATAAGTGCTACATGCCGTTTTTAAAAAACGGTGGGCTTTTTATCCGCTCGGCTAGAGTATTTAAAATGGGCCAATCGTTAGCCCTTAGCGTAACCTTGCCCGATACACTTGAACCTATTGTAGCGACGGGTAAAGTAGCCTGGGTATCGCCTTTAGGTGCGCAAAGCTCTAATCCGGCGGGTGTCGGTGTGGCCTTTATTGATGATAAACATGGCTTAAGTGATCGCATTGAAAAATTATTAGGTGGCATGTTAGGTAGTGCAGAAGCCACTTACACCATGTAACGTTATTCATTTTAATAACAGCAGTATTTTCGAGGTTGTTTTGTTTATAGATTCGCATTGTCATTTAGATCGGTTAGAACTCGACAAATTGGGTATGAGCCTAGAGCAGGTGATTGCCGCCGCTGAAAAACGGCAAATTGAACATTTACTGTGTGTCAGTGTGTCCTTAGCTGAATTTGCAGCGATGGCCGATTTAGTGCAACCTTTTACGGGCGTTTCTATTTCATGTGGCGAGCATCCGCTGCATCAAGAGGGCACCGTTGATGAGCTGCAGTTACTGAAACTCGCCAGCGCTGAGCGTGTTGTGGCGGTGGGGGAAACCGGTCTGGATTATTTTTACAGCCCAGAGAGTAAAGCGACGCAGCAAGATGCTTTTGTAAAACATATTAGTGTGGCTCGCCAATTAACTAAACCCTTGATTATTCATACGCGTGATGCGCGCACTGATACTATTGCATTATTAAAGTCGCATCAGGCTGAAAACGCCGGTGGCGTTTTGCATTGCTTTACCGAAAGCTATGAGATGGCAAAAGCGGCTTTAGATTTAGGCTTTTATATTTCGATCTCGGGCATTATGACCTTTCGTAATGCCGCAGAATTACGGGATGTGGTCAAAAAACTTCCTCTTGACCGTTTGTTAATTGAAACCGACGCCCCTTATCTTGCGCCAGTACCGCACCGTGGTAAAACTAATCAACCGGCTTATGTTACTGATGTTGCTGCTGCCATTGCAGAAGTTAAAGCGGTCAGTATTACTGAATTAGCCAGCGCAACCACTGAAAACTTCTATCGATTATTTCCTTTGGCGCAGCGCCGTCGTTTAGTGGCGTAACGCTAGTTAATTAGGCGTTGCTGCATAAAAGAAGCCCAGAACTAATTATCTTGTTCTGGGCTTAGGGGAATGGCTCATAGGGAATGAGCCGTGCGCTATCGAAAAGTCATGATGTAATTTGAGTGTAGTTAATACACCGTATTTTACCTGCCATACCGCTAATATTTTTTTTGCCACTTCGCGTGTTGTGAAACAAAAGTAGTTTCCAATTCTGCAACAAACTCCCTGACTTTATAAACAAACCGCACTGTGTAGCCTGATCGTTACATTTATTCTTAAGACATTGATTGTCTATAAAGTACTTTTTTTAGTCTAAAAAAGTCTAAAAAATAATCAGCTATTGTAGTGCAGTGGCTTAAAGAGGCATTGCACACGGCAAAAATGTTTAATCTATCCCTCAACATGCTCCTATTTCAGACAGATTGTCGACAATCTTGTTTTTTTTAGCTTGACAATAGCGCAAAAACGGCTTAAAACTACACAACTGTTTTATTATGTCGACAATATGATGAATGCAAGCCGCCAAAATATCCCTGTAACTGCCGCCGACCGCGTACTGCAAGAAATGCAGCGTGCTATTGTCGAAGGTGATATTGCGCCGGGTTCGAAAATCAGTGAGCCTGAGCTGGCGAAACGCTTTGATTTAAGCCGGGCACCGCTGCGTGAAGCGTTAGCCCGTTTAGAGCGTTGTCATTTAATTGAGCGTATTCCTAACGCCGGGGCTAGGGTAGTGAAATTGTCGACAGAAGGCTTAATTTCGTTATATCAACTACGCGAAGAATTAGAAGGGCTAGCCTGTCGTTTAGCCGCGACACAAATGACGGATGCGGAAATTGCAGAGATGCAGGCGTTACTGGATCAGCATTTGTCTACTCAGCGTGTACGAGAGGGGGAGAGCTATTATCAAGAAGCCGGTGACCTCGATTTTCATTACCGGATTATTTTGGGTAGTAAAAACCCGTACCTGATTAATATTTTAACCGATGAGCTCTATCATTTAATGCGCATGTATCGGGTACAGCTGGGTATGAACGGCCCTCGGGTATCACGCGCTTTTGATGAACACAAAGCCATTATTAATGCCATTGCTAACCGTGATGGTGAACTCGCCGACTTACTGATGCGCCGCCATGTTGCCGCGTCGCGCCGCAACATTGAACCTACACTTTTACAACGTGAACAAACGGGGAACTAATATGACCACCTTAACTGCCGGACAAAAATTTCGCGCTGCCATCAGCGCTAATCAACCGCTACAAATCGTGGGCACCATTAACGCCTACACGGCGATGATGGCGGAGCGTACCGGGCATCAAGCCTTGTATTTGTCAGGGGCGGGTGTAGCGAATGCCTCGTTTGGCTTACCTGACTTAGGTATGACGTCATTAAATGATGTGTGTGAAGATATTCGCCGCATTACAGCTGCGACCAGTGTGCCTTTATTAGTGGATGCTGACACCGGTTGGGGTGGCGCCTTTAACATTGCGCGTACCGTAAAAGAAATGACCCGTGCGGGTGCGGCCGGTTTTCATATTGAAGATCAAGTAGCGCAAAAGCGCTGTGGCCATCGCCCTAATAAAGAAATTGTGTCGTTAGAAGAGATGGTTGATCGGGTAAAAGCCAGTGTGGATGCGCGCAGCGATGAAAGCTTTTTTATTATGGCGCGCACCGATGCGCTCGCGCAACAAGGCTTAGAGGCAGCCATTGAACGCGCCTTAGCTTGTGAAGCGGCCGGTGCCGATGCCATTTTTGCTGAAGCGGTGCACACCCTTGAGCAATATACCGCTTTTACTCAAGCGTTAAAAGTACCGGTTTTGGCGAATATTACCGAGTTTGGCCAAACGCCGTTGTTTAACAAAGCCGAGTTAGCCGCCGTTGGTGTAGCGATGGTGCTGTACCCATTAAGTGCCTTTAGAGCGATGAACAAAGCGGCGTTAAATGTGTATGAATCTATTTTAGCCAATGGCGATCAAAAAGCGGTAGTAGACAGCATGCAAACCCGTGCTGAGCTCTATGACTTCTTGAATTATCACAGCTTTGAGCAAAAGCTAGACAGTTTATTCAGTACCAAAAAATAATATTTTTAAATTAAATAATCATAAATACAGGAGCAAGATAATGGCAACAGGCAAACAACTGACCGGTGCCGGTCTGCGCGGCCAAGTAGCAGGTAAAACCGCTTTATCTACCGTGGGCAAAACCGGTTCGGGTTTAACGTATCGTGGTTACGATGTAAAAGATTTAGCCGCTAACTGTACCTTTGATGAAGTCGCTTATTTAATTTTAAAAGGCGAGCTACCGACGAGCGCTGAGCTAGCCGCTTATAAAACCAAGTTAAAAGGTTTGCGTAGCTTACCGCAGGCATTAAAAGATGTATTAGAGCGCATTCCTGCGACAGCTCATCCCATGGATGTCATGCGTACGGGTTGTTCTATGCTAGGTAATTTGGAGACTGAGCAAAGCTTTGCTGAGCAACAAGATGCGTCTGATCGTATGTTGGCTATTTTCCCCGGTTTAGTAAACTACTGGTATAACTTCAGTCACCACGGCAAGCGGGTTGAAGTAGAGACCGCGGCTGACTCTATTGCCGAGCAATTCTTATGGACCTTGCATGGTGAAAAACCGACTGCCTTACATACCGAAGTGATGGAAGCGTCGTTGATCCTCTATGCCGAGCATGAGTTTAATGCTTCAACCTTTACCGCTCGCGTCTGTGCATCGACGCTTAGCGACATGCACTCTTGTATTACCGGCGCTATTGGTTCATTACGTGGCCCATTACACGGTGGCGCTAATGAAGCGGCAATGGAACTGATTGAAGGCATGATTGATGCCGATGATGCTGAAAGCAAGCTATTAGGCATGTTGGAACGCAAAGAAAAGATCATGGGCTTTGGCCATGCGGTTTACTCAGAGTCGGATCCACGTAATGCCGTGATCAAAGCATGGTCAGAAAAACTGGCCAATGCAAATGGCGATACCCGTTTGTATGATGTGTCGGTGCGTTGTGAAGCGGTCATGTGGCGTGAGAAAAAACTGTTTTGTAACGCCGACTTTTTTCATGCCTCGGCTTACAACTACATGGGTATTCCAACCAAGCTGTTTACCCCCATTTTTGTGTGCAGCCGCTTAACCGGTTGGGCCGCGCATGTGATGGAGCAGCGTGCTGATAACCGTATCATCCGGCCAAGTGCAGATTACGTGGGTGTAGAACCGCGCACGGTAACGCCGATTGAATCTCGTTAAAAACTGACCCACTGAGAACCGGCTTGCTCTAAGCCAAGTCTTGAAGGCATGGATGCCTTAATGAAGCCTACATGGATGTATTCACGGCGGCTAGGCATGAGCAATCCGGTTCGATTGTTTAAGCCGGTGCTTTAACATCATCAGATTTTGCAGAAAGAGACTGACCATGAATAGCCAATACCGCAAAAAATTACCGGGTACCCAGCTGGATTACTTTGACACCGAAGCGGCTGTTAATGCCATTGAGCCGGGCGCCTATGCCAAACTGCCTTACACCTCTCGTGTACATGCCGAGAACTTAGTACGCCGCTGCGATCCGGCGATGCTAACCGAAGCCTTAAAACAATTTATTTATCGCAAACGCGATCTCGACTTTCCTTGGTTTCCGGCACGCGTCGTGTGCCATGATATTTTAGGCCAAACCGCTTTAGTCGACTTAGCCGGCTTGCGGGATGCCATCGCTGAAAAGGGCGGTGATCCGGCCAAAGTTAACCCAGTGGTACCCACGCAATTAATTGTTGACCACTCGTTAGCGGTAGAACATGCCGGTTTTGAAGCAGATGCGTTTGAGAAAAACCGCGCCATTGAAGATCGCCGTAACGACGATCGCTTTCACTTTATTAATTGGACCAAAAAAGCCTTTAAAAACGTGGATGTGATCCCGCCAGGCAACGGCATAATGCACCAAATAAACTTGGAGCGCATGTCACCGGTTATCCATGCTAAAGATGGGGTGGCTTTTCCGGATACGCTGGTGGGTACCGACAGTCACACGCCACATGTGGATGCCTTAGGCGTGATTGCGATTGGTGTGGGTGGCTTAGAAGCCGAAAGCGTGATGTTAGGCCGTGCTAGCTGGATGCGTTTACCCGATATTATTGGGGTAGAGCTAACCGGAAAAGCCCAGCCAGGCATTATGGCTACTGACATTGTACTGGCACTGACCGAGTTTTTACGTACATCAAAAGTGGTATCAAGCTACTTAGAGTTTTACGGCGAAGGCGCTGACAGCCTGAGTTTAGGTGATCGGGCAACCATTTCGAATATGACCCCAGAATATGGCGCAACGGCGGCCATGTTTGCCATTGATCAGCAAACGCTCGACTATTTAACCCTAACCGGCCGCGAGCCAGAGCAAGTGAAGCTGGTTGAAACCTATGCCAAAACTGCGGGTTTATGGGCGGATAGTTTAAAAACGGCAGAATATGAGCGGGTATTAAAATTTGATTTATCTAACGTAGGCCGCACTATGGCCGGGCCATCTAACCCGCATGCGCGCTTAGCTACCAGCGATTTAGCGGCGCGCGGCATTGCCGCAAGCTATGTGCAAGAAGAGGGCAAAATGCCTGATGGTGCCGTAATTATTGCGGCTATTACCAGCTGTACCAACACCTCAAACCCACGCAACGTCATTGCTGCTGGCCTGTTAGCGCGTAATGCCAATAAAATGGGCTTAACGCGCAAGCCTTGGGTGAAATCGTCATTGGCGCCCGGCTCAAAAGCGGTAAAACTGTATTTAGAAGAAGGGGGCTTACTGCCTGAGCTTGAGCAACTGGGTTTTGGCATTGTTGGTTTTGCGTGTACCACCTGTAATGGCATGAGTGGCGCGTTGGATCCGGTTATTCAGCAAGAAGTGATTGAGCGTGATCTTTACGCTACGGCCGTATTGTCGGGTAATCGCAACTTTGACGGTCGTATTCATCCGTATGCCAAACAAGCCTTTTTAGCTTCGCCAGCCTTAGTCGTGGCGTATGCGATTGCCGGCTCAATCCGTTTTGATATCGAAAAAGACGTATTGGGCTATCATGAAGGCAAGGCTATTACCTTAAAAGATATTTGGCCAAGCGATGAAGAAATTGATGCGGTAGTGAAAGCCAGCGTAAAACCTGAGCAATTTCGCAAAGTGTACGAGCCCATGTTTGAAGTGAGCGTGGATTACGGTGAGCAAATAAGCCCACTGTATGACTGGCGGCCACAAAGTACTTATATTCGCCGCCCACCTTATTGGGAAGGCGCGTTGGCGGGCGAGCGCAGCCTTACCGGCATGCGGCCGTTAGCTGTGCTGGGTGATAATATTACGACCGATCACTTATCGCCTTCTAATGCCATTATGCTAGACAGTGCCGCCGGTGAATACCTGCACAAAATGGGCTTACCGGAAGAAGACTTTAACTCTTATGCCACGCACCGCGGCGATCACTTAACCGCACAACGTGCCACCTTTGCAAATCCGAAGCTGATTAATGAAATGGCGGTGGTAGATGGTAAAGTAAAACAGGGCTCGTTAACGCGCTTAGAGCCAGAAGGTAAAGTGACCCGCATGTGGGAAGCGATTGAAACCTATATGCAGCGTAAACAACCGCTGATTATTGTGGCGGGCGCCGATTACGGTCAAGGTTCTTCACGTGACTGGGCGGCCAAAGGTGTGCGTTTAGCCGGGGTAGAAGCCATTGCGGCTGAAGGCTTTGAACGTATTCACCGTACCAATTTAATTGGTATGGGGGTGTTACCGCTAGAGTTTGCTGCGGGCACCACTCGTAAAACGCTGCAGTTAGATGGTACCGAAACCTATGATGTGGTGGGTGCATGGACGCCACGTGCAACCCTGACCTTAGTGATACACCGCGCCAATGGTGAAACAGTTAACGTGCCGGTAACCTGCCGCTTAGATACGGCTGAAGAAGTGTCTATTTATGAAGCAGGCGGTGTATTGCAGCGCTTTGCGCAGGATTTCCTGCAAGGAGCAGTGTAATGGCTGCACCACAAATTAAGATCCCGGCGACGTACATGAGAGGAGGCACGTCGAAAGGCGTGTTCTTTAAACTGGACGATTTACCTGCGGCTGCGCAAGTGCCAGGTAAAGCGCGGGATAACCTGCTGCTTAGAGTGATTGGTAGCCCCGATCCTTACGGTAAGCATACCGATGGTATGGGCGGCGCGACGTCAAGCACCAGTAAAACAGTGATCTTAAGTAAAAGCAGTCAAACCGGTCACGATGTGGATTACTTATTTGGCCAAGTTGCCATTGATAAGCCGTTTATTGATTGGAGTGGTAACTGCGGTAACCTCACTGCGGCGGTCGGCTCCTTTGCGATTAGCAATGGCTTAGTGGATGCAGAACGTATTCCGGCCAATGGCATTTGTACCGTGCGTATTTGGCAAGCCAATATCAAAAAAACCATTATTGCCCATGTGCCGATAACAGGCGGTGAAGTGCAAGAAACCGGCGATTTTGAGCTAGACGGCGTAACTTTTCCGGCAGCGGAAGTGCAAATTGAGTTTCTGGACCCCGCTGCCGATGCAGGCGAAGGTGGCGGCACCATGTTTCCAACCGGTAACCTGGTAGACGAGTTAGCGGTGCCGGGAGTTGGCCAATTTAAAGCCACATTAATTAACGCCGGTATTCCCACAATCTTTGTGAATGCAGCCGATATTGGTTACAGCGGTACGGAACTGCAAGACGCGATTAACGGTGACCCCGCTGCGCTGGCGCGCTTTGAAACCATTCGTGCCTATGGCGCGATAAAAATGGGCTTAATTAGCGATGTTAGCGAAGCAGTCGCCAGAGCACATACGCCTAAAGTGGCGTTTGTGGCACCACCGCAGAGCTATGTTTCATCCAGTGGTAAGCAGGTAGACAACAGTGAAATTGATTTACTGGTGCGGGCGCTGTCGATGGGCAAGTTACACCATGCCATGATGGGCACCGCTGCGGTGGCCATTGGCACAGCGGCGGCTATACCGGGTACGTTAGTGAACTTAGCTGCCGGGGGCGGTGCTCGAGATGCAGTGCGTTTTGGCCACCCGTCAGGTACGCTACGCGTTGGGGCTGCCGCAGAGCAAGTAGAGGGCGAGTGGACGGTTACCAAAGCTATTATGAGCCGCAGTGCGCGCGTTTTAATGGAAGGTTGGGTAAGAGTGCCAGGCAATTGCCTTTAGTAGAGGCAATGGATACAAACAAAACAGGGCGCTTTAGGCGCTCTGTTTTTTTAGTCAGGCTGGCGTGAAGCACATAGACAAAAACGAGTTCGACATTGTCGCGGTTAAAAAAACTGTGCTCGGATCATTCGCCTGCAAGCGTCAATACTCACTGCAGATTATTACTGACGCTGTAAATAACCTGATTCCTCTGATTTTTACAGGTAAAACCGCTAGAACAAGAATAAGCGCTAAGCAGAACCTCAAATCATACAGCATAGAGGGCTTACACAACCGACATAAAGTAGATTGATATAACAGCGTTGAGTCAGATAATTGCAATCACACGGTTTATTTAAAGCAGCTGAGATAACGGGCTTTGCACAGCATTTCCCCCTTGTTTTAATACATGGGTATAAATTTGCGTCGTTTTTACATCGGTATGGCCCAGTTGCTCCTGCACAGTACGTATATCCATACCGGCTTGCAAAAGATGGGTTGCAAAGGAATGTCGCAATGTATGACAGCTAACATGCTTGTTGATAGCCGCTTTACGAGCTGCAATTTTCACCGCTTTTTGCAAACCCGACTCATCTATATGATGACGACGCAGTAATTTAGAATCAGGATCAATGCTGAGTTTGCCGGATGGAAATAAATACTGCCAACCAAGCTCTTTTGGTGCATTTGGGTATTTTCGCGCCAATGCAAATGGTAACCAAACCCCCGCATAATCTGCAGTTGCCAGATCGTGCTGATAGTAAGCTTCAACTATAGCAATTTGGCGTTTTAACGCCGGCACCAGTTCTGGAGCCAGAGTAACGCGCCGATGTTTACCGCCTTTACCGTGCCACACCATAACCGACAGATAGTCAAAATCAATCGTGGCAACCCGTAAACGCACAGCTTCCATTAAACGTAAGCCGCTGCCATATAACAATTGAGCTAGTAAGAGATAGCTCGGATCAATTTCTTTTAATAAGCGTTTAATTTCGTCTTTTGTTAACACAACAGGAAGCTTTCTAGGCTTACTTGATTGATTAAAGTTGAGATTAAGAGCGAGCGGGCGCTGAAAAATCTCTTTATACAAAAAGCTGAGGGCGTTCAACGCAAGTGCTTGTGTTTGAACTGCAACATGCCGCTCCACGGCAAGGTAAGTTAAAAATTGTTCAACCTGCGCCTCACTTAAGTCTTTAGGGTGCTGTTTTTTATGAAATAAAATATAAAAGCGGATCCAGTATACATAGGTCTCCACTGTGCGCTTGGCATAGCGGCGCTTGTACATTTCTTCAGCGACAAAGTCTAAAAAAGGCGATTTCATTACCATCTTACACCTCCGGCATAACACTGTTTAAGTATACAGCTATTTTTGAAATGTCAAGTCGCTCTTGTTAGACGGATATTTCCGTATTTGTTACATACTTTTATAAATTTAATGTTGCAAAGTATTGTCTTCAGAGGTTTTTGTGGTTAATGTGTAAATTATTAAATTTACAATTGCGGAAAAGTCCGTGTTTAAATACGGACTTTTCTGTCGAATAAGCGTTAGGTAAGTATAATGCAGTCATCTAGTAAAAAAGAATTCATCCAAACGATTGA
>NZ_JAEINI020000019.1:0-31644 GCF_016343785.1 Alishewanella maricola | reverse complement strand
TCTCCTTTAACTCATACGCCGGGATTAATGCCTTTGCAAATCAGGATGAAAAAGTCAAAATTGAGCCGGAACTTACCGTGGCTGACAACAAGTTAAAACCCAAAATTTCTTTTAATTCCCGACAAAATCTTGGCAGTAAAGACACTTTCAGTGTTGCATTTGATTTTTCTGCAAATTCTGGAATTGATGTAGGTAGGTTTGATGATCCCATTACTTCGTCAGAGGACATTATTTCCCAATATGTTGCTGACGGTGGAAATATGGAGTTCAATCTATCATTCTCATATAAAAATGGAGATTTCTTTGTTGGAATTGGTCCGTATTATTCTCTTTTAACAACGGATGCCTTATCAACAGAGGAGAACAGTTCTTCTATTATTTCTGTCGATGCAGAAATTTATGGATTGAACATTATGACGATGTACAAGTTTAATAAATCTATTGGCGTATACCTTCAGTACTCTACATATGATACGACAGGCGAAGGGAAGAACGCAGATTTTTCAAAAATTCTTGATGATGGCAATGCTGTTAGGTTAGGGGTGGAAATCCCAACTTCAAGTGATCCAAATGCATATGTGTTGAGGTTTGAGAGAACTAAACATTCCGAAGTAGATAAAGCAATTTTCAGGGTTTCCATATCAAAACCATTTAATTTTTTTTAATATACATTGAAACTGTCCTATGTCCTATGTCCTATGTCCTATGTCCTATGTCCTATGTCCTATGTCCTACATAGGACATAAATCATATTTTAATTAGTCACAGATAACTCATCATCGACAGTATTCGATTTTTGATGGCCATTTCAGCAGTTACATCATAATGCATACACTGAAATAGAAGCGAAGCTAAATGTGTAATATCTGCTTTTGGCATAGGGCTGACTGTCAGATTTGATTAGGCTCGATCATGAAAAGTGTCAGATGGAATTATGACTAATTCACTTAATGTCCGCTTCACACTCATAACTAACTGTCAGGTCAGATTGGAACCTCTCGGGTAAACTGTCTGCTCAGATCCGAGCTACTACAAATTATCTCTTATCGAAATAACCTGTTATTACCTCGCCTGTTTCTTTGTCTACTTTGATTACCTGTTCAATAGTGCCTGAACGGTGAGCAATTTGATTTCTCAGATCAGCATTTTCGCTTCTGAGTAAGTCGTTCAATCGATAGCATTCCATCAGTTTTGCGAGCAATATATTCACATTTTCTGCATCGTTCTGCGGAGCAGTCTTCATAAGCTTTTTAGCTTCGAGTAGCTTCGCTTTAAACTCTGTAACCTGTGCTCTCAGTGTCTCAACTTCTTCGGTCTTTTTAATGGTCAGCTGTTTTTTCTGTGCTTCAGAGATTGCATCTTTTAAATCTGCAAACTCTGGGAATCGAAAGTTGGTATGACTAAAACCGGCGTGCTTGGCAACGCTGTTCATATTAACTTTCGAGCCCTTTTTGACCAGCTCCTTGAGAGCTATATATCCCCGCTCTAAAGCACCTTTTTTATCTGTCATAACGATACCCCACTTGATTTCGTCGGATCTTGAATAGTGTTTAACACATACTCAGCCGCTCGCAGGTCCTTTGTATATGCAACAACAAATAGCTCCATATCTTTTTGTTTTTCTAAGGGTAAACTACTAATTCTTTTGAGTTTATCTAAAGCCCGATTTTTCAGCGCTATCCAATGTGGTTTGTGTGTGTCTGCGACAATAAACGAAGGACAATAGACACAACCTGCTGGCACTGATGCGCCGTTAATTTTGCAGCTGTCGCCTGCGGTGCAGTAACCATGCGGCAGGCCACGTATCGTCTCGATATTTTTCGCAAGAAAGCGTTTAAATTCGCCGAGATCTTTAAAATGAATTTGTCTAATCACTGCTGCGTTTGGTGAGTTCGAATTTGTAACACCGATGATTAACTCATTCGCTGCTTTGTTAAACCGTTCGCCTGCGCCACCCTTTAGTTCATTATTGCTTGCTTGTTCCGCCAATTCAGAAGCAATTGCTGTGGTCAGAAGTTGCTCATATCCATCGACAAGATCGATAAGTTCTTCATGCGAAAGGATACCTTTGTCGACATACACGTGCGTCATTGCCAGTGTTAAGTGTTTAAACTGGTCGGCTATATCGTCCAATTCGCCTAGTTTATTGGCAATAACAAAGTAAGCAAAGCTATGCCTGAACATGTGGTTAGCTAATCGAAGGGTGTCACCAACTGCGTAAGGTACGCCTCTATCTTTACCTTTGATTTGTTTATAATTTTGCTCAAGGCGATCAAGCTCTCGTATGTCAGCCTCAGTTAAAGTTAAATCAAATAAAGGGAGAAAATGCTCCGACTTAACTTCGAAATCCTCGAAACGTCCCGACTTAGCAAAGCTAATAGAAGCGGCACTATGCACAACCCCAAACAAACGCCTCTCGGTCATACCAACTTCAATATTGTGAACCAATGAATCTTGTACTACTCCGCGAAATCTTTCGAGAATTAGCTCAGCTCTGGCTTCCATTCCCACTGAATAGCGTTCAAGCAACTTGATTGCTTCAAAAGTTTCTTTGTTACAAACCCATGTGTCCAATACAAAAGTGTTCGCAGTCTTGTGAGTTTCAGCTTCGATCAAATACTTAGCATTTATTGGGTCAGATTTGTTTGTGCAACCTATTCTGCACGACAACACTTCGTTATATCTCATACCTGTGAACTGGAGGATATGGATATAAACTGCCACTTTTAAGTCGATAAAATACTCTGCAAGCTCATTTAGTTTCGATATGATGCCATTTTTAATAGCCGAACGGTTAAAGAGATCTGCACCTTTAATTTCATCGATTGGCTGATTCCAATTTCGAGTACATTCCAAAAGCTTATCGTTGTATAACTCCCATTCTTCGATTCGATTTCCACATTCGCTTACAACGTGAGCGGAAAATTTAGCAATTCTTGCACTTATTCCAGTTGGTATAATAGGATGAGATAAGGTTTCTTCAATTGTTTTAAATAAATCGCTCAATACTTCTTCAAAAATTTCAGCAGTACGAGTATCGATGAGCCCAAAGCTTTCACGTGCTTGAAAGCAATCGGCGAAAACTCTGGGTTTATTCATTGGCGCAGTTGTTTGAACGATGTTACTCAAATACTCCGTAACTAAGGTTCGCAATGCCAGATCATTAAGCTTGGTCAGTTGATGAAAAGATGTTAGACCTTTAGTAAGCAAGTGTTTACCGAATTTTTTCAGCGCGGCTAATTTCGTTTGGAGAGTACTAAGTTTCTCACCACTACCACCTTTATAAATACCGCAGATATGCGCAATTAGTGCATATAGCTTAAGCTGAAATGCTATCTCACTATCACCACCAAGCATTGTGAGATGTCTGTTTGTATTCTCATTACTTGTCCACATGTCCGAACCAAAAATAACGGCTCCACTACGTTTAATTTGGTGGTTTTTTGACTCCCATAACACAACGTTATCAAAGGAGTTGCCATCGTAGCCTGACTTCCTAATTTCTGTTAAGGGTTTAATTTTGTAGCACCCTGAGGAGTCTAGTAACGTACAGGCGTCAATGACGTCGACTACTTTGTTAGGAATAACGAAGCTCATTTATGCAAACTCCCAGTCAGGATGGACGCCATGCTGCGAGAATAAGACCTTACCCTGTGAAATTGCCTGTGAATTCATATGCTCAAGCTCTTTCAGTATGTCTATAACTCGTTGTTTCAACTTAATTATGTTTTTCTGTTGTTCGCTACCATCATCGCCAAATATTGAGTATGAAGCAGCAACCATCTGATCTATCACTATCTTCTCAAACGACAGTAGTCGCCAAACGTGCTCCGCATCGGCGATGCAACGGAAATGTTCGCAAAAAAGACATGCACCAAAGTCTGCGCAACCTGTTATTTCCTTCTCATCTAGAAACTTGCGATTTTTGACTTTAAATTGCTTAACTACGTCAGAATCCGCAGTTTGATTGCATCGCCCGGTGGGGGTTTGTCTAGTGCTATCATCGACCTTTTGAACAAAAATAATTTTCTCAGCATTATCGTGGATGTAGAAATCAGCCATAACTGCCGTCGCAGCTGAGATGCTTTGCTCTGATTCTCCACTTTCCATTTTCAAATAATACTGATAGAAGGCGGCTGGGGTATGGAGTCCCGCATGTTTATACTTTTCGAAGTTTTTTGCGACCTTTCTGTAGGTGTAATTCATGCCTTTTTTTCGGAGCCGTGTTACAGAAAAGGTAATATCTAGCCCTGCTTTTTTTAGTAATTCATTAATGCATTTGGTGAAGGATAAACCGTTAAGAACACTTACTTTTTTACCTAATGAGTATGTAAAAATTTTGTCTCTGAACTGAGTTTTTTTGTGCTGTTCGGAGGTTTTTCTTGTGTGATTTGAGATGAACTCAAGATCTTGCATTACTGAGGAAGTGATTTTGCCTGTTACATACTCCCTATATAATGTATCCGCATCTATTTTCTCAATCTGCGCCGTTTCACCAAAAGTAGGCCAATGAGTCTTGTAATTAGCTCTGCGCTTAAACATACGAACTGCTGCTGTTCTGTTACCTTGAAGTGAAACACCGAAGTAAGTAAGGTCGTCACGGTCAAGCTCTAGAACCGGTGTTAAGTTCCAACCTGTTTTGATAAATATTCGGGCAGCATGCAGGCACAAATGCTGAAGATTCGTCAGGTCAGTTTGTGTAAGAAGTTTTTCAATTGCATAAGCGATATTCACGACTTGTTCAAATGTATACATCGATTTTTGATTGCGACGCCGAGCCAATTTTTGATCTTTATTTGCTTTGACCCGGTAAGCTTCTGATTTATCAATGCCAAAGAAGTCTACAATGCTATTTAAAGCATTTTGTTGCTGTATGGCTGTTGATGATTTTATTATTTTATTTTTGCTGTCATTTAGTATGACTTGACGAAAGTGCTCTAGCAATTTTTTGTTATTTTTGGCGAACGCCTGTATTCCTTCGCTTTTTAGTGTTGATATTTCTGATTCGTTGAGACTGTTGTGATGCTTTAGAAATAATCTTTTAAATATATTTACTTTGGATGATAATGTTATTTGTTGAACTGAACCTTCGTCTGTTTTTGTCTTGTTTTTGTCAATGTATATTTTTAAATCTTCGAAAACTCTGGGGTAATCCGTTGCAATTTCGTATAGGCTAATTGAATGAAGTCTGTCATTGTTTTCATTCTCGAAAGTCACAATAAATGGAGATAATTGATTTAGTCTTATACTCGTTTTATTTGTAAAATTGTATATCTCTAAAGCGGCAGTCAGCTGCCACTTTCCTGCGCTGTTATCGCTTTCGGCAGTATTTTCTAAATGCTCATTGAGTATATTGAATCCTTTCCCGTACTCTAATGCCAAACCATTTATACCGTGGTCTTGCAATAGCATTAAGACTTTCTTTATTTTTGGATCTTCATAATGAGCATATAGATATTTAGCTAGTGATTTCCTTGCCCAGAGTTCTACAGCAGAGTAATTGTTATATTCAGATAAATATGCTCTGTATTCTTCTTTAAAGGTGTTCGATATATTTGCAGTGAATTCATCGAATTTTTCATCTGTGTTGAGTTGAATTATTCTTTGTTCACCGAAATGCTCAGGGGCTATATTTTTCAAAAACACCATGAATGCAGATTTGTCTGATTTCATTTTGTTAGTGATTTTTATTACAAGCGCTGACTGACTAGTAATCTTTTCCTTGATTGTCATTTCTTCGCTGCATGAACTTAGTTCGCCGTTTAGAAGTTTTAGTATGCAGTTCAGCGATTTATTTAAATTATCGATTGAAGTCTGAGTGCTTTTATTTTCATCTTTAGCAAAAATTTCTGCGCATTCAGACAGTAATTTTTTTACATCGCAAAATTCAGTATAGCTTAACTGCATTGCTCTTGAAATATCGATAATAGAATCTTTGAATTTTAAATGTGAGAATGGAATACATTCTACGTTAAAGTGCATCGAGCGTAAATTCGTTAATGCATCATCAAATTTTGTTTCGAGCTTCAGCTTACTCCGAAATATTTCATTCATTCCGGTATATTCTACTAAGTTTGCGATACTCTGATCATCTAGTGAATCCAGCCCATGTAGTTCTATTTTTTTGATGGTGTCTTCAGGTAGGTTTGATAATAGGAACGGAATTATTTGACTCAGTGACAAAATACTTTTGCGTAGAGTTGTATTCAAAAGAGTAAACGACTTTCCATCTTCAAAGTTTGCTCTCTCGTTTAAGTCAGCAATTTGCCGCGCGAGCACTGGTGAAAATGCTTTGAATTTCAAATGAAGTTCATGCGGTCTAGGTTTCAAATCAGGATCAGTAAAATACATTGCGAGTAGGTTCGATAATCCGATATCGGCTGTCGCAGCTACTTTCGAGTCAAAGTGAAGGGTCGCTTGTTTGTTAAAAGCAAGTTCAAATTTATCCCGCAGTGTCAAGATATCCAGTGATTGCAGTCCTGTTTCGATAAATTCAGACCTAAAAGGCTCGTCTAGGCCGTTGAGCAAGTAGGGCATTACTTTCAAAATCGCGGTAGTTGATTTCCGCATAATGCTCTTTGTTAAATCTGTTTCTCTATCTATCGGTTTGTCCGTAGTCAAGAGAATAGAACTTGAGCGCCACCACATCTCGTTTATTTGATAAGCAAGTGTCTCGGAATACTGAGCGAACTGAGCAGGAATAGGTGATAATTTGTGTCTAATGCTGCTGCTCATCTATTTGGTCTCTCTTACAGCTTTATAGATGTCTTCAACCCACTCATGCATTGCTCCAAACTCACTAGGTTCGGACACTTTCGCGAAATCAATATACATCTCCGTTGTTTTCATGCTTTCGTGTCCTAGCCACTTACGAAGTGTTGTACGGACTCTGCGTGTATCAACTAACTTCTCAATTAAATAAATAGCGAGATAAGTCCCGAACGTGGCTCTTAGATCATGATAGCCTCGTTCCAATACTGGTAAACCCTTTTCGCGCTGCTCTTTACGCACATAAGCGATAACATCACTAGCCGAAGTCCCAGCCATACGCTCTCCGCTTTTGTTTATGAATAAAGGCAGTGGGTGTTCAGGATTGTCTACGCCATACTTCTCCTCGTGCTTTTTTCGCCGGGTTTTCCACGAGGCCGTCGTTGTATAGTCGAATAGCTTCTGCATCAAAGTTCTAGTGATGTTGATTGGTTTGGGCAAGTGCTGCTTTCGGACTAATCCAATTTTGAAAACCGCATTTCTCGGGTGGTCGACAGGATTGACGACTTCGTTGTAGTCGATTTGCACTACTTCAAATGAACGAAAACCTGCGAGATATGCACATTTGAGAAACAGCGAATTTGTTGGGTGCTTAGCTGTATCAGTGTTTAGCAAAGACGCTAGTTCTGATCTGTTAAATGGTTGCAGTCCATTAGGTTTGACGGCTTTTTGCTTAAACTTCTTTGGAATGGTTAGATTGCTAATCCATGCTTGGAGTGCGGTCTGATTGGCTGATGGCATTGAGAAGAGTACGTCATAATCGCTAGATTTTTTCTTGTGTATAGCTTTGAGCTCAAGCTCAAAGGGAAGCTTTCCGATGGAGCCTCGGTGGTAAGACCAGATGTAAAACTCCCGGACTCGTCTGATCATACGGTTTGCGGTATTCCACGCTAAGTCTTTGCGTTTTACTCTTTCAACCAGATAGCGCTGGTATTTCCAAACTGGCATTTGACTGACGTCAGCATGAGCACTTTCAGAAATTGGAGCTGCAATTACTTCAAGATAAGACAGATCATTTTCAATCAGAAAATCGAGGAAAAGCTTCAGATCTTTGGAGATACTCTCAATCGTTTTGATATCAAGTGGCTCGCCCTTTCGGGTAGCTGCGTATTGCTGACTCCAAGAATCGGATGTTTGTCGCTTGTTTTTCTTTAGCGAGTATTCACCTTTTAACCTTTGGATTAAAAATAAATTCATTTCGCAGCAAGCATCAAGATGCTCAGCGTGAAAGATGAAAGGGAAGTTTTCTATATAGTCATCGGTCTTATAGATGACATTTCTTAATCCGCAGTCGTCAACTGACGACTGAAGGTATGCCACAGCGCCGAGATTGAATCTTGTTTTGTAACGACTGGAATTTTTACATGACATGCAGTTTCAACTTGTAATTCGAGCTCTTACGTGTTTCGCAATGATATCGTAAGCAACTCATTTTAAAATGATTTAATCATAAGTAACAATAAATGTCAATATTTTTATACTGGGGTTTTCGTACAATTTAACACTGGGGTAATTTTAGATGAATGCCAAAATTTAAGCGCAGCGCAGTTAAAAACCATTATTACCCGCTGTGGCGAGGGAACAAAATTAATCTGCTCAGGTAATTTATCGCAAATAGACAGTAATTATCTTACTGCGGTGACCTCGGGGCTCACTTACATTGTGGAGCGTTTTAAAAACTTTGAAGGCAGTACTACCGTTAATTTAAATGGGGTTGTTCGTAGTCGATTAGCCTCTTTTGCTGAGGCGAACTTGTAGTTTTCTGCGATGGATAGATTGACTAATTAATGAAACGCGCTAATTTAGTTTCAACGCAATTGTTAACAAGGAAAGGTTGATGCAAAATCCAGCGCTTTACGAATATCGCCGTACGGTCAAATTGGCGGCGCTATTCGTCCTAATGTTGAGTTTTGTTGCGGCACTCTGTCACTTTTTATTGACCATCGATAACCGGCTACAACACACCGAACAACGTTTGCAATTTAAAGCCGCACAAATTGATACGCAACTACAACCGCTGCTGAATTTGCTTGATTGGTTAACCAAACTGCCGTTTAGTGAGCAAGCTGCTTTGCAAAGCTCGCTTTCGTTAAAGCTGCATAATCGTCAGGGAGAGCCATTAAATACCGCGGAGTTAGTAGAGAAAAACGTCAGTGTGGCCAGCGAATTGTTATTACTGCAGCATCTCGATTTAGCCTTTACGGCTATCGAATTGATGCAACCCGCGCTAGAGCGCATTGTGTATGTGTCAGAACAACATTTTATTTATGCTAATCCGCAGACACAGTTCACCGCAACTTTAGCGAGTTTAGTGCCGTGGTTTGAGCAATATGAGCAAGCTGAAGGCTCAGCTAAACTAGGTTTAGCGACTTTGGCGTTAAGTAAAAACAAAGTATTGCTAAGCCAACGTATCCAGCAGCCGAATGGTGGGGCGGGGTATATCTTATTTGTGTTAGATGTTCCTTTATTGTTGATGCCATTACAACAGCAAACACCGGGGGCTGATTTCCTGTTACTAGATGAGCATGGCCATATGCTCGGTGGCACGACAAAAGACGACAGCAAGGTCGATGAAATGTTATTGCAATTACAACGGATAGGTCGGCAACCGTTTTCTTTAGCGATGCTCGAAGCACGGAATGGCTTATTTAGTGCCGGCTTTAAAAGCTTTATCGCTTATTGGATTGGCTATCTTGTCGTGTTGTCGCTGGCAAGTTTAGGTTATGCGTATCGTTACAAGCAAAAAGTGGTGAGGCCGGTGCGGCGTTTAACGGTTCATGTTGAGCGAGCGATCCGCGATCAGGCTGGCGTGAGACATATTCCTAGTGGTTGGGAAGAGATCTTTGATAAGATCAGCCGATTGAAATCCTGATATACCTTTGCCAATGGCAAGGGCTGAGAATATATTATGAAGTTGTCTCGTCAACTGCCGGTAACTTCGGCCATCTCGGCTATCGATTTACTGGTCTCCGCTGCTCCTGAATTAAGTAAAGGCCGTTTAAAAGATGCGATGAACAAAGGTGCAGTGCAGTTAGTCGGCAAGCCGGTTAAACGGTTGCGCCGCGCTCAATTTATGTTAAAGCCCGGTGCAACACTACTGTTAAATTACGATGAGGATATTTTGCAGCGGCAATGTGCGCCGGCAACCTTATTATTTGATGAAACGGCTTACAGCATTTGGTTTAAACCGGCAGGTATGTTGTCGCAAGGCAATGAGTGGGGCGATCATCTGAGTTTACTGCGCTTTGCTGAGCAGCACTTTACCCCCGCGCGGCAGGTTTTTTTATTACATCGCTTAGACCGTGAGGCCAGTGGCTTAGTTATACTTGCTCACAGCAAAAAAGCGGCTGCCGCTTTTAGTCAATTAATTGCTCAGCGACACATTGCCAAAGGTTACGCAATCACGATAAAAGGCCAATTATCTGCCGATTTAATAGCCGATGGGGTGATCAGCTTACCTTTAGACAATAAAGCCTCAGAAACCCGTTTTACTGTTGAGGATTATAATGCCGTTACCGATTGCAGCCGACTTCATGTGCAGTTAATCAGTGGTCGAAAACATCAAATTCGTCGTCACTTTGCCAGTGTTGGCCATCCGGTGTTAGGCGATCCACAGTATGGTAGTGGCAATAAATCGGCGGCAGGGTTGGCATTACAAGCTGTCAGTTTAAGTTTTAACTGTCCATTACGCCGCCGCCAGCAGCATTTTGAGCTGCCAGCGGCACTGCGTATAGCGTGATAGGGTAAACAGGTTAGGGGGTTAATCGACTTGATCTGGCGTTAGAACTTGTTGATTGACCAAAATGTTCAGTTCGCCCAAGCGATAAGCATTGACAATATCTGTGCGTAAATCTTCTACCTGCCATTCGCAGGGCCTAGCATGTTCAGTGGTGAAACTTAACCGCCAAGCCAGGTCCGTTGGCGGAGATTGCTCGAGTAATGACCAACCAAACCATACGATATCGGTTAAACCATTCAAATCACGTTTGTGCCAATTGGGTCCTAGTAATGAAGCTAATTCCAGTTCTGCCGTTAAGATAGCGGGTGCAACACCTAGCGCGAGCAATTTATTGCTGAATGATTGGATGGCTTGTTCTAACAAAGCACTTTGTGCGGCTTTATCTTGGCTGTCAACGGCGAGCCAAAGCATTTCACTGCCACTAAAGGATGCGTTAACCGCCTCTGTATCAAGCTCTTGTGCTAATTGTTTCAGCATATTGGTGACAATGCGTCGGCCAAATTGCCGCTGTAAGGCAGCACGCTGGCGCGGCATAATAACGAGTAAGCTTTGTGTTTGCTGTTGATCCAGCACTTTAGCCTTCTCACGGAACTGGACCCATTGTGGTGGCGCTAACTCTGGCACTACCGAAGGCGTGACGGCGTTTTGTTGCCGGCGCACTAATTGCCAAAAAACAAAGCAGATAAAAATCAGTAAAACCAGTAACGCTTGCAATAAAAATTGGCGAGATTCTGTTTCTGCTAAGGTTTGTTTTAATGCGGTTAATTGCTGGCGATATTGCTCTGCTTCATTAATTTCTGATAAGCCTTCGCTTAGCTCAGCCATGTTGTACTGCATTTGTTCTGCTAATTCTTGTTGATTTAATTGAGTGACTTTTTCTTGTAAGGTATAGGCTAGTTGCCAATCTCCTGCCGCGCTCGCTAAAGCTGCTGCGCTATCGTGATAGCGCAATTGTAAAAAAATAGCGGCTTGTTCGATATCCGGGCTTAATTCATTTAGCAGCACTTTTGCTTCAGCATAACGTTGTTGCGTAATGAATAATTTAACAATGGCCAACGCAGTTTCTTGCATCATGCTGCGCATGTTTAACTGTTTAAAGTTCTCAAAAGCCAATTGATAATACTGTTCTGATTGTGGGTAGTTTTTACTTAAAAGTGCGGCGCGGCCCAAGCTGTAATAGACCAAAGCGGTGCGCTGTTTGTGCTGTAATTGCTCTGCGATCTCTAAGGCTTGTTGCAGTAAAGTTTCAGCTTGTGCTATCTGCTGTTCACCTTCCATATAACTTTCAGCCATGTAAATCAGTACATGACTGTAATTCGACAGCCGATTTAATTGTTGATAGCGTTCAGCCGCTTGTTGAAAGTGAGTGAGGGCAAGATCATGTTGATCAAGTTTGCGATAAGCCATGCCCATGCGGAAGTAAATCGATGCAATTTGTTCGTCATCCGATAACTCACGGGCAATGACCAGTGCTCGTTCAAAATGACTAAAGGCGACTTTATATTGGTTATTTTGCAATGCTAATCGGCCAATCAGTACTAAGGCATTCAACTGGCGTGGGGTATTGCTAAGCTCTTCAGCTAACAGCAAACTCCGCTTGGCATATTCTAAGCCTTTGCTAAGATTACCCAATACGTTATTAGCAGAGGCAAAGCTGTTCAATACATCGCTCAATAGCACTTTTGCAGCCACATCTTTTAACGAGATTAGGTGCTTTTCAGCTTCAACTAATTGCACTAGTGCCATCTCGGCGTCTTGAAAATAAATGCCATAGATTTGCGCTTTATGAAACAAACTCATGGCGCGAAGATAATCGCTTGGCGCCATGTTTTCTGCTTTATTAACCGCATCTAAAGCGGCTTCACGTTTGCCGAGTGTTTGATAACTTTCTGCTAAGACTAAATAGTCTTCGGTGCTTAGGCTGTTCTCTGTTTGCGTTTGTAGCGACGTGATCACTTGTTCGGCATGTTCACTGCTGCTTGCTGCATCACGCATTCTCGAGCTCAGCGTTTCTGCGGCTAAGTTCGTACTGATAAACAGTAGTATAAAGGTAACAAACGTCAGGCATTTCATAGCACTTTTGCTCTTATTAGGTTGTTGACCACTGCATTCAACTTGTTGGCGCATGGTGTGAAGTATTCTACTGTGTTGCTATAAAGTTATTAATATTGTCAGCAATTTTGCCCACCATCCGTGCTCTGGCTTCGCGGCTGGCCCACCCAATATGTGGGGTAATTAATAAATTCGGTAAGGCACAGTGCAACAGCGCCGTGTCGGGCGCGGGCGGTTCTTCGGCTAACACATCTAAACCGGCCGCCAGTTTTCCTTTTTGCAAAGCATTAATTAATGCTGCGGCATCGATTAACGCGCCTCGTGCGGTATTAATTAAAATCGCGCCGGGTTTTAGCCATGCCAGCCGCTGTGCGTTAATAAAAGCTCGGGTGTCTGTCGTTAACGGACAATGTAATGACACCACATCGGCTTGAGCAAAGGCTTCTGCCATCAGCATTCTTTCTGGCCTTGCCACCGTTGCGCTGGGGCGCTCTGCAATAATTACCTGCATACCAAAAGCTGCCGCTAATTTTGCCGTAGCTTGACCCAAAGCACCATAACCCACAATCACCATGGTTTTATTGGCTAATTCCATTATCGGAAAATCCAGCAAACAAAAAGAACGGCTTTGTGCCCATTTGCCCGCGGCAACCCGCTGCTGATAGCCAATAAGTTGATTGGTGAGTGCCAGTAATAACGCAAAAACATGCTGCGGCACCGCCGTTTCGGCATAGTTACGCACATTTTTTACCACAATGCCGGCGGCGGCTGCCGCGTCCAAATCGATATTGTCGGTGCCGGTTGCACTAATCATAATCGCTTTTAAACGCGGTAGCTGCTTCAGTACCCCGGCATCTAAGATGCATTTATTCACGATAGCAATATCAGCATTGCGCAAGCGCGGCACAATCTGCGCAGTTGTACTGTAATCGTGTAAGGTTAATTCACCATCAATGTGCTTTAACGCTGAAAAATCTGCATCACCCAAGGTGGCTGCATCTAAAAAAACCAGTTGAAGTGACATAATTTATTCTTAAAGACCAAAGCTATAAATTAGCGATAGAGCAATTAAACAGTTTTACCATAGCCGTAGCTAAAATGCAGCAAGTGTTGTTGTTAGACCATTGGCTAAGTGGTTCTGAGATTTTTGTTATACATTTGCTAACAAATTGCTTGTGAATTAGCGCAGTGGCTTTGCTATTATCGTATTTTCATACAGGAGAAAGCAGCATGCGAATAGCGGTATCGGCTATAGAAAAATCTTATGCCACGGTACAAGCCGTGCGGGGTGTTAGTTTTACTATCGAACCGGGTGAGATCTTTGCGTTACTCGGTCCAAACGGTGCGGGTAAGTCTTCTATTATTCGTATGTTAGTGGGAATGACGTTGCCCGATATAGGCACTATTCAGGTCGAATACCAACAGCAGCGCTATAACCATATACCGCGTCGCCAGTTGGGCTATTTGCCCGAAGACCGGGGTTTATATCCGGATAAAAGCGTTGAGAAAAATTTACTGTATTTAGCGCAATTGCATGGTTTAAGCAAAGCCACCGCACAGCAGCAGATGACGCATTGGTTAGAGGTATTTGAGTTAACCGAACGGCGACACGAAGATTTGAAGCAATTATCAAAAGGCAATCAACAAAAAGTGCAGCTGATCGCGGCTGTGATCCATCGGCCGGCCGTGGTGATTTTGGATGAGCCATTTTCTGGCTTAGACCCACTCAATCAGGAAAAAGTCGTCGCCTTTTTAAAAGAGTTGCGCCAGCAAGGTATGACGGTGATCCTGAGTGCTCATCAGATGGCGATGGTAGAAAAACTGGCTGACCGCATGTTGCTGATGGCAAAGGGCAAAGTAGTCTTAGCGGGCACTTTAGCCGAGATCCGCCTACAAGCACAGCCAAAGCAAGTGGTGTTAATTGAAACTGAACAAGCTGTTAGTGAAGACAGCTTAGCGTCAGTATTGGCTGATGAGCATTGGCAATGGCAGTCGAGTCACAGTTTTAGTGTCACTTTAGCCAACAGCACTGATCTTACACATTGTCTACAACGAGTGTTGGACTCGTTCACTGTGCGCGCCGTGACCATGCAAGCAGCCGATTTACATCAATTATATGTGTCGGCCATGGCCGAGCATCAGCAAGGGAGTGCAGCATGATCTCTAAGCAAAGTTTAATTGTCGCTAAATGGGAGTTTTTACGCTTCTTTAAGTGGAAACAACAGCTGATCTCCTACCTGTTAATGGTGTTGGTGATGGCTGCGGTGGTGGCTTGGAGCTTTTTTGTGGACGAAAGCCGGCATCAATATCGGATTGCGGTGCCTGCGCATTTTACGTTGGAAAATACTGAGCAATTTCAGTTTCAGCGGCCTACGATAACCTTAGATGAGCAATTGACACAGTTAAAAGAGACTCAGACTTGGCATGCAGTAGTCAGTGAAGAGGCTGACGTTATTGTGGTACATACGTTATCCGGTAAAAAATGGCAGCAAACACTGGATAGCGAGTTACAAAAGTACTTTCGGCAAGTTTATGGTCAGTCACAAGGTTTGTCTGCGGCACAGTTAGCGACATTAGAAGAGCCCGTTACCCTTGAAATGCGTTATTTGGATGACAACTATAAGGGCAGTGATCGGCCGGAGAAGATGATCGCGATAGGTTTATTGTTTTTATTACTGATTGGTTTATCGACGGCCTTTGGCCAATTACTGATGAGCATTACCGGTGAAAAACAACAACGCGTAACCGAACAGTTATTCGCTATTGTAACGCCACAGCAGTGGATTGATGGCAAGGTGCTGGGGCACAGCTTAAGCGCAATGAAAGCCATGTTTACCACCAGTTTAGTCATCGTGTTAAGTACGGTGATCACGCTGTTGTTTATCGCCGATAAGCCGGTGGATTTTACTTGGCTAAATTGGGCGGTCATCGCTTGGCTAGTCCCGTTTGCTTTAATTGGCTTGTTGTTATGCGCCTGTTTTATGGCGGCTATTGCAGCTTCGATTGATGATCCTAACACCAGTGGTAAAGGGGTAGTGATGATGGTGACATGGTTACCGCTGTTATTTACTTACTTGGTCATCGATAGCCCCACTGGCTTTGGCATGACTTTACTCAGTTGGTTACCTTTAACGTCGTTTGCGGCTATGCCGGTAAGATTAGCCATGGTAGAACTTGCTTGGTGGCAACCCTTGCTATCGTTATTATTGCTACTGGGTACGCTGTATTGGTTAAGGCGTTTAGCTGGGCGGATCTTTTTACGCGGTATGCAGATGTATGGCAAAGAACCGAGTTGGGGCGATATTATGCGCTGGGCACTGAGCAATAAAACCGAGTAATCGTATTTTTGAACTATTCAGGTCAGGCTCAGCCAGATAAGAGATAATAAGCTGCCGTGGTAACACGGTGGTGCTTTTTGCAGAGCAAGGTTCCACTTACTGCAGCAAATTAAATGAGGTTATTATGTTTGATTCATCCTTTCGCCAGCAAGCAGCCGCTTGGCAGCGCCAGTTTCAGCTGCAGCATCTAGGCAGCTTTGTACAGCGTGTACTCGCCTGGTTGGTACTGGGTGTCATGCTGATGGTCGGGGCCTTTTTACTGTTGTTTGCCTTAGTACTCAGCTGGGTATTGAACCCCATTTTGATTTTTCGGCATCGGCAACGCATGCGTAAATTTAGAGAGCAGGCCGGTCAATATCAGCAGCAACAGCAAAGCCACACGCGTTCTGGCGGTCAAGTAATTGAAGGCGAAGTTATCCACAAAGATGACGCCGATCCACGTTAGTTAAGTGGGTATATTGGCCAGCTTACTTTGAATAAAATCACTGTGGCGGATGAACAGTAAATCCGCTACTTTGCGTAACATCGCATCTTCATGTGGGTCGATATTGCCATCGGCATAAGCCACTTTCCATAACTGGTCTAAAACGGCAATGCGCTGCGGCTCGGTTAAACTTTTTAGTTTCGAGGTGTAAGCGTGTAAGCAGGTTGAGTCAGCCGCCATTTGCTGCGCCTGAGCAAAAACCTTTTTGGTATGCTCTGGGGTTAATTGATATTCCTCTGATAAATAGCGTTGCACCAGTTGCTGCTCTGCTTCGGCGCTGTCAAAGTCTGCGTGAGATAACTGTAACATCAGTACCACGGCCATAAATTCTGCTTCGTTAAGCCCAGCTTGTTGCCAATGCTGTTCAGCCGCGCCGGCACCTTGCCAATCGTTACTGGCTTTTTCGAGTAAGTTTTTCAAAAGATTAAACATGACAACTCCTAAATCACTGCAGCCATAGCGCCTAACTGCTTGGCGCTAAATGCTTGAATTTTGTCAGACCTCACCCCACTAAAAGAGTTCGACTGCCTCTTATTGGAGCACCTAAGTGCCCTTAGTTATCCTATTAATACTGACCATCTTAATCAGTGGTTTTATCTTTGGCCAGCCTTACTATCAACGTTGGCAACGGCAGCGAATCCGCGCTCGGCCTTTTCCCGAGCCTTGGCGGCAGATATTAAAAAAGCGGTTACCTTATTATCGCGCCTTGCCCACTGATCTGCAGCTGCAATTAAAAAAACATATTCAGGTGTTTATTGCAGAGAAAGATTTTATAGGTTGTGCAGGCTTAATCGTTACCGATGAAATGCGCGTGACCATAGCGGCGCAAGCCTGCTTGCTGTTATTAAACCGACCCAATCATTACTTTCCGCAGCTAAGATCGATCTTGATTTATCCTGCCGCCTTTATTGTGGCGAATGCGCAACAAGATGCGGCGGGCTTAGTCAGTGAGCAACGACGTATTCTCAGTGGGGAATCATGGCAACAAGGGCGGGTGATTTTAAGTTGGCAAGATACTTTGGCTGGCGCCGCCAATCCAAAGGATGGTCACAATGTGGTGATCCATGAGTTTGCGCATCAGTTAGATCAAGAACATGGCAATGCACAAGGTGCACCATTATTGCAACGCAGTAGTGATTATCAGCAATGGTCTCAGGTGATGCAGCAAGCCTTTGATCAATTACGATGGCAGCTACAACAAGGCCAACCTGTGCTGATTGACCCTTATGCGGCAACTAACCCTGCAGAGTTTTTTGCGGTGCTATCTGAAGTGTTTTTTGAACAGTCGGACGAATTAGCGAAACAGCATCCGGCATTGTATCAACAATTGAGCTACTTTTATCGATTAGACCCGTTAAGTTGGCACTAATCGCGCAGAGGCCGTCTTTCGCCGTGTGCGGATTGATCGTTATGCTCACTTTACGCATAACAGATTAGGCTAACCTGCTGATGATAAGGAAAGACAATGCGGCATTTATGGGCAATAACATTACTGTGGAGCGGTATCTTGTTGGCACAAGAAGCGGTGCCTGTGCAAGCGATTCAGCCTGTTGCCAACAGTTTGGCAGAGCAACTCACGGTAACCGGCACCTTAACGGCGCGTCAAGATGCGAACTTATCAAGTAAAACGGCGGGTTTGGTGGCACAAGTTCATGTTGATGCGGGGAACCGTGTGGCAGCGGGAGACGTGTTGCTGACTTTAGATGCCGCCTTGGCACAACATGATTTAGCACAGTTTCAAGCGGGGTTAGCGTTAGCTGAAGTCAACTTACAAGAACAGCAACGCTTGGTTGCCGAAGCCGAAACGCTGACGTCGCAACAGCTTTTTCCACAAACGGAATTAGCGTTAAGAAAAGCGGCATTGCGTCAAGCCGAGGCCCTAAAACGCCAAGCAGCTGCGGCGCTGGCGCAGCAGCAAGAGCAAGTAGCACGTCACCAGTTAACCGCTCCTTTTGCCGGCGTTGTGGTTGAGCGATACACTGATGTGGGTGAGTATGTCAACTTAGGTGCCCCAGTATTTCGCTTAGTGGCCTTAACGCCGTTGTATCTTGACGTGCAATTACCACAAGAATATTACCCCGCCTTAGCGGACCTTTCGCATATTGATGTTATCTCTGATCTTTATCCTAATAACGCGTTGTCCGCCACTTTAACGGCCGATGTCCCCGTGACCAGCGGTAATGCCCGAAGTTTTCTGGCAAGGCTCACCGTCGAGAGTCAGCTTAGTGGCTTATTGCCAGGTACGTCAGCCCGCGCGGTATTCCATTTTCAACAACGTGAGCGTCAAGTCTTGGTGGTGCCTGCTGATGCGTTGCTACGCCATGCTGATGGAAAATTCAGTGTGTTTTCTATTGTTGAAGGTAAAGCCTATCGCCGACTTGTGACCCTCGGGCGCAATACCGCTGGCGGTGTAGAAATTGTGATGGGTTTACCCGAAGGTGAAGCGGTGGTGGTGCGAGGTAATGAAAATTTACGTGATGGCCAAGCGGTTCGGTTAGTTAGTGTGGCAGGAGGCAACTGATGTTAGCTGCCGCAATCCGCCATGGCACCATTTTAACGGTTGCTGTTTTAATTATTTGTGTGTTGGGTATTGTTGCCGCTTTTCGAATACCCGTGCAAATGATCCCTGATTTGGAAGTTAGAACCATCAGTGTGGTCACGGGCTGGCCTGGTGCCACGCCGCAAGATATTGAAAAAGAAATTTTAATTGAGCAAGAGCGCTATTTACGCAATTTGCCTAATTTGCAGCGGATGATTTCCAGAGCAAGTACTGGCTCAGCTAACATTGAGTTAGAGTTTCCATTCGGGGTGGATGTTAATGAAGCCTTGATCCGAGTCAGTAATGCCTTAAGCCAAGTGTCTAGTTATCCTGAAAATGTCGACCAACCGCGCTTATTAAGCAGCTCATTTTCCGCAAATGCCTTTATGTATTACCGCTTAATGCCCCTTGCCGGCAACCCGCTGCAATTGGATATGGACATGCTGCGAGATTTCGCTGAAGACGTGGTTAGGCCCCGTATGGAACGCGTGCTTGGGGTATCTGAAATTGGTGTCAGCGGCGGTGCTGAGCGGCAAATTCAGGTGCTGGTCGATCCGGCTAAATTGGCACAACGCGGTTTAAGTATGAGTGATGTGCGCCAAGCCATTCGCGAGCGTAACCGCGATAGCTCTGCAGGTGATATCGATAACGGTAAACGACGTTATTTATTGCGGGTGATCGGCCGTTTCGATAATTTAAACGAATTAGAAGACGTTATCCTTGCACAACGCGGCGCTGAACAAGTGCGACTGCGTGATGTTGCCAGCTTGGTGTTAGATCATTTTGAAGTGCGGCAACTTTCCTATGCAGACGGTGAGCAAGCTATAGGTTTATCTGTCAGCCGCGAAAGTGGTGCCAATGTTATCGCCATTAAACAAGGTATGTTGGAGGTTGTAGCGCAGCTTAATCAAGATTTATTAGCGCAACAAGGTTTGCAACTGATGCTGATTGGCGATGACGTGCGTTATGTTGAAGATTCTATCGTTAATGTCTGGACCAACTTAGCATTAGGGGCCGCTCTAGCAACCCTGGTTATGTATCTGTTTTTACGTTCTGGCCGTGCCACCCTTGTCGGCATTATTGGCCTGCCAATCTGCACCATTGCGTCATTCCTTGGTTTGTTATTATTTGATCGCACCATCAATGTCATTTCTTTAGCGGGAGTCGCCTTTGCCATTGGTATGACGGTGGATAACACCATTGTGGTGCTCGAAAGTATTGAGCAAGCCAGGCGACGGGGCTTAACTAAGTTTGATGCCGCTTTAGCCGGTGTGCGTGATGTTTGGCCAGCGGTATTAGCCTCAACCATGACCACGGTGTTGGTGTTTTTGCCTATTTTGTTTATCGAGGAAGAAGCCGGGCAGTTGTATTCCGACATTGCGATATCGATTGCCGCGGCGATAATTGCCTCGATGTTAGTGGCAGTGTTTGTGGTACCTTCCGCCTTAGCCAGAATGGGATTTGGTGGTCAAGCTGCGGCTCAAGCGGGCGGATCAGCTGCGCCAAGCCGAATATTGGCTGTGATAAATCGGCTAACTGCCACCGGTAAGCGGCGGGCAGCCGTTATGCTGAGCACACTCGTCTTTACCTTGGGCTTAGCCGCTTGGTTAATGCCCCCTGCCGAGTACCTGCCCGAGGGCGAAGAGCCGAAAGCATTTTCATTGATGATTGCGCCACCCGGTTACAACCTCACTGAAATGGCGATGATTGCCGAAGAGGTCAGGGCGTTTCTAGAGCCGCACGTAATGGCAGACGCGCAAGCGTTTGACGAGGGTACCACCGGCATGCCCCCTTTGAAATATTATTCAATGAATGTGTCAGTAGGGCGAATTTGGTTGATGAGTGAGCCGGTGCGAGCAACGGATATACAGGCGATGATGGATCGCTTAACGGCGTTATTTCGGCAGTATCCTGGGATGCGGGCTTTTTCTTCACGAGGTTCCATAATCAGCAGTAATGATGGCGGTACCCGTGCGGTGGCGTTGGATATTTCTGGGCCTGATCTGGCGAGTTTATATGCGACTGCCGATGCCGCCTATTTGGCAGCACAACAGCTATTTGACAACCCACAGTTAAATTCTGATCCGTCGTCGTTGTCTTTAGATCAGCCGCTGATTGAAATTCGCCCCAACTGGCAACGCTTGGCAGAGCAAGGCTACAGTGCGGCAGACTTTGGCTTTGATGTTGCCGCGTTAAGCGATGGTGCCTTTATTGACGAGTTTTTCTTGAACGACGATAAAGTGGATATTTTCTTATTCAGTGCGGCGGGTAATCAACAAGAATTGGCCGCGTTGGGGCAAGCGCCATTGTATACGCCTGCCGGGGCAGTGTTACCGCTTAGTGCCTTAGCTGAACTGCGAGAGGTCGCCGATAGCGATAACTTACGGCGGGTAAATGGTTTACGAACTGTCACGTTGTATATTATTCCACCTCGCGACGTCGCGTTAGAAACCGCTGTTGAGCAAGTACAGCAACAGCTTGTGCCACAATTACAACAACAAGGCGCCATTGCCCAGGGCGTTAGCCTCGATATTACTGGTGCCTCGGATCAGCTTGATGCCACTAAGGCTGCGCTCAGTGGTAACTTTATGATTGCCATTGTTTTAATTTATTTATTGCTGGTTGCGATTTTTCGGCATTGGGGTTATCCGCTGTTAATTTTAACGACTGTGCCCTTAGGGCTGGCGGCGGCACTGGTCGGTTTGGTCACCATTAACGCAACAGGGAGTGTGTTTACTGCGATGGGGCTAAGCGGGTTTTATCAACCCTTTGATATGATCACCATGTTGGGGTTTTTAATTTTGCTCGGTACAGTGGTGAACAACCCCATTTTGATTG
The DNA here is from genome assembly GCF_016343785.1 of Alishewanella maricola. Taxonomy (NCBI): domain Bacteria; kingdom Pseudomonadati; phylum Pseudomonadota; class Gammaproteobacteria; order Alteromonadales; family Alteromonadaceae; genus Alishewanella; species Alishewanella maricola. The sequence continues at coordinate 9,886 of NZ_JAEINI020000019.1, read as the reverse complement.
TTGATCAAAGCCGGCGTAATTTTGCAGCACAGCCTGGTAAGGTACAAGCCGCAGTGTTGGCCGCGGTGGCTACACGGTTAAGGCCTATTTTAATGTCCACCGCAACGACAGTGTTTGGTTTAGCGCCTTTAGTGTTCCTCCCCGGTGAAGGCACAGAGTTGTATCGTGGCGTGGGGGTCATAGTGTTAGGTGGTTTGCTGCTGTCTACGGTCGTCAGTTTACTCTTCTTACCGGCATTATTAATCTCGGTATTTAATGCCATACCGCGTTTTACGCGAATAACATCTTAAGTAATTGCGCGATTAACACTAAGGCGACCAACGGCAGGATCCAGCGACTGTATTTACGATAGTCCTGCTCTGCTGTATCGCCTTTTTTAGCAAACTTTTCCATAACGGGCACTAAAATCATTAAGGCTAAAAATAATACGGCCAGGATCCCAATTAATACCATGTGGCAATGTGTCCTTCTCGGTTAACGCCATCTTGATGGCAGAAATTTATTTTTGCATAGGTACAGCGTACTCCTCTATTGACCTTATCATACGCATGTTAAACTGCCCACAATCTCTTAAAAGGAATGGTCATTATGTTGCTGGCGGTATTAGCGTTGTTAGCAGGCTTAGCCTTGCTGGTGTGGAGTGCAGACAAATTTGTAGATGGTGCGGCGGCAACAGCTAAATATGCAGGTATGCCACCGTTGCTGATTGGTATGTTAGTGGTGGGTTTTGGTACTTCAGCGCCAGAAATGGTGGTATCGGCGATGGCAGCCAGTGATGGTAATCCTGCTTTGGCTTTAGGGAATGCTTATGGCTCGAATATCACCAACATTGCGTTAATTTTAGGCTTAGTCGCGTTGATTAGCCCTATTGCGGTTAATTCGCAAGTGCTGCGAAAAGAGCTGCCCATTTTATTAGGCGTAACCTTGTTTGCAGGTTGGCAATTATTCGATCATCAGTTAACACGGTTTGATGCTTGGTGTTTGTTAGGCGTGTTTTTACTGTTAATGATTTGGTCGGTATGGCAAGGCATGCGTAACCCTGGCGATCCGATGGCAGTCGAAATGAATTCCGAGCTGGCCAACGCGGAGAGTATGAGCTTAAAACAATCGATAATCTGGTTGCTGGTAGGCTTATTGTTATTGATTTTGGCTTCGCGGATGTTGGTGTACGGTGCGGTGTTTATTGCACAATCATTGGGTGTCAGCGATTTAGTCATCGGCTTAACGGTGGTGGCGGTGGGCACCTCGTTACCAGAGTTGGCGTCTTCATTGATTGCCATCAAAAAAGGTGAGCACGATATTGCCTTGGGTAATGTGATCGGTTCAAACCTGTTTAATACCTTAGCGGTAGTGGGTATCGCTGCGGCTATTCAACCGATGAGTGTTGATGCCGTGGTATTAACACGCGATTGGACCTTGATGGCGGTGCTGACTGCGGCGTTATTGGTGCTCGGGTTTGGTTACAAAAAACAGGGGCGTATTAATCGGTTTGAAGGCGCGCTGCTGCTGGCCGTATTCTGTGGTTATACCGGTTATCTATTAAGCACCGTGTTGGGCTGATGGCATATCACAAGCCTGAGTTAGATAGCGGTTATTATTTACAGCATTTTAATGAGCTGCTGCAGTTTGTGGCAGCGCATTATCAAGCAGTGTTAACGGCAGACAGTCAGGCTTTTATTAGCGACTTTGCTGCCTTAGCGCCCTCTGCGCAGCTGTTGTTGGTGCGCATGCTGAATCGCAAAGGCGCAGTGTTTTGTGATAGCGAGCTAAGTTACGATGAAATTGGTGCGCCAACACCTTGGTTAACGCTGTTACAGCAACAGGGTTTTGTCGCAGAACTACAGACTGCGGATTTAGCCGATTTTTGGTTACGTCTGACCAAACACACTTTATGGCAATTACTTGAGCTGGCGCAGCAGCAATTAGCCGTGCCGTTAGAGCTTAAAAAAAGCGCCACCAAACCCCAATTGCTGCGTATCGCGTTGAGTTTGCCAGTGGATTGGTTGGCACTGATCCGCCAGTTACCACAGCGCTATGTGGTGTTACAGCGGCAAGCCGCACTAAGTTATATCTATTTCCTGTATTTTGGCCGCATAGAAAGCAATTTATCGCTGTTTACGCTGCGCGATCTGGGTATTCGGCAAACTGGGCAATTTAAACAAGTCTTCCAACCTCGCTTTACCGAGTTAGCTCAAGCGCAACTGGCTTTTAGCATTGCTAGCGCTAAAGCACCGATCCAAGCATTAACCAAAAAACTGAAACCGCTAACGGATGTGGCAACTATCCGCGCCGAATTACAGCCGATGCTCACTATGGTTGAACACTGGCCGCAAACCGATGATCCGCAGCTCAGCACTAAGCGCAGCGAACGGTGTTATCAGCTAGGCCGGATTGCCGAGCAGCAGCGGCAAATGGATTTTGCTATCGCGTTTTATCAGCAAAGTGCTGATTTTCCCGCATCAGAGCGACTGGCGCGCTTGTATTGGCAGCAAGGCGAGCGCGAGCAATGCCAAAGCTATTTGCAGCAACTGTTAAATGATCCAGCCTGTGATGAAGAATGGCTGTTTGCCGATGATTTTTTCACTCGGCACTTTCCTGCGCCAGGCACGGTCAGTGCTAAGCGCTCCCGACTGACAGAATTACTGCAACAAGCCCCCAGTATCGGTGTGGATGAGTTGTACTTAGGCAAAGCCGAGCAAGGTGTGATCGCGCATTATCAACGCCAAGGTTATCAGGCGTTTCATGCCGAAAATAACCTATGGCTGGCGCTATTTGCCCTATGGTTTTGGCATGAGCTATTTGAGCATCCGGCGAGTGCCTTGCATAACCCGTTTGAACGGCGGCCACGCAATCTCAGTGCTGGGCTGTTTTACTCGCAATTTGCCGACAGTATTGAACAGAAACTGCAATTGTTGGCCGAGCCTACGGCAACGCAGTATTTACTCAGTGCTTTGGCCGCGCATTTTGGCAAACGCAATAGTATCTGTTTTTGGCCGCAAGACTTGGCAGAGCAACTGTTACCCTTAGTTAAGCAGGCTCCTGCCAAGGCGTTAGCCACTTTGTTACGTCATATGGCGCAAGATTTTCAGCGCTGCAGCAGTGGCTATCCTGACTTGCTACTGATTAAAGGGAATGAGCTGGCTTTTGTTGAAGTCAAAGCCCCGGGTGACAAGATCCAGCGCCATCAACTCGCGCGTTTGTTAGCTTTGCAGCAAGTAGGGTTTAACGCCCGTTTAGAAAAGCTGCATTGGATCATCGATCCTGATCGTCTTTATGTGGTACTCGATGTCGAAACCACTGGCGGTAAAGCGGGGAGTGATCGGGTCATTGAAATTGGTGCGGTTAAAGTACAATCTGGCGAGATCATTGATAGCTTTAGCACCTTACTTGATCCTCAGCGGCGCATTCCGTCTTTTATCAGCCGACTAACCGGCATTACAAATAATATGGTTGTGGGCGCCCCCACCTTTGCCGAAATAGCCGATAGCTTAGCGGCCTTTCTCAACGGCGCGGTGTTCGTGGCGCATAACGTGAAATTTGATTACGGCTTTATTAAGGCCGAGTTTGCACGGTTAGCCATACCCTTGGATATGCCGCAGCTGTGTACCGTGGTAAATATGCGCCGGTTTTACCCCGGGCATGCTTCTTACAGTTTAGGCAAATTATGCCAAGCGTTAGACATTCCATTGTTGAATCATCACCGCGCTTTAGATGATGCTAAAGCCGCTGCGCAGTTACTTTTGCTAATAAATCACAAACGCGGTAAGCCAGAGCACGCCACGACCTAACTCCTTTTTAATGCGGCACATATTGCCTTAATAGAGGGCATAAGTCATTGAGCTATGCCGTCATTACCGGCGGCGATAAAGGCTGCTGGCTTAATAAGGTGTGCTGCTGTCATCGTCTATAGTGTTAAGGGCAACTTGTAAGAATCATGGCTTTAATGAAGAGGGTTCGAATGACACAACATCAACGCAGTTGGCTTGGCTGGATAGGGTTAGTCATTTGGCGTTTTTTGCTTTGCTTTTGCCTTATTTTAATGATTTTGCTGTGTGTGCTGCGGTTTATCCCGCCACCTACCTCCGCTTTTATGCTGCAAAGCCCTTATCCCGTGACGCAACATTGGATAGACATTGCTGAGCTACCGGCGCATGTGCCGTTAGCGATGGTTGCCTCTGAAGATCAGCGGTTTCCTCAGCATTGGGGGGTAGATTTTGCGGCGATCAGTCAAGCGCTACAGCAATTTGATAATGGTGGTGGTCTGCGGGGGGCGAGTACCCTAAGCCAGCAAACAGCAAAAAATCTATTGTTATGGCCAGGACAAAGTTTTTTACGTAAAGGCATAGAAGCGGGTTTAGCACTGAGTCTTGAGGTTATTTGGGGTAAAAAGCGGATTTTAGAGGTATACCTCAATCTTGCTGAATTTGGGCAAGGTATATACGGTGTTGAAGCGGCTAGCCAACATTATTTTGCTAAATCGGCGCGCTATCTCACCGTTAATGAGGCGGCAAGGCTCGCCGTGCTGTTACCCAGTCCACGCTCGCGCGATCCACGTCAATTAACGCCTTATTTGCGTCAACGCGTCGCTTGGGTCGAGCGACAAATGCGGCAATTAGGGAGCAGTTACTTAAACCCGATATTGCATTAATCACTGGTGGTAGCGATAACCCCGACCCAACTGCAAAAAAACCAGCAAAGGTTAACAAGCAGCTATACTTTATTATTTTTAAATAAAGGATGCCAAATAATGATTAAATTGTTAATTATTCTGTGGGTGTGCGCATTGCCTTTAGGGGTAGCCGCTAAGCCTGAGTTGCTGTTAGCTCAGATTTACCATGAAGATGTCGACATTCAAGATTATTGGGTAAGCGAGAAACTAGATGGTGTGCGTGCTTATTGGGATGGTAAACAACTACTTAGCCGAGGAGGCAATATTATTGCTGCGCCGTCTTGGTTTCTTGCTGATTTTCCAAGCCAAAAATTAGATGGCGAGCTGTGGCTGGGTCGCCAGCAGTTTGCCGCCACGTTAAGCATAGTGAGCAAGCAACAACCGGTACAGAGCGAATGGCAACAAATTCGCTATTACGTATTTGAGTTACCCGAGGCGGCAGGGACCTTTAGTGAGCGGATCCAAGCAATGCACGCGCTTAAACAGCAGCTCAATTCGCCTTATATCGTTATTGTGCCGCAGTTTCGTGTTGCGGATAAGCAACAACTGTTTACTAAACTTACTGAGCTGGAGCAGGCTGGCGCAGAGGGCTTAATGTTGCATCATCAAGCCGCGTTGTATCATACCGGCAGAAGTCAGGCGTTATTAAAGCTGAAAACCTATCAGGATTCAGAAGCCGAAGTGGTGGGTTATCGCCCGGGTAAGGGCAAGTATCAAGGTATGGTTGGAGCGCTTATCGTCAAAACACCTGAAGGCAAAACCTTTGCTATTGGCAGTGGTTTAACGGATGCGCTTCGCGAAACACCACCAGAAATTGGCACGGTGATAACCTATCGGTATAACGGTCTGACCGTGCATGGCTTACCCCGTTTTGCGCGATTTTTAAAAGTGCACTCCGATTTTTAAGCCATGGGTTCGAGTTTCACGGTGGCGGGGCGCAATAAGGCTCGGATCCGTTCAAAGGGAGTCAACACGATAGCATTGCCCAGTAACACCAGCGCAAAACCGCTAAAGGTATAGCTGGTCCAGCTAAAACCTTCAAATAAGGTACTTAATACCACGGCCACTAATGGAAACAGCACTATGGTATAGCTGGCTTTTTCCGGGCCAATTTTTTTCAGTAGCGCAAAATAACTGGCAAACGCGATGACTGAGCCAAAGATCGCCAGATAGAGCAATGAAGCAAGATAAGCCGGTTCAGTACTGAAGTTAAACTGTTGTCCTTGCCATAATGCCGCTAACAATAATACGCCGCTACCGTACAGCATGCCCCATGCATTCACTTGCATAATGGGCATGCCTTCTCGTGAGTTGCGCACGCTGACCATGTTGCCAAACGAGGCCGAGAGTGCACCCGATAAGATCAGCAATAAGCCGATTAAGCTGGCATTGGTAAAATCTAACCCATCTAAATCAGGCCAAAACAGCACCACAATACCGGCGATGCCCATCAAGGCACCAAAATAAATACGTTTCGCTACCGGTTTGCCGAAAAACAACCGCGTATTAACGATGTTCATCAGTAACATAGTGGTAAAGGCGATGGCGGTCATCGCGGAGGTCAGGTATTGTTGTGCTTGATAAATAAACAGAAAGTTGACGGCAAAATTGAGCGTGGCTAACAACAAAATAAAGCCATGCTGGCGCAGCGTAAAACGCATATCGAGTTTTTTGTACCAGCAAAATAGCCACATCAGCACAGCTGCAATAGCAAAGCGATACAGTAATGATACTTCAACCGCAACTTCACCAAGTTGAAACTCAATGGCAAACCAGGTGGAACCCCAGATCAACACGGTAACTAAGTACAATAAGATGTTTTGCATAAAGCGATGCCCGTGGCGATAAAGGCACTGATCATAAAGCCTTGTTCAAGATTAAAAAAGTAGTCAAAGTAGAATTTTTTATGTGGTTTGTTTAGCAACAAGGGTGGTTTTGTTGGGAGTCAAACCATTAAGCTGCGCAAGGTTTTAATTTTGCATAGTCTGTGCCCCTAAACATTTGCTAAACATGTAGTGATAAACTTTTTCGCCGTTGGCGAGTAACTTTCTTTTGTTTCGCCAAAAGAAAGTCACCAAAGAAAATGCGACCCACGTTGCGGCGAAAGCCCGTTCAATTTTGCCCGCCCAAGGCGACGAGGTAACTCGCTCGGCGCTACCGCACCTCACTCAAACACCCCTCGTCTTAAAACCTTGGTCGGACAAATTTGATCGGCTTGCAACGTAATGGGATTTAAAAGCGCATCAGACTAAGGAGTATTTCGGTTTTAAGATTCTTACAGCTAAGAACTGAAAGCGGTCTTTGCTGATTGCCTTGTGAAATGTCTGCAATATTGCACAAACAAGCTATTCAGCTAAGCGAATACCGCTTTGGCTTTTATTCCCCTTAGAGCGAGCCGACTGATCATCGTTGTCCAAGGTTTTAAGAAAACGGGTGTTTGAGTGCGGCGACGTTAGCGCCGCGCGAGTTACGTTTTCGCCTTGGACAACGATGAGCAGTTGGGCTTTCGAGCGGAAGTGGGGTCGCATTTTCTTTGGATACTTTCTTTTGGCGACGCAAAAGAAAGTATCTCGCCAACGGCGAAAACGTTAAGGATCTTGGTATCTGAACCCGAGGCTAATCGTGTAAAAAGCGTCGCAAGTGCAAGCAAAAGCATCCTGAAAAATGTAGACTCGGCCTAAGGAAATCTGGCTAAAAGTGCAAGCACTGCTGGAGCTGAGAGTACGGCCTTGGTAACTGATATAAATGAAGCAGTTGATAAAAAAATGAGAAAGAAGAGATCGATAAATGATGCGTAACGGACTAAAAAATTATCTAAATATGTCTTTTTCATTTGGAATAATGATTGTTATGGGTGTATTGATAATAAAAGGCCAAATAGCTCATCATCAGTATACTTCAGGCTATATTGAATACTTTGAATGCTTTAACGACAAAAAGACTGAGTCGACTTATCAATATAATTTGAAACTTAAAAGTGACGAGAGTTTTAGGAATCGAATCAAAGTACCTTGTGACGTAATCCCCAAAATCTCAAAAGGGGATTATGTCGAGGTTGAAAGTATTGGTCACATTTTCATCCAAATAACCCTCAATGAAGTTGAATTATTTGACAAAGCTTACTTAGAGAGAAGAAGAAGCAATGTTAACTTTATTTTTATACTGCTTTTTTTGTTAGGGTTATGTGATTTCAGCTATAGAATGTTTAACAACGTAAAGAGTAGGAAACCCACTTCAACGTGATATCAGTCCAATTCCAAGAAGTTAGATAAGGGAAATTAGTGTTGACGCACATGGTGTTTTGTATTCTTTTATTCTTGTCTTAGATGATTACTATGCGGGGCTATTACAAGTTTTAGTTTTTTAGATATCCAATTGACAAAGCTATACAAGGCCATGTGGAATTTGATCAAAGAGTGGCTGGTGTTGCCAGTAACCTAAAGGTCAAACGATTTTTAGGTTTAAAAAATCGATTCTATTCTGGTCAACATTGCAGAATTGTTATTGATGATGAGCAGATATTTATCGGAAAAGCTAAATACTCAAGCCAGCTTGTGGTTCCACTGGAAACGATAATAAACGCTACTTTTTCTATTAGGTCGGTTGGGTTCTGCTCTCTTACTCTAGCAATAGTGATTGACAAAAATGAGTACGAACTCAAAATAATATTTTTTGAAAACCAAGAAAGTGCTTTAAGAAAAATCTTTGAAGAAGACCTAACGTAAGAAAATAACTGAGGATAAACTCCCGTTTTTTGAAGGAAAAGCCTCGTACTCGCTGATCAAAGCTTGCGGGGCTTTGTTTTATCTGGCTTGGGTTTTCAAGGCTGGCTGAGCAGCGGTATCCGGACGGATAGAGTCAAATAATTTGAATAAGAAAAAATAGGTTTAAGAGGGAGTAATGGGTAAACATAAGATAAAGTACAGCGAGGGCGATGTGTTCTTAGTGCCCTCCAGGGATGGTAAGTTTTTTGTTGGGCAAATTATAGTTGATGGCGATTCTGATATCGGAGCATTATTTTGCTACTTTTTTGATTTAAAAGTTGCTATTGATGAAGCACAAAATATCTCAAATTTGTCGTCAGAAAAAATAATAAGCGCAATGTTAATCACACCCGAAATGATACAGCGAGGCTACTGGACAATAACCGCTAATTGTCTAGTAGTTAAAAGCGTTCATGAAAAATTATATTGGCGTCTAAAAGAAAATAATTTTGTTGGTTCTCGCGTTAACGGTGGTGGTCTGATTGCTGATAAGCTGGATACTTACTACGGACTTCTCGAAGAGAGCTATTGGGCTCGGTTGGACATGGTATATGAAGCGTTTTTAGTTCCTCCGGCAAAACGTCAGTCTTGATATTTACAAACAAGAAACGCTTAGTTTCTGACCCCAAACATGAGAGGATTAATAGCTAGATCGCTCAGTAACGTTTTAAATTCACTAGGATTGATGCGAAGCGCTTAACCTTCTCGCCGTTGGCGAGTAACTTTCTTTTGTTTCGCCAAAAGAAAGTCACCAAAAAAAATGCGACCCACGTTGCGGCGAAAGCCCGTTCAATTTTGCCCGCCCAAGGCGACGAGGTAACTCGCTCGGTGCTACCGCTCCTCACTCAAACACTCCTCGTCTTAAAACCTTGGTCGGGCAAATTTGATCGGCTTGCAAAGTAATGGGATTAATAGCAGTGCAGCGCGATTAGTCAATGACGTTATAATGTGAAGCTGATTTCTACTGCTCAATTTATGGCCCTAAGAGGATCAAGTTTCAGTTGTTGGTGTAGTAAACGTTTAAGTAGGGCTAGCTAATTATTTAACCTTCTCACCACAGGTGAGATGCTGACTAGCTGCTCAGCTGGAGTTGCTGAAATGATGATTAAACGATTTTGGGTAAAAAAAACGGATTATTCAGCTTAGCGAATACCGCTCTGGCTTTTATTCCCCTTAGAGCGAGCCGACTGATCATCGTTGGCCAAGGTTTTAAGAAAACGGGTGTTTGAGTGCGGCGCCGTTAGCGCCGCGCGAGTTACGTTTTCGCCTTGGACAGCGCATGAGCAGTTGGGCTTTCGAGCGGAAGTGGGGTCGCATTTTCTTTGGATACTTTCTTTTGGCGACGCAAAAGAAAGTATCTCACCGCAGGTGAAATGCTGACTAGCTGCTTAGGCTAAGATGCTGAAATGATGATCAAACGTTTTTGGGTAAAAGACAGAAGTGGGGTCGCATT
>NZ_JAEINI020000018.1:0-38832 GCF_016343785.1 Alishewanella maricola | reverse complement strand
TAGCTCGAATTGTTCCGAGTAACGAAGTACGCCGTTAGACAGATTTTTAACGGGACGTCACCATCATGCTCAAAACTCACCGTGTATACCTTTGTATCTTAACGCTTGATAAGTGCTGCCGCGTCACTAGCCACAATCAAATCGCACTTGCAGTAAGATTGATAAAGCTATGCCACGCATTGCTGCAACGATCAACATAAGATAACCATGCTATACACGGTATATTTATTCTAGTTTATGTTTGCGCTTACCCAGTAGCACCTTTAGAATTGCCGCATTCGGTTTATCGGTGTTTGCTATGCTTTTCTTACAGAATCAAGCTGCTGAGGCTTACTCTACATTTCGTTTAAAAACATCGTTGCAGCAAGTAATAGAGGTGCAAGATGTTAACGAACTCAATACGATTAACATCGATTCTGCTCCTATTATTTTAGGCGAGGGCAGCAATACTATTTTTCTAACTGAGCAATCACGTCCTATATTACGTTTTACTTCGTCTCAACGAACGATATTGAATGAGACGCTTGATACTGTAAATCTTCATGTAGAAGCGGGTCACAATTGGCACCAATTAGTCAGTTGGGCAGTGAATTCAGAGCTATGGGGTATCGAGAATCTGGCATTAATACCAGGATCTGTTGGTGCAGCACCTATCCAAAACATTGGTGCTTATGGTGTTGAATTTGCGGATATCTGTGATTATGTCGATTTTTACTCGTGGGCTGATCAAGCCGTACATCGGTTCTCGGCAGCTGAGTGTCAATTTGGTTATCGTGACAGTCTATTTAAACAAAGTTTAACTAGTAAAGGATTGGTTATCGCCGTCGGTATTACCCTACAGAAAAAACCGAAACGTGTTCTTAATTATGCGGGTTTAGATACCGTATCTGATAGCGCATCCTTACAAGAAATATACGCCCAAGTCATTGCTACAAGACAGAGTAAGTTACCTGATTATACAAAGTTGGCTAATTGTGGCAGCTTTTTTAAGAATCCTATAATTTCATTGGGTGCCTATCGTTCACTTCAGCAGCAATTTCCAAAGATCCCAGGTTATATTGTCGCCGATAACGTCAAAGTGCCAGCAGCTTGGTTGATCGATCAATTAGGATTTAAGGGTTATCGTTTGCAGGATATCGGTTGTTATGAGCGTCAGCCGTTAGTATTGGTTAACTTTGGTAATGGAACGGCAGAGGCATTATTAACGTTAGTAAATATGATTATCGGTAAAGTTAAAGATCGCTATGCTATTTTGCTTGAGCCTGAAGTTCGAATGTTAAATAAAGATGGCATAGCTTATGTCAAAAGCTAATCTACAAGTACAGCGGCAATTACTCAGCGTATTAGCTGATGGTAAATTTCATTCCGGTCAGGTACTTGCCAATCATTTTGGCATCAGTCGTACGGCAATTGCGAATTACATCGCAGAGTTAGAGTTGGTCGGTTTAGACATATATAAAGTGAAAGGTAAAGGCTATGCTTTAACCAAACCTATTGTCTTGCTCGATGCGGCCATTATCCGCCAACTTCAACCTGCTCAAAGTGCGCCGGTATTAGTCCAGCATATCACTGACTCTACTAACTTACAGTTGATGCAGGCCTTACAAAGTAATAAAGACCTTGCCAGCGCCAGTGTCATTGTGGCTGAAGCACAAACGGCAGGACGTGGACGACGCGGGCGTAGCTGGTATTCACCTTTTGGCAGTAATTTATATTTTAGTTATTACTGGAAGCTTGAGCAGGGTATCCAAGCTGCTATGGGTTTAAGTATTGTTGCTGGTTGTGCCTTATGTCAGGTTTTACAACGTCATTATCAGATCTCGACCAAGATGAAATGGCCAAACGATATCTACATCGATAATCGAAAAGTGGCTGGAATATTAGTTGAATTAGTGGGGCAGGCTGATGGCGCTTGCCATGTAGTAATAGGGATTGGTATTAACGTGCAATTACCACTACAAGCTTTGCAGCATATTGATCAACCCTATGCTGATCTTGCTACCGCGACTGATCATGCTATTAATCGCAATGAATTAGTCGTGCATTTACAAAGTGCCTTAACCTATGCCTTAAAACAGTTCCAGCAAACAGGTTTTGCACCGTTTCAGGAATCTTTCAATCAGTTGAATTTATACGCTCAGCAAACAGTGACTTTATCAGGAAGTGCAAGCGCAACCGGTGTTTGCAAGGGGGTTGATAATCAGGGGGCGATTTTGTTAGAGCATGCGGGACAAATTGTCGCTTACTTTGGTGGTGAAGTTAGTTTAAGAGCGGCGACTTGATGTATTTACTGTTAGATATTGGTAACTCACGCACAAAAGCCGTAATTTATGAAAATGGTAAGTTTACGCTACTGTCTGATTTAAACCTGCAATCAATAGCACCTTATCGCTTCATTGCTGTATACGTTGCTTGCGTGGGTTTTGATGAACATGTTGAGCAGTTACAGCATACACTGGGTTTAACGCATTTGCCTTGGTACAGATTAGTCAGCCAAACAGCTGCTTTTGGCGTGGTTAATCGTTATGCCACACCTGAGCGATTAGGGGTTGATCGTTGGTTAGCCATTTTAGGCGCTGATAGCTTGTTGCAGACGAAAAATCTAATGATAGTCGATGCCGGTACGGCTTTAACTATTGATTGGTTAGATAAGTCACAGCAACACCAAGGCGGTTGGATTATTCCTGGTCTTCGCTTGCAACAAGAAGCGGTAATAAAAAATACGGCAAGAGTAGGCAGTACTCCAGATGATAGTCAGGAATTAATCTTAGGCGTTAATACACAAGATTGCGTTAAAAATGGTGCTCTTGCAGCATTATGTGGTGCTATTCGTGCTGGTTGGCAGTTAAAACCAACCGACGTTATCTTCCTCACGGGTGGTGATTCACCAAAGTTGGCTCAATATCTGTCTGACTTGCCGGTACAACTGGATCCTTTACTGATTTTTCGCGGCATAGCGCGATATATTGCAACTTAAACGCGGGATCGCACAACAATTAGCCGTTCAGCTAATAATTTATGTTTTTTTCTGTTTTTCTTGTTGCGCCATCCCCACCATTCTACTAGAATTCGCACCCACTGACGTAGTGCCGCTTTAGCTCAGTTGGTAGAGCAACTGACTTGTAATCAGTAGGTCATCCGTTCGACTCGGATAAGCGGCACCATTAGTGGAGGGGTTCCCGAGTGGCCAAAGGGATCAGACTGTAAATCTGCCGGCACTGCCTTCGAAGGTTCGAATCCTTCCCCCTCCACCATTCTTCGTCAGAAGAATAGCTACGAGTAGGCCGCGGGCATCGTATAATGGCTATTACCTCAGCCTTCCAAGCTGAAGATGCGGGTTCGATTCCCGCTGCCCGCTCCAGTTACAAGTTGCTGATATAGCTCAGGCGGTAGAGCGCATCCTTGGTAAGGATGAGGTCCCCAGTTCGATTCTGGGTATCAGCACCATCTTGCATGCCTCCCTCGTTCGCTTTACAATTAATTTTTTTATTCCGCCGTTTTGTTTTAATAAGGGTTACTTATGGCTAAGGCTAAATTTGAACGCGTAAAACCGCACGTAAACGTAGGTACTATCGGCCACGTTGACCACGGTAAAACTACTCTGACAGCTGCTATCACTAACGTATTAGCAAAGACATACGGCGGTCAGGCATTTGCTTTCGATCAAATCGATAAAGCACCAGAAGAAAAAGCTCGTGGTATCACTATCAACACGTCACACGTTGAATACGATACACCAACACGTCACTATGCACACGTAGACTGTCCAGGTCACGCTGACTATGTTAAAAACATGATCACTGGTGCGGCACAGATGGACGGTGCTATTCTGGTAGTAGCGGCGACTGACGGCCCAATGCCACAAACGCGTGAGCACATCCTGTTATCACGTCAGGTTGGTGTACCTTACATCATCGTGTTCATGAACAAGTGTGACATGGTAGATGACGAAGAGTTATTAGAATTAGTAGAAATGGAAGTGCGTGAGCTTCTTTCAGACTACGACTTCCCAGGTGATGACTTACCAGTAATCCGTGGTTCAGCCTTAAAAGGTCTGGAAGGCGATGCTGAGTGGGAAAAGAAAATCCTGGAATTAGGCGAAGCGTTAGATACGTATATCCCTGAGCCAGTACGTGCGATTGATAAGCCATTCATCATGCCAATCGAAGACGTATTCTCAATTGCTGGTCGTGGTACTGTAGTAACAGGCCGTGTAGAGCAAGGTATCATCAAAGTGGGTGAGACAGTAGAAATCGTTGGTATCAAAGACACTGTAGCGACTACTTGTACTGGTGTAGAAATGTTCCGTAAGCTGTTAGACGAAGGTCGTGCAGGCGAGAACATCGGTGCTTTATTACGTGGTACTAAGCGTGAAGACGTAGAACGTGGTCAAGTATTAGCGAAGCCAGGTTCAATCAAGCCACACACTAAGTTCGAAGGCGAAGTGTACGTATTGTCAAAAGAAGAAGGTGGTCGTCACACGCCATTCTTCAAAGGCTACCGTCCACAGTTCTACTTCCGTACAACAGACGTAACGGGTGCAGTAGAATTACCAGAAGGCGTAGAAATGGTTATGCCTGGCGACAACCTGAAGTTTGTTGTTGAACTGATTTGCCCAATCGCGATGGACGAAGGTCTACGCTTCGCTATCCGTGAAGGCGGCCGCACAGTAGGTGCTGGCGTAGTATCAAAAATCATTGCTTAATTAGCACTGATGTAAAGAAGGCCCTACGGGGCCTTTTTTGTCGCTAAAAAAACCTGCTGAATTGCCAAGCTGCTGCATTGTAAGCTTGTTTTAGTCTGCTGAGACAGTATAATGAGCGGCTATTTAGCGACAGGTGATTTTCGTCGTTATGTTTTTGTAGGGGCATAGTTCCAATTGGTAGAACAGCGGTCTCCAAAACCGATGGTTGGGGGTTCGAATCCCTCTGCCCCTGCCACTATTTTCAAGCTCGGATATGCCGTCCGTGCTGTTATGTTTGTTATGAGAACAACATAAGTAAGCCTATTAAGTGAGTGAAGCATGAGTGCAACAAGCGAAACCCCAAAAAGCGGATTAGATCTGGTTAAATGGTTGTTAGTACTAGTGATACTATCATTAGTCGTGGTTGGTAATTATCTTTACGAGTTATCTAGTCTGGAAAAGGCTATTGCCATTGTTGTATTAGTTGCCGCTGCGGGCTTTGTAGCTGCACAGACTTACAAAGGCAAAACTTTCCTTAATTTCGCCAAAGAGTCACGTACTGAAATCCGGAAAGTGGTTTGGCCAACTCGTCAAGAGACCATGCAGACCACTATTATCGTTCTTATTGCCACTGTTATTATGGGGCTTATTTTGTGGGGCCTCGATGCTATTTTATTACGCGTCGTCTCCTTCTTTACCGGACTAGGGGGTTAACTTATGGCAGGAAAAATGCGTTGGTATGTAGTGCAGGCCTTTTCAGGTTTCGAACAGCGAGTTGCCACCTCACTACGTGAACATATTAAAATTCATCAAATGGAAGAAAAGTTTGGTGAAGTATTAGTACCCACTGAAGAAGTTGTGGAAATGCGTGCCGGTCAGAAACGTAAATCTGAGCGTAAGTTTTTCCCTGGTTACGTATTAGTACAAATGGAAATGTGCGAAGAAGCTTGGCACTTAGTGAAAAGTGTGCCGCGTGTGCTGGGTTTTATCGGTGGTACTTCTGACCGTCCAGCACCTATTTCTGAAAAAGAAGCACTGACCATTTTGAATCGCTTACAAGACAATATTGATAAGCCGAAGCCGAAAACCTTGTTTGAAGCCGGTGAAGTGGTTCGTGTAACAGAGGGACCTTTCGCAGACTTTAACGGCGTAGTCGAAGAAGTTGACTATGAAAAGAGCCGCGTGAAAGTCTCGGTACTCATTTTTGGTCGTGCAACTCCGGTTGAGTTAGAATTCGGTCAAGTCGAAAAAGCGTAATTTACAGCTTGTAACGGGGCGTTGATTAAAATATAATCTGCGCCCTTTTTATCGTATGGGAAGCCGTTTGAGTAAGTGTCCTCGCATTTACGAGGCTAAGACCCAATCACAGAGGTGAAACATGGCAAAGAAAGTCACTGCACTCATTAAATTGCAGGTAAAAGCCGGTATGGCAAACCCGTCACCACCAGTTGGTCCGGCGTTAGGTCAACACGGTGTTAACATCATGGAATTCTGTAAAGGCTTCAACGCTCGTACAGAAAGTCTTGAAAAAGGCATGCCAATTCCTGTTGTTATTACAGTATATAGCGATCGTTCTTTCACGTTCGAAACTCGTACCCCACCAGCGTCTTTCTTATTATTGAAAGCAGCCGGTTTAAAAGGTGGTTCAGGTCGTCCTAATACCCAGAAAGTCGGTAAGATTACAGCTGCACAGGTTGATGAAATCGTTAAGATCAAACAACCTGATTTAACAGCTGCAGATCATGCTGCTGCGGTGCGTACCATTGAAGGTACTGCTCGTTCTATGGGCTTAGTGGTGGAGGGCTAATCGATGGCTAAATTAACAAAACGCGCTAAGTTAATCCGCTCTAAAGTAGATTCTACTCGCGAATATGACATCAACGAAGCAGTTGCTTTGTTAAAAGAATTATCTGCCGGCAAGTTCCTTGAGAGCGTTGACGTTGCAGTAAACCTAGGTATCGACGCTCGTAAGTCTGATCAAAACGTTCGTGGTGCAACAGTGTTGCCACACGGTACGGGTCGTACTGTTCGCGTTGCCGTATTTACACAAGGTGCTAACGCCGAAGCTGCTAAAGCCGCTGGTGCTGACATCGTAGGTATGGAAGACTTAGCTGATCAAGTTAAGAAAGGCGTAATGGATTTTGACGTTGTTATCGCGTCTCCAGATGCTATGCGTGTTGTCGGTATGTTAGGTCAAATTTTAGGCCCTCGTGGTTTAATGCCTAACCCGAAAACTGGCACAGTTACACCAAACGTAGCTGAAGCAGTTAAGAACGCCAAAGCGGGTCAAATCCGTTACCGTAATGATAAGAATGGTATTATCCATTCTACTATCGGTAAAATCGATTTTGACGCTGACAAGTTGAAAGAAAACTTAGAGTCGTTACTGGTTGCTCTGAAGCGTGCTAAGCCTTCAGTTGCTAAAGGTATCTACATCAAAAAAGTAACGCTTTCTTCTACTCACGGTGCTGGTTTAACATTAAACCAAGCATCTTTAAGCGCCACTGTCTAAGCGCTTTACACTAGGGCGTGGTTAATTTATAATCTCGCCCTCGTTTTTAGGGTAGAAGCCAGGCTTCATTGAAGTACTGGCTTCCGTCCAAGACCGTAGGTGTCACAAGTTTCTTTTGAAAGGCGTGACTTAAAAAAACAACCTACGCAGACGGTGTAGGCCCCAGAAAGAATTAAATTCGTTCTGGTCTCACCGTAAATCGCGCGTTGGCATATTGTCAACGTTGTGTAGGAAACCGGACATAAAGTCCGGATGAACCAGGAGTTAAGAGCCAATGGCTATAAAGCTTGATGACAAAAAAGCAATTGTTGCTGAAGTCCAGGAAGCTGCCAAAGGTGCTTTATCTGCGGTAGTCGCAGACGCTCGTGGTGTCACTGTAGGCAAAATCACTGCTCTGCGTAAGCAAGCACGTGAAGCTGGTGTTTGGGTCAAAGTGGTCCGTAACACCCTAGCTCGCCGCGCAGTAGATGGCACCGAATTTGAGTGTCTGAAAGATGTATTCGTAGGCCCGACATTAGTTGCGTTTTCTAAAGAGCACCCAGGTGCTGCAGCGCGTATCTTCAAAGATTTCGCGAAAGAAAACAAAAACTTCGAGCTTAAAGGTGCAGCTTTCAACGGTACCACAGTGAACATCGACGTGTTAGCATCGTTACCAACATACGACGAAGCTATCGCACGCTTGATGAGCACCATGAAAGAGGCAGCTGCCGGCAAACTTGTACGTACAATTGCCGCGGTTCGCGACCAAAAACAAGAGCAAGCCGCGTAATTATACGTTTGGTTTTGTAGAGTTTAATTCGGGCCAAGGCCCATAATTTAGGAATCTGCGCAATGTCAGTGACTAAAGATCAAATCTTAGATGCAATCGCAGCAATGTCTGTAATGGAAGTTGTTGAATTAGTATCTGCAATGGAAGAAAAATTCGGTGTTTCTGCTGCTGCTGCAGTAGCTGTTGCAGCTGGTCCAGCTGCCGCTGTTGAAGAACAAACTGAATTCAACGTAGTATTGGCTGCTGTTGGCGCAAACAAAGTATCTGTTATCAAAGCAGTACGTGGCGCAACAGGTTTAGGCCTGAAAGAAGCGAAAGACTTGGTTGAAAGCGCTCCAGCTGCAATCAAAGAAGGCGTTTCTAAAGCAGAAGCAGAAGCTCTCAAGAAAGATCTTGAAGAAGCTGGTGCATCTGTTGAAATCAAATAATCTGGTTAATACCAGATTAGCTGCCTGAATTTCAGGCCGGGCTGGTGATGAATTAATCACCGGCCTTTTTGCGCTGTGGGACAATGATTTCCCCACCCCTGCTGTTACCAGGTCTGGTAACATAAGCCACCGATAAGGTGGTTGGGAAAAAAATCAGCAAGCTGAGGAACCCCATGACTTACTCTTATTCTGAGAAGAAACGTATCCGTAAGGACTTCGGCAAACGTCCGGAAGTATTGGATGTGCCATACCTGTTGTCGATTCAAATCGAATCATTCAGCAAATTTATCGAGCCAGATCCTGAAGGTGGATACGGTTTAGAAGCCGCTTTCCGCTCTGTTTTTCCAATCAAAAGCTATTCAGGCAGTGCGGAATTGCAGTATGTTAGCTACCGTATCGGGGAACCTGTTTTTGACGTTAAAGAATGTCAAATCCGTGGTGTAACCTATTCGGCACCTTTACGGGTTAAGCTGCGGATGGTGCTGTTTGACAAAGAAGCGCCAGGCACAATCAAAGATATCCGTGAACAAGAAGTCTATATGGGTGAAATCCCGTTGATGACCGAAAATGGTACCTTTGTTATTAATGGTACTGAGCGCGTTATCGTTTCTCAGTTACACCGTAGTCCAGGTGTGTTCTTCGACCACGACCGTGGTAAGACGCACTCGTCTGGTAAAGTCTTATATAATGCTCGCGTGATCCCATACCGTGGTTCATGGTTAGACTTTGAATTTGACGCTAAAGATAACTTGTTCGTGCGTATCGATCGTCGCCGTAAATTACCTGCGACTATCCTATTACGTGCACTTGAACTGAGCACAGAAGAAATTCTGGCCACTTTCTTTGAAAATACCCGTTTTGATATTAAAGACGGCAAAATTTTGATGGAAGTAGTAGCAAACCGTTTACGCGGTGAAACAGCTGCATTTGATATTAAAGATAACGATGGCGAAGTGATCGTAGAACATGGTCGTCGTATTACTGCCCGTCATGTGCGTCAGCTGGAAAAAACCGGTATGACCATGATGGAAGTACCACATGAATATGTGGTAGGTCGTGTCCTAGCGAAAAATTACGCTGACCGTTCAACCGGAGAGATTATTGCCGAGGCGAACGCAGAGCTCACATTAGAGCTGTTAGCAAAACTAGCAAAAGCAGGCTACGAAAGTTTCGAAACCTTATACATCAACGATTTGGATCAGGGTTCTTATGTCTCAGAAACTATCCGTATCGATCCTAGCAGCAACCGGATGGAAGCCCTGGTAGAAATTTACCGGATGATGCGTCCTGGTGAACCGCCAACGCGCGAAGCTGCAGATACTTTATTTGAAAATTTATTCTTCTCAGAAGATCGTTACGACTTATCAACAGTCGGTCGGATGAAATTCAACCGTCGTGTTGGTTTCGAAGATGGCACAGGTACCGGTGTACTGAGCAAAGAAGATATTTTAGCGGTAATGAAAGTCTTAATTGATATCCGTAACGGTAATGGCGAAGTTGATGACATCGACCACTTAGGTAACCGTCGGATCCGTTCTGTTGGCGAAATGGCGGAAAACCAATTCCGTGTTGGTTTAGTTCGTGTTGAGCGTGCTGTGAAAGAGCGTCTGTCTTTAGGCGATCTGGATGCGGTTATGCCACAAGACTTAATTAACGCTAAGCCTATTTCTGCTGCTGTAAAAGAGTTCTTTGGTTCAAGCCAACTTTCTCAATTTATGGATCAGAACAACCCATTGTCAGAAGTGACGCACAAACGTCGTATTTCAGCACTTGGCCCTGGCGGTCTTACACGTGAACGTGCTGGTTTCGAAGTTCGTGACGTACACCCAACGCACTATGGTCGGGTATGTCCAATCGAAACGCCAGAAGGTCCAAACATCGGTTTGATTAACTCGTTATCGATTTTTGCGCAAACTAACGAATATGGTTTCTTAGAAACCCCTTACCGTCGTATTGAAAACGGTATTGTGACTGATGAAGTCGATTTCTTATCTGCAATTGAAGAAGGTAACTTTGTTATCGCTCAGGCCAACGCTGAGTTAGATGCAGACAACCGTTTAGTTGATGCTTTAGTACCGTGTCGTTTTAAAAACGAATTCACGTTAATGGCCTCAGCTGAAGTGCAGTATATGGACGTGGCACCACAACAGATTGTGTCTGTTGCAGCAGCCTTAATTCCGTTCTTAGAGCACGATGATGCTAACCGTGCATTGATGGGTTCGAACATGCAACGTCAAGCAGTACCTACCTTACGGGCTGATAAGCCGTTAGTAGGTACAGGTATTGAGCGCGTTGTAGCGAAAGACTCAGGTGTAACTGTGGTAGCAAAACGTGGTGGTGTTATCGATTACGTCGATGCCAGCCGTATTGTTATTAAGGTTAATGAAGATGAAATGGTTGCTGGCGAAGCCGGTATCGATATCTACAACTTAACCAAATACACCCGTTCTAACCAAAATACTTGTATTAACCAACGTCCATGTGTCAACCACGGTGAGCCAATTGAACGTGGTGATGTCTTGGCTGATGGTCCTTCTACTGATTTAGGCGAACTTGCATTAGGCCAAAACTTACGCGTGGCTTTCATGCCATGGAACGGTTACAACTTCGAAGATTCGATTTTGTTATCTGAGCGATTAGTACAAGAAGATCGTTTAACCACTATCCATATCCAGGAATTAAGCTGTATTGCTCGTGATACTAAGCTTGGGCCTGAAGAAATCACGGGTGATATTCCTAACGTAGGCGAATCTGCGCTGTCTAAACTAGACGAAGCCGGTATTGTTTACATTGGCGCCGAAGTGAAAGGTGGTGACATTCTGGTGGGTAAAGTTACCCCGAAAGGTGAGAGCCAACTTACACCAGAAGAAAAACTACTTCGTGCTATTTTTGGTGAGAAAGCGTCTGACGTTAAAGATACGTCTTTACGTGTACCAAACTCAGTGACCGGTACGGTTATTGATGTCCAAGTCTTTACTCGTGACGGCGTTGAAAAAGATAAACGCGCTCGCGAAATCGAAGAGATGGAAGTCAAACAAGCGAAGAAAGATCTGAATGAAGAATTCCGTATTCTTGAAGCAGGTATCTTCGACCGTGCACGTAACTTGTTAGAGCAAAGTGGTTTAGATCGCGCCAAGCTGAATACGTTGAAAGGTGATGCGTTATTTAATCAAAGCTTAAGTGACGAAGATAAGCAGAACGATCTTGAGCAATTAGCAACGCAATACGAAGAAATCCGTGTTGAGTACGACAAGAAGTTCGAAGCTAAGCGTCGCAAGATTGTTCAAGGTGATGATTTAGCACCAGGCGTACTGAAAATCGTTAAAGTTTACCTTGCGGTAAAACGTCGTATCCAGCCAGGTGATAAAATGGCCGGCCGTCACGGTAACAAGGGTGTAATCTCTACTATCGTGCCAGTTGAAGATATGCCATACGATGATAAAGGTCAGCCGGTTGATATCGTACTTAACCCATTGGGTGTACCTTCGCGGATGAACATCGGTCAGATCTTAGAAACGCACTTAGGCTTAGCCGCTCGTGGTATCGGTGACAAGATTGACGGCATGATCAAAGAACAGAAAGAAACGGCGGAAATCCGTGACTTCCTGAAAAAGGTTTATGCTTTAGGTGAATCACGTCAGAACGTTGATATTGAAAGCTTCACTGATGATGAAGTGCGTCGTTTGGCTCAGAACTTACGCAAAGGTCTGCCAGTCGCTACGCCAGTATTCGATGGTGCGAAAGAATCTGAAATCAAGCAATTACTTGAGTTAGGTGACTTACCTGCCAGCGGTCAAATCGCGTTATATGATGGTCGTACCGGTAATACTTTCGAACGGAAGGTTACTGTCGGTTACATGTACATGCTGAAACTGAACCACTTGGTTGATGATAAGATGCACGCGCGTTCTACTGGCTCTTACAGCCTGGTTACTCAGCAGCCGCTGGGTGGTAAGGCACAGTTCGGTGGTCAGCGCTTCGGTGAGATGGAAGTATGGGCATTAGAAGCATATGGTGCGGCTTATACCCTACAAGAAATGCTTACCGTTAAGTCTGATGACGTCAACGGTCGTACCAAGATGTATAAAAACATCGTTGACGGCGACCACAGAATGGAACCTGGCATGCCAGAATCTTTCAACGTATTAATGAAAGAAATCCGTTCGCTCGGTATTAATATCGAATTGGAAGAGGAATAAACCGACCTTGTGTTGGGGGGCAGTCAGTAAGCTGCCCCATTCCGGTTTACCTCTTACAGGAGAGCAAAGGTGAAAGACTTATTAAAGTTTCTGAAACAACAAACTAAGACTGAAGAGTTTGATGTTATTCGTATCGGCTTATCTTCGCCAGACATGATCCGTTCATGGTCGTTTGGTGAAGTGAAAAAGCCCGAGACGATCAATTACCGTACCTTTAAACCAGAGCGTGACGGTTTATTCTGTGCCCGTATCTTTGGCCCAGTAAAAGACTACGAGTGTTTGTGTGGTAAGTACAAACGTTTGAAGCACCGCGGCGTAATATGTGAAAAATGTGGCGTAGAAGTGACCTTAACAAAAGTACGTCGTGAGCGTATGGGTCATATCGAGTTGGCTAGCCCAACCGCGCACATTTGGTTTTTAAAGTCGCTGCCCAGCCGTATCGGTTTACTGTTAGATATGACCTTGCGTGATATCGAACGTGTATTATATTTCGAAAGCTATGTTGTTACCGAGCCGGGTATGACTTCTTTAGAGCGTCGTCAGATGTTAACTGAAGAAGAATATCTAGACGTGTTAGAAGAACATGGTGATGAGTTCGAAGCCAAGATGGGTGCAGAAGCGATTCTGGATATTCTGAAAGGTATTGAGCTGCCAACTGAAATCAAACAAATGCGTGAAGAGTTACCTACGATTAACTCTGAAACCAAGCGTAAGAAGATCAGTAAGCGTCTTAAGTTAATGGAATCATTCCACACCTCTGGCAATAAGCCTGAGTGGATGATCATGACTGTTTTACCGGTATTACCGCCAGATTTACGTCCATTAGTTCCATTGGATGGTGGCCGTTTTGCCACGTCAGATCTTAACGATTTATACCGTCGTGTGATTAACCGTAACAACCGTTTGAAGCGTTTATTAGATTTGTCTGCACCAGACATTATCGTACGCAACGAAAAACGTATGTTACAAGAAGCGGTTGATGCGCTATTAGATAACGGTCGTCGTGGTCGTGCTATTACCGGTTCTAACAAGCGTCCATTAAAATCGTTAGCTGACATGATCAAAGGTAAGCAAGGTCGCTTCCGTCAGAACTTGTTAGGTAAGCGTGTTGACTATTCTGGTCGTTCGGTTATCACCGTAGGTCCTACACTGCGTTTACACCAGTGTGGTTTACCGAAGAAAATGGCTCTTGAGCTGTTCAAACCTTTTATTTACGGCAAGCTTGAAGCGCGTGGTTTAGCCACCACCATTAAAGCGGCTAAGAAAATGGTTGAGCGCGAAGAAGGCGCGGTATGGGATGTGTTAGACGAAGTCATTCGTGAACACCCTGTATTGTTAAACCGTGCACCAACACTGCACCGTTTAGGTATTCAAGCTTTCGAACCTGTGCTGATTGAAGGTAAAGCGATTCAACTGCACCCATTAGTGTGTGCGGCTTATAACGCCGACTTCGATGGTGACCAAATGGCGGTACACGTACCGTTAACTATCGAAGCGCAGTTAGAAGCGCGTGCGTTGATGATGTCAACGAATAACGTACTGTCACCCGCCAATGGTGAGCCAATCATTGTTCCTTCACAGGACGTTGTATTAGGTCTGTATTACATGACTCGCCAAGCGGTTAACGCGAAAGGCGAAGGCATGATGTTCAAGAGCGCGAAAGAAGCTGAAAAAGCCTTCCGTGCAGACTGTGCAAGCTTACATGCTAAAGTTAAAGTGCGTATCACTGAAGTTGAATTTGCTGAAGATGGTAGCCGTACTGAAACAACGGAAGTGAAAGATACAACAGTAGGTCGTGCAATTCTGTATTCAATCCTGCCGGAAGGTATGAGTTTTGAATCAGTTAACCAAGCCATGGGCAAGAAACAAATTTCTCGCTTATTGAATGGTGCTTATCGCCGTATCGGTCTGAAGAAAACCGTTATTTTGGCTGACCAAATCATGTATACCGGTTTCCATTATGCGATGTTATCAGGTGTTTCTGTTGGTATTGATGACATGGTCATCCCTGACTCGAAAACTAAGATCATCGATGATGCTGAAAATGAAGTAGCCGAAATTCAAGACCAGTTCCAACAAGGTTTGGTAACAGCCGGTGAAAAATACAACAAAGTTATCGATATTTGGTCAAATGCCAACGAAAGCTTATCTAAAGCGATGATGGACAACCTTTCGAAAGAGAATGTGGTTGACCGTGATGGTAATACTGTTGAGCAACAATCATTTAACTCTGTTTATATGATGGCTGACTCAGGCGCTCGGGGTTCTCCGGCGCAGATCCGTCAGTTAGCCGCAATGCGTGGTCTGATGGCAAAACCAGATGGTTCAATCATCGAAACGCCCATTACCGCAAACTTCCGCGAAGGTCTGAGTGTATTACAGTACTTCATTTCAACGCACGGTGCGCGTAAAGGTCTTGCCGATACGGCATTGAAGACAGCTAACTCGGGTTACTTAACGCGTCGTTTAGTCGATGTAGCACAAGATTTAGTGGTGACTGAGCAAGACTGTGGTTCTGAGCAAGGTATTATCATGAAGCCGCTGATTGAAGGTGGTGACGTGGTTGAAGGTCTACGTGAGCGAGTACTGGGTCGTGTGGTTATCGGTGATATTTTATCGCCAACTACCGAAGAAGTTCTTGTCGCTGACGGCACCATGCTTGATGAACAGCTGTGTGACATTATTGAACAGAACTCGATTGATGAAGTACATGTGCGTTCAGTAATTACCTGTCAAACTGACTTTGGTGTGTGTGCTAAGTGTTATGGTCGCGACCTAGCACGTGGTCACTTAATCAATGCTGGTGAAGCTGTAGGTGTTATTGCTGCGCAATCAATCGGTGAGCCTGGTACACAGTTAACCATGCGTACATTCCACATCGGTGGTGCTGCATCGCGTTCTTCTGCTGAAAACAGCGTACAGGTTAAAAATGCCGGTATGCTTAAACTGCAGAATGCGAAGTTTGTACGTAACGCGGATAACAAGATTGTTATTACCTCTCGTTCAGCTGAAGTGACCGTATTTGATGACTTAGGCCGCGAGAAAGAGCGTTATAAACTGCCATACGGTTCGATCATGGCCACTGACGACAACGCGAAAATCGTTGCTGGTCAGGTTGTAGCGAACTGGGATCCGCATTCACACCCAATCATTCTTGAGCGTGGCGCTAAGGTTTCTTTCAGTGATGTTGATGATACCAACACTGAAGTACAACAAGACGAGTTAACCGGTTTAACTCGAACGGTTGTTAAAGATTTAGCTAAAGCCAATGCGAAAGAGCCAAAACTGATCCTGGCAACAGATGATGGTGGTTTACAAGAGATCCGTTTACCTAGCTTTACAACTATCGAAGTTACCGACGGTGACACAGTAGTAACAGGTACCGTGTTAGCACGTATTCCGCAAGAAAGCTCGAAGACACGTGACATCACCGGTGGTCTGCCTCGCGTAGCTGATTTATTTGAAGCACGTAAGCCGAAAGATCCAGCTATTTTGGCTGAAATCTCTGGTGTGATTAGCTTCGGTAAAGAAACTAAAGGCAAACGTCGCCTCATCATTACCCCTGAACAGGGTGATGCACATGAAGAAATGATTCAGAAGTGGCGCCAAGTCAATGTGTTCGAAGGTGAACGCATTGAGAAAGGTGAAGTTATTTCAGAAGGCCCTGAATCAGCTCACGATATCCTGCGTTTACGTGGTATTCACCAGGTTGCCAGCTATATCGTTAACGAAGTTCAGGATGTATATCGCTTACAGGGCGTTAAAATCAACGATAAGCACATTGAAACGATTATTCGTCAAATGTTGCGTAAGTGTATTATTACCCACCCTGGTGATAGCGAGTTCTTGGAAGGTGAACAAGCAGAAGTGGCGCGCGTTAATATCGCAAACCGTGATCTGGAAGCCGCGGGCAAAATGCCAGCACAGTATGAACGTTCATTACTGGGTATCACCAAAGCGTCTCTGTCGACTGACTCGTTCATTTCTGCAGCGTCGTTCCAAGAAACAACCCGTGTTCTCACCGAAGCTGCTGTTGCAGGTAAGATTGATGAATTACGTGGTTTGAAAGAGAACGTTATTGTTGGCCGTTTGATCCCAGCCGGTACTGGTTTTGCTTATCACCAGAATCGCGCTCGTCAACGTGCTGGCAACAATGAAGTTGTTGAACCGACAAGAAGTGCAGAGTCTGCCGAACAGGCCTTGACCGATGCATTAAACATGAACTTATCGGGCAACGACGAGTAAACAAGCAAGATGCCGTTTGCCGGTGATTAAAATGCCGGCAAATTGCATTGTAACTTGACAGGTCAAAGCTTGACCATTAGAATTCCGCGACCCTAATTTCGGGGGCGGAATTTTCACGTTTATTGGGTATTTATTAACCAGGAGTATTTAATGGCAACAATCAACCAGCTAGTGCGTAAGCCGCGCAGCCAGAAGGTAGCCAAGAGCACCGTTCCGGCGCTTGAAGCTTGCCCGCAGAAGCGTGGTGTTTGTACCCGTGTATACACCACTACACCTAAGAAGCCTAACTCAGCATTACGTAAAGTATGCCGTGTTCGTTTAACTAACGGATTCGAAGTGTCTTCTTATATTGGTGGTGAAGGCCACAACCTGCAGGAACACAGCGTAGTGCTGATCCGCGGTGGCCGGGTAAAAGACCTTCCAGGTGTGCGTTACCACACCGTACGTGGCACATTAGACTGTGCAGGCGTAAAAGATCGTAGACAAGGCCGTTCTAAATACGGCGCCAAGCGGCCTAAGAAATAACGGTACTCCGTTAGTAAGGCCAAACTAAACAACTTTTTTTCTTTAATGTATTAAAAGTTTTGGAATCACCTGAAGCAATCGGAGTTTCGAATGCCTAGAAGACGCGTCATAGGTCAACGTAAAATCCTTCCAGATCCTAAGTTCGGAAGTGAATTGTTGGCAAAGTTTGTAAACGTCGTAATGGTCGACGGTAAAAAATCTACAGCCGAATCAATTGTATACGGCGGACTTGAAATTGCAGCTGCAAAGTCTAAAAAAGAACACATCGATTTATTCGAAGTGGCTTTAGACAACATTCGTCCTACAGTCGAAGTTAAATCACGTCGTGTTGGTGGTTCTACCTACCAAGTGCCGTGTGAAGTTCGTCAAGTACGTCGTAACGCTTTAGCTATGCGTTGGTTAGTGGAAGCTGCCCGTAAACGTGGTGAAAAGTCTATGGCTCAGCGTCTTGCTGGTGAGATGCTTGATGCAATCGAAAATAAAGGTTCTGCGGTTAAGAAACGTGAAGACGTGCACCGTATGGCCGAAGCGAATAAAGCGTTCGCACACTTCCGCTGGTAAGAATTTCTTAACTAAGAGGAATGTAGAGTGGCACGTACAACTCCAATAGAACGTTACCGTAACATTGGTATCTGTGCTCACGTTGATGCCGGCAAAACTACGACATCTGAGCGGATCCTGTTTTATACAGGCCGCTCTCACAAAATTGGTGAAGTTCATGATGGCGCAGCCACAATGGATTGGATGGAGCAGGAGCAGGAACGCGGTATTACTATTACTTCTGCGGCTACCACGACCTTTTGGTCTGGTATGCAGCAGCAGTTTGATATGCACCGTATTAACTTGATTGATACCCCAGGTCACGTAGATTTCACTATCGAAGTAGAGCGTTCTTTGCGCGTGCTAGATGGTGCCGTCGTCGTATTGTGCGGGTCATCAGGTGTGCAGCCTCAAACTGAAACAGTTTGGCGTCAAGCAAATAAGTACGAAGTTCCTAGAATGATCTTCGTGAATAAAATGGATCGTACCGGTGCGAACTTCCTGCGGGTTGTAAAGCAAGCGAACGACCGTTTAAATTCACGTTGCGTACCTATTCAGTTGCCAATCGGGGCAGAAGATAACTTCAGAGGCGTAGTTGATCTCGTCAAAATGAAGGCTATTAACTGGAACGAAGAAGATCAGGGTATGACCTTCACTTATGAAGAGATCCCAGCAGAAATGCTGGAAGAATGTCATGAGTGGCGCCAAAACCTGATGGAAGCAGCGGCTGATGCTAACGAATCCATGATGGAACGCTATCTCGAAGGTGAAGAATTCACTGAAGATGAGTTGCGTCAAGCATTACGTGATTTAACGTTACGTAATGAAATAGTGCTAGTGCAAGTAGGTTCTGCCTTTAAGAATAAAGGCGTGCAGGCCATGTTGGATAACGTTATTTACTATCTGCCTTCACCGACAGAAGTAAAAGCAATCAACGGTATTCTGCCTGATGAAACTGAAGGCTTTCGTAAATCGGCTGATTCGGAACCTTTTGCGGCGCTAGCATTCAAAATTGCTACAGACCCGTTTGTTGGTACTCTTACTTTTTTCCGTGTTTACTCGGGTATTGTTGAGTCAGGCTCAGCAGTATACAACTCAGTAAAAATGAAGAAAGAGCGTATTGGCCGCATCGTACAGATGCATGCTAACGCGCGCGAGGAAATCAAGGCTGTTTGCGCCGGCGATATTGCTGCTGCGATTGGTCTCAAAGATACGACAACGGGCGATACCTTATGTGATATGGATCATCCGATTATTTTGGAACGCATGGTGTTTCCTGAGCCGGTTATTTCTGTTGCTGTTGAGCCTAGAACACAGGCTGATCAAGAAAAGATGGGAATAGCGTTAAGCAAGCTGGCAGCAGAAGATCCGTCATTCCGAGTACATACTGACGAAGAAACCGCACAAACCATTATTTCTGGTATGGGTGAATTACATCTCGACATCATTGTTGATCGCATGCGTCGTGAATTTAAGGTCGAGGCCAATGTGGGTAAACCACAGGTGTCTTACCGTGAAACATTGCGTGGCAAAACAGAAGTTGAAGGTAAGTTTGTTCGTCAGTCAGGCGGTCGTGGCCAATTTGGTCATTGCTGGTTGCGGATTGAGCCGTTACCTGAGGGTGAAGGTTATAAGTTCGAGAACGCAGTAATTGGCGGGGCGATTCCAAAAGAATTTATCCCTGCTATTGATAAGGGCGTTCAGGAACAAATGAAAAACGGTGTATTAGCGGGTTATCCGGTAATCGACGTGAAAGTTACTGTATTCGATGGTTCCTACCACGATGTTGACTCGAACGAAATGGCGTTCAAAATCGCTGCGTCTATGGGCTTCAAAAAAGGAGCTCTTCAGGCTAAGCCGGTTGTCCTCGAGCCTATTATGAAGGTTGAGGTAGTTACGCCAGATGACTTCATGGGTGATATCGTTGGTGATTTAAACCGTCGTCGCGGTATCATCAACGGTATGGAAGATGCGCCTGGCGGGATTAAGATAATCGACGCCAATGTACCGTTATCTGAAATGTTTGGCTATGCAACTAATATGCGTTCTTTGAGTCAGGGCCGTGCCTCTTACTCTATGGAACCGCTGAATTATCAGGAAGCACCAAGCAATGTTACTGAAGCAATTATTGCTTCTCGTAGAGCTTACGATTAACGATTAAACAGTCCCGATTTAACGGGTCTTAAATTTGACTAAGAAGGGTCTATAAATGGCTAAGGCTAAATTTGAACGCGTAAAACCGCACGTAAACGTAGGTACTATCGGCCACGTTGACCACGGTAAAACTACTCTGACAGCTGCTATCACTAACGTATTAGCAAAGACATACGGCGGTCAGGCATTTGCTTTCGATCAAATCGATAAAGCACCAGAAGAAAAAGCTCGTGGTATCACTATCAACACGTCACACGTTGAATACGATACACCAACACGTCACTATGCACACGTAGACTGTCCAGGTCACGCTGACTATGTTAAAAACATGATCACTGGTGCGGCACAGATGGACGGTGCTATTCTGGTAGTAGCGGCGACTGACGGCCCAATGCCACAAACGCGTGAGCACATCCTGTTATCACGTCAGGTTGGTGTACCTTACATCATCGTGTTCATGAACAAGTGTGACATGGTAGATGACGAAGAGTTATTAGAATTAGTAGAAATGGAAGTGCGTGAGCTTCTTTCAGACTACGACTTCCCAGGTGATGACTTACCAGTAATCCGTGGTTCAGCCTTAAAAGGTCTGGAAGGCGATGCTGAGTGGGAAAAGAAAATCCTGGAATTAGGCGAAGCGTTAGATACGTATATCCCTGAGCCAGTACGTGCGATTGATAAGCCATTCATCATGCCAATCGAAGACGTATTCTCAATTGCTGGTCGTGGTACTGTAGTAACAGGCCGTGTAGAGCAAGGTATCATCAAAGTGGGTGAGACAGTAGAAATCGTTGGTATCAAAGACACTGTAGCGACTACTTGTACTGGTGTAGAAATGTTCCGTAAGCTGTTAGACGAAGGTCGTGCAGGCGAGAACATCGGTGCTTTATTACGTGGTACTAAGCGTGAAGACGTAGAACGTGGTCAAGTATTAGCGAAGCCAGGTTCAATCAAGCCACACACTAAGTTCGAAGGCGAAGTGTACGTATTGTCAAAAGAAGAAGGTGGTCGTCACACGCCATTCTTCAAAGGCTACCGTCCACAGTTCTACTTCCGTACAACAGACGTAACGGGTGCAGTAGAATTACCAGAAGGCGTAGAAATGGTTATGCCTGGCGACAACCTGAAGTTTGTTGTTGAACTGATTTGCCCAATCGCGATGGACGAAGGTTTACGCTTCGCTATCCGTGAAGGCGGCCGCACAGTAGGTGCTGGCGTAGTATCAAAAATCATTGCTTAATCAGCACTGATGTAAAGAAGGCCCTACGGGGCCTTTTTTTATGCTTAAAATATATGCAAAGGCAACAATTCAAACACTTGTTTGAAAATCTCGGCTGTGCGATGCTAGAGGCCATTTGTTTAGTAATTAAGGTGATAGTATGAGTCAGTATCAAGCCCCTGTAGACGACATAAGTTTTAATCTGTTCGACGTTTGGCAATTAGACCAGTACTGGCAGCAGCAACCTCAATTACAAGAATTAATAGAAGCCGATACAGCAAAAGCCATCTTAGAAGAGGCCGCAAAAATTTGTGAGCAACAACTTGCTCCCTATAGCCAAATAGCAGATGCGGTAGGTGCACAACTCGCCGATGGTAAAGTCAGTTTGCCCGAGCATTATTACACAGCTTATCAAAGTTTATCCGAGGGTGGCTGGACTGGCCTCAGTGGTGATGCTGAATTTGGTGGAATGGGCATGCCAAAATCGCTTTCTATGATGGTTGATGAAATGCTTTGTAGTGCGGATATCGCTTTTTCGTTATATCCAGGTTTAACCGCCGGCGCCTGCGTTACCCTGTTACAGCATGCCGATGAGCAAATGAAAGCCTGTTACTTACCAAAATTATACAGCGGAGAATGGTCTGGCACGATGTGTTTGACCGAGGCTCATGCGGGTTCAGACCTAGGCATTATGCGTACAACTGCAAAACCCGATACAGATGGCAGTTACTTAATTTCGGGTAGCAAAATTTTTATCACTGCTGGTGAGCATGATCTGACATCAAATATCATTCATTTAGTGTTAGCTAAGTTGCCAGATGCACCTGCTGGAAGTCGAGGCATTTCTTTATTTCTAGTACCAAAATTTATTGTGACAGAAAACTGTGACTTAGCAGAGCGTAATGCCGTCAATGTTGGCTCTATCGAACATAAGATGGGTATTAATGGTTCGGCTACTTGTGTGCTTAACTTTGATGGTGCGCGCGGTTATTTAATCGGCGAGCCGCATCGTGGTCTAGCGTGTATGTTTACCATGATGAATTACGAGCGTTTGTCGATGGGCAGCCAAGGGCTAGGAGCTGCCGAGCGGGCATATCAAAATGCGTTAGCTTATGCCAAAGATCGCTTACAAGGAAGAACCGGTAAAACGGATCCTAATAAAGCGGATGCCATCCTGGGTCATGCTGATGTTAGGCGAATGCTACTTAACATTAAAGCAATGAACGAGGCCGGTCGCACTTTCGCTACTTGGGTGGCAAATTTGCTGGATCGTGCAAAATACGACGGTTGTGCGCAATCAGCACAGCGAGCTAATTTACTGACACCGATCACCAAAGCCTTTATGACCGATCGAGGGTTAGATGCATGTATTACGGCCCAGCAAGTATTCGGTGGTCATGGTTATGTAAAAGAGTGGGGCATGGAGCAGTTAGTGCGTGATGTACGAATTGCCCAGATCTATGAAGGAACCAATGGTATTCAAGCGGCTGACTTCATGTTGCGAAAAGTCGCATCAGATCAAGCTGCCGTGTTACTTGCCTTATTAAATGATATTCAACTCGAACTAAAAGCGCATCCTACGTCGATAAGTGTTGTTGTCGAAAAGCGCATAACGCAATTAATTGACGTCAGTCATTCATTATTGGCGCAAGAACAAAACGTGCTCAGTATGAATGCTTGTGATTACTTAGATGCAGTGGGCTATGTACTCTATGCTTATATGTGGCAAAGAAATCTCATGGCGTTAAACCCTGCTAAACACAGTGCTGACTTCGTGGCGGCTAAAACTCAAACAGCCATGTGGTATACACAAAAAGTGTTGCCAAAGGTTGATGGTTTATTTAGCAGTTTGCAAAGCGATGGGTCAGCGATGTTTGCGCTAACTGAAGATCAATTTTAACGCATAGCTTGCTGTTAAGCCTCAAGGTAGACGTTGCAACAAAGTACAATTAGCGTCTGCTTTGAGGTTGGCTGTTGGAATAATAAACAGCACTTGCATTATCAATTGTTCTGTATATAATATGCGGCCAGTCGATTCATATCTGGCTGATACAAGCTACATTGCAACCTCTAAAGTGAGTATGCGTAGTTTGTACTATAAGCCCCCGATTGGGGGGCAACTGGTAACTTGGTGCATAAGCAAACCCATTATGGGCATTTGTTTATGTTTATTTTTGCTCTTTTTGCTCTTTGAGGCTTTGATACATGAGTAATCAAAGGATTCGCATCCGTCTGAAAGCGTTCGATCACCGTTTGATCGATCAGTCAACTATGGAAATCGTTGACACAGCAAAACGTACCGGCGCACAGGTTCGTGGTCCAATTCCACTACCAACTCGTCAGGAACGTTTCACTGTTCTGATTTCTCCTCACGTCAATAAAGATGCGCGTGACCAGTACGAAATCCGTACGCACAAGCGTTTAATCGACATCGTGGAACCAACTGAAAAAACAGTTGATGCGCTGATGCGTTTAGATCTGCCTGCTGGCGTTGACGTTCAAATCAGCCTGGGCTAATCAGACAGGTTTTTAGAGAGGTTTAGGAAATGGCTATCGGTCTAATCGGTCGTAAAGTGGGCATGACACGCATCTTCACTGAAGATGGTGTATCAATCCCAGTAACCGTAATCGAAGCAACACCAAACCGCGTTACTGCTGTTAAAACGCAAGACGTTGAAGGCTATAGCGCGTTGCAAGTGACTACTGGTACTGTTAAGGCAAGCCGCCTGAGCAAGCCAGAAGCAGGTCATTTTGCAAAAGTGGGTGTAGAAGCGGGTCGTGGTCTGTGGGAATTCCGCCTACAAGACAACGAAGGCGCCGACATCACTGTTGGTAGCGAGATTACTGTTGATATTTTCGCAGATACAAAGAAAGTTGATGTCGCTGGCACATCAAAAGGTAAGGGTTTCCAAGGTGCTGTTAAGCGCTGGAATTTCCGTACTCAGGATGCTACTCACGGTAACTCTTTATCACACCGTGCACCGGGTTCAATTGGTCAAAACCAATCACCAGGTAAAGTATTCAAAGGTAAGAAAATGGCTGGCCACATGGGCGCTGAACGGGTAACTGTACAGTCTCTTGAAGTGGTTCGTGTTGATGCGGAACGTAACATTCTGTTAGTAAAAGGCGCAGTGCCTGGTGCTATCGGCGGTGACGTTATCGTTAAACCAGCTGTTAAAAGCTAACGTCTAGGAGATAAGTGATGGAATTAGCATTACGAGACGCTCAAGGCGCTCTTGAAGTTTCCGAAGCTACCTTTGGACGTGAGTTTAACGAAGCTCTGGTACATCAGGTAGTAGTTGCTTTTGCAGCTGGTGCCCGTCAGGGTACTCGTGCTCAATTGACACGTTCAGAAGTACGTGGTGGCGGCAAGAAGCCATGGCGTCAAAAAGGTACTGGCCGCGCGCGTGCTGGTACAATCCGCAGTCCAATTTGGCGTGGCGGTGGTGTGACTTTTGCGGCTAAGCCACAAGATCACAGCCAAAAAGTTAACCGTAAAATGTATCGCGGTGCAATTCAAAGCATTCTGTCTGAATTAGTTCGTCAGGAGCGCTTAATTGTTGTTGAGAGTTTTGGCGTTGATTCACCAAAGACAAAAGACTTGACTGCAAAGCTGAAAGCGATGGATTTAAAAGACGTTCTGATCGTAACTAACGAAGTAGACGAGAACTTGTTCTTATCTGCACGCAACTTATACAAAGTTGACGTTCGTGACGTACACGGTATCGACCCAGTCAGCTTAATCGCATTCGACAAAGTGTTAATGACTGCTGCTGCAGTTAAACAACTTGAGGAGCTTTTAGCATGATCCGCGAAGAACGTTTACTAAAAGTGATTCTGGCTCCGCACGTTTCTGAAAAGAGTACTACTGCGGCAGAAAAACACAACACTATCGTTTTTAAAGTAGCCACTACTTCTACAAAAGCTGATATTAAAGCTGCTGTAGAAAAACTGTTTGAAACAGAAGTAGTAGGTGTTCGTACTGTTAACGTTAAGGGTAAGGCCAAGCGCACTGGTGCGCGTATGGGCAAACGTAGCGATTGGAAAAAAGCTTACGTTACTCTTAAAGAAGGCAGCGAAATCGATTTTGTTGGCGGCGCTGAGTAAGAAGAGGAGTTAGGAAATGGCACTTGTAAAGTGTAAACCTACGTCACCAGGTCGTCGCCACGTTTTAAAAGTGGTTAACCCTGACCTGCACAAAGGCAAGCCTTACGCGCCTTTGTTAGAGAAGAAAGTTAAGACGGGTGGTCGTAACAGCAACGGTCGTATCACTACTCGCCATATCGGTGGTGGTCATAAGCAACACTATCGTGTTGTTGATTTTAAACGCATGAAAGACGGTATTCCGGGCAAAGTTGAGCGTTTAGAATACGATCCAAACCGTACTGCAAACATCGCATTAGTGTTGTACGCAGACGGCGAACGTCGTTACATTCTTGCCCCTAAAGGCATGAAAGCGGGTGACGCAGTTATCTCTGGTGTTGATGCACCAATCAAAGCAGGTAACACGCTGCCACTGCGCAACATCCCAGTTGGTCAAGTAGTACACAACATCGAAATGAAACCAGGTAAAGGCGGTCAGCTGGCTCGTTCAGCAGGCGCATTCGTTCAGATCCTGGCTCGTGATGGTGAGTATGTTACCCTGCGTCTGCGTAGCGGCGAAGTACGTAAAGTATTAGCAGATTGTCGCGCGACTATCGGTGAGATCGGTAATGCTGAGCACATGTTACGTCAATACGGTAAAGCTGGTGCAATGCGCTGGCGCGGCATCCGCCCAACCGTACGTGGTGTAGTAATGAACCCAGTCGATCACCCACACGGTGGTGGTGAAGGTAAAACCTCAGGTGGTCGTCATCCAGTGACTCCATGGGGCGTACCGACTAAAGGTTACAAGACTCGTTCA
Source organism: Alishewanella maricola (assembly GCF_016343785.1). Classification (NCBI taxonomy): domain Bacteria; kingdom Pseudomonadati; phylum Pseudomonadota; class Gammaproteobacteria; order Alteromonadales; family Alteromonadaceae; genus Alishewanella; species Alishewanella maricola. The sequence continues at coordinate 12,654 of NZ_JAEINI020000018.1, read as the reverse complement.
AACAAGCGTACTGATAAACTTATCGTACGTCGTCGTGATAAATAATTTGTGAGGAATTGCCATGCCACGTTCTCTCAAGAAAGGTCCATTTATTGACCTTCACTTGCTGAAGAAGGTAGAGAAAGCGTTGGAAAGCGGAGACAAGAAGCCTATAAAGACTTGGAGCCGTCGTTCAATGATCATACCTGATATGATCGGTTTGACCATCGCTGTCCATAATGGTCGTCAACATGTACCAGTATTTGTCTCAGAAGAGATGATCGGTCACAAGTTAGGTGAATTTGCACCTACTCGTACCTATCGTGGTCATGCAGCCGACAAAAAGGCCAAGAAGCGCTAAGGGGTAAATGATGCAAGCATTAGCTAAACACAAATTTGCCCGTTCTTCTGCTCAAAAAACGCGTTTGGTCGCTGACCAAGTACGTGGATTGTCAGTTGAGAAGGCGTTGAATGTACTAACTTACAGCCCGAAGAAAGCTGCTGAGTTAGTCAAAAAGGTACTTTTATCAGCCATTGCCAACGCTGAGCACAATGAAGGCGCGGACATCGATACACTGAAAGTGAAGACCATCTTCGTTGACGAAGGTCCATCTATGAAGCGTATCAAACCACGCGCTAAAGGTCGTGCTGATCGTATCGTCAAGCGTACCAGCCACATCACTGTGGTCGTAGCTGATAACTAGGAGATAGAAATGGGACAGAAAGTACATCCTAATGGTATTCGCCTAGGTATCACTAAGCCATGGAGCTCTACCTGGTTCGCGAATACAAAAGATTTCCCGGATTTCCTGAACGGTGACTATAAAGTTCGTCAGTACCTGACAAAAGAACTGAAAGCAGCCTCAGTAAGCCGGATCGATATTGAACGCCCTGCGAAAAGCATCCGTGTGACTATTCACACTGCGCGTCCAGGCGTGATTATCGGTAAAAAAGGTGAAGACGTTGAGAAGATCCGTAAGCAAGTCGCTGCCATTGCTGGCGTGCCTGCTCAGATCAATATCTCTGAGATCCGTAAGCCAGAGCTAGATGCGAAATTAGTTGCTGATTCTATCAGTAGCCAGTTAGAGCGTCGTGTGATGTTCCGTCGTGCTATGAAGCGTGCGGTACAAAATGCTATGCGTATTGGTGCTAAAGGTATCAAGGTTCAAGTTAGCGGCCGTTTAGGCGGTGCTGAGATTGCTCGTGACGAGTGGTATCGTGAAGGTCGTGTACCTCTGCATACTCTTCGTGCAGACATTGACTACAATACTTCTGAAGCACTGACTACTTACGGTATCATTGGTGTCAAAGTGTGGATTTTCAAAGGCGAGATCCTAGGTGCTCTGCCTCTGCAAAATAACGCCAACAACGCCAACAATAACAACCAGCCTAAAGCGCCGAAAAAACCGGCTCGTAAGGCTAAGTAGGGGTATTGAGCGATGTTGCAACCAAAACGTACAAAATTTCGTAAAGTGCACAAAGGCCGTAACCGTGGTTTATCACAAGTTGGTGATAAAGTAAGTTTCGGTACATACGCACTGAAATCTGTAGAACGTGGTCAAATGACTTCACGTCAAATCGAATCTGCACGTCGTGCTATGACGCGGGCTGTTAAACGTGTTGGTAAAATCTGGATCCGTGTGTTCCCAGATAAGCCAATCACAGCTAAGCCGTTAGAAGTACGTATGGGTAGTGGTAAAGGTGCTGTTGAGTACTGGGTATGTCAGATTAAACCTGGCAAAGTTCTGTATGAAATGGACGGTGTGTCTGAAGAACTAGCGCGTCATGCTTTTGCATTGGCTGCTGCTAAGCTTCCATTCAAGACCACCTTCGTAACGCGGACGGTAATGTGATGAAAGCCAGCGAATTGAAAACAAAAAGTGTTGAAGAGTTAAATGCTGAATTATTAGGTCTGTTACGTGAGCAGTTCAACATGCGCATGCAAGCAGCTACTGGTCAGTTAGCTCAGACACACTTATTGAAGCAGGTGCGTCGTGATATCGCGCGCGTTAAGACTATCTTAACCGAGAAGGCAGGTGCGTAATGACTGAAACTAATACCCGTACACTGCAAGGTAAAGTAATCAGCGACAAGATGGATAAATCTATCACTGTTGCGATTGAACGTCAGGTGAAACACCCAATTTATGGTAAATTCATCAAGCGTACTACCAAACTGCACGTGCATGACGAAACTAATCAGTGTAAAGAAGGCGACGTAGTCACTATCCGTGAATGCCGTCCTTTGTCTAAGACTAAGTCTTGGACCCTGGTAGCTATCGTTGAATCTGCTTCTTAATAATTAAGAAGAAGAATAAAACGGCTCCTGTTGGAGCCGTTTTTGTTTGTAGCAACAGATCGGGTGAGTGGCGGTGCGTGTCTAGGCATACACCGAATTGTTTTTATTTTAAACTACCACTTTGCCATAACTGCTGTTATAATCACGCGCCCTTCCTCTGGGGAGGGGTTTTATTATCGTAAGCAGCGTAACCTGAGAAGGTTACATAGTAGAATAGCGGAGCACTAAGATGATCCAGATGCAATCTATGCTGGAAGTCGCAGACAACAGCGGCGCGCGCAGCGTAATGTGTATTAAGGTCTTAGGTGGTTCGCATCGCCGTTATGCTGCAATTGGTGACATCATCAAAGTTACTGTTAAGGAAGCAATTCCTCGCGGTAAAGTTAAAAAAGGTGATGTTCTGAATGCAGTGGTGGTGCGTACAGCTAAAGGCGTACGTCGTCAGGACGGGTCATTAATCCGTTTTGATCGCAATGCAGCGGTGTTATTAAACACTAAGCTGGAACCGATCGGTACCCGTATTTTCGGGCCTGTTACACGTGAACTTCGTGGCGATAAGTTTATGAAGATCGTGTCTCTGGCACCAGAAGTACTGTAAGGAGTCACCATGGCTAGCAAAATCCGTCGTGATGACGAGGTTATTGTTCTTACTGGTAAGGACAAGGGTAAACAAGGCAAAGTCACTAAAGTATTAGTTGGCGACAACCGTGTTTATGTTTCAGGCGTTAATCTGGTTAAGAAACACCAGAAGCCGGTTCCAGCTGTTAATCAGCCTGGCGGTATCGTCGAGAAAGAAGCCTCGATTCATGTTTCAAACGTAGCGATTGTTAACCCTAAAACGGGTAAAGCAGATCGTGTAGGTTTCCGTTTTGAAGATGGCAAGAAAGTGCGTTTCTTCAAATCGAATAACGAAGTAATTTAATGCTATTGGAGTAATACGATGGCGAAACTGCATGAAATTTATAAAGACACCGTAGTCCCAGAACTGTTCAAACAGTTTGGCTACTCCAGCGTCATGCAAGTCCCTCGGATTGTTAAAATCACACTCAATATGGGTGTGGGTGAAGCCGTAGCTGACAAAAAGATCCTTGATAACGCTGTAGCAGATTTAACTGCTATTGCTGGCCAGAAACCTCTGGTAACTAAGGCTCGTAAGTCAGTCGCTGGTTTCAAAATCCGTGAAGGCTACCCTATTGGCGCGAAAGTAACCCTGCGCGGCGAGCGTATGTGGGATTTCTTAGAACGTTTAGTTTCTATTGCTATCCCCCGTATCCGTGATTTCCGTGGTGTAAACCCGAAATCATTCGACGGTCGTGGTAATTACAGCATGGGTGTTCGTGAGCAAATCATTTTCCCTGAAATCGATTACGATAAAGTTGATGCAATCCGTGGTTTAGATATCACGATTACGACAACTGCTCGTACTGATGACGAAGGACGTGCTTTACTTGCGGCGTTTAACTTCCCGTTCAAGAAATAAGGTGTAGGGTCATGGCAAAACAATCAATGAAAGCACGTGAAGCAAAGCGTGCACAACTGGTAGCCAAATTCGCTGCAAAACGTTTTGAACTTAAAGATCTGATTGCTAACACTTCAACTTCTGATGAAGATCGTTGGGCAGCGGTTCTTAAGTTACAAACGTTACCGCGTGATTCAAGCCCTGCACGTCAACGTAATCGTTGTCGTGTGACAGGTCGTCCACATGGTTATCTGCGTAAGTTCGGTATGAGCCGGATCAAAGTTCGCGAAGCGGCGATGCGCGGTGAAATTCCTGGCCTTCGTAAGGCTAGCTGGTAAGAATCACGGGAGTAACGAGCTATGAGTTTGCAAGATCCAGTAGCGGATATGTTTACTCGCATCCGTAACGGCCAGTCGGCCAATAAAGTTGCGGTTAAAATGCCTTCTTCTAAATTGAAGATTGCAATTGCGAAAGTTTTAAAAGACGAAGGTTACATCGGCGATTTCGCTGTGTCTGGTGATGTAAAACCAGAACTGGAAGTTACTTTAAAGTATTTCCAGGGCAAATCAGTTATTGAGACTATCGATCGTGTTAGTCGTCCAAGTTTGCGTATCTATAAGAAAAGCAACGAATTACCTAAGGTAATGGGCGGTTTAGGTGTGGCCATCGTGTCAACATCTAAAGGACTAATGACTGACCGTGCTGCGCGCAAGGTTGGTATCGGTGGCGAAATCATCGGCTACGTAGCGTAACGGAGGGGTTAATTTATGTCTCGTGTTGCTAAAGCCCCCGTCACTCTACCTGCAGGCGTTACTGTAACGCAAACAGGTCAAGTTGTGGCGCTTAAGGGCAAAAACGGCGAGTTAACACTGAATGTTAACCCTGCGGTTGAAATCGTTGTTGATGGCAATGTACTGCGTACAGTGCCTCGTCAAGGTTTCGAAAACGCTGACGCACAAGCAGGTACTGCTCGCGCATTATTGAACAACATGGTTACTGGTGTAAGCGAAGGCTTCAGCCAGAAACTGGAATTAGTCGGTGTTGGTTACCGTGCAAAAGCTGAAGGTAAGGTTTTAAACCTAAGCCTGGGCTTTTCTCACCCGGTCGTTTTCGAGGTGCCAGCTGGTATCACTATCGAAACACCAACACAAACTGAAGTTTGGGTCAAAGGTGCTGACAAGCAATTAGTTGGACAGGTATCTGCCAACATTCGTGCATACCGTAAACCAGAGCCTTACAAAGGCAAAGGTGTTCGTTATGCGAATGAAAACGTGCGTCGTAAAGAAGCTAAGAAAAAGTAAGGTAGGACGATGGATAAGAAACTTGCTCGTCTGCGTCGTGCCAAACGCACTCGCAGAAACATTATCGAACAAGGTGCGAATCGCCTGGTAGTACACCGTACTCCACGTCACATCTATGCTCAGCTGATTGCGCCAAATGCTGAAGTGATTGCTGCAGCTTCTACTTTAGAAGCTTCAATTAAAGAATCACTTTCGTACTCTGGTAACGTAGATGCTGCCAAAGCTGTAGGTAAAGCGATCGCCGAACGTGCAGTGGCTAAAGGCGTAACTGCATGTGCTTTTGACCGTAGCGGCTTCCAGTATCATGGTCGCGTGCAGGCGTTAGCAGACGCGGCGCGTGAAGCCGGTCTTCAGTTCTAGGAGTAGCTAATGGCTAACGAAGATTCTAAACAACAATCTGATTTACAAGAAAAGCTTGTTGCCGTTAACCGCGTGTCCAAAGTGGTAAAAGGTGGTCGTATTTTCAGCTTTACTGCATTGACAGTAGTTGGCGACGGCAACGGTCGCGTTGGTTTCGGTTATGGTAAAGCACGTGAAGTTCCAGCTGCTATTCAAAAAGCAATGGAAAAGGCACGTCGTAACATGACACAGGTTGAATTAAATGGTAACACTTTGCATCACCCAACACGTGGTGTGCACTCAGGTTCGAATGTTTACATGCAGCCTGCTGCAGAAGGTACTGGTCTAATCGCCGGCGGTGCAATGCGCGCCGTGTTGGAAGTAGCGGGTATCCAAAACATTCTTTCTAAGTGTTATGGTTCAACTAACCCAATTAACGTAGTTCGCGCTACCATTAATGCCCTGTCTTCAGTGAAGTCACCGGCACAAGTGGCAGCAAAACGCGGTTTACGCGTTGACGATATTCTGGGGTAATTTGCCATGACGAAGAAAACAGTTAAAGTCACCCAAACTAAGTCTAGTATCGGTCGTTTACCGAATCACCGGGCTTCTTTAAAGGGTCTTGGTTTACGTCGTATTGGTCACACTGTCGAAGTTGAAGATACACCTTCAGTTCGCGGTATGATCAACGCCGTTTACTACATGGTTAAAGTGGAGGAGTAACAGATGTTATTAAACACTCTATCTCCAGCACCAGGTGCTAAGAAAGATAAACGCCGTGTAGGCCGTGGTATCGGTTCTGGCTTAGGTAAGACTGCTGGCCGTGGCCATAAAGGTCTTAAATCACGTTCTGGCGGCAGTGTTCGTCCAGGCTTCGAAGGCGGTCAAATGCCTTTGAAACAACGTTTACCTAAGTTCGGTTTTACTTCTCAGAAATCTTTGGTTTCTTCTGAAGTCCGTTTACACGAACTAGCTGCTGTTAATGGCGACGTAGTAGATTTAGCTTCTTTAATGGAAGCGAACATCATCTCTCGTACTGTTAAGTTCGCAAAAGTTGTACTGTCTGGTGAGATCACTCGTCCAGTAACAGTAAAAGGCTTACGCGTAACTAAAGGTGCGCGTGCAGCGATCGAAGCCGCCGGTGGTAAAGTCGAAGAATAATAAGGATAGTACGCGATGGCTAAACCAGGTTCGGACTCAAGAGCAGCAAAAGGCGGATTCAGCGAACTGAAATCTCGTCTGTTGTTTGTGCTCTTAGCCATAATCGTTTTTCGGTTAGGCTCATTTGTGCCAATTCCTGGAATTGACGCCACCGTGCTAGCTCAGTTATTCGAGCAACAAAAAGGTACCATCGTTGAAATGTTTAACATGTTCAGCGGTGGTGCTCTTGAGCGTGCGTCTGTATTTGCGCTAGGCATTATGCCTTATATCTCTGCCTCTATCATTGTTCAGTTATTAACGGTAATGCATCCGGCAATGGCTGAATTAAAGAAAGAAGGTGAAGCAGGTAAGCGTAAAATTAATCAGTACACGCGCTACGGTACTTTAGGTTTAGCGATACTACAGTCCATTGGTATAGCCACAGGCCTGCCAAATATGATGCCAGGGTTGGTCATTAACCCAGGCTTTGCATTTTACTTTACCGCGGTGATCAGCTTGGTTACCGGTACCATGTTCTTAATGTGGTTAGGTGAGCAAATTACAGAGCGCGGCATTGGTAATGGTATTTCGTTGCTAATTTTTACCGGTATTGTTGCTGGCTTCCCGTCTGCCATTGGTCAGACGATTGAGCAAGCGCGTCAGGGCGATTTGCACTTTTTACTATTAGTAGCTATTGGCGTGATTGTTGTTGCGATTACCTGGTTTGTGGTGTTCTTTGAACGCGGCCAGCGTCGTATCGTGGTTAACTACGCAAAGCGTCAGCAGGGCCGTCAGGTGTTTGCCGCGCAGAGCAGCCATTTACCGTTAAAGGTTAATATGGCCGGTGTTATTCCACCGATATTCGCGTCTAGCATTATTCTGTTCCCTGGTACAATTGCCAGTTGGTTCGGTACAGGTGAAGGTATGTTAGCCAATTTCTTACAGGAATTGTCGCTAACATTATCTCCAGGACAACCGCTGTATATGATGTTATACTCGGCGGCTATCATTTTCTTCTGTTTCTTTTATACTGCGTTGGTATTTAACCCACGTGATACAGCAGATAACTTGAAGAAATCTGGTGCTTTTATCCCTGGTATTCGTCCTGGCGAGCAGACATCAAAATACATTGATAAAGTAATGACACGTTTGACCCTAGCCGGCGCGTTGTACATTACCTTTATTTGTTTGGTTCCTGAGTTCATGATGGTAGCATGGAACGTACAGTTCTACTTCGGCGGTACTTCTTTACTGATTATCGTTGTTGTTATCATGGATTTCATGGCACAGGTACAGACACATCTGATGTCACATCAGTATGATTCTGTGCTGAAAAAGGCAAATCTTAAAGGCATAGGCCGTTAAGATAGTTTGCGGAGTTAAGTTATGAAAGTACGAGCTTCCGTTAAGAAGATCTGCCGTAACTGCAAAGTGATCAAACGTAATAACGTAGTTCGCGTAATTTGCAGTGAGCCAAAGCATAAACAGCGCCAAGGCTAATAGCAGAAAAACGATAAGGCGGGCTGAACTTTAAGTTTAGCCCCTTTATTGTTTGCAATATAAGCGCCATTTGAGTATCCTTACGGGCTTTTCAAATTGGCACCTTTTAATTTCAGATAGGAGAACGTTAGTGGCCCGTATCGCTGGCATTAACATCCCCGATAATAAACATGCAGTGATCTCACTGACTTATGTTTATGGTATCGGTAAGACCCGCGCTAAATCAATTTTAGCGGCAGTGGGTATTGAAGAGAATACTAAGATCGCGTCTTTATCAGACTCGCAATTAGATACTCTACGTGACGAAGTTGCAAAGTATACCGTTGAAGGTGACTTGCGTCGTGAAATCACATTAAACATTAAGCGTTTAATGGACCTTGGTTGCTACCGTGGCTTACGTCACCGTCGTAGTCTGCCGGTCCGTGGTCAGCGCACTAAGACTAATGCGCGTACCCGCAAGGGCCCACGTAAAGCGATTAAGAAATAAGGTGATTCAACATGGCTAAAGCACCAGTTCGTACTCGTAAGCGGGTAAAAAAACAAGTTTCAGACGGTATGGCTCATATCCATGCTTCTTTCAACAACACCATCGTGACGATTACTGATCGTCAGGGCAATGCATTGTGTTGGGCAACAGCAGGCGGTTCAGGTTTCCGTGGTTCACGTAAATCTACTCCGTTCGCAGCTCAAGTAGCAGCAGAGCGTGCAGGTACAGCTGCACTGGAATATGGTCTGAAAAACCTTGAAGTGTTTGTGAATGGTCCAGGCCCAGGCCGCGAATCAGCGATTCGTGCTCTGAATGCCGCTGGTTACAAGATCACAAATATCACCGACGTGACGCCTATCCCACATAACGGATGTCGTCCACCTAAAAAACGTCGCGTGTAATTACAGCGCTTCACGGATTATTGGAGAAAGAAGATGGCAAGATATTTGGGTCCAAAGCTCAAACTAAGTCGTCGCGAAGGTACAGATCTGTTCCTGAAGAGCGGCGTAAGAGCAATCGATTCAAAGTGTAACTTAACTACAGCTCCTGGTCAGCACGGCGCACGTCGCGGTCGCTTATCAGACTACGGTTTACAGTTACGCGAGAAGCAAAAAGTACGTCGTATGTATGGCGTGCTTGAGAAGCAGTTCCGTAATTACTACAAAGAAGCTGCTCGTTTGAAAGGTAATACAGGTGAGAACCTGTTAGCGTTGTTAGAGTCACGCTTAGACAACGTAGTTTACCGTATGGGTCTGGCCAGCACACGTGCTGAAGCCCGTCAGCTTGTTAGCCACAAAGCTATTATGATTAATGGCCAAGTGTTAAACATTCCATCATACAAAGTATTACCTGAACAAGTTATCTCTGTTCGTGAAAAAGCTAAAAAGCAAGCCCGTATCGGTGCTGCGCTTGAAGTAGCCGCACAACGTGAGAAACCAACTTGGATCGAAGTTGACAACACGAAACTGGAAGGTGTTTTCAAACGCACTCCTGAGCGTTCAGATTTGTCAGCTGACATCAACGAACAGTTAATCGTCGAGCTTTACTCTAAGTAAAGCTAATTGTTAAGAGAGGATATATGCAGGGTTCTGTCACCGAATTCCTTAAGCCGAGATTAGTTGGTATCGAAAGGATCAACCCAACTCGTGCCAAAGTTACTTTGGAACCATTAGAGCGCGGTTTCGGGCATACCTTGGGCAACGCGTTACGTCGTATTCTGTTATCGTCTATGCCAGGTTGTGCTGTGACTGAAGTAGAAATAGACGGCGTTCTTCATGAGTACAGTGCCAAAGAAGGTGTTCAGGAAGATATCATTGATATTCTCCTAAACCTGAAAGGCCTTGCCGTTCGCCTGGAAGACAAAGATGAAGTCTCCCTGACTTTAACGAAGAAAGGTGCTGGCCCTGTAACTGCTGGAGATATCCAGCGTGGCGACGGTGTGGTTATTGTTAACCCTGAGCACGTTATTTGTAATTTGACTGGCGAGACTGAGTTCAGTATGCGTCTGAAAATTGAACGTGGTCGCGGTTATGTGCCTGCATCAGCTCGTTTGTCCTCAGATGATGACGAACGTCCGATCGGTCGCTTATTACTTGACGCATCTTTCAGCCCAGTTGAGCGTATTGCTTATACTGTTGAAGCAGCACGGGTAGAACAGCGTACTGATTTGGATAAACTGGTTATCGATATGGAAACCAACGGCACTGTTGAGCCAGAGGAAGCCATTCGTCGCGCAGCAACAATTTTAGCTGAACAGCTAGAATTCTTCGTAGAATTGCGTGATAAGAGTGAGCCTGAAAAACGTGAAGAGAAACCGGAGTTTGATCCGATTCTGTTACGTCCAGTCGATGATTTAGAGCTAACAGTTCGTTCTGCAAACTGCCTGAAGGCAGAGCAGATTCAGTACATTGGTGATCTGGTACAGCGTACCGAGGTTGAGCTTCTTAAAACGCCTAACCTGGGTAAGAAGTCTCTTACCGAAATCAAAGACGTGTTGGCATCACGCGGTTTATCCTTAGGCATGCGCCTGGAAAACTGGCCGCCAGCTAGTTTGGTAAATAAAGACTAACCAGATACCAGTTCCTGGTTTAGTGAGAAGGAATAGATCATGCGCCATCGCAAGAGTGGTCGTCAATTAAATCGGAACAGCAGCCACCGTACTGCAATGTTCCGCAACATGGCAAGCTCGTTGGTGAAGCACGAAATCATCAAAACGACTTTGCCAAAAGCTAAAGAGTTACGTCGTGTGATCGAGCCATTGATCACATTGGCAAAGAATGACAGCGTTGCAAACCGTCGTCTGGCTTTTGCCCGTACTCGTGATAAAGAAGTTGTAGGTTTATTGTTCAATGTTTTAGGCCCGCGTTACAACGCGCGTCCAGGTGGTTACACTCGCATCATGAAGTGTGGCTTCCGTACTGGTGACAATGCACCTATGGCTTACATTGAATTAGTTGATCGTCCAGAAACGGACGCAGCAATGCCAGTTGAAGAAACTGCTGCTGAATAATCACTTGTTCTTCTAAAAACCGGGCTTAATGCCCGGTTTTTTTATATCCAAATTTTATTGTTGTATGCTATTTATACAAGTGTTTATTATATATCCTAACTGTTGCATGATGATAAACATTGAAGAATTAAGGTCTGCCGAATTGAAAATTTTCTTTTTTATATTTCTAACTGCTGCAATGATTCCGCACATTGCATTTGCTCGTTCAGATGTTTGCCAGCATTTTACCGCAGCATCGAGTTGTCAACCTTTGTTACCGTTGCTCGAGCAAAACCAACAGAAATTAACATTGCTCGATAGGGTATTTGCTGACAGTCAAACCTATAAACTGCAGATCATTTTCACGCGAATAGAATCACCTATGATTGATGGGGAATTACCCAAGTTACATTATTATCATTATGGGGTTCAGCCTGATCGTTATTTTTATCCTGCGAGTACTGTTAAACTGCCTTTAGTTGCCTTAGCTATGCAATGGTTGAATGAACAAACTGCAGCCGGTATAACCTTAGACACAATAATGTTGACTGACGCGCTACACCCTTCGCAATCTTCAGCTTACACAGATGTAACTAGTGAGTCTGGCTTACCCAGTGTAGGGCACTACATTAAAAAAATCTTACTCGTGAGTGATAATGACAGCAGTAATCGTTTATACGAATTATTGGGCCAGCAGTATATTAACCAACAACTTCAAGCTAAAGGTTTAACATCGACTGTTATTAATCATCGTTTAAGTGTGCCATTTACTGACGATGACAATCGCTTTTTCAATCCAATCCGTTTTATAGATCCTGTTGGTAAAACGTTATTAGCTATACCTCAGCGTCAAGTTGCAGTTTCCTATCGAAACACAGGTCAACCAAAACTCGGCTTAGGCTATTTTCAGCATGGTCAGTTGGTCAACCAGCCTATGGATTTTACATTAAAGAACCGTCAATCCTTATTAGACCTTGATGGTGTAGTAAAGCGTATTGTTATGCCAGAGTTGTTCCCAGAAGAGCAGCGCTTTAATATCACTGAACCGCAGCGTCAATTTATTTTACGTTATATGCGAATGCTGCCTCGGCAAAGTGAATATCCTAAATATTCAGAAGAGCAGTATACTGATACCTATGTGAAGTACTTATTAAAAGGCGATGAACAGCTACGCTTACCCGAGTACATTCACTACCACAATAAAAATGGACAAGCGTATGGCCATGTTATTGATGCTGCGTTTATCAATGATACCAAATATGACGTTTCGTATTTCCTTTCTGCCATTATCTATACCAATGCTAATCAGATCCTAAATGATGATATCTATGAAACCGAAACGCTAGGTCAGCCCTTTTTGCGTGAATTAGGCCATTTATTGTATCAACAAGAGCTAGATGCCCAGCAAGCAACTAATGATACAAATAATAAATAGCCATTACCGAGACTATGTATACCCTCATTTCGGTGTTTAATACCTTAGATCGCCCAATAAACCATCGGATCGTTTAAAAAACACCCGAACGATCCTTTTTTACTAAAAAAGATCTTGAACATGTTTTTCAGATCTCTATAATGCGCATCCACAGACAGGGACAACGGCAACGACATCCGGTCTGTGAAGCGAAAGCTAACTGAGGCAAACGCCTCGCTCTGAATGCAG
>NZ_JAEINI020000017.1:0-43258 GCF_016343785.1 Alishewanella maricola | reverse complement strand
CAGGTTTCGCTGAACTCTCGTTCGCCGCATCCCCCGTGGCATGGCGCGCATTATAGGACCTTTTAAATATCCTGCAAGTGCTTTTTATTAAGGATTTAACTGACTGCTGAAAATCCCAGCAAAACGTTTATTATTAGCGCGATTTTATCGCAACAACCGCTTTTAAACGCTTTTTACCAAAGCCAAAGGCCTTTAGAAAAACCAAATGACTGATTGGAATGTATTGGCGCTCACTATTTGAGAGCCAAGGAATGTCTGCTACATCAGGGTCATTAATATAGACGAAGAATTCATCTATGGCACATACCACTACCCAATGCGGTGCCTTGGAGCGATCAAATTGCCAGGTACTGATTAGTACTAACAAGATATAGCCCTGATCGAGTAACTGTTGGATCAAAACTAAGTTAGGCTCAACTATAGCTAACGGAATATTCGCAGTAAGCACCTTATTGTGATCGGCATGATAGACACGTTGCATAACCGCTTTCTTATCTGCGCTACGCACCGTATCTAAAAACAACGGCCCTGCTTGATTGACATATATTTTACTGGCGAATCCTCTGCGCTCAGCCGCTAAGGCCAAACCATAAGGACCACAACCACCGTGACCTGATGTCATAAATACCGTAGTGGCTTCTCGCCAAATATCAATTTCTAAATGCTCTGGCGTATATTGCTCTGGCATAAAGTAATTAAAAGCCATTAATAAGCAAGCAGGACCACAAGTAAAAGGTGTCGATTGCGGTATATAAGGTACTACACGCTGATGTGCAATTGCTGGGAAATGATGGATTTGCTTCTGCATGCATAACGCATCGGTATGATCTTCATAAAAATCAAGTTTAACGCCAAAAGGATGGTAGCCCAGTTTTTGATATAAACGAATAGCCGCTGCATTATCCGGTCGAACTTCTAATCGCATAAAAGCGCAATGCCGTTCTAACGCTCTTTCTTCCGCATCTTTTAATAGTTGCGCAGCAATACCTGTGCCACGAGCACTGGGTAATAATGCAATCGAGTAAAGCCGAGCCAAACTTGTGCCACGCCGATAAAGCAGTAAGTAATAACCAACAATCTCATTTTTATAACGCGCTATATATAAGTCACTGCGCTTTTCACTGATAAAACGCCGAAAACTGCGCACACTTAGCTTATCGGTGGTAAAACAAGCTTGCTCGATCTCAACCAAGGTCGCAATATCGGTAACTTCTGCGGCACAAATAGTTGATAAAGAAGGTTGAACTTGAGCATCTGACAATACGGACTCCTACTGAGACACGTTAATTCTAATTTTATTAACTAGTATAGTAGCAATATGCCAGATCCTTTCCGATACTTGTGAAAGAACCTAAAATTCAAACAAACTGATGGTGTTATGGCAAAACTGATTATCGTTGTCGACAAACTGCAAGATTGGGCGCCCTTTTATCAATATGATGGGGTAATGAGTTTACCCGACTATTTAAAATGGCGACCAAAGCAAGCGCAGCGGGTAAGAGTAATTAATTTATGTCGCCAAGCACATTATTTAGGTACTGGTTATTACTGCTCGCTATTAGCAGAAGCCAATAATCACCACGTAATGCCTTCATTAAGAGCTTTTAATAAATTTAATCGACATGAGATTTCAGAGCTTATTGAAGAATTGCCTGGCCAACTGCGCAATCAGCTGGCTAAAGCACTGACGGAGTCGACAGAAGAGCAGCTCACATTTAATATCTATTTTGGTGAAACTGAGCTTAAGGCTTTACGCAAATTTGCCAGCTATCTATTTGAGGCTTTGCCCGTTCCTGTGCTTAGGGTTGAGCTACAAAAAAAAGTACAGTGGCAAATTAAGTCAATCAAGATAGGGGCGGTGCATAAACTAACGGAAACAGAACAAAGCTTTTTTGCCGAAGTGTTAGAACGCTATAGTCATAAAATATGGCGTTTAGAGCCTAAGAATCTTAAATTCAAATATGATTTGGCTGTGTTAACTAACCCCACTGAGAAATTCCCCCCCTGCACACCCAAGTCTTTAGAGTTATTCGCTAAAGCAGCAAAACGCGCGGCAATGGACATCGAACATATTACTGCGAAAGATATGCAGCGATTAGCCGAATTCGATGGTTTATTTATACGCGAAACGACTGCCGTTAATCATCATACCTTTCATATGGCGGTTAAAGCAGAGCGTGAAGGGTTAGCGGTGATTGATGATCCTAACTCGATATTACGCTGTGGTAATAAAGTTTATCTGCAAACTTTATTTCAACAACATAATGTGCCCAGTCCAGATGGGTTAATGTTATTTAAACATGACCATGATAACCTAGAAAAAGCAGCTGATGCCTTTGGTCTACCCTTGGTATTGAAGATCCCAGATGGCAGCTTTTCTCGGGGAGTTGTTAAAGTGTCTACGCTGACCGAATTTAAAGCTCAACTGGCAGCGTTGTTTGAGCAAAGCGCGATTATCTTGGCGCAGCGTTATACTTTTACCGATTTTGATTGGCGTATTGGGGTTTTAAATGGTCAACCGTTGTTTGCCTGTAAATACTTTATGGCAAGGAACCACTGGCAAATCTACAAACATGGTAAAACGAAAACACAAAGTGGTGGCTTTAGTACTTGTGCTATTGCCGACGTGCCAAAGCATGTGCTTGCTGCCGCACTCGCTGCCTGTAAACCTATTGGTGATAGTTTGTATGGTGTTGATTTAAAACAAGCGGGTGAACAAGTGTTTGTAATTGAGGTGAACGATAATCCAAACATTGATGATGGTGTCGAGGATCTTTATCTGGGAAATAAGTTGTACGATATGCTAGTAGAAGATTTTATTCGACGAATTGAATTAACCCGCTAGCCCGTTGAGCTAAGGCCTTTACCAAAAAGTCGAACGCTAAGAAGCAAAAAACCGGCAAAAGCCGGTTAATTGGTGCAGATGGAGAGACTCGAACTCTCACGCCTTGTGGGCACAAACACCTGAAGCTTGCGTGTCTACCAATTCCACCACATCTGCGTTATGTTTTGTGCACTGCACCTAACATGGCGTGCAGTATAGCGATTCAAATAAACTAGTCAACTACTCGATTCAACTATTCTGCACGTTTTTTCATGTTCGGTTATTTGCTAAGCAAAGCCTTTATTACTTCGCTTTTTTCAGCAAACCAATCTCTTCAAGCCGCTGCATCAAATAATCATTTGAGTTAATCGGCTCTGGATATAAGTTTGGCCGTTTTTCACTAATGCAGCTGTCTAACGTTTCAATAACAAAGTCAGGGTTAGGATGCATAAAAAACGGAATAGAATAACGTGGCTCGCTCGCAGCCATTCCCGCTGGATTAACCACTCGATGTGTTGTAGACGGTAACACATGGTTAGTTAAGCGCTGCAACATATCACCGATATTCACCACTATGGTGCCTTCGATGGTGGTCACCGGTAACCAGCTACCATCACGGCGTAAAATTTCTAAACCGGCTTCGTTAGAACCGACGAGTAAGGTGATTAAATTAATATCCTCATGCTGACCCGCGCGGATCGACTGCGTGGTGGTATCTTTAATCGGTGGATAATGGATTGCTCGCAGAATGGAGTTACCATAATTCACTTTGTCGGCAAAATAGTGCTGATCTTGCTGCAGATATAAAGCTAACGCCTCTAATACGCGATTACCCAATTTTTCTAACTCGGTAAATAACGTTGAAGACGCTTCTTTAAAGCCCGGTATCTCAGAAGGCCACATATTTGGATATAAACTTGGATGCGGTGCTGCCCCATCCAGTTCACGACCAACATGCCAGAATTCTTTTAAATCTGGATGATTAGAGTCTTTTGCTTTTTCGACACCGACTGCGGTATAACCCCGAGCACCACCTTGTTCAGGTTTAGCATAGGAAGCTTTCAGCTCTGTCGGTAAGGCAAAAAATTGTTTAATCACCTTGTACGTATTCTCTACCACTTCATCTGGAATACCGTGGCCACTAATGCCACAAAATCCAAATTCAGTGTAGGCTTTGCCAATTTCGGCAACAAAGTTTTCTTTGTCGGTGGCAAACCGTCTTATATCTAACGTTGGAACATGCTGTGTCATATAAAAGACCTGTTTTTTAGCCTAAGTAAAAAAAGAACCCTGCGATGGCAGCGCTCATTAAGTTCGCTAATGTTGCCGCAAGCAAAGCCTTTAAGCCTAGCTCAGCAATATCAGCGCGACGAGATGGAGCCATACCGCCCAAACCGCCTAATAAAATAGCAATAGAAGAAAAGTTAGCAAAACCGCACAACGCTATCGTTACGATAACTTGCGTATGCGCGCTTAACTGTTCCTTCACTTGCACAAAGTCGAGGTATGCGACAAATTCATTAATAACCAACTTCTGGCCAATAAAACTACCAGCAGCACGGGCTTCATCCCAAGACACACCCAGAATAAAAGCTAAAGGCTGGAACACATAACCAAAGATAAGTTGTAAAGTAAGCCCTTCGAAACCAATCAGATTGCCGATACCGCCAACAATGCCGTTTACTAACGCAATTAACCCAACAAAAGCTAGTAACATCGCGCCGACATTTAAGGCCAGTTGCATACCACTTGACGCACCAGCTGCCGCCGCGTCAATTAAGTTAGTATGCGACTTTTCAGTACTAATTTCGTTGAGTTCATTCTTGGGCTGATCAGTTTCAGGGATCAAAATTTTGGCCATCAACAGACCACCTGGGGCTGCCATAAAACTGGCGGCAATCAGATATTTCATTTCGATGCCGAGCAAAGCATAACCTGCCAAAACAGAACCAGCGACTGAAGCTAGCCCTCCCACCATGACAGCAAACAATTCAGAACGGGTCATTGAAGGGATAAAGGGTTTAACGACTAAAGGCGCTTCAGTTTGACCGACAAAAATATTACCCGCAGCGCTCATTGATTCTGGCCGACTAGTACCAAGTAACTTCTGCAACCCACCACCAATGATGTTAATGACAAATTTCATCACACCGATGTGGTAAAGCACAGCGATTAACGAGGAGAAAAATATAATGACGGTAAGTACGTTTATCGCAAACACAAACCGCCCCATATCACCGAATAAAAACTTTATACCTTCATTAGCGTATTGAATTACATTACTGACTGCAGCTGACATACTCAGCAGAACGTCTTTCCCAAATGGTATGTACAACACAAAGGCACCAATAGCTAATTGAATGGCAAAAGCACCACCAACAGTTCGCCATCTAATTCGGCTTCGGTTTTCTGAAGCAATATAAGCCACTAGTAACAGGGCAACAATGCCCACTAATCCCATCATACGTAATTTCCCTGATTGTTATTCTGCCAGTAACTGGCGAATTTTTGCTTTTATAATATCAATCGCTATTTGATTTTTACCACCACGGGTAACCACCAAGTCGGCATACTGTTTTGAAGGTGCAATAAACTCAAAAAAGGCGGGGCGAACGGTGCTTTCATACTGTTCAGTAACAGAGGCTAGGCTGCGGCCACGATCTTCTAGATCCCTTTTAATTCGACGTAATAAACAGATATCAAGTGGTGTATCCATAAACACCGTGATATCAAACTCATCACGCAAGCGCTCATCAGTTAATAATAAAATACCTTCTACCAAAATTACTTTAGCAGCCTGCACTTTAATCGTTTCGTCTAGACGCGTATGAAGCTTGTAACTGTATTGCGGCATGGCAATATTTTGACCGGCCCGCAATAATTTTAAATGTTCCACTAACAACGAATGTTCAAACGCAGAGGGATGATCATAATTCGTTAGTATACGTTGATCAAAAGACAAATGACTTTGATCACGGTAATAGGCATCTTCAGACAGAATAGCAATACGCTCACCACCTAGTTCAGCTACTAGTTCTTGGTAAACAGTTGATGCAAATAAGCTTTTACCGGAAGCCGAAGCGCCCGCTATGGCGATAATGGTATTCTTACCCACAAGATCACTTACTTTAAAGAAAACAGTTGGCGATTATCGCTAATTACGCTGCAGATATAAATAAAAA
This sequence comes from Alishewanella maricola, assembly GCF_016343785.1. Lineage (NCBI taxonomy): Bacteria > Pseudomonadati > Pseudomonadota > Gammaproteobacteria > Alteromonadales > Alteromonadaceae > Alishewanella > Alishewanella maricola. The sequence continues at coordinate 37,252 of NZ_JAEINI020000017.1, read as the reverse complement.
ACTACTAAAAAAAATGCCAGTCAATTGACTGGCATTTTTATCATGCAATTAAGCAAGTATTAGAAAGTGTACTTCACACCTACTTTTAAACGCCAAGCGGAATCTTGTGTATAGAACTGATCCCAGTTATTGGTGTTGGTAGATGGGTTGCCATACACATATTGACGTGTTGCTGGGTCAATAGTGAATTCAAACAACTCGATAGTGCCGAAGTTACTGCCGTATACCTTGCCTTTAGTGCTATCCAGTAAGTTCAGGAAGTTATCGATAGTGAAGTAAACTAAACCTTTATGGCCTTCAACTAAACCTGGGATTTCTTGACGGATACTTAAATCAAGCGTGGTTACCCAAGGCGTGGTGCTGACACCACGTGGTAAATAACCACCGGCATATTGATCCAAGCCCAGCGCATTAATGGTGTTGAAGAATGTGGCTTCAGCTGCTGCTGAGGCAAAACGCACATTTGGATCACCTTGCGTTGGGATGTACGGCAGTAATGCATCACCGAAAGTACCTGGGCTGATCAGACCATATGGGTCAGGAATACCTGCAACGGCGTTACCATCAGCATAATAAGTGATTGGCTTACCTGAACGACGCTCGAAGAACATGTTCACGTTAGTTTTGTAACCGGCGAACAGTTCTGTTTCATAACCGAAGTTAATCACAAAACGGTGTTCAGTTTCAAACGCTGAACGGCCTACGATAGCTTCGTTACGGTTAATTGCAGTGTTGAAACCGTAGTTACTACCGGCAGTTGAACTGGTGCTGGTGTGTGAATCCGTAATATCTTGATTCGTGTAAGAGGTGGTTAATGAAACACCGCTATCCCACTTTTTAAATAATACGGTGCTGAAGATTTTAGAACGGCCGTCTTTGTCTGCATTGGTTAGCATTAAGTCGGTAGTTGTGCCATCTGGATCGTTATAAATGATACGACCGCCATCAAGCGTTGTACCATCTTCATCACCCGTTAAGCTCGCATCAATCCAGAATGCGGTATTTTCAGCTTTTTTGTACATCACTTCAGCTGTCCACAGAATATTGTCACCAATAATCGGTAAATCGAAGCTGTAATCAGTCGCTAACTGGAAACGCCAATCTGAAGGCAGTTTAAAATTAGGATCGGTGAAGTTAGTGCCCGCGAAACGTGTTGAGTTAGCAACGGTGTTTAACACGTTTTGTGGGATCTCAGTGATACTGATGTTAGATAAATCTGCGCCACTTCTTAACGTCACTTCACCAATACCTACACCTGGGTTTGAGTAGGAGTTAGATACCCAAACGGTAGGCTGACCACCAGAGAAACGACCGACACCACCACGAACCACTAAATCATCAGCAGCATCCCAAGTAAAACCAAAACGTGGTAACACGATACCCGTGCCATCTAAGTTTTCAGTGTTAGGGAAGCCCGTGCGCGCTTCAGACTGGCTGTTAGCTTTAGGTGTGTCACTTGATGCAAGCATCTCATAACGAATACCCATATCTAACACTAATTCTGGTGAAACAGCCCATTCATCGTGCACATAAATGGCATGCTCATCACGCGTAAAGGCCGCTGCAGCATCAACTGGATTTAAGCTAGTGGCGTTTTGGTAACGTAAGAAAGAAGCTTGACGATTGGCAAAGTCAGCGATACTAGCGAATTGATATTCACCTTTAGTGCGCTGTAAGAACAAGTTATAGATGTCTAAGCTCTTATACTGATAACCGAAGTTAATGCTGTGATCACCCAACAAGTAATCGGCATCCATAGCTAAGATTAATGATTCTTTATTCAGTTCATTTGAGTGACGAGAAACGTCTGAACCAATAGCAATGTTACCGGTTGGGGTGAAAATGGTTACATCACCGAAATCACCGTACGATGCTTGTGTTGTCGGGTTATCGATATAAGTAATGCTGAACTGAGTAGAGAAGTCTGGCGTCCAATCTGAATAAAGTTTAAACGCATAGTTGTTTAACTCTTCTACCCGATCGTACCAGTGAGAAGATAAACGTAATTCACCGGCAAAACCTGAGGTGTTAGACGTACGGTTACCTTTGCTGTATTGATAGGTAAAAGCAGCACGATGGTCATTGTTAATGTTCCAGTCTAACTTTAACAAGAACTTTTCGTCGTCAGTGACAGGAGAGATATCCCAAGCACCTGCATCTACACCGTAAACATCACGGGCAATTTGTTGAACTTGTAAATACTGAGCATTTGTTGCGTCAGTTTGGTTAGGTGCACCTGAACCTGCTGGGCCCCACTCAATTGGCGTATCTGCTTCATAAAACTCGTAAGACGCGAAGAAGAACAATTTATCTTGAACGATAGCGCCGCCCAAAGTTGCACCATAGGTTGTTTCATCAAAGGCTAACGGAATATCTTGACCACGGTTTTTCGGCGTGCCGGCCAATTTGTCATTCTGTGTTTCATAGAACAAAGAACCAAACATTTCATTCGCGCCTGACTTGGTCACCGCGTTAATTTTTGCACCTTGGAAACCGCTGTCTTTAGCGTTAAAAGGGGAAACGTCGATGGTAACTTGATCGATAGCATCTAAAGAAATAGGTGAACGCGTCGTTGGGTAACCGTTAGCGTTCAAACCGAAGTCATCGTTTTGCGCAATGCCGTCAACTGAAATGCTGTTAAAACGTGGGTTAGTACCCGCAACGCTTAATTCACCGTCTTTAGACGATAAAACTGCTAATGGGTTGTTACGAACGATATCTTTAATGTCACGGTCAAAACTTGGTGCGTTGGCAATGTCAGCCGCGCCAAAATAGCTGCTGCTACCTGTGTTATTACCAGTAGAAAGCGCACTGCCTGTAACTGCAATACGTTCAACTTGAGAAGATTCAAGCTGCGCATTTAAACGAAATGTCTCACCTAAGGAAATAAAAATATTTTCGTAAGTTTTTGTACCTTCGTTGCTGGTGATGGTTACAGTGTAAGGGCCGCCAACACGTAAACCAGAACTAGAGAAAGCACCTGAGTCGTTAGACACAGCAACAGAACGAGTACCTGAAGGTACGTGCAGAATTTCTACACGTGCATTAGAAGCAATTTGTCCAGTAGGGCTGACAATATTGCCGCGAATGGCAGAAGATGTATCGGCATAAGCCAAATTACTGACACCCAAGGCGAGTGTCACTGCCAACGCTAAATGTTTAATTTTCATATCGTTTTCACCTGGTAGTTGTGGGTTCTTAGCTAAATCCGATTTAGTTTTGTAAGATTGCTATCAATCTGCTGGCGAGCATAACGGACAAATATGTCATTTTCGTTACGTTTACCAAATTACGGGAACTTTTCTATTTTTCTATTGCCAAAGCCTCCCCGTCATACGATTGTAACATGACAAATTTCTGAAGCGAATAATATGAGGCAAAAACGCTCAAAAAATATCTTTTTTTGACGATTAATTACTAATAAACACATATTTTCATAAGCTATTCATACTTCTAATGTAAAATGACGAATTACATTTTTAAACAACCTAATCACTTCTTGATAGCCTCACTCACTTGGCGAGTCTAATGATAGGCTGTTAATTTTAGGTAATGTTATGCAAACAAAATTAATTCATGTTTTTATTATGGCGATGTTCACTATGCTACCCAGCTCACTCTTAGCACAACAAACGCTGAAGGTTGCCACCTTTAATGTCAGTATGGAAGCCGACAATTATTTGAAAAAGGGTGAAAAAGGCAGCCCACAGGTATTAATGGATGTGCTCGCGAGCAAAAATCATCCTCAAGTACAAAACATTGCGGCGATTATTCAGCGCGTAAGGCCTGATATCTTGTTACTCAATGAATTTGACTATATTGCCGATCCTGAGCAAGGCGTGCAGGCATTTATCAATAATTATCTGCAGCAAGCTCAAGCCGGTAGTAAAGCTATCGATTATCCCTACTTTTATTACCATACCGTCAATACCGGCCAACCCAGCCCTTATGATTTGGACAACAACGGTAAAGCGACTGGGGTTGGTAATGATGCTTGGGGCTTTGGTTTTTATCCCGGACAATATGGCATGGTTTTGTTGTCTAAATACCCTATCGTTGCTGAGCAAGTACGCACATTTCAGCATTTCAAATGGAAAGACATGCCACAGCATTTGCCTACGTTAAAAGCTGATGGCATGCCTTGGTATAGTAAAGAAGCTTGGCAAGAGTTTCCGTTATCATCCAAGTCACATTGGGATGTGCCAGTGTCAGTGAGCGGCAAAACGGTACATTTGCTGATCAGTCACCCTACGCCCCCTGTTTTTGACGGCCCGGAAAATCGCAATGGTAAACGTAATCACGACGAAATTCGCTTCTGGACTGATTATCTAACCGCTGAGACATCAGATTATATTTACGATGATCAAGGACAGCGCGGTGGTATTGCACAACAGCAACCCTTTGTAATCTTGGGTGATTTAAATGCCTCAGCCCAAGGCGAAGGAGATGCCTTATTAACCGGCATTGCGGGCTTAACAAGCCACCCGAGCGTTAACAATAGTGTGGTGCCGCAAAGTGTAGGTGGGTTAGAGCACAGCCCAGATCGTGAATTTGCGGCAAGTCACACTGCCAGTTGGCGGATGCGTGCTGATTATGTTTTACCATCGAAGCAGGGATTCAACATTAAAGACGCAGGTGTTTTTTGGCCCGCAAAAGATACCGCTGATTATTATTTGATTGGCACCCGAGAAGCCAGCTCAGACCATCGTTTAGTCTGGCTGGAACTCGAACTTACCGCGAATTAACGCTTAGCCAACGACAACACATGTACTGTGACTTCTTCTCGGTCATGGTACAAGTGTTTTACTTGTAACTCGTAACCTAAACCGGCCTGCTGTAAAATCTGTTCAAAATCAGCAAGGACTTCTTTGACCGTTTCGTAACGGCGTTTCATTGGCAATTTTAAGTTAAAGATCGTTTCCTGACACCAGCCTTTTACTAACCACGACGCAATTAAAGGAGCAACCCGCTGTGGTTGTTCAATCATGTCGCAAACCAACCAATAGACATTACGTTTCTTCGGTTCAAATTTAAAGCCATCCACCGTCTGGTGTTTAACTTGCCCGGTGTCCATTAATGAATCTGCCATCGGACCGTTATCAATAGCCGTAACCATCATGCTGCGTTTGACTAATTGGTAAGTCCAACCACCTGGGCTTGCGCCTAAATCTACCGCATTCATGCCCGGCGCTAAACGGGTCTCCCATTCATCGCGCGGAATAAAACTCAAAAACGCTTCTTCTAGTTTTAAGGTACTGCGACTGGGCGCCTCTGCTGGAAATTTTAAGCGTAGAATGCCGTTTTCTAAAGAAGAGTTGTTTTCTGGGTAAGACAGGCCCAAATAGCCCTCGTTACCCGATATTAAAAACAAATGCAGTACTGCAGCACGCTTTTGCTCTTTGGGTAACATCACGCCCGCTTGGCGTAAAGCTTGACGCAAGGGTACCGTAAATTTACGCGCTAACGTCGACAAGGTTTTACCATCATTGGTATCTGGAAATTCCACCCGTAGCTCACCGCAACTGGTCACTTCTTGAGCTAAAGCGGCTTCTAACACCGGTGCAATACGATCGGTTGCCGGTAAGGTTAATGGCTCGGCCAATAACAGGATCCATTGACGGATAAAGATAAAGTCACGAAAGTCAAAATCACGATAAAACGCTCGCAAACTGTCTGCGTCGTAAGCCTCGAAAATAACAAAAGCGCTATTGGCTTTTAATTTACAAAAGCCAAAGACGTTAAAGGCTGCTGCCTGATCTTGAATTTCTGCCGCACATTCTTTCTCAAAACCTGCACGACAATAAAGCATTAACTGTTTCATTAATTAATCCCTGCGCCAGTTGGCGATTGCCAAAACCAGCCAGCCTAAAATAAAACTTTGACCGCCTAATGGCGCCAAAGCAGAAAAATAACCGGGTAATTGCAAAGCCCCGGCAAGTAACGTCCAACAAAATAACCAAATTCCCAGCTGCCATAACGCTGCGGTTAAGGCTAGCAAGCGACTGCCGGTTTTTCTATCTAGTTGCAGCAAAGCCAAACTATGCAACGCCAGTAATGCCAGGGCAATCACAATACGTGTTGCCGCATCGGGCGACAGTACGCTTTGCCATAAATGCATCAGTAAAGCCGCTAAGGCCACCACCGCCGCACCATATAATGCCGCTAAACTACGGCTGAGTTTCATCCAAAATTGCATCAATGTACCTTCGTGTAATGCTAGCCGCCTCAATAATAAGCGAGGCTTGCGACTGACCACTGCTTTTTAAGGGTTTAAAATCATGGTCGCCACTGTTTAACCAGTGCAGAATTACGCCTGGCCAATGTTTAGCGGCCACCTCGTTTCGCTTGCCAAAAGGGTCGCGCTCACCTTGCACAATCACTAAAGGGACAGTCAGTTGATTAAAATGCGCCGTTCGCCAAACACTTTTACCCGGCGCATGAAACGGATAACCATAAACAAAGCAGCCCGCCAACATTGTCGCAGCTTCTGGATCTGCCGCTAGCATAGAGGCAATACGCCCACCCATTGACTTACCCGCAATAAAACAAGGCTGCCCCTCGCGGGCAAACTGCTGTAATGCCGACATTAATTCAGGTTGCAACAACGTGGCTTTGGGCGGCGGCCGTCGACTGCCACCGTCTAGTCGCGTTTGCATATAACCAAAATGAAATAAGCTTACTTCAATTTGCTCTGCAAAGAGCGCTGAACAAAGTTGCTGCATAAAGTCGCTGTGACAAGATGCCCCCGCCCCATGCGTTAATAACAACTTTACCGCTGTTTTACTCATCCAGCGCTACCGCATTGGTAAAATGCTGCTCGGTAAAATCGGCTTGCTCGGCCAACACCATATCAAGCATCCATTGACGAAACGCGGCAATTTTCCCCAATTCGGTTTGGCTTTCACGATGCACTAAGTAGTACGAGTCTTTGCTGATCAATACATGATTAAACGGCACAAACAATCGGCCAGAAGTGATGTCGGGCCGCGCTAACACATTATGCGCCAGGGCAACACCTTGACCATGAATAGCAGCCTGCAGCACCATCGACGAGTGACTGAAAATAGGCCCTTGATTAACGTTAAAGTTTTTAAAGCCTTGGCTTGAAAACCACGATTTCCAAGCGCGGCGAGAGCCATCATGCAATAAGTTGTGAAAGCGTAAATCGTCTGGCTCAAGTAATGGCTTACTGCCGTTAAGTAACAGCGGTGAACATACCGGTAATAAGTATTCGGTATGCAGCTTTTCGGCCACCAAATTACGCCAATTACCACGGCCATAATAAATCGCGACATCGACATCATCGGTCAAAGAGCCTTCGTCTAAATCGACCGCTTTAATGCGCACATCGATATCAGGGTGCAACTCGCTAAACTGGTTCAAACGCGGCACTAACCATTGAATAGCAAAGCTGGGCTGCAAGCTAACCGTTAACGCGCCTTTGGCACCACGCGCTAACAGCTTTTCAGTGGCGTCGTGTAATTGTAGGAAAATCTCTTTAATGTCTAAAAAATAACTCTGCCCTTCTTCCGTTAAGAGTAAAGAGCGGTTTTTACGCATAAAAAGTTTCAGCCCAAGATGATCTTCAAGCGCTTTAATTTGATGACTAATCGCAGCCTGAGTGACATACATTTCCTCTGCCGCCTTGGTAAAACTAAGATGCCGGGCGGCAGTTTCAAATGCCTTTAAAGCGTTAAGTGGTGGCAAACGGCGAGCCATAAAAATCCATTCATTAATTAGTCATCAGGCAAGTTCATGCTAAGCAGCAATGCGGTTTAGCTCGGTGATTACTGCGGTTTGTAGCCTTCAATCTCAACGTCTTGACCCTCAAATAAAAAAGCGACCATCTGCTCTTCTAACAGTTTACGGTGTTCAACGTTCATCATATTTAATTTTTTTTCGTTAATCAGCATCACTTGCTTGGTTTGCCATTGCGCCCAGGCTTCTTTACTGACGTTATCAAAGACTCTTTTGCCTAATTCACCAGGGTAGAACTGAAAATCTAAACCCGGTGCTTCTTTTTTCAAAAACTGACAATAAACTGTACGACTCATAAACTCATTTCCTTAATCAGGCGAATACACAGCGAGTTGCTGCAGCAGTTGTTTTGCCGGAGCAGACAAGCCAACCTCAGGTATGGGATCTATTGTAAACCAAGTTGCTGTAGATTGCTCCTGCACCATTGCGGGTAAGCGCTCAAGCTTGAGCAGCATGGGTTGGATCCATAAATGAAAATGGCTAAAAGTATGCCGAAACCCGGCCAACTCATACTTTGGCATTGCGGCTAAACCTTGCAATGAAAGATACTCATCACGTAACTCGGCACTGTTAAACTCTAGAAAACCAAATAAGCCGCCCCACAAACCACTTGCTGGACGTTGCAACATGTAAACCTGCTGCTGATGTTGCAATAGCAACCAAAAACTTTGCTTCTCGGGTATGGCTTTTTTCGGTTTTTTGCCCGGATACAAGGCTTGATCACCTTGTAATGCCGCCAAACAATGTCGTTGCAGTGGGCACTCGGCGCAGCGAGGTTTACTGCGACTACAAAGTGAGGCGCCCAAATCCATCATACCCTGGTTAAATTCAGCAAAAGTGTCGGCTGGGGTCAATTGCTCTGCCAACTGCCATAGTTGTTGCTCTACCTGTTTTTGTCCTGGCCAGCCGGCAATACCGGCGAAACGCGCTAAGACTCTTTTACAGTTACCATCTAAAATGGGGTAATGCTGACCCAGCGCCAGCGATAAGATGGCGCCCGCCGTAGAACGCCCAATGCCAGGCAATGCAACAATTTGCTCGAAATCAGTCGGGAATTGCCCCGCATGCTCGGTAACAATTTCAACCGCCGCTTTATGGAGATTGCGGGCTCGAGCGTAATAACCTAAGCCAGTCCACAGATGTAACACCTCGTCAATCGGCGCTTGCGCCAAGCTTTGAATATCAGGGAAGCGCTGCACAAAACGTTCAAAATACGGGATCACCGTTGCTACCTGTGTTTGTTGCAACATCACTTCCGATAGCCAGGTTTTATAAGGGCTTTTTTGCACTTGCCATGGCAAGTTGTTGCGACCATGTTGCTGTTGCCAATGCACCAATTGCTCGGCAAACCACGTTGCGTACTGCACTATTTATTCTCCTCAAAGCCGCTTGCTATGCGCCGCCTAATTATGCTGTGGCGCAGTGTAGCAGATCAGCGCTATTTTATTAGGTTGAGCTTGAAGGCTATTCCAAGGATAATACGCCCCCATTTAGTGTACGGAGCAAAAAATGAGCACAGAGGACAACAACGCGCAGCGCGAGCAAGATATATCGCCATCAACTGAAACCCCTTATCTGCGACGGATCCGCTCTTTTGTGCTGCGTGAAGGCCGCCTAACTAAAGGTCAGCAACATGCTCTAGATAACTATTGGTCAGAATACGGCATTGATTATCAACCCAGTTTACTTGACCTTGACCAAGTGTTTACGCGCTCAGCGCCACGAGTGCTTGAAATCGGTTTTGGTATGGGTAAATCGCTGGTGGCGATGGCGCAAGCGGCGACCGATCATGATTTTATCGGCATTGAAGTGCATCGGCCTGGTGTAGGCGCTTGTTTATCAGAAGCGGTAACACAACAAGTTAAAAACTTAAAAGTATTTGAGCATGATGCGGTAGAGGTTTTAGCGCATATGATCCCAGAGCAAAGCTTGGATACCGTGCAGCTGTTTTTCCCCGATCCATGGCATAAAAAACGCCATCACAAGCGTCGCATTGTCCAAGCTGAATTCGTGCAAGCACTGCGCAGTAAACTGAAAATAGGCGGCGTGTTTCATATGGCCACCGATTGGGAAAACTACGCTGAGCATATGCTAGAAGTCATGCAACATGCCGAGGGATTTAGTAATTTATCGGCGAGCAATAACTATGTCGAGCGACCAGAACATCGCCCGCTGACCAAATTTGAACAACGTGGGCAGAAGCTTGGGCATGGTGTTTGGGATCTTATGTTTAAAAGGATAACTTAATGCTTGCTAACACCAGTCAGCTGATTTTACGTAATCTCGCCGATTTAACTGGCGCTGTTCTTTTTGTTGAGCCTGAAGCCGACTTACTGTCGCATCAGTTGCACGAACTGTCTTCGTTCAGCTGTTTTACCACTGATGCGGCGGTCAATCATCAATGGCAACGCGCAGCTAAAAACGTTTACTTTAGCGCCGAACCGAAATTTACAGAACAATTTAATACCGTGGTGCTTTTCTACCCCAAAAGTAAAGAGCAACTGGCGGGCACCCTGCAATTAATTAGCGGGGCTTTAGCCGCGGACGCACAGCTATTCTTAGTGGGTGATAATAAAGGCGGTATTAAAAGTCTGGTCACGCACGCCGAGAAATTGGGTTTGCATGCGCACAAATTAGATAATGCCAAGCATTGTTTATGGTTTTCATTAAGCGGAGCCCTTGATTCTCTTCCTGCAAACCGGCTAAGTGAGTTCTCACTTACCATAGCTAATAGCCCCCTTAAGGTGTGTTCGCTACCCGGCGTGTTTAATCATGGCAAACTGGATAAAGGCACGGCATTGTTGCTTGAACATGTAACGCATATTCAAGATGGTATGGTGCTCGACTTTGCTTGTGGTGCCGGCATTATTGGTGCCTATTTAAAACAGCAGGCGCCAGCCATTGAATTATACTGCTCTGACATCTCCGCGTTAGCCGTAAAGGCAACGGTTGCGACGTTAAAAGCGAATAGTTTAAAAGGCGAAGTGGTCGCGGCGGATGGGTTGCCGGCACACCCCTTAACCTTTAAACATATTGTTAGCAACCCGCCGTTTCATACTGGAATTAAAACCGATTACAGCATCAGCGAAGCCTTGATCAGTCAAAGCGTACAACGCCTGCAAAAAGGCGGTACGCTGACGGTAGTGGCCAATAACCACTTAGCTTATCAGCAACTGTTTGAACAAGCCTTTGGTAAAGTTAACGTTCTGGCGAAACGCCATGGTTTTGTGATATACCAAGCGGTAAAGCATTAATTAAAAGGTTAATTATGCCGATTGGAGCACGATTATTGTTACTGTTACTCTTAGCCTGCAGTGCCGAGTTATCGGCTGAGCAGGTTAAGAGTTGCTTACAGTCCAGTTTGCGTAATACCGCCTGCCCACATCAAATTTATCGAGCCGTGCAATTGCCCGATGTGAATAAAATGGCGGTACGCTGTATTTGCGTAACCGATTTTAGTCCACTGCTCGCCCCTGCCACGACACCTGAAGCGCGACTTGCTCAACTGCGTTTAAAGCAGCAATTACAAAGCAATTTACCTATTGAGGTTGAAGCGATATTACAAGTGTTACGACGTGAGCGTTAGGCCGGTAACAGCACCAAACGATTAGCGAAGCCACCTAAGTGCTCTTCTGGCTGTTGCATTAAAACTGGCACGAGATACAGCTCGTTCTTATCAACCCAAAAAATCGCATTTTGCGTAAACAATCGCCCAAGTGCAATCGCTTGAACTTTATCGCACAACACCATCCAACTTCTTTCTTCAAAAGAACGATCTGGGGCCGAGCCGATAACCGAGCGATACGCTAAGCCGGTTTGCTGCAGCTGTGCTTGCAGTTGTTTATCCAACAAGCGGTTGTACACGGCTGGTGCATTTACTCCTGCGGGGTTTTGTGCGCTCACAATGGCAAAGCTAAGATGCGTGGCTAAACGTTGATGACATAAAAAGATACTGTTTTTGTAATGTTGCCACAGTTCCATCATCACACTCCTAACTGATTGCTCGTGATTACTATAAACCGCGAAAATAATTTTTCCAGTAACTCTTTGCAAAAAGCCAATATATGTTTAGCATCAAACACAAGTTTAGTGAGTCAACAAGGAAGTCCTGCCTACAAAATGACAGTTAAAGCCCGAGCCACCTCAATGAAAGCCGCTTTAATTTGGTTAGTTATGCTGATTTGTAGCATTACTTTGGCATTAACCTTGTTTCTCACGAATTATCTGGATTACCTGCGACAAAACACGCAACAACAAAACCAATTCAGTTCCTTGCTAAACATTATTGCAGTGAATGCCCAATCCAATTTACATCACAATAAACCAGAGCTAGAAGAACAACGCCTCAAAGCATTAGATTCGATACCTATGATTAAATATGTCCATATTTATCAATGGGATGATTCTGAAAACAAACTCAATTTTTTTGCCAGTTTTAATAAAGCAGATAGCGCTGCTTTACCTTCCCAACAGCATCGAGTCGAACACTTAACCACGTTAGCGGTTAATGATGATTTGATGGAGCAAAGCAAAGCCATCCTGCTAAATGACAAGTTGCTTGGTTATGTTTATTTAAGAGCAAGCCGCCAAGAACTGTTAAGCTCGCAGCGCCAGCAAACACTGATAAACCTGCTGATTGCCGCCATGGCACTGATATTATGCTTTTTTCTGGCATTTAAGCTTTTAAAATACTTTACCAAACCTATTAATACCTTATTAGCATTAGTACATCAGGTCGCCCGCAGTAAAGACTACAGTGTGCGCGCCCCGGCCACTGAATTAACCGAGTTTAATCAGCTAAACCGGGCCTTTAATACCATGATGGATCGTATTGAAAATGAGCTGCACAAACGCGAACATGCCGAGCAAGAAATTAAACAATTAAACCAAAACCTCGAGCAAACAGTGACTGAGCGTACACTGGCATTAAAAACCTCCAATCAAGAGTTATTGAACACCCTAGCAACCTTACATAAATATCAAACGCAAATTGTCGAAACCGAGAAAATGGCCAGTCTCGGGCAAATGGTGGCGGGCATTGCCCATGAAGTGAATACTCCTATTGGGTTAGGCGTAACCGCGTCAACCTTAATGCAAGATCGTATTCAAGATATCGAACGCGCATTTGCCGATAAAAAACTCACGGCTAATCAATTAGAACGCTTTTTGGCTGATAGCAAAGAAAACCTTGGCATTATTTATAGAAATTTGGAGCGGGCGGCCGGTTTAATCAGCAGCTTTAAACAGGTAGCAGTAGATCAGTCTAACGAAAATCAGCGGCGCTTTAATTTAAAACAGTTGATTAATGAAGTGTTATTGTCATTAAGACCTCATTTGAAAAAAACACCGCATCAACTGACTGTGCAATGTCCAGACGACTTATTTATTATCAGCAAACCAGGGCCCATCAACCAAATCTTAATTAACCTGATTATGAACAGCCTTATTCATGCTTACGAGCCTAATAGCCAAGGTCATATTCTGATCAGTGCCGAGCAGCGCCAAAATCGCTGTTACTTGTGTTACAAAGATGATGGTAAAGGTGTTCCTGAGCATATTCGTAAACGTATTTTTGATCCCTTTGTTACCACTAAGCGCGGAGAGGGGGGTAGCGGTTTGGGTATGCACTTGGTCTACAACCTTGTTACTCAAGCTTTAAATGGCAACATTTACCTTGATAGTCAATTAGGGAACGGTGTAACAATTGATATCGACTTCCCCACCAGCGCACAGCCGCTGAAAAAGTAATTTCATTAACGATTGAAATATAAAGACTTAGTCATACTCTAATCGACAGTATCGGCAAATGTTAACAAAAATCTTGTTAACATTTGCCGTTTCACGCTATAATTAGCACTAATTTGACAACACAACGTCAAGTTTCCTTCATTTAAAAACTTAACTTTTACACTTCCTATATAAGGTTTAACTCCAATGCAAACACCTGTGATTCTAGTCGTTGAAGATGAAGAAGTTACCCGATTAAATCTGGTAAGTCTGTTCCAGGGAGAAGGTTATGATGTGATCGAAGCCATTAATGGCGATGAGATGCACAAAAAACTGGAGGAAAATCAAGTCAATCTAATCGTGATGGATATTAATCTGCCAGGAAAGAATGGCTTAATTCTGGCGAGGGAGTTACGCCAAAAAGAAAATATCGGCCTGATTTTTTTAACCGGCCGGGATAGCGAAGTTGATCGCATTTTAGGCTTAGAAATTGGCGCGGATGATTATTTAACTAAACCGTTCAATCCGCGTGAATTGACCATCCGTGCTCGTAACCTGCTCGGCCGTACCTCTGCTCAGCCTGTAGTAGAAGAACATAAAAGCGTCTTAAAGTTCAATGGTTGGACATTAGACGAAAACAGCCGCAATCTGACGTCACCAAGCGGCGTTGCACGTCGGCTACCCAAAGGTGAGTATCGGGCATTACGTCTGATGTTAGACACCCCAGGTAAAATCTTTACTCGCGAGCAGCTGATCCGTCATATGACAGGTCGTGATTTACGGCCAAACGATCGGACTGTCGATGTGACAATCCGCCGTATTCGTAAACATTTCGAATCTGACGTGGATAGCCCAGAGTTAATCAGCACCATCCATGGTGAAGGTTACCGCTTTGTGGGTAAACTCGAAAAGTAATTAGTAACTTTCGATATATTGCTGCAGAGCAGTTAAATGCTGCTCTGTAGTAAAATGTAACTCCAAGATCCTTCGCTCTAAACCTGCTTGCTTTAAACTTGTTTCTTCTAATTGTCGTGCCTGCTCTTGCACCCAACGTAAACCAACCGCTGCCGCAGCGCCTTTAAGCTTATGCGCATTAGCTGCAAGCTCTTCTTGATGCTGTTGTACTACCGCCTCTAATAATTTATTGATATAACCCGGTAACAGCTGCGCAAACAACGTCGCGCTGCGTTGCATGCCCTCTTTACCTAATGACTGCAGATAACTTTGTAAGGTCTTATCATCAAGAATGGCATTATCTTGTGTTGCAGTATCATCTTTAGTCTGAGCCTGCTCTAACTGTAAGCGCTTTAACGCACTGGGTGAAAACAGCTCAGCTAATAATAAATCTAATTTATCCGTATTTAGTGGCTTACTTAAAGCACCATCTAAGCGAATGTCGCTCAGTACTTGCTGCGCTTTTCGGACATTAGCACTGAGCATGACAATCGGTAAATTCGCTAAATGCGGCTCGGCTCGAATATGTCTGGCAATCACATCCCCATCCATATCAGGTAATTGCATATCGAGTAACACCAAATCTAAATCATCTTCCGTATCCAGTAAGGCTAAGGCATCCTCGCCTGTTTCAGCGTGGATCACGGTATGACCACGTTGCTCGAGTAAGGCAATGGCAATATCGGCGTTTAGCGGCACATCTTCAATGAGTAAGATGGTGAGCTCAGGACACGCAACCGGCTCAACTTTGGCGGGTGCATCGGCACTAATAATTGGTAAACCAACAATAAAGCAGCTACCCGTGCCTTGTTGGCTTTGCACGCGAATAGTCCCCTGCATCGCCTCAACAAGCACCCGTGATACCGATAAACCGATACCTGAGCCGACAATACTTAAGCGATGACCATCTTGCGATTTATAATACATATCAAAGATACGCTCTTGCTCATGCTGCGCAATCCCAATACCGGTATCACTGACGCTAAGCAGTAACGACTCATCAATAATTTGACAGTCTAACTGTACCTGACCTTGACGCGTAAACTTAACGGCGTTGCTCAGTAAATTCCATAACACCTGCCGCAGCCGCGTAGCATCTAACAATAAATAACAATCCTGGTTGCCGCTGGTGGTTAGGCTGAACGCAAGCCCCTTTTGCTGACAAATTAACTCAGCAAAATTGGCGATATCTTGTAAAAAGCGCTGCAGATGAACACTTTGATAAATAATATCAAGCTCACGGCGATCAATTTTATCGAGATCGATAATATCGTTAAAAATATTTCCCAACGTCTCGGCACTGGTAAAAATAGTATTGGCCCAGCTAAATTGCTCTGTCGACAAATTGCTGCTGAGTAAGCGGCGCGATAAACCGACAATCCCATTTAACGGCGTGCGCAGTTCATGACTTAAGGTGGCAATAAATTGGCCTTTATCTTGATAGGCTTTTTCTAGGGCTTGTTCAGCTAATTTACGCGAGGTGATATCGCGCCCAAACCCTAACAAACCGATATACCGGCCTTGTCGATCATAAAAAGGCAGATGACGCATTTCAAACCAACTGATTGAATTGTCAGCTTGTTTAAATTCGATATCTAGCGTTAATTCGGTTTCAGGTGATGGTAAGCCATACTCAGACAAAATTGCCGCTTGTGGGCTATCAAAAGCATACAGCTTCGTTAAATCTTGCCCAATTAATTCGTGCATTGGCCGCGCCATTATGCTCTCAAACATTTTATTGCAACTGGCTAATAAGCCCTTTTCATCGCGGTAATAAAAAAGATCGGGGGAGCTATCAACAATCGAGCGGATTAATAAGCTTTGCTCAGCTAACTCCTGCTCAGTTTTGCGCCGCTCGCTAATTTCTTTTCTTAACTCTTCAATGGCTCGGCGTTTTGCTTCAAACGCTTTTTTCCGCTCTTCAATTTCAAAGTTAAGCTGGCGTATATTTTCTTGCATCGATTGGTTGAGTTGCCGCTCAGCTTGCGCAGAATCATCAACAAAACGCAAAGCGCCATCGAGTTTCAGCACTAAGTAAAACACCACCATCATCACGGAAGACAATAGCGGTACAACATAAATTAGTAATAACTGTAATTCGTGCAAGATCACTTCACGATCAAACACTGCGGTATAAGCAACATAACTGAGCAATACCAGCGTCGCTAACAGCACTACTAATAATATGCCTAATGGCCAATGCCCCCAATGTCGCACTCGGCTAGCAAATGCTTTAATTTGAGGGTGAACGGGATTTTGCATATAGAACACATTCCTGCTGTTTTGGGCTACGCGGTCAGCGATAACATCGCTATTAAAGCAAAAGAAATCACCTTAAAAGAAAGGCTGAATAAATTTTACCAGATAAGCAAACAGCCACTAAACTTACTAAGCTTAAGATGGACGTAGAGTAGCGGTTATTGCTTGCTTTGCCAATGCTATGGCCGTGGCGCTCAGCTCGAGGGCTCAGCAGTAAGTAACGCATAATTATTTGACTGTGATTAATAACAAGCAGTTGGATCTGTAAACGTTACTTTGTTGTAGCGGTTAAAAGTCACCAGCTTGGATTACAGCTTTACAAGGTAGCGCATACCTTAAGTGAAAACTGCACAAGCTCAGCATTAATGCCGCATTCAAAGGGTAAATCTCGCTTGCAATTTCACTAAAATATCGGTATACCTGTTAGCCTTTGAAAGTATAGATGGCTAAAAACGCAGATAAAAGCACGCTACAACTAGCTCTTCTTTTAACACTGCCGCACGGTTTTCACCGTAGCATCACAAATAAAAATCAGAATAATAATTCAAAAATAGTAAATATTTATTTTTTCAGGATAAGTTTGGAGGCGTGTCATGGCGTTATATCAGCATAGTCAGGCAAGAGAGAACTGTGGCTTTGGGCTGATTGCGCACCTAGAGGGTGTCGCCAGTCACCGCATTGTGAGAACAGCTATCAATGGTCTGGATCGCATGCAACATCGCGGCGGTATTTCTGCCGACGGTAAAACCGGCGATGGTTGCGGCCTATTAATGCAAAAACCCGACAGTTTCTTTCGGGCGATAGCAGAAGAAAATCAGTGGAACCTGGCCAAAAAATATGGCGTAGGGATGATCTTTTTAAGCGCAGATCCGGTTAAAGCGGCCTTTGCTAAAGACATTATCAACAAAGAAATTGCCCGTGAAACACTCACTTTAGTGGCATGGCGCACCGTACCTGTTGATGCCAATGTGCTCGGCCCTTTGGCCTTGAGCTCCATGCCAAAAATTGAACAAGTGATCGTTAATGCACCACATGGCTGGGGTGATCACGATTTAGAACGCCGTCTTTACATGGTTCGTCGCCGGGTTGAACAACAACTGGTTGAAGATGACGATTTTTATATCCCCAGCTTCTCTTCACTGGTCACGGTGTTTAAAGGCTTGATGATGCCGGCAGACTTGCCAAAGTATTATCTCGACTTAGCCGATATTCGCATGGAAACCGCCATTTGCGTGTTCCACCAACGTTTTTCTACCAATACCATGCCGCGCTGGAAGTTAGCACAGCCTTTCCGTTTCTTAGCGCACAATGGCGAAATAAATACCATCACGGGTAACCGGCAGTGGGCTCGTGCTCGGCAATACAAATTTGCCTCGCCACTGTTACCTGACTTATTAGATGCAGCGCCCTTTGTCGGCCAAACAGGCTCAGACTCAAGCTCGCTAGACAATCAGCTTGAGTTGCTACTTGCCGGCGGTATGGACTTATTCCGTGCGATGCGTTTACTCGTGCCGCCTGCTTGGCAGGGTAATAAGGTGATGGATGATAATCTTAAAGCCTTTTACGAATTTAACTCCATGCATATGGAGCCATGGGATGGACCAGCGGGTATCGTGTTAACCAATGGCCAGCATGTGGCGTGTAACCTGGATCGAAATGGCCTGCGCCCTGCTCGCTTTGTGATCACGCGCGACAAATTAATTACCTTGGCTTCTGAAGTAGGTATTTGGGACTACACCCCAGACGAAGTGGTGGAAAAAGGTCGAGTTGGCCCAGGCGAAATGCTGGCAATCGACACCATTAATGGCAAGATCTGGCGCTCAGATGAAATCGATTTAGATTTAATGCAACGTCACCCCTATCGCAGTTGGTTAACCGAAAACGTGCAGCGGCTGGTGCCTTATGAGCAGTATGAAACAGACTTAATTGGTAAGCGGGCCTTTACTGACGATGAAATGTTGGTGATGCATAAACTGTTTAACTACAGTTATGAAGAAATCGACCAAGTGATGACGGTGTTAGCTAAAGATGGTCAAGAAGCCGTTGGCTCTATGGGTGATGATACGCCAATGGCCGTGTTGTCGCGCAAGCCACGCACCATGTTTGATTATTTCCGCCAGCAGTTTGCGCAGGTGACTAACCCACCTATCGATCCGTTACGTGAATCGCATGTGATGTCATTAGCGACCAGTATTGGTCGAGAGCACAATGTGTTCAGAGAAACTGCCGGTTATGCACGGCGCATCCAGTTTGAATCTCCGATACTGATGTATTCAGATTTAAAACAACTGAAACAAGCCGACGATAAATATTATCGCCATCAAATTTTCTCGCTAAATTTTGATCCTGCCAAGCTAAGCTTGCAGCAAGCCGTGACCAATTTGTGCCAAGACATTGTTACCGCGGTGCGTGAGCAGCAAGTGGTTTTGGTGATTCTAACCGATCGCCGGATCAGCCAAGAATTATTGCCCATCCCCGCAGCCATGGCGGTCGGTGCCGTGCAACAAGCTTTGGTGAATGCACAGTTACGTTGTGACTCGAACATCATCATTGAAACTGCCGCAGCCCGTGATTCTCACCACTTCGCGGTATTAATTGGTTTAGGCGCGACGGCCATTTACCCGTTTTTAGCCTACGAAACCGTTGAACAGCTGGTTGAGAAAGGTAATGTGGCGCTAAGTGCACGTCAGGCGGTGTTGAATTACCGTAAAGGGATCAACAAAGGCTTGTATAAAATCATGTCGAAAATGGGGATCTCTACGGTAGCAAGCTACCGTTGTTCAAACCTATTTGAAGCCGTGGGCATTCATGCCGAAGTGGTACAACAATGCTTTGCTGATATTTCTTCACGCATCAGTGGTGCAAGTTTTGCCGACTTCCAGCAAGATGCGCAACAACTGGCAAATATCGCTTGGTTAAAACGTAAACCGATGAATCATGGTGGCTTACTAAAATATGTACACGATGGTGAATACCATGCTTACAACCCTGATGTGGTGCAGACACTACAAAAGGCTGTGCGCAGTGGCGATTACAAAGAATATCAACAGTACAGTGCCTTAGTTAATCAGCGGCCGATCGCGCATATTCGCGATTTATTTCAACTAAAACAGGTAGCAACACCGCTGCCATTAGCCGAAGTTGCCGCTGCAGAACACCTATATCCTCGCTTTGATAGTGCGGCAATGTCAATTGGCGCTTTAAGCCCAGAAGCGCATGAAGCCTTAGCGATTGCCATGAACCGTTTAGGCGGTCGTTCTAATTCTGGCGAAGGCGGTGAAGATCCACGGCGTTTCGGTACAGAAAAGAACTCGAAAATTAAGCAAGTCGCGTCCGGTCGTTTTGGTGTCACTCCGCATTACTTAGTCAATGCCGAAGTTATTCAAATCAAGGTTGCGCAAGGTGCTAAGCCGGGTGAAGGTGGTCAGCTGCCGGGCGAAAAAGTCACTGCCGAAATTGCCCGTTTACGTTATTCGGTTCCGGGCGTGACGTTAATTTCGCCCCCTCCGCACCATGACATCTACTCGATTGAAGATTTAGCGCAGCTTATTTTCGATTTAAAACAAGTTAATCCACAAGCGCTGATCTCGGTTAAATTGGTATCAGAGCCTGGCATCGGTACTATTGCCACCGGTGTGGCGAAAGCCTATGCCGATTTAATTACTGTTTCTGGCTATGACGGCGGCACGGGCGCTAGCCCACTGACCTCAGTAAAATATGCCGGTAGTCCATGGGAGCTGGGTTTAGCAGAAGTTCATCAAGCGTTAGTGGATAACGGTTTACGGGATCGAGTGCGCTTACAAGTTGATGGCGGCCTAAAAACCGGCTTAGACGTGGTTAAAGCGGCCATCTTAGGCGCTGAAAGCTTCGGTTTTGGTACTGGGCCAATGGTGGCGCTGGGCTGTAAATTCCTGCGGATCTGTCACTTAAACAACTGTGCTACGGGTGTGGCCACTCAAGATGCCACGCTACGCCGTGATCACTTTAATGGCTTACCGGAAATGGTGATGAACTATTTCACATTCTTAGCCCAAGAAGTTCGTGAACTGATGGCGAAGTTAGGGGTAACTGAACTCACTGAGCTGATTGGTCGCACTGATTTACTCGACCATAAAGCGACCGAAACACTGAAACAAAGCCGTTTAGATTTATCACCGATCCTCGAATCTAGTGGTGTGAAATCCGATAAACCGCTGTTTTGTGTACAAAACAATACGCCATTCGATCCGGGTGCGTTAAACCAGTTATTGGTTGAAAAGTGCCAGCAAATGGTCAGCCGTAAAACAGGTGGTCAATTGAACTTACCGATCCGCAATACCGATCGTTCCGTCGGCGCCGCCTTGTCAGGCTTAATTGCTCGCCAGCACGGTAATCAGGGTATGGCAACCGATCCGATCCGCGTTAAGTTTGTTGGTACTGCGGGTCAAAGCTTTGGTGTTTGGAATGCCGGTGGCTTGCATTTATCTTTGCAAGGCGATGCCAACGATTATGTCGGCAAAGGCATGACCGGTGGTCAAATTGCCATCTTCCCAGCAAAAGGCGCCAGCTTTGCTAGAAACGGTTTTACCATTGCCGGTAATACTTGCTTATACGGTGCGACGGGTGGCCGTTTATATGCCGCAGGTCAGGTAGGTGAACGTTTCGCGGTGCGTAATTCGGGTGCCCTGGCAGTAGTCGAAGGGACAGGCGATAACTGCTGTGAATATATGACAGGCGGTGTTGTGGTGGTTCTTGGTTGCACCGGCGTGAACTTTGGCGCAGGTATGACTGGTGGTTTCGCCTATTTGTTAGATGAGCAAGATGATTTAGCGTTACGCTTAAATGCCGAATTGGTTGAAGCCCTCGAGGTCGAAACACCGATCCTGCAAGAACATTTGCGCAGCTTGTTACATCAACATGTTGAAGAAACGGGCAGTGACAAAGCGCAGCGTATTTTAAATGATTTTACGCATTATTTACCGAAGTTTAAGCTGGTTAAACCTAAAACCAGCGATGTAAATACCTTGCTTGGACACCGCGCTCGCTCTTCAGCAGAGCTGCGTGTGCAAGCGATGTAAGGGAGACGTTATGGCTCAGAATGTATACCAATTTATTGACGTAAAACGGATTGATCCGCCAAAACGCTCACTAACAGAAAGAACAATTGAGTTCGTTGAAATTTATCAGCCACTGACCGCCACTCAGGCAGAGGGTCAGGCTGACCGCTGCTTAGATTGCGGTAACCCCTACTGCGAATGGAAGTGCCCCGTGCATAACTATATTCCGCAGTGGTTGAAGCTGGCTAACGAGGGCAAAATTGTTGAAGCGGCAGAATTGGCGCATAAAACCAACAGCTTGCCTGAAGTGTGCGGCCGTGTTTGCCCACAAGACCGTTTATGTGAAGGCGCTTGTACCTTGGATGAAGGTTTTGGTGCAGTAACTATCGGCAGTATTGAGAAATATATTACCGATAAAGCCTTTGCGATGGGCTGGCGACCCGATTTATCGGCGGTAGTTAAAACCGATAAGAAAGTCGCGGTTATTGGTGCAGGCCCGGCGGGTTTAGCCTGTGCAGATGTGTTAGTTCGCAATGGTGTTAGCCCGGTGGTATTTGATCGTTATCCTGAGATTGGCGGCCTACTAACCTTTGGTATTCCGCCGTTTAAGCTGGAAAAAAGCGTATTACAACTGCGCCGTGAAATTTTCAGCGAAATGGGTATCGAGTTTAGGCTTAATACCACTGTCGGCGTAGATGTTAGCTTCGACAGCTTACTGGATGAATACGATGCGGTTTTCTTAGCCTTAGGCACCTACACCCCAATGAAAGGTGGCTTACTGAATGAAGACGCCGCTGGCGTTTATGAAGCCTTGCCATTTTTAATTGGTAATGTGAATAACCTTATGGGTTGGCAAACCGAGCATCCATTTGTCAGCTTAAAAGACAAAACAGTCGTGGTATTAGGGGGCGGTGATACGGCGATGGACTGTGTTCGCACTTCGATCCGCCAAGGCGCGCATAAAGTCAGTTGTGCTTATCGCCGCGATGAAGCCAATATGCCGGGGTCACGCAAAGAAGTACAAAATGCCCGCGAAGAGGGTGTTGAGTTCTTATTTAATTTACAACCTTTGGGTATTGAGTTAAACGATGCGGGCCAAGTGTGTGGTGTTAAAGTGATCAGCACACAATTAGGTGAGCCAGATGCCAAAGGGCGTCGCAGTGCCGAGCCGGTGCCAGGTTCAGAACAGATACTCCCCGCCGATGCGGTGGTAATCGCTTTTGGTTTTCAACCAAGCCCACCAAAATGGTTAGTTGATATGGGTATCGCCTTGGATAACAAAGGCCGTGTCGTCGCCAGTGAGCAAAGCCCTTATGCCTTACAAACCAACCAGCAAAAAGTGTTTGCCGGTGGTGATATGGTATTAGGCTCTGATCTGGTCGTTACGGCTATTGCCCAAGGTCGTAAAGCGGCAGAAGGTATTTTGGATTACTTAGAAGTATAATCAAAAACTATTGTAAAACTCTGTTTTAATTCAAAATTTAGCCCGCCTTGCGGGCTGAATTTTCTTTAAACTAGCTAATTAACTCATGCCCTTTTTTTAGCGGCAACGGCAAAACCAATTTCAAGAAAAAACAATTTGCTGCTTGACAGTTTTCAGCAAGCGCAGTATTTCTATTGGTGTAATAGACGATAAATTCAATAAACTGAACTTATTTTCTGGTTTTTTGAAAAGCGTACAATTTATTAACCCTATTTTAAGTAGCGATATGTTAAAAAAAGCCATCCAGCTCGGTTCATATCACTACTCGTCATACTACCTCTCGGAGTGGTTTAACGAGTAGAAATGTAACAGGTTACATTTTGCCAGACGTTTTACGTTTGCCTTGTAATGTCGCCTGCCTTTCTGCTTGTTGCCAGTTAGCAACACCTAACAAATAACTCTAAAAGCAATATGAAGCTATCAGCTGCATTGATGTGTCATGCCTCTAACAGGTTGACCTTTTGTCGATGTCAGTGCAGCTGAATATCCCAGGGGTATAAAATTATGTCACATTACACAACACTCTCTCTAGCTGTAGCAGCCGCCCTAGTTTTAAATTTTCAAACACATGCACAGCAAATTACTGAACAAAACAGCACTACCGAAACAGAACCAGAGCGAATTGCCGTTACCGGATCACGCATTAAAGGTGTAGATTTAGAAGGTGCTCAGCCACTTGTAGTATTATCAGCCGAAGATATTAAAAATTCGGGCGCTAGCTCACTTTACGAGTTGCTAAAAGATCTAGGCCAGTTACGAGGTGGTAGCGGTACCTTCTCCACATCAGAAAGTGGTGCAACCTCTACCGCAACGCCAGCAGGTCAATCAGCTGCTTCACTGCGTGGTTTAGGTCCAGCCTCAACCCTAACTTTAATTAACGGTCGCCGGGTTGCCGCGTCATCTTTTGCCGCTGGGACCCAGAACTTTGTTGATATTAATAGCATTCCGTTAGCGGCCATTGAACGAGTAGAAATTCTTGCTACCGGCGCTTCGGCCATCTACGGTGCCGATGCCGTAGCCGGTGTTATCAACTATATTCTGAAAAAAGACTATGAAAAAGCCGAGGTCAATTTATCTTACGGCAATAGCACAGCTTCCAGTGATGAAGGCACCACTAACCTTAATCTTATTTGGGGCCAACAATTAGCAGGTGGAAATCTAACGCTATTTGCTGATTTTTATGATCGCAATACATTCCGTGCTACTGACCGCAGTTTTAGCCGCGATCCCCTATTAAAAAGTAACTATTCTTATCTGCCCAAAGGTACCCCAAATATCTATTATTTCTCAACGGCAAGTGGCAATGAAATTGCGACCCCAGACTGCGCCACGCCATTGGTGACTACCGAATTTGGTGAGCAAATTTGTTCTTACTATCCCAATGAAGACGATGTTTTGCGAAGCCCAATTGAAAGTGCTGCTGTTGGCTTAATGTTTAACAAAGCGCTCTCCCAAAATCTAAACTGGCAGACAGATTTATTCTACACCCGCACTAAATCCAGCGCCGTTTCTAGCCCAGCTCCCATCAATCAGTTAAATGATGCAGAAGGCGCCTGGGTGCCAGAAAATGCCCTGGATATTTTTCCTGGCACCACACGCGACAATAACTTTATCTATTTTGGCGACGATGAAATCTATCTGGACCCATTTTTCTCACCCACCGGTCGCCGTTTATTCGGTTTTCAGTTTGATGCCCGTTTTAATACTCCAAGAACGGTGGAAAATACAACTGAGGCGCTGCGTTTAGTTTCTGGTTTATCGGGTACTTATCGTGACTGGGATTGGGAAAGTGCGATACTCCTTTCGCGCTCTAAATCAACACAAGAAGCGTTAGCCGGTATTTATAATCGCTACAAATACCATGCGGCTATTGCTGGTGAGCTTTGCTCTGATGGCAGTATTGCCAGTAGGGATGGCAACAGCTTAAGCTGCAATAGCGGTGCTAACCTGGCCGGTAGCTATAATCCATTTTTGCAAAATGATGCCGCCAATGAAGCACGATTGGCGCTGGCGCAAGAAGTGCCAACCCGTGATGGCTTAAGTACGTTATACGGTTGGGATGCACGTGTTAGCGGCGATCTGTTTGAGTTTAATGATCAATTAGTACGTGCTGCCTTTGGTGCTGAACTACGCCGCGAAAAAATTACCGATGAGCCTTCTTTAAATGCACAAGCGCGTTTCGAAAATGACTATCTGGTTGATGTCTTTGGTTTTGGTTCCAGTTTATCTAAAGCCAGCCGTAACCAGGCAGCAATATTTGGTGAAATTTATCTGCCGTTAAATGAGCAAGTAGAAATGCTAGCTGCCGGGCGTTACGATCACTACAACGATTTTGGCGGTACTTTTAATCCGAAAATTGGCTTTACCTACCGCCCAACCGATGAACTGGTAATGCGCGCGTCCTGGGCAAGCTCTTTCCGAGCGCCATCGTTAACTCAAGCAGGGGTAAAACTGCGTACCACTACCGCCCGATATGATTGTTCAGCCAATGAGCTGGTAAACCAATTCTACTGTGGTGGCCTAGGCGGTACAGGTACAGTCAACGTGTTAGAGTTAGGCAATCCTGATCTAGAGGCGGAAACCTCTGAATCGTTAAGCCTTGGTTTTGGTTATAGCCCAACACGTAACACTACTCTTACCGTCGACTATTGGCAGTTTGATCATAAAAAGCTGGTTGACACCGATTTAACTGCCGCAATGTCTCGCAGTATTAATGACGTTACGCAACGTCACTGTGGTTTAGTCCCTGATGGTCAAACCGGTATTTCGTTAAATCCTAACTTAGCTGTAGGCCGTGATCGTTTTAATATTTGCCAGGTTCTCGATGGCCAGGGCCGCAATCTGACGAATGCCAACGCTAATATGCAAGAGATCCTAAGCAACTGGGTAAACAGCACCCCTGCCCGTGTTACCAGCCTACCGTTACAACGTGACCATGTCATTTTACTGGATAACGTAGGTCGCCAGCAGGTTAAAGGTATTGATACCCGCTTAAGCCACACCTTTGAATTTAATACCGGCAAACTTGGTTTAGATTTAGATTGGACGCACTATCTGTCTTTTGAACGTAATAAAGCAGGCTCCGATGAAATCGAGTCTCTGGTAGGCACTTACCGCTATCCACGTAATATTGCTAATTTTCGTGTATCTTGGCGTGCCGATAACTTTAGCTCAGGCTTAAGCGCCAATTACACAGCTTCATATGCTGATGACATTAGCCGCTTACGTTTGCGTAATCTGGACGAAATGGCAGAGCTTGGTGCCTTAGATGAAAATGGTGAGCGTGATGTGTCGTCATGGACAACCTTACGTGGTTATCTGGGTTACGATTTTGAAAACGCCACGGTCACCTTCAGTGTTGATAATTTGTTAGACCGCGATCCACCAAAGGTTTATGGTGCAAGCCGTGGGGTCGATACGATTAATCACAATGCCCTGGGAAGAAATTATCGCTTATCCTTTAGTTACTTCTTCTAAGAATGCTGGCTGCCGGCTAACACCGGCAGCCAACTGCACAGGTTAACGTTATGACTAACTCAACGAAACAACCGGCGAGCATGCCAGATGCCTTTATCATCCTGTTTTTTGTGATGATACTGGCTGCTATTGCCTCGCACCTGGTACCTGCTGGCAGCTTTAGCCTAACGGAAGTGGCAGCTGAAACAACGGGCGCGGTAAAAACCAAAGGCAAGCTGGATCCTGACAGCTTTCACTTTGCCAATGATAACCATAGGGGTGTACCGCTATTTGCTGAAGGCGGCGGTGTGGGCTTTTTCAATTATGCCTTTGAAGGCATGGTATCAGGTTCGAAGTGGGGCTCGGCGGTAGGCGTAATTGCCTTTATCCTGCTCACCGGCGGTGCCTTCGGCATCATTATGAAAACCGGTGCTATCCATAACGGCATTCTGGCGCTTATTGAAAAAACCAAAGGTACGGAATTTTTGTTTATCCCCCTCATGTTTGGCTTATTTTCACTCGGTGGTGCTGTTTTTGGGATGGGCGAAGAAGCTATCGCCTTTTGTATTATCCTACTGCCGCTGATGCTGGCACTGGGTTACGATGCCATCACCACAGTACTAGTAACTTACGTTGCCACGCAAATTGGCTTTGCCACTTCTTGGATGAACCCCTTTAATGTGGCTATAGCGCAAGGTATTGCAGAAATTCCTCTTCTCTCCGGTGCCAACCTAAGATATTGGATGTGGGGAATTTTTACTCTTTTTGGTATTATCTACACCATGCGCTATGGCGCTAAAGTAAAGTCAGATCCAACTCGCTCCCTTAGCTATGAAACCGATCAGCGGTTGCGTCAACAACAAGACGCCACGGTGACTAACGAGTATAGTAGCTTGGATAGCCTGATCTTAACGGTGTTCTTTTTGGGGCTCGCGTGGATCATCTGGGGCGTCACCAGCCGCGAATACTATATTCCAGAAATTGCTAGCCAGTTTTTCACCATTGGTATTGTTATCGGAACCATTGCCGTATTGGGTAAACGCTTCAGGGTAAACGATGCTGCAGACGGCTTTAAGCAAGGTGCTGCTGAGTTGTTGCCTGCCGCATTGATTGTCGGCATGGCTAAAGGCATAGTATTGATTTTAGGAGGCGATGATCCAGAATCACCTTCGGTGCTCAATACCTTACTGTTTTACTCAGGTCAGGCACTGGGCGATTTGCCCGCCTGGCTTTCTGCCTGGCTAATGCTAGTGATGCAGTCGGTGTTTAATTTCTTTGTTGCTTCAGGCTCAGGTCAGGCTGCACTGACTATGCCGCTAATTGCACCTTTAGCCGATATGCTCGGCTTGTCCCGGCAAATTGCCGTGTTGGCATTTCAATTAGGCGATGGCTTAACCAACTGCATCATTCCAACTTCCGCCGCCTTAATTGGCTGCCTGGGTGTAGTGCGGGTAGATTGGACAATTTGGTTGAAGTTTGCTTGGAAATTACAACTCTGCTTATTTGCGTTGGCTAGCCTGTTTATGTTGCTGGCTGTAGCCATAAATTATCAATAACGAGGTTCTCTTGGAACATATTATTCTCATTAAAGGTGCCCGTGTCTTCGCCCCTGCTGCGCTAGGTATTAAAGACGTACTTATTGCCGGTAACAGCATTGCGGCAATAAGTGACAACTTAGCAGTAAACAACAGCACCCTGCCCATTACCGTTATTGATGGTAGCGGTAAAATCTTAGCACCTGGTTTTGTTGATTCACTCGTGCACTATATTGGCGGCGGTGGCGAAGGCGGCTTTGCCACCCGCACCCCGGAAATGCAACTAACCGATGCTACGCTCGCAGGTGTAACCACGGCAATTGGCGTACTGGGCACGGACGCCACAACCCGCACCCTAACCAATTTATTAGCCAAAGCCCACGCGCTGGAAACTGAGGGCATCAGTACTTATTGCCACACTGGCTCTTATGAAATACCTTGCAGAACGGTGACAGGCAATATTACCGATGACTTAATTTTAATTGATAAAATTATTGGTGTTGGCGAAATAGCCATTAGCGATCATCGCTCATCACAGCCAACCACGAGCGAACTACGTAAAGTTGCTGCAGCTGCCAGAGTCGGGGGTATGCTGGCTGGAAAAGGCGGTACCGTAAGTGTGCATGTAGGCAGTGGTGACAGCTTGTTACAACCGCTCTTCGCGGCTGTAAAAGACACTGAACTTAGCCTTAAACAGTTTTACCCTACGCATATTAATCGCAACATAGCCCTGTTTAATGCAGGCTTAGAGTTTGCCCGCGCAGGCGGTGTTATAGATTTTACCACCAGCACCACAGAGTATGATCTCAAGCATGGCGAAGTTGCAGCGGCAGAAGCCCTCAGCCAAGCATTACGAGCAGGCATTCCTGCCATGCAATTAACCATGAGTTCCGATGGTAACGCCAGCTTGCCGGTATATAGCCAAAACGGCGAACTACTTGGCTTAGAAGTTGGGCAAGTAAATAGCTTGCTTCGAGCGTTGCAAACGGCAGTGCTTAAGCTTGACGTTAATTTAAGTGATGCCTTAACCAGTGTCACCGCCGCTCCTGCTCAAATTCTGGGTTTAAAGCAAAAAGGCCAGCTTGCAGTTGGCAAAGATGCTGATATGCTGCTACTGAATTCTCAAAGTTTAAGTATCGATACTGTTATCGCTAAAGGCCGCCGCTTAGTAAGCGCAGGCAAACCTGTAGTATATGGTACTTTTGAAAAACCGCAGCAGTGCACAACAGGAGGTTAAATGCGTTTTTCTTGCATATCATTATTTATAACCCACAGCCTGCTATACCTGCCAATGTTACTCTGTGCAGTGGCCATTGGTCAGGAGCAAGATTTACCCGCAAGTACAACGCCACTTTCAGCACAGCAGACTATATTATTGCCTGACGCCGACTATGATTTGATGCTGGTGGGTGGTGGCTTGGCAACCTGCAGTTCTATGTCAAAAAAAAGCTGTAGTGACCAAACTCAATTTAGCAAACTGGCTAAAACCAGTAATGCCTACTTAATACATCCAACGACAGTGCAGCTATTCTCCGGCGCAGAGCTGTTCACTGCAGAGCGTGCGTCGCTGCAACAACAGCTGGTAACCCTGTTTAATAACCTAACCGAAGTTCAAGGTAAACTGCTCACCGAATCGCAACTTATTGAACAATGGCGCAGTTTTCAAGCAACCGAGGTTTTACCCTCTAGCGGTGAAGAACTCTGGCAGCAATTATCGGACCGAGAGCTAAATGCTGTGTTGGATTTCTTGGAAGTGCCAACCCTAAGTGCAGATGGTAAATACCGTTTAACCGAGCAAGTCGATTTAGCTGAAACAACAGATTTCGAATCGGCTGAGTTGTATCGTCAGTTTGTACAACTGGCAACCAAAAAAGCTCAGGCTAAAGGGCGTCAACAAGCTAAAGTATTAGTTGTTACTGCTTCATCACGTGATCCTTTTGCTGCAGTAGATTTCTACCTAGATGCCTTTCGCCAAGCGGGTGCAGCTGCACAGTGGTTACCTTTAACCGCCGCACTGCAACATGCTATTACCGATAAAAACTGTGTGGCCTTGCCACAATATTTGGCAAATATTCATGGTAGCTATCGTAGAGAGCAGATCTATGCTGATCTCTTTAACCTTAAACAGCAACTATGCAAACAAGGTAGCAGTGCTATTGTCGCCATGATTGCTGACGCAGATGGAATTTTCTTTAATGGTGGCGATCAGAGCCTCACTTACCAAGCACTTCGGCATAATGATGGTAGTGCTAGCGCAGAGCTATTAGCCATACTCGAAGCCGTTAAACAAAAACGCTTGTTAGTTGGTGGTACCAGTGCCGGTACCGCCGTCATGAGTGGCAGCCAATTCTTCACCATTAATACGCCAAGCCACGCTGTACCGATGATTAGCAACGGCGACAGTTACCACGCACTGCAATACGGCGCGAAAGCCGCTATAGCTCCCTGGCCAGGTTGCCGCAAAGAACAGCGTTGCCCTGATGATATGAGTGAGCGCCAGCTAACTTATACAGCAACAGGCGGGTTAGGCTTGTTTCCGCTAGGCATTTTAGATACCCACTTTGCCGAACGCGGCCGTCAGGCTCGCTTGTTGGTATTGCAGCAAGCCTCGCAAACTAAGCTAGCATTTGGTATAGATGAGGCAACTGCCTTATTAGTCGATCTCAGCATGCAGGCAGAGGGTATAGTGCAACTAAAAGCCAGTGGCGCTGCCGAGGTTTATATCAGTGAATTACTACCTGAATCTTCACCAGCGCAACTGTTGGCTAACACGTACAGTATGAGTGCGGGCGATACCGTTATTTGGCAACAAGGTAATATAACGTTGATACCGACTGAGGATAAAACTAAGTTAGTTAATAGTGCCGAACCTTTACAAAGCAAAAGCCCGCTGTTTAGCCGAGACTATTACCGTAGCTTAAGCCACTCACTTTGCCTCAGTAACTTTAATGCAGCAACGGTAAGTGAACCCCCATATTTAATCAGATTAAGCAAAGTAGATAGCTGCTATCAGTCTGCTGACAGCAAACTAAGTGCAAAACAAAGATTGCGCATTATTACGGAGCAGTAATAAACCTCCGCTACCAGATTAAGTAAATTGCTAAGCCGCAGTTATATTGCTGCGGCTTTTTTTAGTTGTTTCGACAAGAATGACTTGACGTTAACACCAAAGATCAGCAAGTGGTTTTATTTGAGGACTGAAAATAAATTACTGCGCTGATCAGTCCAATACACCGCAGGTCGTAACGGTCGTGGCCAATTTTTAGCATGCTGCTGAATAATGGCTTGCGCTAAAAACCGCTGATTGCGACTTAAGAGCACCCACTCTGTCGCCGCTGGGTTTTGTGCATCAGCCGCAGTGGGTAAAAATAGCGCTTGTAAACCAAGCTGGGCTGCATGATTACGCAGCACACTGCTTAGATCTAAATAGTTATTCGAGATATGCACTAACAACACGCCATCTGGCATTAAGTGCTGCCAATACAATGCCATCGCCTCTGCAGTAAGCAAATGCACCGGAATAGCATCACTGCTAAAGGCATCTAACACCAATAGGTCAAACTGCTGACTGCCGCTGTTTTGCCATTGCTCTGCTAGCACCTGACGGGCATCACCTAATATCACCTGCGGCTTGGCAGCACTGTTCGCTAAATAACTAAAATGCTGCTGCGCTGCACTAATTACTGCAGGATTGATTTCGTAAAACTGGTAATCATCACCCGCTTGGCCATAAGCGGCTAAAGCCCCCGCACCCAGACCGACCAAACCGACTTTGCGCCCTTGCAACTGCGCCGCGGTGCGGCTGGGATCGGCCGGTAAAAAATGCTGCAGCGCTAAGGCCACGCCGGTGCCTGCCCGATAATAACTTAGTGGCTGCTGTGCTTGTTCAACCGCTAAATACTGAGCTCCATGACTGGTGGTGCCATCAATGAGCTGACGTTGCCACTGTCCGGCAACATTGGCATCGCGCACGGTTAAGCTGCCATAAAAGTTTCGACTTTTACTGACATCATGCTGCCCAAGCCACGATTCCGCCGACCAAAACACGCCCATAAACAACACACCTGAACATAACGCTAGCGCGGTTTGCCAACGCGCTTGTTGTCGCCAGTTAACTAACGTGACCAGCCATAAAATGGCCAGTAACACCAACGGGAACTCCCAATACTTTGTGAAGATAACAGGCGCCAGTAAATTGACCAGTACGCCACCGAGCATACCACCGGCCGCCAGCACTAAATAAAAAGCCGTTAAAGCACCGTGTGCCGGTTTGCTGCGCGCCAGCTCACCATGGCAAAGCATGCAGCCGCTAAATAACAACAGCAAATAAAGTAATAATTGCGAATACAAATCAAACTGGCGGCCTAAAAAGTACAACAGCAACGCCATTAACAAGCAAATAGCAAACAAATATAGCCAAACCGAGCGCTGATACCAGCTATCACGGTTAAAGACTAAGGTGAAGCTTAATAAATACAATGCCAGCGGGATCACCCATAAAAACGGTACTGGTGGGATATTTTGGGTAATTTGCTGGGTTACCGCTAAAAGTAAAACCACACCCGCAGCCGCTAATGCTAACCAGTAGCGATAAGGCTGACCACGTAACTGTAAAGGTGCGACCGCGCCAGCTTTACGGCCTTGCAGGCTTCGCCACAGCAGCAAACTCATACTTAGGCTAAACAGCACAAACCCCATTGCCCAGCTTTGCCGCTGCAAATCTAAAGCTAAATAAGGTTCGACTAAGAACGGATAAAGCAACAGGCCAGCAAAAGAGCCTAAATTCGATAAAGCATATAACCGATAGGGTGATTTCAGCGGAAAGACACTGGCGAACCAGTATTGTAATAATGGCCCGGTTGCTGCTAACACGAAATAAGGTAACCCCACTGTACAGGTTAAGAGCCATAAAATATTCAGCAGCGGATAGGCGGTGGCAGCACTGCCACTGGGGTGAGTTAAACCCAGTAAACTACCCAGCGCCACGAGCACTAACAGAGCATGCAAGCCCCGCTGTTGTTTTAAATTAGCAAAGCGCGTCAGTAGATGAGCGTAAGCATAGCCGGCTAATAACAGTGTTTGGAAAAGTAACAGGCAAGCGGCCCACACCTGAGCGCCACCGCCAAACTGAGGCAATAACCAACGCGCCAACATCGGCTGCACTAAAAATAACAGGGTTGCACTTAATAAAATGGTCAGCGGAAACAGTGCCAAAACGAGCCCCTTGCGAAAAAAAAAGCCAAGCCTATACAAAGCAAGCCATCGCAGCAAGTACTACTCCTTTGCAAAGGTACAAAGTCACTAAATTTGTCGACTAATACCACATCGGGTAGACTTGCTCTTTTGTAGTAAGGCCCCGCGGCTCAACTGGGTGTTGCCTTACAGCACTAAACACTAAACACTAAACACTAAACAAAAATTATCACTAAGATGCGCCAAGCGCACAACAAAGGTCTTATTATGGGAAATTTTAAAGTACCGCACACCCTCACGCTACTCTTTAGCATGATGGTGCTTGCGCTAATCGCCACCTGGATTGTGCCGCAAGGCTTCTTTCAAACCGAGACACTGGCCAATGGCCGGTCTGTCGTGCAAGCAGGCACTTTTACCTTGGTGGACGAGCGTAGCTATTTATCACCTTGGCAATTATTAACCGCCATCCCACGTGCTTTTGCTTCAGCGCAAGATGTGATCTTTTTTGTGATGATTTTAGGCGGTGTGTTATCCATTGCCCGCGCTACCGGAACGGTCGACGCGCTGATCGGCCGTTTGTTAGATCGCTTTGGTACTCAACCTCAACTGCTGATTTTTATGGTGGTATTTTGCTTTGCCATGGCCTCGAGCTTTATTGGCACGGCGGGTGAATATATACCGTTTGTGTTGATTTTAGTGGCGCTGTGTAAAGCGATGCGACTCGATGCAATGACCGCAGTGGGTATGACCGTTGCCGGTTATGGTATTGGCTATGGCATTTCAGCCGTTAACCCCTTTACCTTAGTAATCGCCCAGCAAATTGCCGATATTCCTATTTTATCCGGTTGGCCGCTGCGCGCAGCGATTTTCCTTCCCTTTGTGTTAATTGGCTTTCACCATGTCTGGTCTTACTCTAAAAAAGTGCTCGCCGATCCCAACCAGTCGATGGTCAAAGATTTGCCCTGCCCGCTAGGTGACAAGGCCGCAGTCAATTATCCAGCGCTAACCTTGGCACACCGCATGGTACTGGGCAGTTTTGTGCTGACGATTGGTATCGTGGCCTACAATATTCGGGTTAACGACTGGTATTTATATGAACTGGGCGCTGCGTTTATTGCTTGGGGGCTATTTACCACATTAGTTAGCAATATTTCCGCCGACACGGCGGCCAAGAAATTTATTGAAGGCACCATGGATCTGACCACTACTGCCATCTTAATTGGCGTTGCTCGCGGTATTTCATTGATTTTAGAAGATGGTCAGGTACTGCATTCACTGGTGCATGGCATGTCGATGCCACTGTCGTATGTTGGGGCTGAAATTGCCGCCATCGGCATGCTGGTCATTCAAACGCTGTTAAACTTTTTTATCCCTTCTGGTAGTGGTCAAGCTTATGTCACCATGCCGCTGATGGTGCCGCTGGCCGATCTGTTAGAAATACCACGGCAAGTGGCGGTGTTGGCTTACCAATTTGGTGATGGCTTTTCTAATATGATTATTCCCACCAATGCGATTTTAATGGGCATTATTGGTATTGCCGGTATTCCTTATGGCCATTGGTTCCGCTTCTGCTTGCCGCTGATCTTCAAGTTAATGTTGGCATCATCCGTTGTTTTGGTTTTAGCCGTGATGTTTGATTACGGTGATGATGTGCAGCCTGAACTAAGCACGCAACAGACCACCGTGTTAGAGAACGCGGCTTAAGCAGCAACGCAGGCAAGTTAGCGTATCACTTTGCATCCGTGACGTTAACTTGCCGCCATGCAGGCTTTGTCATACAGTAACGTTATTCTATATTTTTAGGTTTCCGCTATGAAGCAAGCCCGGCAAATTGCCGAGATTATCTTAAAAGGCTTTCGCAAACACTTTCGTTTATTTCAGCAAGTCACCGGCAGAGCCTGGCAACGTTTTGAACAAGCCGATTGGCAAGCATATCAGCAAGATAGTTCTGAGCGCATCCAGTTTTACGATATACGGGTAAATGAAACCATCGCTAACCTGCAAGCCCAGTTACCTGCCGAATGCTTAAACGAACCGCTATGGCAGCAAGTGAAGCAGCATTATTTAGAATACCTGTTATTTCACCCGCAAGCCGAATTGGCTGAAACCTTCTATAATTCGGTGTTTTGTCGCTTATTTGCCCGCAAATACTTTCATAATCAAAATATCTTTGTCGAATCAACCTTAGACAAACAGCATCTACCTGCCCCTATTTCATCCGTATATGAAAGCTATTTTCCGGCACAAGCCGGCTTGAAGCAGTCTGTTCGTAATATTATTGGAGCCTTTGGTTTTAAAACGCCCTTTATCGATTTAGAGCATGATATACGCTGTATCCTGCGCAGCTTTATTGCTCAGTCGAGTCATGGTGCTTATCCGGTGCATTTAATTCGTTTAGATATTTTACGCACACCGTTTTTTCGTAATAAAGCGGCCTATATTGTTGGCCGAGTGGTCAGCCCAGAAGGACAACAACCTTTTATTATTCCGCTATTACATGACACTAAGCGCGGCCTGTACCTTGATACTCTTCTGACCGATCCTCAACAAATGAGTATCATCTTTGGCTTCTCACGCGCGTATTTTATGGTGGAGTGCCCCGTGCCCTCAGCGCTGGTGCATTTTCTACGTGAACTGCTGCCGCATAAAACCCTAGCTGAACTCTATGCCGCGATTGGCTTACATAAACAAGGCAAAACCGAGTTTTACCGAGAGCTCTTGTCACACCTCAGTCGCAGTAAAGATCAGTTTGTCGCCGCGCCAGGTACCCGGGGTATGGTGATGATGGTATTTACGCTGCCGTCTTTTCCTTATGTTTTTAAAGTGATCCGCGATAAATTTGCTGAAAGTAAGCCGTTTGACCGTGCGACCGTCAAAGCCCGCTATCAGTTAGTAAAAGGACACGACCGCGTCGGCCGGATGGCGGATACCTTAGAGTATTCCGATGTTGCCTTACCCAGAAACCGCTTTGATGCCGATTTATTAGCCGAGTTACAACACAGTATTGCCGGTTCCTTGCAGATCGAAGATGACTTAGTCGTGATTAAGCACCTGTATATCGAACGACGCATGGTGCCATTGAACTTGTATTTAGAGCAGGCCACTGATCAGCAAAAAGCCTTAATTATGGATGACTACGGCCTCGCGCTTAAAGAAATGATCGCCGCCAATATCTTTCCTGGCGATATGCTCTTGAAAAACTTTGGCGTTACGCGACATAACCGCGTGGTATTTTATGATTATGACGAAGTGCAGTATTTGTTAGATGTGAATTTTCGCTCTTTGCCCAAAACCGATAGTTTTGAAGATGCAATAAACGCAGAAGCGAATTGCTGGGCCGAGCCCGGCGATGTTTTTCCAGAACAAATTGCCACCTTTGTGACACCGCAAGCTCAGATCCGTGAGTTACTGTTTAGTCAGCATCCTGAATTATTGGATGCCGCCTATTGGCGAAAAAAGCAGTATCATATTCGCCAAGGCATTGTGGAGGATATTTTTCCTTACCCGCAGGCGATGCGCTTTAGCCAACGTTATTCCCGTTAAATTAAGCTGAGAACACTTATGTCTTTTACCATTTGGGTTGATGCTGACGCTTGCCCTACTGTGATTAAAGAAATTTTATATCGCGCTGCCGAACGTAAACAATGCCCGCTCATTCTGGTGGCCAATCAACCGCTACGGACGCCACCCTCGGCCTATATTAGTAGCCTGACCGTCAGTAAAGGTTTTGATGAAGCCGATAATGAAATAGTGCGGCGTTGCCAAGTGGACGATCTGGTGATCACGGCGGATATTCCGCTTGCTGCCGAGGTTATCGCCAAAGGCGGCTTGGCACTCAACCCTCGGGGTGA
>NZ_JAEINI020000016.1:0-56015 GCF_016343785.1 Alishewanella maricola | reverse complement strand
AAAACCGGAACAGGTGGCCGGACAAACCGAAATACGCAAAAACTGATATTCACCAAGTATTTTGACCGTTTACGTTCAGAAAACGATAAAAACTCACCCGAAATTCCCTTCTTCTATTTAACCTCTGAAGGATTTTGGCACTTAAAGCCAAAATCTGGAATAGCTTTACATGAAATTAAAGCATTCAGTTACGGTAAGGTTGCTTTTGCCTTTTTTGATACCGAATTGTTCGAACTTATGAAAAGTAGTGTTGTGCGATCCGATCTAAGATTAGCTCTAACACAGAACTTAACGCGCTTACCAGAACTCTATCAGCGTTGGCTTTTGGGTATGGGTAAATCAGAGAAAACGGCGAAAAGTTACTTGGGTGCTGTTGGCGGCGTATTAAATGAGATGGCGTTTCGGCATCAACTTACCTTAACAGAATTAACGAAAATTAATTCGTTTCATGAATATCAGTTGGTGACTACACCTTTATATATCCTTGAAGAATTCAGAGAAAAAGATCAGCGTGGTAACAAAATGTACAGTTGCGCGTTGAGATCTTATGGTGAATTTTTGGCTGAACTTGGTCAGATCGATGTTACCGTTGATGTTGAAGAGATTTTAAAAAGCGAAGAGTTAAATTCAACGCAAAAATCAGTTTTAGTCAGTGCCAGAGTGGGCCAAGGACAGTTTAGACAAAGCCTTTTGTTAGAATGGGAAGGCTGTGCGGTAACCGGTTACCCTATGCCAGAAATGCTTGTTGCCTCGCATATTAAGCCATGGCGAGCATCGAATAACACCGAACGGCTAGATCCCGCTAATGGCCTTTTATTAATGGCTAACTTAGATAAAGCATTTGATCGAGGTTTTATATCGTTTGCAGATAACGGCCTGATCATGATTGCCCAAGCTTTGGAGCAGCCAGAAGTTCTGGGTGTTAGGCCTGACATGCGTTTAACGTTGCGACCAGCAAATCGCAAGTACCTTCACTATCATCGAGAGCTTTACCAAGAACGTTTCTAAATTAGTAATAGCTCAAGCCTAATATAACGTCCTCCATGCTTGTAATAAACAGTTTATTTTTAAAAAATAGCGAAGCCACTAAATGGGTACAGCTTGCTTGATTTTCATTGCAATTAATCGCAAACAGCAGGGCCGTCTTTTAGCTGAATTGTTACGGCGTGTTATAATTAGCGCCGATGTAAATAAGCGTTGAATTGATCGAAGGCAAGGAGCCCGAACATGAAATGGATATTGGTTGCAGTACTCATGCTTATTCATAATCCCCTAATCGCTTCAACTAAGTATTCCCAAGCGCAATGTAATGAGTTAAAAAAACAAAGAGAATACATTCGTAAGCGCATGAATGCAGGCTATGGTGTTGCTGAAGGTAATTGGTTAAATGAGCGAGACCGCGAGTTATTTCAGACCATCGGCCTGCGTTGCAATCAAGCATCTTCGCCTGTAAGTCATTCACCGCAAAACACTTCAGAAAATATCTACACACCTATGAGTACGATGTTGTCTGAACCGGCAAAGTCAGCACTGAAGGATATGCCCGATTGGTCGGCACAAAATG
Source organism: Alishewanella maricola (assembly GCF_016343785.1). Classification (NCBI taxonomy): domain Bacteria; kingdom Pseudomonadati; phylum Pseudomonadota; class Gammaproteobacteria; order Alteromonadales; family Alteromonadaceae; genus Alishewanella; species Alishewanella maricola. Next base: position 54,451 of record NZ_JAEINI020000016.1, on the reverse strand, counting down.
CTATTTTTAGTGGAAGCAAAGCGGCTGCTTGGGCTGATTTCTACCAAGTGCCAACGCATTGTCGGCAAAAAAACTTGTCTGAAACTGACTTTGTAAAATGTGCAGACCATAAAGCGGAACAACGCCAGCAATTCATCACAAAATGGGAAAAACAACAACACACTGTCGTTAACATTACCCCTGCAATTGAACAAAACGATCAGCAGATACAACAAGCCACTTTTGCAATTCTCGAGGCCTATATAGCTGAAAATAAAAATTTAGAATTGCCATCAAGCCTAACCCTAAGTGTGCAAGCTGAAAGCGATTATCAGCGGCACTTTAGATGGTTTGGCTTATCTTTTGTTGTGCTGCTGGCGGCGGGTGGATGGTTGATATGGCGAAAGTGATGTTGATGAAAGCAGGCTAAGCACGTGTCAAAATTGCTTTAGTGCGCATATTTATACGTTGCTCAAATCACACTTTATTGATAATACTAAACAACATCATGGATTGAGACGGTTTTATGTCGGTGAGTTATTACGATCAGTAAGCTGCGAGCTTTGCGCATGACACCCTCAGTGTCGATATGACGTTGCTTTATGACGAGTTTTTGCCGCTGCTGGCGCCGGGTAGTGTTATCGTCGATGCCGGTTGCGGTGCAGGTAGGGATAGTCGCTTTTTCCTGTCTAAAGGGTTTCAGGTATTGGCCTTTGATGCCAGTAAGGCGCTGGTCGACATCGCTGAACAAGTTACCGGTATCGCGGTGGCACATAGTACCTTTCTTCGCTTTACCCCTCCGATCAACGTTGATGTGGTAGCTTAAGTAAAGTGCGACACACAGGTATTTATTCTCAACACTGTGTGTCATAACAATGTTACTGATTAGCATCATGACAATAGGTGAATTTTGTTGAATGTTCAGTTTATAACCTCACAGATCTTACGAGTACTTTCTGAATTCCAGTCATGATGGATGATCTTACTTCCTCCCGCACGCATAAAAACAAATAGCTAACAATGAATCGCTTAAATAAACAAGTGTGTAATTGCATCCGCGATATCGCGTTTATAAGCTGCAAAAGGGGTCTCGTGATTGAAGCAAGGCAAAAAGAGTTAGCGTTTAGTAATGGTAACTCGGGATCATCCAAAATGCGGATAATCTAAACTTGGGAAGCTATTCATTGGGCAAAATTGTAAACATGGGTGAAGAGTGTATGGGAAAAGTCTCGACATCGCGTTTACCTAAGCATATTCGGTCAGAGCTTCGCGCCAGTCACGCTGGCGAGTTTGGGGCAGTCTGGATTTATCGCGGTATTCTGTGCGCGAATTTAATTCGTCAAGACGCGCAGATAAAATCATTTGCTTTGCAGCACTTGGCCACTGAAAAGTCCCATCTGGCAGGTTTTGCAGCTAATATCCAAAGGTATCGCGGTAGTTTGTTGCTGTTTTTCTGGGGGATAGCGGGCTTTGTTACGGGTGCTCTGCCAACGCTCTTGGGAAGAAACTGGATGTTTTATACTATTTTTTGCGTTGAGTCTTTTGTCGATGAACATTATCGCGAGCAGCTTAAATTATTTGATCATGAATGCAATTCATTCGTTAGGGGATTTTCTCAGCAGATGGCGGCGTTTCATGCTGATGAAACAAAGCACCGAGATGAAGCTCTGCACGCAATGACAAAACAACCAAGTAAAGCAATGCGTTGTTGGGGCCGTTTAATTGCCTACGGTTCTCAATGGGCGGTGAAAGCCGCCAGACTTATTTAGGCCGAAACATGGGTAAAGTGTCTCGTGAAAGAGCATCAAAGGCTTGCGGTATCTGTGAGTCAATGGCTCATAGCGTGTTATACCGAGTGAAGGCCATGCAAAGCCAGACTTGGATCTTGGTCTGCAAACAGTGTCAAGAGCGACTGAAGCAAACCAGTGAAGGTTATCACTATGGCGGTACGTGGAAGCAAAAGAAGCGAAATTGATACTCATGCTAAAAAACAAAACCATCAATCACACTCGCGAGCAATGGGTAGATCAGTACCGCTATTTAACTCAGTTTATTATGCCCAAAGAAGCGCTTGATAAACGACACGATTGGCCGATTAAGCACGACCATTGTTTTCAACGCGTTGTGCTTGATAATGTCTGCAACGGCGCTTGGTATGACTACATTAAGCAACCTGCATATCGGCATTTAAGTGCTGCGCAGGCGCAGGCTGCCGTCAAGCTATGTGAAGACATTCTTGCGGGTGAAGTGGATTTACATTGCTTAAATAAACGGTCTTTGAGATGGAGACAAAAGCAAAGCAGCTTTGCTTTTTAGTGATGACAACGACGAGAATATGAGTAAAAGAACCTCCCCTAGAGATGCTAAGCACGTGATCACGGCCGACGATGTGGACGACATTGTGTCTGACAAACGCAGCAACTGGCGAGCAAGCGCTGCAAAAGCACGACGCCGGCAGAGACGTTACAAGCGTATGCTTACGCAAGAGTTATTACTAGATGCACAAGCCGACTTATCCAAAACCTAAGCAAGTTGTAATGTCATGCTATGTGTAATGCAAACTCAGCACACCACACATCACCTGCGCCAGCGGTGACAATCTCTTTATCCAAATTCACTATTTCACCATGAAAAACGGAATGACTTGGCACAGTACCAACATTTCTGGATACCATAGCTTATAAGAGGAATAATAAAAAATGATCTGTACGGTCTGCTACTCTGTGCTCTGTTGCCAATTGCTGCTGCGGAGATTAGCTTGAACATTACCACTTATGTCAATTACGAAAAGTATCAGCAGGCTAACCAGCAATTTATAGCGAATTACCCGCAGGGCGCACTGGTGGTATTTATGGGCGACTCCATCACTGAGTTCTGGCCATACCAACGCCCGACGTTTTTTGCGCAAAATAACTTTATCGGTCGAGGCATAGGCGGCCAAGTTAGCCATCAGATGTTGCTGCGTTTTCGAGAAGATGTGCTTAATCTGAAACCGCAGGTAGTAGTGATCCTCGCTGGCACCAATGATATTGCGCAAAACAGCGGCGCCATTGATTTACCCCGCGTAGCCGACAATATTTTCAGTATGGCCGAATTAGCGTGCGCTCACGGTGTTAGTGTCATTCTGTGCTCGGTATTACCGGCCAGTGATTTTCCGTGGCGCAGCGGTTTGCAGCCGGTGCACCGTATTGTTGAGCTTAATCAGCTGATTAAGCAGTACGCAGTGCAACACCAAATTCCTTATGTAGACTATTACGCAGCCATGAATGATGGCAAAGGTGGCTTGCGGGTGCCTGATTTCACCAATGCAAAAGATCTTGTGCATCCCAACGCCGCAGGTTATGTGATGATGGAGTCGTTAATTGCGCCAGTGATTGCAAGTGTGCTTGAAGCCCGCAGTAACGAGTTAATCTAGGAGCCTTAATGATCAGTTATTATTGCAATATTAAAAAAAGACTGTCAGTTTATTTTACAATAAAAACTCTTTTCTTTTTAATGTCCATATAAGCAATTGAAAAGTAAGAGTAAAAAAATATGGTACAAATATTGAAGATAAATTCTGCGGAAAAAGTGTTTTAAATGCACTAACTGCTCTAATCAATTCACCAGTCTAGATAGCATGCCTAGTATTAATGGCGCTCATACCATTTGATGTTACAGGTTGAAACTAGCGTTTTTAGTATGAGGGTTTCTTTATGTTTAAACGAAGTAAGATAGCTTGTGCAATAGGTTTTGCTTTCTGTGTAGTTGGTCCGAATGCCAACGCAGGCATCATAAGTGTTGCGTTAGACGCAGATGTTAAAGTAGAAGTGCCATTAGGTACATCACCAGAATCAAATTCTGATACCAACGCAGTTGAAGTTGATACATTTATACGTCGAGAAAGTGGCTCTTCTTATGCGCAGTCAACCGCTCGTGCATTGAGTACGGGATGGTTTTATGCAACCTCTCGAGCTATACAAAATGCTTCGAGTAGCGCGACTATTCTTCAAAAATACGTTTTTCAGAATGACGGGGATGATGGCTTTTTCGATTTTAACTTTACCGTCGAGAATGGTGGACTAGATATTTATTGCCAAGGCGATGGTTATGGGGAGGGCTACGGTGACGGATATGGCGATGGCTACGGTGACGGATATGGCGTTGGCACCAATAGTTGCGATACGACCCTTGCTAGCACCGCCGGCTACAATGCCAATATCACTGTTGGATCGACTAGTCTTTGGAGCAGCGCTGCAACCCTTATCTGGGATGTGAATGGGTACACTTTAAATACTTCCGGCACCTTATTAAGTGATGCCTTTTCGCCAGGAGATTCTTACTTTGGCTGGGGCGAGCGCAGCTTTAATGTTGACCTTGGATTTATCGGTGCCAATCAAACTATTGAGATAATCTACTCAATATCGACGATATCGTTGGCAAGTGATGGTTTGAACGCTTATGCGCAGTTCAATGACCCGTTTAGTTTTAATCGCTCGCCGAGTGCTGTTCAGCGTTCTACTACCACAAGCGTAGGTGAACCAGGTTCCATTGCTTTACTGAGTCTGTCACTGCTCGGCTTGGCCGTACACCGCAGGAAATTACGCAACCAGAAATAGCGAATAAACGAATCGCTCTCGCCAGCAAACACTGTTAACTCAGCGAGAAGGCAGTTGCGTTCTCAGTGTTTGCTGTTCATTTTAGCAAGCGTGAACATTGATCAAGAATGCTCGCGATTGCCTCTTCATGAAGGTAGTGACTGTATTTTTGTTTAACCCGATTAAGCCTATCGGCTAAGTCTTTATTGTTAAGCGCAAAATGAATCGCACTATCAATATCAATTTTTGAATCTGCGTTTAAAGCAATGCTAAGTTTTTGGCTACTGGTTTTTCGTGCCAATATATTTTGTTCCAACTGGTAAGGTAACAACAGATTGGGTTTGCCGTGCAGTATTGCTTCACCGACTAATCCGTGACTCGCGTTGTTAATCAACAATGCCGTTTGTTCAAAGATTTTCGATATGTTGACCGGGCGATCATATAACTCAATATTTGTTGATTCCTGAATACTGCTGGCCAGTTCCGCTGGGGCCTTAGGAATGAATAGAACACTTTTTATTGACAGTTTTGCCAGTGACTTTATTAAAGGTACTAGCAGTTGTGTTCTAGGCTGCAAATAAGCGAAAACCACTTTTTGAGAAGGCTTTAAAGGTACAGTGATCCCCGTATTAGTTGTGTTTCTTGGTCCATAGTATTCGCTATCGCCAGATCGTTGGTAATGATCTATCTCACTGAATGTACATAGAAAATGCGTTGAATCTCGAAATAGGTCATACAAAACATTAATTGAGTTTCTTCCATATGCCTTTAACACAAGGTTAATGTTTTCAACAACGGTCAAATACCGCTGATTTACATCTTGCGTAGTAATAGCGTCGGTTTGTTGAAATAAAACGGGTCCTTTGGTGTCCGGGGGTAAGAAAAAACCATTGCCGAAAGTACAGCTTTGAATATCTAAGCATTTACACACCAACAAGGCTGTAGGGCTATGATCACAAATGACCAGATCCGGTTTTATTAGTTCAAACAAGTTGCTCCAGCCTTTCGTCAAACCAAGTAAGCTCTGATCTGATTCATAACCTAAATCGTGAATGATATCGCTGTAACTGTAAGTGGCTGTTAATCGCTCGCGTCGTTCTGATAGTGATATCGGACTTTGATAAAAAGTCACATCAAGTTCGCTCAATACTTGTTGTACAGACGCAAGGTTTCTGCCAACGATAGATACCTTCATGTTTTGAGCCAATAAACCGATGGCTAAAGCTCTGAATCCCATAACGTGGCCTAGCGCAGCGCCAAGCTCCCAAGCAATGACAATGTGCTTTTTCAATGGTTAGCCTCCGATAAACGACACTTACAACGCATGGTCTTAGCATAATCGATTCTTGTGAAAAGAATCATTTTTATGTTTTCTTGCTTCGGTATAAGTAAGCTTAACGGTATATTCCACATCTTGTCTGATCGAACAAGTAATCTGCGTAGTGTTAAAGCGAGTATAAAGTTTGTAATTAAATTTAGTGCTGCCGTGGGTATTGTCATGCAATACCTTAATTTACGGAGTTTTCGTGTTTGAGTACTGACTGATAAAAATCTCATTTACGATCTGAGGTTATGCTTACTGGCATTTTTCGAGATGATTGTTTAGTAAGTTAAGCGAGTTTATCGCTAGCTTGTCTACTCACTTATAGCGCTTATTACTTCAGTATCATCCCTTAATAAATTATACGTATTACCATTACTCCACGGTTAAGGGCAAACCATGCATAAACCCGTTATTCTTATTTTTAGTGTTTGCAGCCTGTTTTCATACTCTAAGAGCCTACAAGCTGATCCTTTGTCATCACATGCCATTGAGAATATTTTAATTAAAGGTCGGCAGATAGACTTACTTGGTCACAGCAGTAGCGCATCTGAAGGCATTATTGGTAATGCCGAGATTTTAGATCGGCCTTTATTGCGTACTGGGGAAATTTTAGAATTTATACCAGGCATGGTTGTGACACAGCATAGTGGTAGCGGCAAATCTAACCAATATTTTTTAAGGGGCTTTAATTTAGATCATGGTACCGATTTCTCGAATTTTGTAGATGGTATGCCAGTCAATATGCGCAGCCATGGTCATGGCCAAGGTTATACCGATTTAAACTTTATTATCCCCGAGATTATCAGCCAAATTGATTATCAAAAAGGTACCTACCTTGCCAACAGCGGGGATTTTTCTGCCGCAGGCACAGCACGTTTTGGTCTGCAAAATACTACCCCGAACGAAATCTCATTTACTCTTGGAGAGAATGCCTATCAACGTGTTTTAGCAAAAGGCAGCTTAAATACCGCGCAGGGCAATTTGTTATTAGCGTCAGAGCTGCAAGGCTATGATGGCCCATGGCAAGATATTTCTGAAGACACGCGTAAAGTAAACCTGCTAAGTCGCTACAGTCAACGCCTTGAAAACGGCCAGTTTGCACTCACCGTTATGGCGTATGACAATAGCTGGAACGCGGCTGACCAAGTGCCCCAACGGGCCATTAACGACGGCTTGATTGATCGTTTTGGTTCGCTAGATACTACCTTAGGGGGAGAAAGCTCACGCTACAGCGTGTCTGGCAGTTGGCTTAACGATAACTGGCAGGCGAACGCTTATATTATCCGCTCAGAACTCGATTTATGGTCAAACTTTACTTATTTTCTATCTGATCCGCTAAATGGCGATCAATTTGAGCAAACAGATTCTCGGACGATTTACGGTGGGGAAATAAGCCGTAATTGGCATCAACATGTCGGCAGTATGGCTGCAGAGTATGTTGTAGGTGTGCAAACCCGTATTGATGATATTGCCGAGGTAGGTCTTTACAACACGCAAGCCCGCCAAAGACGGAATACCGTGCGTGAAGATGCCGTATTACAGCGTAGCATTGGTTTGTTTAACCAAAACACCTTTACGTTAACCGAACAATGGCTTCTGCATATTGGTGCCCGATATGATGTGATGCGCGCCCGTGTAGAAAGTAATGAAGAGGTAAATAGTGGTAAGTCATCCGAAGGCATTGTTTCGTTTAAAGGCGGCCTTAGTTATCAAATGAGCCACAATTGGCAAAGCTATTTTAATGTGGGGCAAGGTTTTCATTCTAATGATGCTCGTGGCACTACTGCAACTCGCGTACCCCAGACGGATGAAGCCGTTGAGCCTGTTGATTTTTTAGTGCGTAGCAATGGCGCCGAGCTAGGTATTCGTTATTTTGATAGCGTTACCTTCAATGCTTCAGCAGCACTATGGTACTTAGATATGGACTCAGAATTATTATATGTGGGTGATGCGGGTACCAACGAGCCTAGCCGTGCATCACGACGCTATGGTTTAGAGATTGCAGCATATTATTGGTTGAATAACCGCTGGAGTATAGATACTGAACTCGCACTTACTCGCTCACGGTTTACCGAAGAGGCAACTGATGAAGGTGAGTATATTGATGGTTCATTACCGATGGTATTCAGCATGGGGCTTATCTATAAAGCGGATGACGTTTGGCAAACGAGCTTACGGCTGCGCCATTTTGGTAAGCGCACACTAGACAGTTTTAATGAACAACGTTCTGCATCGTCTACCGTGCTAAATGGTAATCTAAAATACAACTTGTCAAAATGGCGTGTTTCAATTGATCTCCTTAACATACTAAACAGCAAAGCCAGTGATATAGAATACTTTTATGCGTCAAGATTAAACAATGAAGCTGCAGAAGGCATTGAAGATCGTCATATACACCCTATGGAGCCAAGAACCTTAAGGATTAGTGCAACTTATGCTTTTTAAAACTACCACAATAACGAAAATAAAAAGCACGAATGACCAAAATCACAGGATGTTTTGGTCAATTTACGCTACAGCGTAACAAAGAATTGAGTTTGGTTCATGGCGTGAATAGAGTGGGTATTTAGAGTAGTGCTAATACCTAAAGCCATCTAAGAAGTGTTGAAAAATTCGACACTAGAACTCATCGGTTACGACTGTTGAATTCCCGATTTTGTAACATATTTGTCGGGCTCTAAATCACAAAAGCGCAATGGTGAACTGATCGAGCCCCATTCAATAATTAAGAGTGTTGAATTGACTGAAGGCAAGGAGCCCGAATATGAAATGGATATTGGTTGCAGTACTCATGCTTATTCATAATCCCCTAATCGCTTCTACTCAGTATTCTCAATCACAATGTAAAGAGTTAAAAGATCAAAGAGAATACATTCGTAAGCGCATGAATGCAGGCTATGGTGTTGCTGGCGGCGGGTGGGTGGTTGATATGGCGAAAGTGATGTTGATGAAAGCAGGCTAAGCACCTGTCAAAATTGCTTTAGTGCGCATATTTATACGTTGCTCAAATCACACTTTATTGATACTACTAAACAACATCATGGATTGAGACGGTTTTATGTCGGTGAGTTATTACGATCAGCAAGCTGCGAGCTTTGCGCATGACACCCTCAGTGTCGATATGACGTTGCTTTATGACGAGTTCTTGCCGCTGCTGGCGCCGGGTAGTGTTATCGTCGATGCCGGTTGCGGTGCAGGTAGGGATAGTCGCTTTTTCCTGTCTAAAGGGTTTCAGGTATTGGCCTTTGATGCCAGTAAGGCGCTGGTCGACATCGCTGAACATGTTACCGGTATCGCGGTGGCACATAGTACCTTTCTTCGCTTTACCCCTCCGATCAACGTTGATGCTATTTGGGCGTGTGCTTCGCTGTTGCATGTGCCTAAAGTTGAGCAGCAAGCTACGTTTCAGCATTTAGCGCAATGGTTAAAACCCGAAGGGATCCTGTACTGCTCTTACAAGTATGGTGACAACGACTATGCCAAAGCAGGGCGGCAATTTACTAACGCCAATGAGGCGCGCCTAGCTGCGTTCTTAGATGGTTCTGGTTTGCGTATAAAAAAAGTTTGGATCACCGCCGATGCGCGCCCTGGTCGCGCTGACGAACAATGGTTAAACGCGATTTTGGAGAAAACTGCCTGATGGTGCAGCAGTTATTCCAAGGCAAGGTGCTTACTACAGGTGGCGCAAATGACCCGCTATTACCCAAGTTATTAACGGCAATTAATCACGCCACAGAAGTGGAAATCAGTGTGTCGTTTATTCAGCCATCGGGGTTGCAGTTGCTGTTGCCAGCGTTAACCGATGCGTTAAGCGCTGGCGCTAAAATCAAAATACTGACCTCTGATTATTTGCATATCACCTCGCCAGAGGCATTACGCCAGCTGTTGCTGCTTTGCGAGCAAGGCGCCCAAGTGAAGCTGTTTTGTTGCCAAGCTAACACGCCGTTTCATATGAAAGCCTATATCTTTGTCAAAGGCTATGAGGGGGTGATGGAAGAGGGCTGCGCTTATATTGGCTCCAATAACATTAGCCGTACAGCACTGTTAAATTCTCATGAGTGGACATTACGCCATGATTTTCAGCAGAAATATGCTGTTGAGTGCCAGTTTAATGATATTCGCCAACAATTTGCTGCCATATTTAGCCACCCACAAAGTCAGCCACTGACAGAAGCACTGTGGGCGGCTTATTTGCAGCGCTACCAACAAAATAAACAACAACGCTTACAGTTAGTGGATGCGGTTATTGAAGAAGAGCCGCGTTTTACGCCCAATGAGGCGCAGTTGTTGGCATTAGCGGCGTTAAGCGAAAGTCGGCAACAAGGGTATAAGCGCGGCTTAGTGGTACTTGCAACCGGCATGGGGAAAACCTGGCTGGCAGCGTTTGATGCCAAGCAATTGGCCGCAAAACGTGTGCTTTTTGTAGCCCATCGTGAAGAAATTTTATTGCAAGCGCAGCAAAGCTTTAGCCAGTTAAACCCGAATAAAAGTAGTGGTCTATATCTCGGTTCAGAAAAAGCACCCGAGGCTGACTTGTTATTTGCGTCTATCCAAACGTTAAGTAAAGTAGCGCACTTGCAGCAGTTTAAACCTGATCACTTTGATTATGTGGTTGTCGATGAATTTCATCATGCTGCCAGCCCTAGTTATCAGGCATTGTTACATTATTTTACCCCTGAATTTCTATTGGGGCTAACCGCCACGCCTGAGCGTAGTGATCAGGCGGATATTCTGGCGCTGTGTGATAACAATTTGGTGTTTGAACGCAATCTTGTGCATGGCATCGAAAGCCGTATTTTGGTGTCATTTCATTATTATGGTGTTTACGATCAGTTTGTTGATTACCAAGAGATCCCCTGGCGCAGCGGTAAGTTTGATCCCAAAGCTTTAGACAACGCTTTTGCTACGCGTAAGCGGGCTGCACACATTTTTGAGCACTGGCAAAAACACAAACAACAGCGCACCTTGGCCTTTTGTGTGTCACGCCGACATGCCGATTACATGGCCGAGTATTTTAATGCGCAGGGCATCGCCGCGGCTGCGGTTTACCAAGGTAGTGCATTACGGCGCAATGAAGCATTAAGCCAATTGCAGCAAGCGCAGTTGAGTGTGCTGTTTTCGGTTGATTTATTTAACGAGGGAACTGACTTACCCGCTATTGATACTGTGTTGATGTTACGGCCAACAGAGTCAAAGATTTTGTTTTTACAACAATTAGGTCGTGGGTTACGCCAAGCTGAACACGTCGGCAAAACGCATTTGGTGGTGCTTGATTTTATTGGTAACCATCAGTCATTTTTAAATAAACCGGCAGCGCTGTATAACGTGAGTGGTGTTAAAGCCATTATTAGCACATTGGCAAAGCAGCCGGTGATTGCGCCAGGTTGTTATATTAATTTTGCACCTGAGGTTGTCAACTTTTGGCAGCAGCTAGTGCGTAAAGTGAAAAACACGGCGGCTGAAGATTTTCAACAATTGCAGTTAGAGCTTGGGCATCGCCCCTCTGCGGCAGAGTTTGTGCTAGCAGGGTTCGATATCAAAAAAGTGCGGGATAAACACGGTAGCTGGTTTAACTTAGTGGCAGAGCAAACTGAAGATGCCGAAATGGCGTTGCTGCTTGAACGTTATGGCAGTTGGTTACGCGAGGGGGTCGAAACGACCGGCATGACCAAATGTTTTAAAATGATCTTGCTGCGGGCTTTTTTAGCGTTAGATGGGTTTAGTGCGCCTGTTAGTACTCACCAATTAGCTAAACAAAGCCGGCAACAAATTTGGCGGCGGCCAGATTTAGTAAAGAAAGACGTTCCCGCTGCACTTAGGCAAGACAATAACAGTGAAAAATGGCATCAGTATTGGTATAAGAACCCGATCCATTTTTATGCCAAGCAAGATAAAGCGGCTAGCAAGCCTTGGTTTGTTTTGAATGCAGGGCGGTTTGCCGCTAACTTTGAGGTTCGTCCTGCTGATATTGAAGCGCTCACGGCGTTAACACATGAGTTAATTGACCTGCGATTAGCGCAATATTTATTGCGTGATGCCCTGGTTTGATAAGTCTTAAACACCTTAGTAGGCAAAATCGAGTTGGCTAAAAAGCAGTTCGCTGGGTTAAATCGACATGTTGCCACCAAAATTGCACTTCCTCGAACCACCGCAATGTCTCTTATTGTGTTATGCCGGGTTGAAATGGTGTTCGCTTGGCAATAGCTGCCGCATTAAACCGACATGCGGCGGCCACATCTTGGTATTTTGCATGAATGTCGTCGCTAGATGTACACAACTATCTTACCAATATCTGAATTTAGTTATTACCAAAAAGTTCGCGCTCGCCGCATGGCAGTGTTTTGGTGGTTACCTTGCTCCCTATCTCACTAATTAAAATAATTTATCTTAACTTCCCTTTAAAATCGTGTGTTAGCGGAGAGGGGGCAGACTTTTTTGCATTAATTGAAAAGGGGTTTTTGTGTCTTTACTCCGCTCATTTTTACTTTTGGTAAGCTATGCTTAAGTGCTTTCACCATAATTTAACCAAGAAATTGGTTGACAAATTGGCAAGAAGTAAATAGCTTTGCTGTCATACCGGGTGGTAAGATTATGACTTTAGACAAGCAATTTACGGTCGGTACCTGTTAGTTCTACAACAGCATTTACGCGTTGCAACAATGCAACAATACAGTTTTTTGTGGTGTACAAACGTTTCTTTGCACCATTGTCAGTGCAGCAAAAAAATTAGGGGTGAACAATGTCAAAACCAACGATCGGCTTCATCGGCCTTGGCCTTATGGGCGGCAACATGGTCGAAAATCTACAGAAAAAAGGTTATCAGCTGACGGTAATGGATCTTAACAAAGACGCAGTTGCAGCCTGTGTTGCCAGAGGTGCATCTACAGCCAGCACGGCAAAGGAACTGGCCGCATCAGTTGATATCGTCATGCTTTGTCTCACCACCTCAGCTATTGTTGAAAAAGTGGTTTACGGTGACGAGGGTATTCTCGCAGGCATTAAACCTGGAGCGGTACTGGTAGACTTTGGTACCTCTATTCCAGCGTCGACGCGCAAAATCGGTGCTGACCTCGCCAAAAAAGGCGCGGGTATGATCGACGCCCCCCTAGGTCGTACACCGGCACACGCTAAAGATGGCTTACTGAATATTATGGCTGCCGGTGATCAGGAAACCTTCAACAAAGTGCAGCCGGTGTTGCAAGATCAAGGCGAAAACGTGTTTTATTTGGGCGAATTGGGTGCAGGCCACACCACAAAACTTATCAACAACTTCGTTGGTATGACGACCGTTTGCGCCATGTCTCAGGCATTTGCTATTGCTGATCGTGCTGGTGTTAATCGGCAACAACTGTTCGACATTATGTCGACCGGGCCTTCCAGCTCACCCTTTATGAAGTTCTGTAAGCACTATGCAGTAGACAATGTGAGTGATCTTGGGTTTTCACTGGCTAATGCTAACAAAGACCTTGGCTATTTCCTGCAAATGGTTGAAGACCTTGGTACCGAATCAAAGATTGCCAAGGGCTCATCAAGTGATTTGCAAGCCGCATTCGATGCTGGCATGGGCAACGGCAACGTGCCAGAGATCTTCGATTACTACCGCGAACTTAACAAATAGCGCGATTTGTCAGCCTGTCGACGCTATTCGAGCTATCCATTCCTCGAAGAGGACAGCTGCTCAGTTTTACAAAAGCATCGACGGTGGATCAGGCGCTAATAAGATGGAATTTATTAGCGCAGGAAGTAACTCCCTTACTTCATGCTCTTACAGTAATGAAGCGAGTCTCAGTATTGAGGTGCAAAAACCATAATGCGTTTATTCAAAGATTATCTGCTAAACATGTGCCTGGCTCTGGTATTAGTCCCAGTATCAGTTGCTGCATTCGCTACTGAATATTTTGTCGCGAGCAAAGACGACTACCAGGCGATTTCATCGAAACTGGTTGCAGGTGACAAGATCATCTTGAAAAACGGGGTGTGGACAGACTTTGAGATCCTGCTGGAAGGGCAAGGTGAGGCTGATGCGCCCATAACGTTAACGGCAGAAACCAAGGGCCAAGTGATCCTGTCTGGCCTGTCTAATCTTCGGTTAGCCGGCCAGCATCTAGCCGTTTCTGGTTTGGTGTTTAAAAACGGTTATACCCCCAGCAGTGCCGTTATTGAGTTTCGCAAAAACAGTAATGCGTTAGCCTTCCACTCACGGGTGACGGAAGTCGTTATCGATAACTATAACAACCCGGATAAGCAGGAATCGGATTATTGGGTAGCCTTGTATGGGCAGCATAATCGGTTAGACCACAGTCATTTCGTGGGTAAACGTAATAGAGGCGTTACCATTGCTGTCCGATTAAACAGCGAACAGAGTCAGCAAAACTATCACCAGATTGATCACAACTACTTTGGTTATCGTCCTACCTTTGGCTCTAATGGTGGCGAAACACTGCGTATTGGCACCAGCCATTATTCCCTTACCGATTCTTATACCTTGGTTGAAAACAATTACTTCGAACACACCAATGGTGAAGTAGAAATTATTTCGATCAAGTCCGGCAAAAATACCCTACGTGGCAACGTGTTCTTTGAGGCCCGCGGCACGCTGACCCTGCGCCATGGTAACGGTAATATTGTTGAGCAGAATATATTTTTGGGTAATGGCGTGGAGCACACTGGTGGTATACGTGTTATCAACAAAGATCAGGTGATCCGTAACAATTATCTGCAAGGTTTAAAAGGCTATCGATTTGGCAGTGGCTTTACGGTGCTAAATGGCGTCCCGAACTCGTCAATCAACCGCTATCATCAGGTCGAAAACGCCCTTATCGTTAACAACAGCTTTATAGACGTTGATCATATGCACTTGGCGGCCGGTAGCGATGCCGAACGCACCGCGGTGCCTATTAACTCCGTGATGAAAGATAACCTGATTATCAATACCAATAAACAGCAGCCTTTCAGCCTGTTTGATGATGTAAGCGGCATAAAACTCTCCGGTAATATTGCCAATACCGAGCTGCCAGCCGCGCTGAGCTATGGTGTAAAACGCCAGAACGTCGCTCTTAAAAAAGCTGAAAACGGCCTGCTTTATCCCGTGTCAGGCAAGCTAAACGCTGGGGCGAAGCGCGACTTAAAGGTACTGTCTAAACAAGATACCGGGGCAAGTTGGTATCCGAAATCGCCTGGGTTTGTCACATTTGATTCAGGTCAAACACATCAAGTGGCACAGGGTGCAACGGCTTTATTAGCGGCAATAGACCAAGCCGGTGAAGGTGACGTTATTGTGCTGGCTAATGGTCAATATGATGTCTCAAAACTGATCAAAATTAATAAAACGTTAACCATCAAAGCGGCACAAGCAGGTCAAGCCACGTTAACCTTTGAACGTTCCGCCTTGTTTGAAATTCAGAACGGCGGCAGTTTGAAACTTGAGGGCTTAGTGATCTCTGGGGCAAATAGTCCTGACTCGGCGGGTAATTCTGTGGTTCGAACCCAAAAATGGGGCATGGTTGATAACTACCGCTTTGTGCTGCTGAACTCACACATCTTAGCGCTGGATATCAATCATACCTTTGATTTTTTCGTCACGGGCAAGGGCGCCTTTGCCGATGAGATCAGCCTGATGGGTAACACTTTTGACAATGTGACCGGCGATATTCTGGTTCTTAATACTGAAATTGAAGATTTGGGCATTTATAACGCCGAGTATGTCACGGTAAAAAACAATACCTTTAACAATGTGCAGGGTGCGGTGGTGAAGCTTTATCGTGGTGGTACCGATGAAAGCACATTTGGGCCGCTTTTGCATATGGCAGATAACACGTTAAACCAAGTGGGTTATGGCAAGCGCAACAAAAATAAATCCAGCTTGTATTTGCACGGTGTGCAGGTTGCCAACATTCTGCAAAACACGCTAGTTAAGTCTGCGCCAATAGTGGTAGAGCATACGGTAGGTGAGCCCATAACGGTTATTAAGAACAATCTTTTTGATGCCACACAAGCACCCACTATCACTGAACTCAGAGTTGAAGGGCCGCACACGGCAGTCATTGACGATAACAAAACCCCAAATACTGACAAGAGGTAGCTGCAGATGAACATGTCAAAATTACTGTTAAAAGTAACGTCGCTGATGCTGGTTACCTTGGCCTTTATACTGCCATTTGCTGTGCAAGCGGCTCATCCTAATTTGGTGATTACACCCGCTGATGTGTCTGAGATGCGCAAGGCCATTTCTAAGCCAGGACGATTCTCTAAAGCGTATAGCGATCTAAAAAGCCAAGTTGATCTGCAATTGGCTCAGCCTATCAATGTTCCTGTACCGAAGGACGGTGGTGGCGGTTTTACCCATGAACAGCATAAGAAAAATTATCAGTTAATGTACAACGCCGGCATTGTTTATCAGCTTAGCCAAGATAAAACTTATGCCAATTATGTACGTGATATGTTGCTGGCTTATGCAAAGTTGTATCCAACATTAGATGTGCACCCCGCACGAAAAGTGGAGTCACAAAATCCCGGCAAGCTGTTTTGGCAAAGTTTAAATGAGGCCGTTTGGTTGGTACATACCATCCAGGCTTACGATTTTGTTCATAGTGCGCTCAGTGCACAAGACAGAAAGCGCATTGAAACCAAGCTGCTTAAGCCTGTTGCGCTGTTTTTGTCAGAGGGGCAGCCATCTACCTTTAACAAAGTGCATAACCATGGTACCTGGGCAACCGCCGGGGTGGGGATGGCCGGTTATGTGATGAACGAGCCAGAGTGGGTTGAAAAAGCGCTTTACGATTTGGAAAAATCAGGCAAAGGCGGGTTTTTAAAGCAACTGGAAGAATTATTTTCCCCTCAGGGTTACTACAATGAAGGGCCATATTACCAGCGTTACGCCTTATTGCCTTTCGTTACCTTTGCCAAAGCGATTGAAAATAACGAACCGCAAAGAAAGATCTTTCAGTATCGTGATGGGATTGTATTAAAAGCTATAGATACCACTGTTCAATTAAGTTATGACGGTTTGTTCTTCCCCATCAACGATGCGATAAAAAGTAAGGGTATCGACACCATCGAGTTGGTGCATGGCGTTGCGCTGGCCTACAGCCTAACAGAGGCGCCAGGCTATCTGGATATCGCTAAGCAACAGGATCAGATTATTCTCTCTGGCGATGGCCTAAAGGTGGCGCAAGCGCTGGATAAAGGTTTGGCTGAAGCCTATCAATTTGACGCCGTTGCCTTTGGCGATGGCAGTGATGGCAAGCAAGGCGCGCTAGTGATTATGCGCAGCCAGTTAGCGGGTGATCAGGCCGTACTGTTTAAACCTGCAGCGCAAGGTCTTGGCCATGGCCACTTTGACAAGCTCACCTGGCAGTTTTATGACCTGGGTAAAGAAATTGTCTCTGATTATGGTGCGGCGCGTTTTCTCAATGTGGAAGCCAAATTTGGTGGCCGTTACCTGCCTGAAAACGAGAGTTACGCTAAGCAAACGGTGTCGCACAATACGGTGGTGGTGGATGAAACCAGCCACTTTAATGGCGACGTTGAGGTAGGCAACCAGCACTCGCCTGTACTTAATTACTTTGAAACCAGCCCGTTTGGCTCTGTTACCCGCGCGCATATTGATACGGCTTACCAAGGTGTTCAGTTAAAGCGGACTATGGCGTTGGTTAATTTACCAGAACTTAAAAAATCCATAGTGCTGGATGTGTTTGATGTTGTTGCAGAAAAAGCCCATCAACTTGATCTGCCGCTACATTACCAAGGCCAACTTATTGACACGAACTTTGAATTGTCGGTGAGTACCCAACAGCTTTCGGCGCTAGGCACTAAAAATGGTTATCAGCATCTGTGGCTTAAAGGCCGTGGTTTACCCAAGCAGGGGCTGGCTAAGGTTTCCTGGTTGAATGAGAATGGACGCTTCTATACCCACACTAGTTTAGTCGATGGTCAGGAAGAATTTCTGTTCACCCAGATCGGGGCCAACGATCCTCACTTTAATCTACGCAATGAGCAAGCTTTTGTCCGCAGAGTAGAGAACAGCAAGCAACATCACTTCATTTCCGTACTTGAACCTCACGGCGAATACAATCCAAGCGAGGAATACACGCTAGATGCAGAAAGTCAGCTCACTGAGCTTGGCTACAGCCAACAAGATGAACTGCTGTTGGTCGATATCACTATCGCAGGTAAGTCATACCTGATTGCGATTAACCAAACGGCAGAGGGTTCAGTTAATCAACAATTTCAATATCAACACCAATCGTATGTCATTAACGGTCGACTGGCTGTTTTTGCACTGAACGATGATGAGGAGTAAGACATATGAGCAAGCAAAGTAACCATTTTATCTCTGGTGCTGAGGCCGAGATTGAAGATTTGGGCGGCGGCTTAAAACGTCAGCTACTGGGTTATAACCACGAGCTGATGATGGTGAAAGTGTGGTTTGCCAAGGGGGCCGAAGGTTATGTACACAAACATCGTCATTCACAGGTGACCTATGTGGAAGAAGGAGAATTTCAATTTAATGTTGGTGGGGAAATCAAAGTGATGAAACCCGGCGACAGTTGCCTGATCCCTCCTTTTGTAGAGCACGGTGCAGTATGTCCCAACGGCGGTATCTTAATTGACACCTTCAGTCCGCCCAGAGAAGACTTTCTAGAGGATTAATCATGAAAATTAAAGGTTTACGCTGGTGGGTGGTGATGTTGATCGCGCTGGCGACCATCATTAACTACATTGACCGTCAATCGCTCAGTGTGCTCTGGCCAGCTATTGTAGAGGATTTATTTCCTGAAAAATCGGCACTGGAACGCAAACAAATTTACGCAAACATCTCTGTGGTGTTCGTGTTCGCCTATGCCTTTGGTCAGGCAATCTTTGGCAAGATTTTTGACTGGGTGGGTACCCGCATCGGTTTCGTGCTGTCTATCGGTGTTTGGTCATTGGCGACCATTATGCATGCTCTTGCACAAGGCGTGCTGAGTTTCGCTATTTTCAGGGCGATCTTGGGGGTTGCCGAGGCGGGTAACTGGCCAGGGGCTACTAAGGGTAATGCTGAGTGGTTTCCAATCAAAGAGCGTGCATTAGCGCAGGGTATTTTTAACTCAGGTGCGGCCATTGGCGGCATTATCTCTATCCCATTGATTGCGTTTCTTACCGTTTATTTTAGTTGGCAAATGGTGTTTGTGATTATCGGTCTGGTGGGTTTTCTTTGGCTGGTACCTTGGCTGATTTTAGTTAAAGCGCCACCTGCCATGCATTCATGGATCACCGAAGAAGAACGCGACTATATCCTGACCGGTCAAAAACCGAAACTGACGCCGCAGCAGGCAGCTTTGCCAGAAGAGGCAGAATATAACCCTACTACCAAGGAGCTGCTTTCTCGCAAGGAAAGCTGGGGCGTCATTATTGCCTCGGCGGCCATCGATCCAATTTGGTGGTTGTTTGTGTTCTGGATCCCGATTTACCTGAATGAAGTCTACGGTATGGATGTGAAGTCTATCGGGATCTATGGCTGGGTACCTTATGTGGGCGCCATGTTTGGTGCCTGGTTTGGTGGTTTGCTGGCCCAGAACAGACTGAACGCGGGTTGGAGTGCGGATAAAACCCGTAAACTGACCATCACCTTGGGCTGCTTAATTATGTTGCCATCATTACTTGCGATGGCCGATCCAGGAGAGCCTGTTACTGCGGTGTTAATTATGGCTTTGATTTTATTTGGTTTCCAAACGGCTATCGGTAACGTGCAAACACTTCCTAGCGATCTTTACAGCAAGCGTGCAGTGGGTACCTTAGCCGGGTTTTCTGGCATGGCGGCTAAGTTAGGTGCAGTGGGGCTGACCTCTTTGGTGCCTTACCTTACAGCAGACGGCAATTACACTCCCGCGTTCGTGATAGGTGCAGCATTAGCTATAACCGCAGCTGCCGCGGTGTGGATTTTGATCCCCCGTATCGAACCTTTAAAGAAAGCTGAGTAAGAACATGACGAAGATATTTTTTCTTGGTGAGTGCATGGTTGAACTAAGAGAACTGGATGACTCGACGATGGGGCATTCGTTTGCTGGTGATGTCTATAACTCAGCGGTATATATGAAACGCTGTTTTCCAACAATAACCGTATCCATGATCACCGCCATTGGTCGTGACCGACTCAGTGAAAAAATGCTTAGCCGATTTAAAAGTGAGGATTTAGACACACAATTTGTGTTTCAACATCCAAGCAAAGTGGCGGGTATGTATTTCATTGAGACTGATAGCGCGGGTGAGCGGCGTTTCACCTACTGGCGTAACGATTCCGCCGCCAAAAAAGTGGTGCAGTTTCTAACCGATGATGTAGTTGAACAATTAACGGCAGCAGACATGTTCTTTTTTTCAGGCATTCCGCTGGCCATTATTGACGAAGACAGCCGAGACGCTTTTTGGCAAAAACTGGCTCGCTTAAAGCAAGCTGGCGTGAAGCTGGTGTTTGATCCCAATTATCGGGCGCAGCTTTGGGCGAGCAAAGATGCGGCAATTGAGCAGTTTAATAAAGCCTTTCAAATAAGTGATATCGCCTTACCTGGCGTTGAAGATCTTAGCGTGCTGTATGGCATTGCGTCTGCAGAAGAGGCGCTAGACTTTTGCCAGCAATATCAACTGGAGGAAATGGTGGTAAAAAATGGGCCGCAATCCGTTGTCACACAAATTGGCACAGAACGGCACAGTCACCAGATCACCCCTGTTACCAATGTGGTGGATACCACCTCTGCCGGAGATGCGTTCAATGGCGTTTATTTAGGGGCGCGTTTGTCAGGACGATCGGTCTTTGAAGCGGTACAACTAGGCGCTAAAGCCGCCGGTACGGTGATCCAGCACCCGGGCGCGATAGCTCCTTTGGCAGCATTCAAACAGGCCATGTCTGAAGTAGGCATATAGCTGTTACGGCAAAACAACATACATTATTAATTAAAGAGATATTCAGACATGACGCGTTTTTCTGAACTGATGGCAAAACAGACATTACTCCCTATTATTCAAGCGCAATCACCAAAACAGGGTGTGCAAATTGCCCAAGCTATGGCGGATGCCGGGCTTACTCTGGTCGAAGTAGTATTGAGAACAGAAGCCTCTCTTGCCGCTTTAACGGCGATTAAGCAAGAAGTGCCGCAACTGAAAGTCGGCGCAGGCACGGTGATCGATGCCCGGATCTTGAATCAGGCACTGCAAGCCGGTGCTGACTTCATTGTCACCCCAGCAACCTCAAAGACGCTATTGACTGAATTGGCAAGCTGTGGCGTGCCGGTGCTACCGGGTGTGTCTAATACCGGTGATATTTTGCTGGCGTATGAGCATGGCTACTCGGAAATGAAACTTTTTCCGGCTTCACTGTCGGGCGGGGTACCCTTCTTGCAGGCGGTATCGTCAGTATTCCGGTCGGTTCGTTTTTGTCCGACCGGTGGCGTCAATCAGCAAAATATGCAGGACTATTTGTCATTGAGCAATGTGTTTGCGGTAGGCGGTACCTGGGTTGCACCTGCTAAGTGGGTCGAACAGGGTAATTGGCAAGCCATTACCACCGCCTGCTATCAAGCGCTGAATAGACAAGGTGCAGAAATGACCCATTCAGTGACTTAGAAGCACTCGGGGATCGTCTTGGTAGAGCAAAAGGAACAACAATGAAAACAATAAACCGCATGTTGACGCTGAGCTTAATGTTATTGGCCGTTTTCGTCACTTACGCCAATGAAAATGACGAGAGTGACAGCAATATTGTAATGCCAGTATCCCACCAACAATTAGCGCAAGGGGTATTACTGGGAAATTTTACGCATTTGGATCCTGCGAAAAAACCCAGTGAAAACTTTGATCTGCTGGATTGGAGTTTAACGCTGCCAACGGATCTGAACAAAGATAAAAAAGCCGACATTGTTTACGAGCGGGCATTAGCTGATGGCTTTGAACTGAAACCGTTGTTTTACACCGCCGAGGATGGCGGTATGGTGTTCGCTTGTCCAAATGAAGGTGCCAAAACTTCAAGCAATACCAAGTATGCCAGAACAGAGTTGCGCGAAATGCTCAGGCGCGGCAATACTCAGATCAAGACGCAAGGTATAACCAAGAATAACTGGGTTTTTAGCCAAGCGCACGGTTCAGTTAAACGCAATGCTGGCGCTGTTGAAGGCAGCCTAGAAGCAACACTTGCCGTTAATAGGGTATCGATAACGGGCGATGAGAAACAAGTCGGCAGAGTGATCATTGGCCAGATCCATGCAACAGACGATGAGCCCATTCGCCTTTATTACCGAAAACTCCCTAATAATGAAAAGGGCTCTATTTATTTTGCGCATGAGATCAATGGCGGCGATGACGTCTGGGTTCATATTATCGGCTCGCGCTCCCACACCTTAGTCAATCCCGAAGATGGCATCGGATTGAATGAGAAGTTCAGCTATAAAATTACAGTGGAAAACAGTGTGTTGTTTGTCACTATCATTCGTCCTGGCAAAGCCAATATCACTAAATCCATCGATATGAGTAAAAGTGGTTATAACAGGAATAATCAATATATGTACTTTAAAGCGGGTGTTTATAACCAAAACAATAGCGGCGATCCTCGAGACTATGTACAGGCGACGTTCTATCACCTTGAAAATCAGCACGATAATTAGCCATTTTTGTTGAATGTAACGCTAAATACATAGCCATAAAAAAAGCGCAAGCTGGTTAACCAGTTTGCGCTTTTTTTATGGCGTTTTAGCTGTTTCTCTTTATGGTGTTTTACCTGTTGCATCTTTCAAATTCTCATTGGTAATTATCATTGGTAATATATGTGTTTAATAATTGGTTGATATGATGCTTTGATTTGGTTATATTTCGAACGTTAAATAAATTTCTTACAGGTAACAGGTAAACCTAACCGCACAAAATAATAACGGAGAACAGGATATGTCGCTGATATTTGATAATGATGCAGACAGATGTAAACAAGAGAAACACTTCAGGCTTTCGCCTGTCGCCACAGTGGTAAAAATGGCACTGGTTGTCTCTCTTACCAGTTTTATTGCGATGTCTGCCAAAGCGCAAGAAGCGAACGCTGAACCGAAAAAAGAAGCTGAAAATATTGAAGTTGAGGTGATTGAGGTTATAGGTACCCGTAAAACCATCCAAGACCAAATTGCCATAAAGCGTGAGGCGACTTCGGTGGTTGATGGTTTATCGGCTGAAGATATCGGTGATTTACCTGCACTGTCAATTGGTGAAGCCTTAGAGTCAATAACAGGTGCCGCCTCTCACCGTGAAAATGGCGGTGCGACAGAAATTACGATTCGCGGTTTAGGCCCCTTCTTGAGTGCCACGCACATTAATGGTCGTGAAGCGACAAATGGTAGTGGTGACCGCTCAGTTAACTTTTCACAATTTCCGTCTGAGTTAATGCAAAAAGTGGCGATTTATAAAACTCAGGACGCATCACTGATCGAAGGGGGTGTGGCCGGTGTCATTACCTTAGAAACGCTAAAGCCTTTAGATTACGGTAAACAGCAAATTCAGGGGGAGGTAAAAGTAAATTATAACCCTGATGAAGCTAATATTGACAACTCATTACACGGCAATCTAGGTGGTCGGGTAACATTCAGCCTTGTTGACCAATTTGAGTTTGACAATGGTCAGGCCTTAGGGGTTTCGTTTGGTGTGCAACGTCAGGATATCAGCCAACCTGAAGCGGAATATCGCAGTTCAGGCCCTACTGGCGCTTCTTTGTGGGCATGTTTAAACGATCCCACTAACACCAATGAAGGTTTTTTCCGCAGTACGGCCGGTGATTGCGAAGATCGGGTGGTGGGTAGTAGTAATCAAGGTTATCAAACCGCGATTAACCCCGTGACGGGTGATGCACAAAGTGCGGGTACGCCTTACGCTTGGACGGGTAGTAGCCGTAGTTACCGCCAAAATGAAACGTCTGATGAGCGTGATGCTGTGTTTCTTGCGTTACAATATCGCCCTTCCGATGCGTGGGATATCAACTTTGACGCGCAAATCTCGGATCGTAATCAAGCGGAAGCACGTCATGACTTACTGTTCTTACAAAAGCGCGTTACGCCGGGTGTCACTGGTGAAAATCTGATTGTTAATGATGTAGGCGGCATTCTGCAATGGCAAGGCGAAGAGCGTTTTGAGTCCGCCGGCGAGCAGTTTTCTCGTGAAGAAAATTATGTTGGTTACGGCCTGAATGTTGAACACTTTTTCAGTGACCGCTTAACGATCACGGCTGATTTTGGTTACTCGCAAACCAAACGTGAAGAGTTGCAAATTTCTAACCGGGGTAGAACGATTGACCGGCCCTTTTTAACGTGGGAAATGGGCAAGTATATCCCGCATATTACCGTCACTGATTTTGATGTGACCGACATCTCGAATTTCACAGATAGCTTACGCACCCGTCTTGATAGAGAAGGTGTGCGTGAAAACGAGATTGTTTCTGCACGCTTGGATTTCAAATATGCGCTGGAAAGCAATGTGTTTTCCAGTGTGCAAGGTGGGGTGAGAGCGTCAGAGCTCAGTTTTGTGCAGCTTGGTGGTAACCAAGGTAGTGGTTCACGTACGGAAATATTGCTGGATGAAAGTGCCATATCCGCATTAGACGTATTGCAGCAATGTCAGATCAATTTCCCTGAAACCGACTTATTATCCTCTGTGTCTGATGGCAATCTGATTACCCACATCGACAGTAACGGTAACGTCGTGGCCAGTGGTACGGGTTCATCATGGGCAACTTACGATAATGTCTGTTTCTCACAAGCACTTGTGAATTCAGTTGGTGGGAGCTTTGCCTACCCGGAAGTTGAGTATCAAAACTCGGGAACTCAGGATGTTACTGAAAAAACCCTGTCGGCTTATCTGATGGCCAACTACGATACTGAAATGTTCGGTAAGTTTATTCGCGGTAATTTTGGTGTGCGGCTGGTTGATACCGACGTTACTTCAATTGGTTTTAGAAACAGCTTTGATGTTGTTACCAATGAATTAGGGGTGCTGAGCCTGGTTACCGGCGATTCGTTAGAGTCGATTACTGGCGGCGGCGGTTATACCGAAATACTCCCTAGCTTTAACCTGGTCGTCGATTACAGTGACAACATTTTGCTGCGGGCCGGTATTTACCGGGGCATGTCACGAGCGAACCCCAGTGATATGAGTTATAGCCGCACATTCCAAACGGATGATGATGTAGCGCCAACGTCCTTGGCAGACTTATTTGTCGGCGTGAATGGTTCAGGTAACCCCAATATCAAGCCTCTGATGTCATGGAATTACGACGTCGCATTTGAATGGTATCCTAACGAAGATTCCATCTTCGCGCTAAGCCTCTATTACAAACAATTCCAGGGTGGGTTCCAACAACGCACCGTATTGGAAGACTTTCTTGTTGACGGTCAGACGGTAACCTTGCCGATTACCAATTCGGTCACTACGGACAATGAAAGTGACCTGTATGGCTTAGAGGCGTCAATAGCCTATCGTTGGGACAATGGCCTTGGCGTTAAGCTGGGTTACAACTACGCCGATACGGACTTCGAGTTTGAAGACAGCTTATACGGAAATACCTTTATTACCGATTTAGATGGCACCACGCGTCAATTGACGGCAGGTATTGTGCCACCTGGCTCGGTCCCTGGCTTTTCTGAACATGTATTCAGTGGTCAGATCTACTATCAAATCGGCGATTTTGATACGGCACTTATTTACAAGTATCGCAGTGAATACTTCCAGCCCTATACCACTGACGGAACCCGACTGCGTTATGTTGATGAAGTGGGCGTATGGGAAGCCCGCGCCTCTTACCGCATTAATAAAAATATTCGGGTAAAAGTGGAAGCGATTAACCTGTTCAGTGCACCCAAATCACAGGATTTCTTTGTGCAGGGTAACTTGGGCGAAGTTAACGACTACGGTCCGCGATTCTTTGCCGGTATTAGTTTGAAGTACTAATCGATTCACTAGAGATCTGAATCAGAATGCGGGAGAAAGTCGAAGCCCGCGAGTATTGACTTATATTACTTTTGTTCAGTCACTAAGCCACTTGTTAGTACTGAACCATTAGGAGCAGAAAGCATGTTTAAACAGTCTCTGATAGCCATCATCTTGGCAACCGCTTTGGTCGGTTGTGGTGGTGGTGATAATAACGAACTGGCTGGCAATAGCAGAGGAAGTATCAGTATCAGTGGTGGCGCATTAATCGCAGGCACCACCCTCTCGGCATCGGTAACGGATGCCGACGGCATTAAAAGCGACACCCTAGTTTACCAGTGGTCAACGGGGACGACGGGATCGTCATACACAATCACTGAAGCGGATGAAGGTTCTATCATCTCTGTGTCGGCCAGATATACTGATGAAAAAGGCATTACAGAAGGCGTAGGGGCATCGACGTCTGTGATACTGCCTACCCTGGATGTCAATGCCAATGTGGTAAAAGGGCCAATAGACGCCGCAAATTGCGAAATATTTGCTGTGACTGACACGGGTGTTGCAGCAACACCGGCTCAGGCCACGGCAATCTCCAATAGTATGGGTCGCGTCACTTTTACTAATGTGCATTTTGAAGGTACGGGCTTAATTTCGTGTTCAGGCGGTACCTACAAAGATGAGTCAACCGGCTTAATGCTGGAAGCGCCTACCTTAAGATCGGTGGTGAATGTGGTGGAAGGCACTGCAGATACGCCTGCACCTTCTTATGTTGTGTCGCCTTTAACGGAAATGGCGGTTCAGGCAGCAGGTGCCAACTTAAACACCTTTGCTGAGCGTGCTCGAGTCATCAATGCACGTTTTGGTATTCGTTTTGATACTACAACTGTGTTACCGACCGAGATTGGCGTTGTAGATCTGGGCGCTGCTGGTGCAGCAGATGCTGACCGCTATGGCTCGGTATTAGCACTGTTGTCGCAACTCGATGCCGACAACGTTGACAAAAATATGGCAACGTTAATCGCCGACATCGCGGCTGATTTGGCTGATGGTGCCTTTTCAGAGGGGCTGTTAGCTGCCCTTGAAACGGCCCAGCTTAATTTACAAACTATGTCAGTCATCGCAAATAAAGTGGATGTCTCTTTACTTAATATTATTGGTTCTGCGATTGGCTACAACAACACCCCTGTTGCTGCAATCATTGAAGGGACCTTAAATGGCACCATTCAACATACTGCCACCGAGCCGTTAACGGGTTCTGTTATTGTGATTGACCCGAACTTTGGCGAAGATGAAATTCTGGTACAAAGTAACGAACTGCTTGACTATGGTTCTTTCAGTATCAGTGCCCAAGGCAATTGGTCATACACTGTCGATGTGAACAACGAAACGGTTGCCAGCCTAGAACTTGGCAACTCTGTGAATGATACGGTGACCATCACCTCGATTGACGGAACGACTGCTGAAATCAAGATCCGCATTGCAGCGTTAACGCAGTTAGTGAAGATTTCGGATACGGGTAATGACACTGGTGAAATTCGCTTTAGTGTCAACAGTTTACGTAAAGGTAAACTCAGTGCGTCTTTTGCTAAAGATGAAACCCTGGGCAGTGATGGCAATATAAAAGATGCCTATATTACACTGTATGGTTCTTCTGGTAGTTCCAGTGAGGCGTTGATTGATTTGCGTATTCAGGGTTCGCAAACGGGCAGTGATGGTATGCCCATTGCACCCCGCTTCTTGGTTAGAAACACAGAAAGTGCCGCTTATCCGGGTGTCATCGTTACCGCCCCCTTTGTGGAAGGCGAATTCTATAACGTTGACATTACCTGGGATTTAGATGCCGCTGAGCAATTAACCCTTACGATTAACGATGAAGTGATTGGTGGTGGGGCGTTCTCCACTGCGGCGGTAGTTGATCCTGATTTTGTTAATCTGGAACAGTGGTTCGCCGATGGCGTTAAAGCGGTACAATTTAGATTGGGTGACAATGATCGAACCATCCCTTTTGGTTCTTTTTATGTAGATGATATTGAGGTTTATTCAGACGTTGCAGGTACCACCCGCGTATTCGTAGATGATTTTGAAAGCTACGCCGAGGGTGACACCCTGGATGGTGTCGGCAGTCTTTATAACTTAGCGATCTACTCTGAAGTTGTGGTATTTGATGTTGGGGATGGCACTGTTGAGCCAACGCCAGCCGTTTTCTTTGACTTAACGGCGTCTATTGCAAGCAATGCTACTGCAGCCTTGACCGGAACCGTTACTGTGGTTGACCCAGATGAAGGTGAAGCCTTTATTATGCCAGCCTCGCTCCGCAGCCGATTTGGCGACTTTGCTATTCTGGAAGACGGTTCTTGGAGCTACTTGCTTGATACGACCAACGCTACCATTGCGGCTTTAGTGAGCGGTGAACGCGAAACCGATACGATCACCATTGAATCTTTCGATGGCACCACCGCAGAACTGGTGATTACCATCAATGGTGTGGGTGGCGAAACCGCAGGCGCCAATAAGGTTGCAGTGATTATTGATACCGATCCAACGGATACTGGCGAGCTACGTTATGCGCTTGGCAGTAATGGCCCACTGGCACAAGGTCGAATTACCGCATCGGTTAAGCGTTTAGATGATGAATTAGGTGATGGTGATGCGTTTATCACGCTATTTAACTCTGCCACCAATAACAATGGTGCGATCTTAGATCTACGTATCACAGACGATAGCTTTGCGGTTCGTAGCCCAAGCAATGTTGATACGTCGGCAGCCACCGTGTTGTTAGATACCTTTATGGACATTGTTATCACATGGGAATATCCAAATGGTAACTTAGAGGTTAATCCGCTGGTAACGGTTGAAGTAGACGGCGTCAGTTTTGTGGCTGAAGGCTTTACACCAGATAACAGTTCTACCGGTGGTGTCACGCACGTTGCATTCCGGTTCGGTGACAATAGTGGCGTACGACCAGAGACGGCTAAATTTACGGTGGATGACTTAGTCATTTACTCGGATAAGGCCGGCAATAATGTGGTATTTTCTGACGATTTTGAGTCATATAACAATGGTGATTCTCTTGGCACAGATAACCCGGCATCACCCTATAACTCAGCAACCTCTGAGGCAAGTATTGAAACTATTGGTGAAGCGAGTGGCCCTGGCACACCGGGCAATAAAATTGCTGAAATACGGGATACCGATCCGACTGACACCGGCGAGTTAAGATATGCGCTTGCCGACAAAGGCCCGCTGGCTGAAGGTCGCTTTGTGCTTGCCATCAAACGTTTAGACGATGAAATGGGTGATGGCGATGCCTATATTACGCTGTTTAATTCTGCCACCAATAACGATGGGGCGATTTTAGATCTGCGTATCACTGACGATAGCTTTGCGGTTCGCAGCCCGGCAGGTGTCGACACCTCCGCAGCCAACGTCTTGCTGGATGAATTTATGCATGTGGTGATTACCTGGAAGTACCCAGGTGGCAATCTTGAAGTGAATCCGGTGGTCACGGTTGAGGTTGACGGTGTGCGGTTTACGGCCGATGGCTTTACGCCAGACAATAACTCCTTCGGTGGTGTCACTCACATTGCGGTAAGATTTGGTAGCAACAGCGGCACCATACCTGCAACCGGTGTGGTATCGGTAGATAATATTGCTATTTATGCCGATGCGGAGGGCAGAACCCTATTGTTCTCAGACGATTTTGAATCTTATGCCGTGGGTGACTCGCTGGATACAGACAATTCTGCGTCACCTTATAACTCAGCCACTAATGAGGCGGTTGTCGCGGTGGAATAACACCTTTACTATACTGCTGGGTGAGCGCTCAGAGATTAAACGTGTAGTGTAAATAGTAAGGCGGGAATTATCCCGCCTTCTTTTTACTGTAACTCAAACCCTTAGTGTTTACGTTACTCGTACAGCGCTTATGTTATTCGCTAGCCGAATATCCGGTGTGACTGTTTTTAATTTCATAGAAGGTGGCTTGAACAAACTCTGCTGGATTGCTTGAATTGTTAACGTTATACACACCCACTTTAAAATAGTGGTACTGACCCGCCTGATCATACAAACTTTCAGCCATATCATACTGGGCCACAACATCGGCCTTGCCTGCACGGCTAATCGTCACGGTGAGTAAGTTGAAATTAACGCTGATGTGATAACTAAACACCTCATTCAGGGCGATTCCCTCCACCGGGTTTGCGGCGGTATTGCTGCGTGAGCCAATCATGTCAACATAGGTTTCAATGTTTCTACCTTGGCTGTCTTTCACCCGGCTCTCATGCGCGAAATAGATAGCACCGCGTTCATTTCCTGGCAGTTTGCGATAGTATAAGCGAACCGGCTCATCATCATTAGCGTGGATCTGACCAATGATTACCCGGCCAATCTGAAAATTTTCGCCAGTGGTGGTAACCTGATTAACCGCCATCTTTACCCGCAAATCGCCGTCATAGCCGCCTGCATTCTGCCGCCCTTGTGCTGAGGCACTGCCAAACACCCAGTTATTTTTATTCACGCCCTGCGTGCTGATACTACGGTCGCCACGGCGTAACATTTCTCTTAGTTCAACCCGCACATAGCTAGTATTGGCAGAGGTTTTAAAGCCATAACTGGGTGAGCGCATCACAATGCCGCCATCAGCTGAGGCATAAAAGAATTCAGAATTGGTATAACCGTTTGCAAGGTCTGTTTCAAAAATGGAGTCAGCGGTGCCACTGTTGTCCTCATCGGTAGGGATGCTCAGGTACCAGTCGATTAACTCGATACCCAATTCATTAGGAAAACGTTCGCTGAAGTTGCCGCCGGCATCTTGGCAATAATGCGCCTGAACTTCAACAATGGCATTATTTTGGTTTTCGTTATTACCAAGCCCGATTAGCTTGATATAGCGGGCTGATGTTGGCTCGATTTTTACTAGTTCAAAACCACTATGTCTGCCGCTGGAATCTGCTTGCGTTAATACGGTGGTCCAACTCGTGTTATCGCTCGAAGTTTCCACAGAAAATCTTGCGATACGTTTATTCCCTTCAAACCATTTAATGGTCAGTGCACCCAGTGTTTTAACGCTTCCCAAATCTAATATTAGCGCGGCATTTCTACCATCGTTTGACCATCTGGATTGGGATGATGTGTTGCCATCAATGGCACTGGATGCTGGATATGCCGAGCTCTCCATGGCGTCAGTGGCAGAGCGTATTGGGTACACCTGATTGATGCATTGCTCAGGTGTGACTATCACAGGGGGTGGGGATGTAATATTGGTGGTATTAGTGTCACTACTGCCACCGCAGGCTGTGACAGCTAGAGCTAAATTTATGGCAATAACGAGTTTGCCGAATTGATGGACTCTTTTTGACCGATAAGACATGCCCTTATCTCCTACTAGAACGATGAATAGAACTTGGTATAAATCTGGCGTTGTGGTGATGTTTGGTATTGCTGGTTATGCCATCAATAATTACCGGTTTATCTTTACTGGTCAACCAATTAATTTGGGTGATGGATGCTGGTGTCACATTTAAACCAATATTTCATCGGTAGCTTGGATATGTTCTTCAGTCGCATAGTCTCTTTAAGGTACCTTAAAAAGTAATTTTACTCATTATGAAACAATATAAATATATGATTTTTATATATTTTTTATGTTGTTTTTAGTTTTTCGCTTATTGGGTGTGAGAGTTTTTTACCAAATAGGTTAACCTTTTGGTTGACCAATATTCTAATAAGGTGTAAACATAAAGCATAATAATAAAATTGCCAGTAGTTGTTCTTTTAAGAATGTTGGCATAAAGGTTCGCGATTAACTTAAGGTCGCAGTTGCGACCCCAAAATATAATTATAATTTTAGACGGGGAACAAAAATGAGACATATGCTATCAAAAATTACCTTAGCGATACTGTCGACAACGGCACTCGGTATCGCGTCTACCGCCAACGCCCAAGAGTCAGAGGTAGAACAAAGCGATATCGAAGTGATACAGGTGACGGGGATCAGAAGCTCCTTAACAAGTGCTTTGGCAGAAAAGCGTAATGCCGGCAGCTTAGTTGAAGTTATTCAAGCAGAAGATATTGGTAAACTACCCGATCAAAATTTAGCGGAAGTGCTGGAAAATATTACTGGTATTCAGATTACCCGCTCAGCGGGTGTCGGTACGGGAGTACAAATTCGCGGTACTGATGCAAACCGCACTGAAATTAATGGTGTATCTACGGTAGGATCGGGTGCAGGGCGCAGTGGTATTGATTTTGAAGATGTTTCTGCATCGATTATTGCAGGTGTCGAAGTCATAAAAGCGCCACAAGCAAAAACGATTGAAGGCTCTGTTGGTGGCACTATTAACTTAAGAACCATTCGCCCACTTGAGTTAAGTGAAACGCTAGCCGCATTTAGAGTGCAAGGTGAAGAAAGCAGTTTATCTACCGATGGCGTTAAACCGCGCTTATCAGGAACCTTTGGTGATAATTGGGAAAATGACAATGGTGAGTTTGGTTTTGTCATTAGTGGCAGTTATGCAGAGCAGGATGTAACCGCATTTCGCCCCCGAGCTGACCGTGATAATCTGGTTCGCTCTGACAGTGGTTTAGCCAGCGCACAAAGTTTCCATTATCTACCCATTCAGTTTCTGATCCAGGATTACGATAACTTTGAATATGAGACAAAAAATTTTGCTGGTTCTTTTGAGTGGGCGCCAAACAGCAACAACAAATTTTGGTTTGATGCGATTATAAATGATCAAGACCGTCGGGAAGAAAGTTCCAGGGTTCAGGCGTCAGGGGTAAGTGATCTTATTGGTGTATCGGTTCCAACTGAATTTGAAACAATTAATTTTGGCTCTTTAGATGGTGTCGAGCTTGGCAGCATTCAAGCCGCACTTAAAGGTATTATTCCGGTTCAGTCTGACGGTTCGGACGGTAATTTACGCTTATCCAGTGACACCAGTTCCCGGGCCACCAAGAGCAAAATATTCCGGCTAGGTGGGGAACACCAGGGGGATAATTTTAAAATAAGTGCCGAGATATCCTCATCTTCATCTGACTCTGCGACCCCCCGAATTGATACTACACTCAATTTTGTCAATCCCAATGCGGCAATTGGGTCAGCTAACGATAATGGTGTCCCGTTTGAGTATGACTTAAGTGGTGGTGCCTTGGCCTTCGGCATTGCATTTGGTGCAGAAAATGCGCCTGCTCCTGCTGATTTGCTTGACCCAGCCAACTACAGGTTGCAAGCGGTAGCAATAGCAAATAATACCAATGAAAATACCGAAGATGCTATGCGTGTTGATTTTAGCTACGACTTGAATATGTCGATTTTTACTACGCTTGACGCAGGTTATCGTTATAACAAGACATCCAGTGTGTCCAACGTTGTGGGCTCGAATCTTAGTTTGTCCAGAATGGTGGATTCTCCCAGTGGCGATTTGTTTGCTGATATTCTGACAACTGGCCCTAATAACTTTAATGCCGCAGATGGCAGAGCGCTTTATATTAAAGATTTTCTGCTGGTGAACTCGGCATTGGTAGGCTCTGATCCTGATCGGGTATTTACTGCGTTAGCTAACGCCATTACTGCCCATGGGGGGACAAGACCACTGAATGCCCCAACGTCATCAGTTGCAGGTTTTTATGATATCAGTGAATCCACTAATGCACTGTATGCTCAGGCAAATTTTGAAACTGGCATGCTTCGCGGTAATCTTGGCGTACGTTATTTAAAAACGGATCTTGATTCAACCGGCAACCGCAGTGTTAACGGAGGTGTCGTCGCAGAAACTAGCTCAAGTGATTACAGTTTTGTGCTGCCGCGGATTAATCTGGCCGCCGATGTAACCGACGATCTGGTGCTGCGCGCTGCTTTTGGGAAGGATATTCGCCGTCCGAATTTTAGTGATCTTTCAACTTCTTATACATTTAGTACTAGCCCTAATCCACCGGTAGCTGGTGGTAATCCTAACTTAAAACCTGAAGTGGTTACATCCTTTGATATTTCTGCAGATTGGTATTTTGCTCAGG
This sequence comes from Alishewanella maricola, assembly GCF_016343785.1. Classification (NCBI taxonomy): domain Bacteria; kingdom Pseudomonadati; phylum Pseudomonadota; class Gammaproteobacteria; order Alteromonadales; family Alteromonadaceae; genus Alishewanella; species Alishewanella maricola. The sequence goes on along the minus strand of NZ_JAEINI020000016.1, from coordinate 20,629 downwards.
CCGCAGTTGTCAGTATCGGCTATTTCCACAAGATACGTAAAGATGTGCATGTGGGGCAACAAGATGATCCTTATTCAGAGCCTGTCACAGGTTATCGTGACATTATTGGTCCAGAGTGTGAGCAAGGTGGTATCTGGAACCCCATTGCGCTGATCAACGTGTTTGGTCCGGTGAGTTCTAACGTAGGTGTTTGTGTACCATTCTCCACTATTATTAATGACACTAAAGAGACTACGCAAAAAGGCATCGAAATGGCATTCCAGTATGATCTTTCTGCTTTCGAAGATCAGCTGGGCTGGGCATCTGGTTTTGGTGTGGTGGCAAACTATACTATTCAGGAATTCTCTGGTGGTGAAGCGGTCAATACCTCGGCCAGTCGTCCTAGTCAGGTCTTTGCTGCGTCAACAGGTGGTACAGGTTCATTGGAGGTGACTGCCGTGCAAGGCTTACTCAACTTATCTGAAAATGCCTACAACTTGACCTTGTATTACGAAAAATATGGCTTGTCTGCCCGGATGCGTTACACCTGGCGAGAAGCGTTTCGTTCAAACGATTTTGGCAGTACATCAAGTTATCCTTGGGGCTTTCCGGTCATTCAGGAAGACCGAGGTCAGCTTAATGCCAGTATCAGTTATGAGGTGAACGATCAACTCAATATTGGCATTGAAGCCGTCAACCTGACGGAATCTGAGGTTCGCCAATCTTGCGTTAATGAAGGCGCGCTACTTTGCTTTCAGGGCTTAACAGACCGTCGAATTACCTTGGGTGCCAGTTACAGATTTTAATTCTACTATCTAGGGCTGGTTGTCTAAGATAACCGGCTCGAGCAAAATCAAAGCAAAAGCACTTGTTAAAGCAAACCAAAAGGTTTGCTTTTTTGCGTGTGGCAAGAAAAATATAAGCTCTGTGTCAGAGCCTATTATGAAGGATAAAAAATAGTGCCAGATGTGAAATGGGTTACGCTAACCGTTACTACTTATTTAAGTGAGAGATAGAATACAAACCGCGGCTTTCATCCGTTTTACGTTTGATCTCTTCCAAGGCTTTAGCTTCACTCGCCTCAAATAAAGCATTGATCAAACGGTCGAAGTGATTGTGCATCGCCGTTCTTGCCGCTGAAGCGTCACGTTTGGCTATGGCGTCATAAATAGCAGTATGTTCTTTGATACGCTGCGCTATACCTTTCGAGCATACATCCTGATAAGCGGCAACGACTTGCGGCTCATTGAGTCTGACTTTCCAAAGGTTGTAAATGGACAGGACAATGGCATTGTTACGTGTTGCACTAGAAATGATCTCGTGGAATTGTTGATCGGCTTCATCAGCCTTATCCAAATCTTCTGAAGATGCCATATCATCCAGAGCCTGCTTGAGCGCTGCAAGCTCGGTGTCGCGGATTTTAACTGCGGCTAACGCTGCTGCTTCTCCTTCTACTAATGCCCGAGCTTGGGTGAGCTCAAATGCGCTGATAGATTCAAGTGAAGGTGCTGAGCCAGCAGAATCAGTGACATAAACGCCTGAACCTGTTTTTACCTCTACTCTGTCTCTCACTTCTAGCGCGATAATCGCTTCGCGTATCGTCGGACGGCTAACATGATAAATTTCAACCAGCTCTCTTTCAGCGGGCAGGCGGCTTCCTGCAGGGTAAACGCCTTTGTCGATCAACGCTTCTAACTTTTCAACAACTGTCCAGAAACGTCTACGTTTCTTCATGATAGGTATCCCTTTAAGTCTTGCCATTGGCCGAACAGGTAATAACGCCGATTATACCCCGAACCTATCAAAAATTCTCAAAATGCCGGCATCTTATTCAGCTAGGGTTACCCTCCACATTAGAAAGTTCTAATTGGCTTTACTAAACGCTGTGGTCTTGTTTAAATCGGTTTTAGCTTTTTGGAGCGCTGCCAAGAAAACAGTTGGGTACTGCTTTGTGACTCTAACAGTTGCAGCGCAATTCTGATGTCGGCAGTGTAATACAGAGACGCGAAGCCAAGCCGATTGCGGCCAAGGTTATGGAATACCATACCAAAAGCAATATCACCGGCACTAAAGTCTTGATGATGTTCAGCAAAATAGGTCGCTGGTTTACTAAGCTCTTCATCGATAAGCAGCGATCTTACTCTGCCGGGGCCGCCGTGATAAGCCTGGATCAGCAGCAGCCGATAAACCTGTTCTCGTTTTTCTTCTGGTAGGTGGCCGAAGCGGGCCATGAATACGGGATGCAACATGCGATGGTTACGTTCAAATAACCAGAGCGCGCAATCGACCTGAGCGATGCGGTGTAACTGCTTATTTTTGGGAACGCCGCAGTCTTTTAATACTTGTGGGGTCAGTTGTAGAATACCTCTAGCATTGGCTTTTGAATGGGCCTCGCGCACGCCACCACTTTCGATAATCAACATACCGGCCAGATCGGCTAGAAGATCTTCTGGCAGGCTAATACGCTTTTGCTGCGCGCGACGGGCATACACCAAGCGCAGGGTGTCATGCAGTGAAGCTTGGTTTTTAGGTGTGCCTACTTTTATACCATCCCAGTTGCCAGACAGCCTACCTTCCGGATGCTTGCCCAGATAACGCGCAATGGCCAACGATAAATCGACATAAGGTTGGTGGCAACGAATCGCGAAAGGATAGCCAAGGGTCTGGGTATTACCTTCCACCCAGGCATGCACCCGCCCTTGTTGTGCCATACCCTGACGAGTTTGATTCAGGATTAACTGGGTTTGCGGCGAATCTGAGGCATCTTCGATAAATTCTAGAAAGTTGCCGCGCATATCAAATAGCAAATGGCGATTGCGCTCGGTACAGTATCCTGAACGCGTCAGGATCCAACGTCTAACGTTCATTACGTTGTCATACACACCTTGGCTTTCGGCATAAGGCTTGCTGCGCACAACGTCAGTCCAGTTCTGGTAAGGTTGCACGAGTTGTTGCCCCAGAGCACTTGCGGACAATAGGCATCCAAATAGTATAGCGGCGGTAACGGGCCAATAGCTGCTAGGTCGCATGGAACCCATATTTTCTCCGGTGTTGCAAAAGCTGGTGCAACGGTTGTTAGCTGAGGTTCAATAGCCAGAATGATGTATACCAGCAACAGTGGGCACTTTGCTAAGTACTGTTACTGACACTGAGTATAATCTACGGCGCCTTTATTTAAACACTAATTAGAGGTTGTGACCTGTAAGCTCACCGAACTGTATTTAGACCATTTGCCTGTCATCCTAGAGGTAAATGGCAGCCCAGAGCGTTCAACTTGATTCAATAAATACTGCTGGTAGCTTTCATCATCGCCATAACGGATCACTGAGGCAGCAATGGTGCTGCTTATATTATCATCAAATTTATTCTCTATGCCGTAATCTGCAGGTACTATTTCGTCAGGATAAAAGCCCTGCAATGGGCTAATAAAGCTTTGGAAAAAACGTGTGCCATCATTAAGCCGAAAGTGTTCAACTCGGGGCGCGAGAGTTAGCGAATGGCCAATCGTTTTGATATTGCTCGAGTTTATCATTAACGCCTTATCTTATGTTGTCAGCAAATATAAAGCCGTTTTGTGCTGGTGCTGCTTTAAGAGCAGCAGAGCAGCATTGTCATGGTCTGAAGTTTTACCTTGCGCGTAAAAAAGCCAATAACGCTTAACTCAAGGGTATGAAATGTATTGTGCAGATTGCGAGTCGGTTGATGACTATTTTTTTGACGACGCCACTTTTTTTTGGATATTCGTGCCCACCACGGAAACCTTCGCCAAACTTGCCAGATACGTTGGCAGTCAAAATTACACGGCAAAACAGATAAGTACACACTGCATCGCCGTTGAAATTAAAGCCGGTTCCATTTCTGCTTTCTTAACGGGTGTTAATGGTGCATTAGAGCAAGCCGAATTAGCCGGCACTAAGTTAACGACGATGGCTGAAGATGCTTTACCGGATATTTCTGCTATGTCGCGCATGACCACCTTTAGTGTGCTGATCAATCGCTTTAAGGCAAAGTGGCTAATCAATAGTATTGAACATGAGAATTATGAAACATGGTTTCAGCCTATCGTTTATGCGCAGTCGGCATTAGAAGATCCCAAAATCTACTCTTATGAAGGGCTGTTTAGGATGCGCGACGAGACCAACAGTATCGTGCCGCCGCAATTAGCCTTTTTGCTTGCCGAACAAGCCGATTTATTGTTTTCATTGGACCTAGTAGCAAGGCGTGCTGCGGTTGAATACTTTGCTGCAGCTAAATTAAAAGGTAAGTTATTTATTAATTTTAATCCCTCCAGCATCTATGACCCTTCATATTGTTTGCGCTCTACCGCCGCTGCCATTTATGAGCTTGGGTTGACGCCTGCCGATATTGTGTTTGAAGTCACTGAAACACACCAAAGTAGCGATTTAAATCACTTAAAAGGCATTCTGGCGTTTTATCGCAATGCCGGCTTTCAAGTGGCAATGGATGATATTGGATCGGGTTGGTCTGGCTTGAATCTTCTGCAAAAAATACGTCCAGATTACGTGAAAATAGATATGGAACTGGTGCGTGATGTGCATCAAGATGTATTTAAGCAAAATATCGTTTCCAGCCTAGTGAATATCGCCAAAACCAGCGGAATCACAACTGTGGCTGAGGGTATTGAAACGGAAGACGAGGCCAGATGGCTTATTGATAATAAAATTGATTTATTGCAGGGGTATTTATTTGGCCGGCCTAAATTTTATAATCAGAAAGTTAGCCAAGAAAAACGTGAAAATATAAAAAGCTCAGTGTCGCCACTTAAGAATGCGGCAAAAAGATTTTAGTGGCTAGGGCTTGTTGATACATATGAACTCAACAGCCTTGCTGCTGATTTAGAAGGGAAATTATCGTGATCAGTGTCACAGACCTATGCTTTCATCGGCAGGATGGCGAGCAAGTTCACCAAGTATTCGACGGCCTCAGTTTTGAGATCAAATCGCAAGAGCAAGTTGTGCTTCTTGGAGACAGTGGCTCGGGTAAAACTACCTTACTTAATTTATTATCTGGCTTACTGTCACCTCACAGCGGCCAAATTGTCATTAATGGCGAACAGATTTCCTCATACAACGCTTTGCAGCTTGCCTACTACCGCCGCAAAATAGGTTTGATTTTTCAGCGTTATCAACTGCTCGATTGTCTTAGTGTAAAACAAAATATCTTGTTTCAGTATAAGTTAAATTTTCCAAGGCAACGACCTATAGAATTTGAATGCTTAACCGAGCAGCTGGGTTTAACGGATAAACTGCACAAGTTGCCTAATCAGCTGTCTGGTGGCGAGCAACAACGGGTAGGCATTGCCCGTGCTTTACTGAATCAACCTCAGCTTGTGTTAGCCGATGAGCCCACTGGAAACCTCGACCAGGCGCGCTCGCAGCAAGTGGTAGAACTGCTGACCAGCCTGTGTAAGACTCGGCGAATCAACTTGGTTATGGTGACACATTCTCAGCAATTAACGCGGTATTTCGATAGTGTGAAAGTGCTTGCTAATGGCCAGCTTAATGAACGAAATTAAGCTTATTTTACGAACCCATATGGCGTATTTTAAGCACCATCCGTGGTTGTTGTTACTGTTTATTGTGGGGTTAAGTTTAGGCAGCGCCTTACTAACAGCCATCGCTGGATTAAACCAAGAAGCGAAAAACCGGCACCAAATTTCCGCTGCGCTTATCGATAATACCGTTAGCCATATGGTGAAACCGCCAATAGGTCAAGCGTTTTTGGACGGTGCTTTATGGCTTAAATTAAGAGCCAATGGTTATACCAATGCGCAGCCGGTGTTGCGAGGGCAGTTGCAGCTGTCATCTGGTCACACCCTTTATCTGCAAGGTGTCGACAGCCTCATGTGGTTAACTCAGTCAGCAGCGCTAAGTACGCAGCAACATGCCGAGACCACAGAGGCCAGCTTTCGCTTCGATAACATCATCATTGATAGCAATAATGCTGCAAAGTTGATGCTGGATAGCGAAAGTCGGCAACTTACCCTACAAGACTCGGTTATCAAACCAAGCTTCACCTTAGCGGTTGATATAGGTGTGTGGTCAGTTACCGATCTTGCCTATGCAGATATGCTGCTAAACGCGAACGGTCAACTGAGCTTTATTGAGCTGATTGACTTAGCGCCCGAGCAGGCCCCATTAGTTGAGGCGATACTTGGAAATGATGCTCGTTTAGTGGCAGCACAAGAGCAAGACTTTGATGCTTTATCCGAGGCATTCTTTTTTAATTTGGGTGCGCTGGCGTTACTCGGCTACATTGTGGCGGCCTTTTTAAGTTTTAATGCCATCAAGCTATCAATCGCGGGGCGCAGAAACTTACTAATACAATTTCATGTTTTAGGTTTTTCGCAGCAGGCAATTTTTATTGCCATCGCTATCGAGTTTATCGTTATGGGCTTTTTAACGGCACTATTGGGTAGTTTGGCAGGCTATATTATTGCCAACACGTTATTAATGGACATTAACAGTACGCTGATGGGCTTATATCAATTAGAAAAAGCGCTCACCATTAGCTGGCAGTGGCAAACTTTGTTATTGGGCTTTTTGTTAAACATCGTGACCCTCGGCCTCATGTTACTCACGCAAAAAAAGGTGCTGCATAGCCACCGTAAAGGGCTGTTTTATATTGTACTAGGCGGTGTGCTAGCGGCCCTTAGCTATGGTTATTTTTACGCAAGCACCGAGTTTGATGCTCTGTTGATGTGTTTTTTAATCTTGGTAGTTTTTGTGCTGATTACCCCAAGTTGTTTGCAAGGCTTTCTTAGCGTTAAAAACCCGTTTAGCCAGCCACTTTGGCAGTGGCTTTATGCCGACAGTAAATTCCAGTTAGCAGAACTGCGAATTGCCATCGTCGCCATTTTAGTAGCTCTTGGCAGTGCCATTGGCATGCAAATCATGGTTAAAAGTTTCAGCGATACGCTAAATGCGCATCTTGAAACACAACTGAATGCCGATATTTACCTGCAAGTAGACGATGACGATCCAGCATTACGCCAGCGCTTAGCAATGGATACGCAGGTAGCGCGTGTGGGTATTTACATGGCCGCAGCTGGTTATATCGATAAAACACCTACACGCCTTATTAGCTATGGAGATGGCGATTCAGCGTTTTCGCACATCAGCCTTACGTCAAATCAGCCGGTCAGTGCCGAGAATTTTGCCGAACAAGGCTGTATTGCCAATGAGCAGGCGGCTATAAAAGAAGGCTATAAAATTAATGACCGTGTGCGCTTTGTGCAAAACCAACATGAATTTGCGTGCCGGATCAGTGCCTTTGCCTATGATTATGGCAATACCGCATTAAGCCTGATTATCCAAGAGCAGACTTTGCGCGCGAGCCCATTTCACTGGCAAGTTTTTGGTTTGTCGTTAACTTTAGCTGAGCAAGTCAGTGTTGAGCAAATCACTGAACGACTGATCAATGTTTACCAGCTAGACAGTGCCACTATCGCCGCCAATAAGCACTTTAAAGCAGTGGCAAATAAGATGTTTAACGAAACGTTTCAAGTAACTAAGTTACTTAATGGCTTTATTTTAGCTATTGCTTTACTGAGTTTATGTATCAGCTTATTGAGCCTGAGTGCGTTGCATGTAAGTCAATTAGCGGTGCTGCATAGCTTAGGTGTTGATGCGTCCCAGCTGCAAAAGCTTAAGCTGTTACAAACCACCTTATTGGTATTTTTTACCTGTGCTTTTGCGATCCCATTAGGCTTTGCACTTGGGTTCACGCTGTTGGAATTTGTGATGCCCATCGCCTTTGGTTGGACTATCCATTTTAATTTAGATTTGCCGGCACTGCTCTATACCTGTCTGTTTATGCTATTAGCCGCAGTCCTCTGCGCGTATCTGCCGATTAAAAAGCTTACAGCTCATTTGCAGGTAAAGGGGCCTTAACTATTGATGAAGTATGTTCTCGTTTTTTTCAGCTTTTTATTACTCAGTTGCGAGCCTGCGCCGCACCTCGAAAACTTTCAGGCTTTGCAAACTGACAGTGGGCAACCCGTCGATAAACAGCGTGGTGTAATTTTCCCGCAGGATCATGGCCCGCACTTAGAGCAAGGTATTGAGTGGTGGTACGTGACGGCCAATCTTACCGCAGTAAGTGGCGAAACCTTTGGTGCACAGTGGACGTTGTTTAGAACACAAGCTCCCGTTAGCTTTGAGTCTACTTGGTGGGATAACCAACTTTATTTTGCGCATTTCGCTCTGCAGCACGAGCAAACACATATTGCTTTTGAACGCTTTGCCCGAGCGGGGCAGGCCAGTATTGTTGATAGCCCTTTTAGTGCGCAATTAGATGATTGGTCGCTTAAAAGCACTGAACAGTCGTTTTTACCGTTGCAGATGCAAGCAAAACAACAAGACTATGCCATTGCTGTATCACTGAGTAATAGCCCGTTAACGTTACACGGGGAAAATGGCTATAGCCAAAAAACCGAGAGTGGTCATGCATCTTACTATTTTAGCTATCCATTTCTTGAGGCAAGCGGCGTTATCACCTTCAAAGGTAAGCAATATAAGGTAACAGGTAACGCGTGGTACGATAGAGAATGGTCAGCAAGCTTATTAGATAAAAGCCAGTTTGGTTGGGATTGGTTTAGCCTGGTTAGCGATGAAAATGGCAAACAAGGTTTAATGCTCTTTTGTATTCGTGACGACAAAAATAACTATGATTATTGCAGCGGTAGCCGAATAGCGAAAAACGGGCAGGCCACGATGATTGCCAGAGAAGATATCAGCTTGTCGGTACTCGAGCGCATTACCCTTAACGACAGGCAATACCCCAGTAAGTGGCAGATTACCCTACCTAATTCAGCGCCGATTATGCTTGAAACTTTAACCAAAGACTCACGTAATCAATTGTCTGTGCCATATTGGGAAGGACGCGTGCGCGCTTCCGGTGGCTTTAATGGCTTAGGTTTTGCTGAGCTTACTGGGTATTAACGTTAAATATGGGGTTTTTAAGCGGCAGCTGCAACAGGTTTTGCTTGTCGAGGTATCCGCAAGTGATAGCAGCCTAGAGAGCTGCTATTTCTTAAGGGGTTCTTTGGACGATGCTTTGCATTAACTAAAATAACAATGCTTGAATAGTTAGTGGGTTATTAAAGGTATTTTAACTTGAGTTAATATGAACTATCGCTCCCTATTCACAGTAGAAATTTTAGGTTTGCGGCTTAACTTATGCAGGTTAATGATCTAAATAATCTCAATACAGTTAAACGTTATAGCCAAGACTATTTTTAAGAGGAAGAAAAATGCAATTTCGCCCCTGGATTGCCGCGGTTGCTGGTTGCCTCGTGCTGTTTATACTGTTGGCTTTTGTAAAGTTTACGCAAGTGCGGGCAGCGATTGCGTTTGGCGAGTCGTTTCCTGAGCCCAGCGAAACGGTGGCAGCAATAAAAGTTACCACCAGTCTTTGGCAAGACAGTTTGCAGGTGTTGGGTGAAGTTAAGGCAACACGCTCCCTAGAGGTACGCAATGAGCTTGAGGGGGTGATTACCGCTGTTGGTTTTTGCTCGGGTGGCTCGGTAGAAAAAGATCAGGTGTTATTGAGTTTAGATAGCGTTAATGAACAAGCGGCACTAGATGCTATTAACGCAGAAATTGCTTTAGCCACCCTGGATCTTTCTCGATTAACCCAACTGGTTAAAACGCAGGCGTCCAGCCGCGCGCAACTTGACCAAGTGAGCGCGCAACTTGCCATAAAACAAGCTAACGCCAGAGCAATACAGGCCACCATTGCAAAGAAAACCTTGATTGCGCCCTTTAGTGGCAGCACAGGTTTACATGAACTTGAGGTCGGAGGATTTTTAGCGGCGAACACATTAATCACCCGGTTAATTGGTAACTTAGACCAAGTTTGGATCGATTTTTCAGTACCACAAGCTGCTTATCAATTAAGCCTGTCGACCGCGCTTGAAATCAGTAGCGTGGCGTCTGCGGATATCAAACATCAGGCAAAGATCATTGCTATAGATCCGGTTATTTCTAGTATCTCTCGCAATTTACGAATTCGCGCCGAACTCGACAACCTTGATGCCCAGTTTAAACCCGGTGCCAGTGTGATGGTGAGTTTGCCCATTGCTGCGCCAATCAGCGTCATCCGCTTACCGAACACCGCGGTGCGTTATGATACGTTTGGTGCTTACGTGTATGTACTGGCGCAAGCTGCAGATGACAATTTACGCGCCAATCGTCGGGCAGTAGAAGTTGGCGCGCATGATGATAAGCACATAGTGATTTTGTCGGGGCTGAGCGAGAATGAACAAGTGGCTACGGTTGGTTCTTTTAAATTAAGTGATGGCATCTTAGTCAATCTTGCTACGGCTGATGATGCGGGGCCGTTGTAATGGCACAGTACACTTCTGATCCGCACGATATAAAAGAGGCCGCGTTGGATAACCGGCCCTCAATAATAGATATATTTTGTAAAAAACCGGTTCTGGCGATTGTACTTTCGCTGATCTTGGTACTGGTGGGGATCCGAGCTGCAATCGATATTCCGGTGCTACAATTTCCACAAATTACCAGCGCGTCGTTACAAATCACTACACCCTATATAGGCGCTTCCGCAGAGGTAGTGCAAGGCTTTATTAGTGAGCCAATTGAACGCGTTGCCAGTTCGGTTCCTGGGGTCGATTATGTTGAGTCGCGCAGCACCCCTGGGCTCAGTGCTGTAACGCTTTGGTTAAAGCTGAATCAAGATAGTACCAAGGCGTTGGCAGAGTTATCGGCCAAGCTGGATCAAATTCGTTTTGAATTACCAGAAGGCGCCGAAGATCCGTCGGTTGAGGTGGTAAGGGCTGACCGTCCTTTCGCGATTTTTTATTTGGTGGTGAATTACAACCAAGCAGACAGCCCGATGTCGCGTATGGAAGTCACTGACTATTTATCGCGCCGTGTTTCACCAGCTTTGGCTTCTATTCCGGGCGTACAGCGCATTGGCATCGAGGGCGGCAGGGCACCGGCGATGCGAATTTGGTTGAACCCTGCGAAGCTGGCTGCTTTTAATATTGCTGCGGACGAGGTGATGTTAGCACTACGAGCAAATAATTTGATCGCGACAGTTGGCCAAAGTGAAAACAATCAGCAACGCATTCCGCTGCTGACCGATACCTCATTATCAAATGTGACTGATTTTGAACAGCTGGTGTTAAGAAATATCGAAGGTGCGCAGGTGCGTCTAGCCGATGTTGCAGAAATCGAGATTGCTGAAGAAGAAAGCGAAACCAGTGCTCGGTTGAGCCACGATACTGTGTTGTTTATTTCTGTCTGGCCTTTACCAGGCGCCAACGAGATAGCTATTGGGGATAGTTTGTATGCCAAGCTGGAGGAAATAAACCCAACCTTGCCCAATGGCTTACGCATTACCGACGGTTACGATGGCACCTTGTATATGCGCAGTGCTTTAACCGAAATATTTATTACGCTGGCCGAAACCATTGTATTGGTGGGTATTGTTGTGGTGGCGATGATGGGATCGTTTCGCACGGCGTTAGTGCCTTTAGTGACTATCCCTATTTCGATTTTAGGCGCTATCGGTACTATGGCGCTGATGGGGTTTAGCCTGAATTTATTGACCGTGCTTGCCATCGTGTTATCCGTGGGTTTGGTGGTTGATGATGCCATCGTTGTGGTTGAGAATGTGGCTAGACATATGCGCAATGGCATGAGTCGACTCGACGCGGCCTTACTTAGTTCACGCCAGTTATTAGCGCCTATAATCAGCATGACCATTATCTTAGCTGCGGTATATGCTCCTATTGGTTTATTAAGTGGTTTAACAGGGGCTTTGTTTAAAGAGTTTGCCTTTACTTTAGCGATTGCCGTATTAATTTCCGGCTTTGTTGCAATAACCTTATCACCGATTATGAGCGCTTATGCCTCGCCAGAGGGGGGCAAAGAAAGCCGGTTAACTCAACGCATCAATCATGTTTTTGACCGTCTGCAGCTGGCTTACAGTAAAGTATTGATTGTGACGCTTAAGTATAAAGCGCAGGTGTTATTTATTGCGGTATTTTTAGCGTTACTGAATGTACCATTTTATCTGTTTTCATTAAAAGAGCTGGCGCCCACAGAAGATCAAAACAGCATTAATGTGGTGGTAGAGTCTGCTCCCGATGCCTCTTTAGCCTATACCATGCAGCATATGGATGGGGTAGTAGACACGATGCTGCAGTTGGATGGGGCGAAGTTTATGTGGCAAATTGTTAACCCTGCAGGAGCTTTTGGCGGCTTGGATTTAGTTGATCCGTCACAGCGTGCTGAAAAAACGCAGGATATGTTTTGGCAAGCCTTTGCTAATTTGTCGCAGGTGCCTGGCTTAAAAGCCTTTCCAGTGATGGAATCAGCCCTACCGACGTCCGGTAATTTTTCAGTAGAACTGGCCGTGCTTTCCACCGACTCTTACGTCGATATGAAACGCTACGCCGATCAGATGGTGGCGGCCGCTCAGGCTAGTGGTAAGTTCTTATTTGCCGAAACGGATTTGAAAATCGATTACCCGCAAGCGCGCTTCAAGCTTAATCGTCAGGCGATTGCGGATTTAGGCATGGATTTAGCCAGTGTTAGTGCCCAGCTTGAGGTATTGTTATCGGCTAATTTTGTCAATCGTTATAATCAAGATGGCCGCGCTTATCGCGTTATACCTATGCTAGATGAAAGCGCACGAGTGAATCCTGATGCCATATTGTCACTGTTGATCCGCACCCCCGCCGATCAGTTAATTCCTTTGCGTGCTATTGCCAGTTTAGAAACCGAAATTAGACCGCGTGTGTTAAGTAAGTTTCAGCAAAAAAATGCCTTTAGAATTTATGGCGAAGTGATCCCCGGCACCACCAAAGAGCAAGGCTTAAGTGCTTTAGAAGACGCCGCTGCGAAAATATTGCCAGCAGAATACAGTATTGATTATGCTGGCGAGTCACGACAAATTCGTTTAGAAGGCAACACCTTAGAAGGTGTACTAGTGGTCGCATTAGTCTTTGTATTTTTTGTGCTAGCGGTGCAGTTTAATAGCTTTCGTGATCCTTTGGTGGTGTTGTTGGGCTCTGTGCCTTTAGCGATGGCTGGCGCCTTGATGTTTGCCTTTTTAGACTTCACGACAATCAATATTTATTCACAAGTTGGCTTTATCACCTTGGTGGGGCTGATTGCGAAAAACGGCATTTTAATTGTTGAGTTTGCCAATAAAATGCAACAGCAAGGTAAAGCAAAATTCGATGCTATACAGCTTGCAGCACAAGCGCGTTTACGCCCAGTGTTAATGACAACCGCTGCAACTGTGCTGGGGCATTTTCCTTTGGTGTTAGTAGTGGGCGCCGGCGCTGAAGCACGCAATAGTATCGGCATTATTTTAGTTGCAGGCATGTTGGTAGGCACGCTGTTTACTTTATTGGTGTTGCCTAGTGTTTATATGGTGCTGGCGTCAAACCATCAGCCAACTAAAAAGTAGCGAAAGCTCGTACTCAACTTTCTGCACATGTGTGACTGACATCTCACTAAAATTAATGAATTGAAAGCATGGTTTTCTTCTCAGCATCAACTGAGAAAATGGTGATTTTAAGAAGTCTAATCGGTTAAATGGCTGCATTCTCATATGCTTAGGTTGAGTAATGCAGCTTCTCTCCACATTCAACATATCTGCTTAGCTAAAGTCACTACTGTTATATTTCTTTTGAGTATATCTAATGGTTTTAAATTATTTTTTGTTATATAAGAAAACCGTTATGGTGTATTCCTTTTATAGTCAGGGTAGGTAGTAACCATGAGAAAACGTGTAGTAGTGAGTGTAGTAGCGGCCAGTATTTTTATGAGTTCTCCCGCTTTCGCAACCAATGGTTATTTTACACACGGTTATGGCATGACGCACAAAGGTATGGCGGGTGCTGGGGTGGCGGTATCAGAAGAGCTGATGTCTGCGGCGAATAACCCAGCTAACTTGCTGGTAAAAGGCAGTGAATTTTCAGTTGGCTTAGAGCTGTTTGCGCCCGATCGCAACTATGCGGTGGCGGAGGTTAACGAGTTTTTCCCCGGTGCTTTTTACTTACAAAGTCCGGGTAAGCGAAGCGCAAAAACGTTATTTGCTATCCCCGAGTTTGCTTTTGGCCAGCAATTAAACGATCAAGTTAATGTGGGCATATTAATTTATGCTAACGGCGGCATGAATACGGAATACCAAGCCGACGCTATGCCCGAAGGCACTTTTTATGCGGGCACGACGGGGGTGGATTTAAAGCAATTATTTATCAGCCCAACGCTGAGTTATCAGTGGACTCAGCAATTACGCTTAGGTGTGGCACCGGTGCTGGTTGTTCAGCAGTTTTCAGCGCAAGGCCTGGCGAGTTTTGCACCGTTTTCTCAAGCACCAACTTCGTTGTCAGATAATGGCTCCGATTTCAGTAGCGGCATTGGCTTGCAATTAGGTTTAACCTATTTAATGTCGGATGCCATCAGTGTCGGAGCCAGTTATCGTTCTGCGGTAAGCATGGGCGAGTTTGATCAATATGCGGGTTTGTTTGCCGAACAAGGTGATTTTGATTTACCCAGCGCCTTACAAGTCGGTTTGGCGTGGCAAATTAATGGCGCTCATCAATTACTGTTAGATCTGCAGCATATCAATTACGGCGAAGTGAGCAGTGTAGCAAACCCAATCGGTAATATTATGTCAGCGCCTTTGGGTGCGTCGAATGGTGCAGGCTTTGGTTGGCAAGATATGACGGTATATAAACTGGGTTATCAATGGCAGCGAACCGAGCAGCAAAAGATCCGGTTTGGTGTTTCTTACGGTGAGCAACCTATTTCGTCATCGCAGGTGTTATTCAACATTTTAGCGCCCGGGGTACAGGAATGGCATTTCACTACCGGTTTAAGCCAGTCGTTAGCTGCGAATGTACAGATGAACCTAACAGCGTTTTATTCACCTACTAAAACAGTTACTGGGGCAAATTACCTTGCACCGAATCAACAACTCAGTATTGAAATGCAACAGCGTGGCATTGGTGCCTCAGTGGCTTGGGCATTTTAAGTTTTATTAAGTACTAATTACGCTGGCGCTAGCCGTAAGTGTTAGCTGTAGGCTTAATAGTTAACGCCTAAGCGTTTTAGTTTGGTACTTGTGCAGTGATGATTCTTTGTAAGGCTAAATTGATCTACCTTTGAAGCTACTTTGTTCAACTCAGGTGTGATAGGCCAAATCATGATGTGATGTATAAAATTGCTTTTAAATGGTGTTATCGTAATGGTGTGATTCCAACTTAATTGAATAAAAAAACAGGCGCTTAAAGCGCCTGTTTTATCTGGGTTAACAACAGTCAGGTTTAGCCATCAATTTTTAAATGACCACTACTAATCAAGCTATCAATAATGGCTTGTGTATCATTACCGAAGCTACTCAGGTCAACGTTTTCCAGCGTGATTTTTTGCGTTACGTTGCCGCTGCCAGTATGTTTAATATCTATCGTGGTATTACCATCGACAGTAGTAAAACTGAGGTAATTGGTAATGTTTTCGCTATTTTCGCCTTGAAGTAAGTCACGTAAATCGATGACATCGCCTTGTGCTGTGCTGAAGTCTTTAATGACATCAACAGCCGCTTTACCGCTACTTGATTGATCGCCTAATTGCCAAGCGAATACGTCGGCACCTTCACCACCGATAAGCGTATCGTCACCGACACCACCAAACAGCACATCGTTGCCGCTGCCTGCATTAATGGTGTCATTACCCTGTCCGCCATAGATGACATCATTGCCTGCACCCGCGTTGATCACGTCATTGCCACCGTAAGCATTGATCAGATCACCCTGATCCGTACCGATAATGGTTTGCGAGGCATCACTGCCGCTGTTCACTGTATTGGTCGTTTGCGACAGGTCGATAATAAGCGTATCGGATACTGCAGTAGTAGAAGTGCCATCAGTTGTGGTCGCCGTAACGGTTAAGTTAAGCTGGCCAACAAAATCAACTGGGGTTAGTAAGCTTAAACCTTCCAATTGTTCTTGGGTTAGGGTCCAGCTGCCGTCAGCATTTTTTATACCCGCGGTGAGCAAGGCGTTGCTGGGTATACCGGTGATGGTGATCAACATGCTTTCACTAGCATCAGTAAGCGCAGCATTAATGTTTAAATCAACCATATCGCCATAGGTAACACCATTGACCGTGATCGTACTCGACGATAAGTTGAGTTGTGAGTCTTTACCGCTATCTCTACCGTTGAGAATAACCCAGTCAAATTTATAATCACCATCTTGCGTTGCGGTAAAGTTAAAGGTGCCATTACCATTAACGCCTGCGCCCAAGAACTCTGAGGACGTAATGATTTGTGTGGTTTTACTGCCATCAGGTGCGGTAATAATAACTAAAACAAAGTCGCTGAAGCCTTGTCGGATTTCACTTGCGATGTTTTCACCGTTAATGAAATTCCAATTAAAGCCAACCGACATGCCGCTATTTAAACTAACTGTGCTAGACGTATAGTTTCCGTCGATGGCATTAGTGTTGCCTGATACATTGAGTGCCCCCGAGGGCGGGTTGAAGCCGTCTAAGAAGCCACTGCTTAAACCAAGAGCTTGTTCAATAGAGGCTTGGCTTAAACCAGATCCTATCAAGAGGCCGTTCGCGCCAGTAGTAATAGAGGTTGCGCCGACTTTAGTTGAAACGGCATCACCGACTTGCAGAATTGCTGCGTCTGCCACTCCTGCCAAAGTAATGTTTAATGCGGCAGTCGATGAACCACCTTGTCCATCTGTTAGGGTATAGGTTACAGAAGGCAGTGAACCACTCCAATTTGCTACAGGAGTAAAAGTAAAGTTACCTTCAGCGTCTAAGGTTAATTTACCTTGGTTTTCAATAATCACTTCTGCGCCGGCTAGATAAGTTTGCCCATTTATCACAAAGCTTTGTACGGTTAGGGCATTGCCATCTACATCGACGTCATTGGTGAGCACATTACCTGTAATAACTTCATCTTCGTTTCCGTTAACTACATTATTCTTAGCGACTGGCGCATTATTGATACTGGCTGAGTCGCCACTACCTTCATTACCCACGAGATCAGTGTAACTGCCATTTGCCACAGTAAATGAAATAGGTGCAGTGCCACTTGCCACGAAGGTGGCTGTCCATACATTCGGATTAGTTGGATCTTGTTTTAATCCGGACAGCACGCCACCGGTAACGGCAATATCAGTTAGATCAAAGCCTGAAATTTCCTCATTAAAGGTAAACGTGATCGTTGCAGATTGGCCACTTTCAAGCGTTGCTTGATCAGATGTGATATCAACACTTGGCGGTGTGAGATCTAAAGCGGCAATCGCTTTATCAATTAATGAGTTACCGTTGTTATCGACTGCCGTCGCGTCAATGGTTAATGGGCCATCGGCTAAGGCGCTGACATCGACACCTTCTAAAGCGTAGCTGCCATCGGCTAATACCGTGGCCTGAGCAATGACCGTTTTACCGTTTTGATCGGTGATGGTGATGTTAATCACGGTGCCTGGAGCAACGTCGGTGGTGGTGCCCGATAAATCGAGGGTGCCATCGGTGTTATCGACGGTCGCAGCGATATCTAATGAGCCGGCAATGGCATCGAGTGTAGCTGAAGTATCAGCAGCCAATGGATTGCCGTTGTTATCGACTGCCGTCGCATCAATGGTTAATGGGCCATCGGCTAAGGCGCTGACATCAACACCTTCTAAGGCATAGCTGCCATCGGCTAATACGGTGGCTTGAGCAATCACCGTTTTACCGTTTTGGTCGGTGATGGTGATGTTAACCACGGTGCCTGGAGCAACGTCGGTGGTGGTGCCCGATAAATCGATGGTGCCATCGGTGTTATCGACGGTCGCGGCGATGTCTAGGGTGCCTTCGACTGCATCCAATGTAGCATTGGTGTCTGCCACGAGTGGGTTACCGTTGTTATCGACTGCCGTGGCGTCAATGGTCAGTGGGCCATCGGCTAAAGTGCTGACGTCGACACCTTCTAAGGCATAGCTGCCATCGGCCAGCACTGTGGCTTGGGCGATGACCGTCTTACCGTTTTGATCGGTGATGGTGATGTTAATTACGGTACCTGGAGCAACGTCGGTAGTGGTGCCCGATAAATCGAGGGTGCCATCGGTGTTATCGACGCTCGCAGCGATATCTAATGAGCCTGCAACCGCATCGAGTGTGGCTGAGGTATCGGCCGCGAGTGGGTTACCGTTGTTATCGACTGCAGTCGCAGCAATGGTTAATGGGCCATCAGCTAAGGTGCTGACATCGATACCTTCTAAAGCGTAGCTGCCATCGGCCAGCACGGTGGCTTGGGCGATGACTGTCTTACCGTTTTGATCGGTGATGGTGATGTTAATCACGGTGCCTGGAGCAACGTCGGTGGTGGTGCCACTGAGGTCAAGTGTACCGTCGGTATTGTCCACCGTCGCAGCGATATCCAATGAACCGGCAATGGCATCGAGTGTTGCTGAGGTATCTGCAGCCAATGGATTGCCGTTGTTATCCACTGCCGTGGCGTCAATGGTCAGTGGGCCATCGACTAAGGTGCTGACATCGACACCTTCTAACTGGTAACTGCCATCGGCCAGCACGGTGGCTTGGGCGATGACCGTCTTACCGTTTTGATCGGTGATGGTGATGTTAATTACGGTGCCTGGAGCAACGTCGGTGGTGGTGCCAGTCAGGTCAAGCGTACCGTCGTTGTTATCTACGGTCGCAGCGATGTCTAGGGTGCCTTCGACTGCATCCAATATAGCATTGGTGTCTGCCGCGAGTGGGTTACCGTTGTTATCGACTGCCGTCGCGTCAATGGTTAATGGGCCATCGGCTAAGGTGCTGACATCGACACCTTCTAACTGGTAACTGCCATCGGCCAGCACGGTGGCTTGGGCGATGACCGTCTTACCGTTTTGATCGGTGATGGTGATGTTAACCACGGTGCCTGGAGCAACGTCGGTGGTGGTGCCACTGAGGTCAACCGTACCGTCGGTGTTATCGACGGTCGCGGCGATGTCTAGGGTGCCTTCGACTGCATCCAATATAGCATTGGTGTCTGCCGCGAGTGGGTTACCGTTGTTATCGACTGCCGTGGCGTCAATGGTCAGTGGGCCATCGGCTAAAGTGCTGACGTCGACACCTTCTAAGGTATAGCTGCCATCGGCCAGCACGGTGGCTTGGGCGATGACCGTCTTACCGTTTTGATCGGTGATGGTGATGTTAATTACGGTACCTGGAGCGACATCGGTAGTGGTGCCCGATAAATCGAGGGTGCCATCGGTGTTATCGACGCTCGCAGCGATATCCAATGAACCGGCAATGGCATCGAGTGTGGCTGAAGTATCAGCGGTCAATGGATTGCCGTTGTTATCGACCGCCGTGGCGTCAATGGTTAGTGGGCCATCGGCTAAGGCGCTGACATCGACACCTTCTAAAGCGTAGCTGCCATCGGCTAATACGGTGGCCTGGGCGATAACGGTCTTACCGTTTTGATCGGTGATGGTGATGTTAATCACGGTACCTGGAGCAACGTCGGTGGTGGTGCCGCTGAGGTCAACCGTACCGTCGGTATTGTCCACTGACGCCGCGATATCTAATGAGCCAGCAACCGCATCGAGCGTGGCTGAAGTATCTGCCGCGAGTGGGTTACCGTTGTTATCCACTGCCGTCGCATCAATGGTTAATGGGCCATCGGCTAAGGCGCTGACATCGACACCTTCTAACTGGTAGCTGCCATCGGCTAATACGGTGGCTTGAGCAATGACCGTCTTACCGTTTTGGTCGGTGATGGTGATGTTAATCACGATGCCTGGAGCAACGTCGGTAGTGGTGCCCGATACATCGAGGGTGCCATCGGTGTTATCGACGGTCGCAGCGATATCTAATGAACCTGCAACCGCATCAAGTGTGGCTGAAGTATCAGCGGCCAATGGATTGCCGTTGTTATCGACTGCCGTCGCATCAATGGTCAGTGGGCCATCGGCTAAGGTGCTGACATCGACACCTTCTAACTGGTAGCTGCCATCGGCCAGTACGGTAGCTTGAGCAATCACCGTTTTACCGTTTTGGTCGGTGATGGTGATGTTAATTACGGTACCTGGAGCGACATCGGTGGTGTTGCCAGTCAGGTCAAGCGTACCGTCGGTGTTATCGACGGTCGCAGCGATATCCAATGAGCCAGCAACCGCATCGAGTGTGGCTGAAGTATCAGCAGCCAATGGATTGCCGTTGTTATCGACTGCCGTCGCGTCAATGGTTAATGGTCCATCGGCTAACGCGCTGACATCGACACCTTCTAAAGCATAGCTGCCATCGGCCAGCACGGTGGCTTGGGCAATCACCGTCTTACCGTTTTGGTCGGTGATGGTGATGTTAATTACGGTGCCTGGAGCAACGTCGGTGGTGGTGCCCGATAAATCGATGGTGCCATCGGTGTTATCGACGGTCGCAGCGATATCTAATGAGCCAGCAACCGCATCAAGTGTGGCTGAAGTATCTGCCACGAGTGGGTTACCGTTGTTATCGACTGCCGTCGCGTCAATGGTCAGTGGGCCATCGGCTAACGCGCTGACATCGACACCTTCTAAAGCGTAGCTGCCATCAGCCAGCACGGTGGCCTGGGCAATGACCGTCTTACCGTTTTG